>WVYN01000080.1:28629-40224 GCA_011772965.1 Gammaproteobacteria bacterium
GACAAATTGATGCGATGATCAGTGACGCGTCCCTGCGGATAGTTATAGGTACGAATGCGTTCTGAGCGGTCGCCTGAGCCAACCAGGTTACGACGATTTTCGGCCTGCTCAGCGATCTGTTTTTCACGTTCTGTGTCGAGAAGTCTAGCCTTGAGGAATGACATGGCCTTGGCGCGGTTCTTGTGCTGTGAGCGTTCGTCCTGGCATTCAACTACGGTACTGGTCGGCAAGTGGGTGATGCGAACAGCCGAATCCGTTTTGTTGACATGCTGTCCCCCTGCGCCAGAGGCGCGAAAAGTATCAATGCGCAGATCGGCCGGGTTTATCTCTATATCTTCGATATCATCAACTTCCGGAAGTACGGCAACCGTGCAAGCCGAGGTATGGATTCTGCCCTGCGATTCGGTTTCAGGAACACGTTGCACCCGATGGGCACCTGATTCAAATTTCAGTCTCGAGTAAGCACCATCACCTATCAGGCGCAGGATCACTTCACGGAAACTGCCGGTTAGGTCGCCGGGTGAAGCACTGAGTATCTCTGTTTTCCAGCCACGTGCTTCAGCATACTTTGTGTACATGCGCATCAATACCCCGGCAAATAACGCAGCCTCTTCGCCACCAGTCCCGGCACGTATTTCCAGATATATATTACTGTGGTCAGCCGGATCTCTTGGCAATAACAGGCGTTGCAATTCCTGCTCCAATGTCTCGTTTTTCTGTTCTACTGCATGTAATTCTTCTTCGGCCAGGGCGCGCATTTCCTTGTCTGAATCTTCAAGCATTTCCCGGGCTGAAATGATATTGCTACGATTTTGCTGGTAGTCGATGAAACAATTCACTACCGGTCTTATCTCAGCATATTCACGGGACAAATCACGAAACTTTTTTTGATCACTGATGATTGATGGATTAGCAAGCAGTGCGTCAAGTTCCTGCAAACGTTCTGAAATGGATTCCAGTTTTTTTAATAATGAGTCTTTCATGAATAAATAATAAGGTTGGATACACCAGTCTCAGGCAAGCGGTTGCAGCTGACTGGCTACTTGTCTGATTTTTTGTGGGGATTTTCCAGCTTCAGATTGAAAAGTTCCTGCGCAGCAAGCAGCAATTCCTTTCGACCCTCGGTGCCAGCAAGTCTCAGCTGGGCAGTAGGCTGGTGTATGATCCGGTTGGTCAGACTATTACTGAGTTCCTGAATTACTTTTTCCGGGTTTGCGCCAGCGCGAAGTTTTCTTCGCGCATCTATCAGAGTGTCTTCATGAATATCATTGGCCTGTTCGCGGAGTGCACAAATAGTAGAGACAGCATCCAGTGAATTTAACCAATCCATAAATTCCAGGACCTGAATATTGATAATCTCTCCCGCTTGGACGGCCGCTTGTTTCCGATTGCGCAGGTTTTCCTGAATCACGTCTTTTAAATCATCCACTGTATAGAGATAAATATCTTTGAGTTCCCCGGCCTCCGGTTCAATATCACGTGGAACGGCGATATCTACCATGAACATCGGTCGATGTTTCCGGGTCTTTATGGCACGTTCAATCGCACCCTTGCCCAGTATGGGCAACTGACTGGCCGTAGATGAAAATACAATATCAGCTTCAGCAAGATGCGAGGGTATGTCTGCAAGAGGAATTGCATAAGCGGAAAATTCCTGTGCCAGTTTCTGGGAACGTTCCACCGTGCGGTTGGCTATGATCATGCGCTCCAGCCCGTTTTCGCGTAAATGCCTTGCTGCCAGCTCGATGGTTTCGCCGGCACCTATCAACAAGGCGGTCCGCGTTGATAAATCCCCGAAGATTTGCTGTGCCAACCTGACGGCGGCAAATGCAACAGACACGGGATGGGCGCCAATCATGGTACTGGAACGGATTTCCTTGGCCACCCGGAAGGAGTGCTGAAACAACCGGCTCAGGTATTTGCCAATGCTGCCGGCATTTACGGCGATCTGATAGGCATGTTTCAGTTGACCCAGAACCTGGGGTTCACCCAGGACCATTGAATCCAGTCCGGAAGCAACGCGCAAAACGTGTTTGACGGCATATTCGTCCTGGTGGAGGTAAACAAAAGGTCGCAGTTGCTCATGTTGCAATCCATGGTGGTCTGATAACCAGTGCAACAGGCTAGGATCAGTGGGCTGGTCGAGATGGCAATAGATTTCGGTCCGGTTGCAGGTTGACAGTATGGCCGCCTCAGCCACCCCCCGCTCCCGGGTCAGGTCTGTCAGGGTCTCAGGTACTGTGTCCTCGACAAAACTGATCCTCTCCCGTAATTCAACGGGGGCGGTAGCATGATTAACACCAAAGGCGAGAAGTGACATACAATTCAATAACGTATCTGTTATTTATAAAATTCTGAGCGAAGCCCCGCTGGAAAACAAGCAATTTTGCGCATTACGTCTTAGTAAAGTCAGGTATTAGGTGCTAGGATAAAAAGCAGGTAGTTTAATCAAGACGTTAATTAAAGGGAACGTTTCACCCCGGTATCGAGTCAATCCCTCTGGAACCACCAAGACACATTAACTAATGAACGGTATATCGACCCTGTTCTGCGGAAAAATACCTGCCCGCGCCATGATTCTCCTGCTGCTCACCCTGGCTGCGGGATGTGCCGGACTGTCTGACAGGACCAAAAGCCAGGGCCCCTCGAGTGCCGTCAGTAGCCAAACTGCCGAAACCACCAGTGACAGGGTCCCCGCGGTTGAATCAACCCGCCCTGATATCGAACTGACCGAGGATATACTCTACAAGCTGCTGGTTGCCGAAATTGCCGGTCAACGTGGCCAACTAGATATAGCTGTTGATAATTACCTGGATCTGGCCGAGGAGACCCGGGACCCCGAGATCGCCAGCCGGGCAACCCGTATCGCGGTTTATGCACGCAATGATGAGGCAGCATCCCGTGCCGCCAGGATCTGGGTCGAACTCGACCCGGACAGCATCGATGCCCATCAGATCCTTGCGGTACTCGCCGTGCGTAGGGGTGATCTGGACGCTGCCATGTCTCACTTCGATATCATCCTTGCCCAGTCGGCAGGTTCCATGGATCAGAAACTCTGGGTCATCGCCAATCTGCTCGGCAAAGAAGATAATCATGATAACGTCAAAGCGGTCATGGAGAGACTGATGCAGGGCTATCAGGATGATCCGGATGCTTTATATGCCTTTGCCCATGTCATGTCACGGCTAGGTGATGAAGCAAAAGCAATGGAGATCCTCAGGCAGTTACTGGAAATCATGCCTGACAATACCAATGCCACGATCAGTTATGTTTCTCTTCTGCAACAGGATGGACAGACAGAGAAAGCACTTCAGTGGTTGGAAAAATCGATACAGAAAAACCCGGACAATATTAATCTCAGGCTTTTTTATGCGCGGTTCCTGACAGATATCAAATATTACTCTGAGGCCAAGAAACAGTTTCAGGACCTATACGAAGTTGTGCCGGAAAACATTGACGTGCTCTATGCGCTCGGGCTACTCCATTTGCAGGACAATGAGCTGAAAGAGGCCAGGACTTATTTTGTACAATTGTCTGAGCAGGGCGAGCGTGTTGAAGAAACCAGTTATTACCTTGGTCGGATTGCCGAGGAGGATGGTGATCTGGATCAGGCCATCATCTGGTATAGCAATTTACAATCTGGCGCTAATTATTTTGATGCGCAGATCCGCGTTGGCCTGATCATGGCAAAGCAGGGCAAACTGGAAGAGGCCCGCACTCACCTGCAGTCAATCCCTGCCCAGGGACCCGATCAAAAGGCCATCCTGGTTCAGGCCGAGGGCGAATTGCTGGTAGAGGAAAAGCGCTTCGAGGAGGCGCTTAAAGTTTACAACAAGGCACTGGATAATAATTTCAATGCTGATCTGCTCTATTCTCGCGCCATGCTGGCGGAAAAGATGGATCGGCTGGATATCCTCGAAGATGATCTCAAGGCCATTATTGAAAAAAATCCGGAACATGTGCAGGCCCTGAATGCCCTGGGATATACACTGGCCGATCGCACTGATCGTTTTGAAGAAGCCCACGACCTGATCAGTAAGGCACTGGCACTCAAACCCAACGATTTCTATATCCTTGATAGCATGGGCTGGGTACTCTATCGCATGGGGCGTCTGGATGAGGCCGTTGAATATCTGAGGCGCGCGCTCAAGGAGCGGGCCGATCCCGAAATTGCAGCGCATCTGGGTGAAGTGCTCTGGGTCAAGGGTGACAAGGAAGCAGCCCGCCAGGTCTGGGAAACCGCCTTAAAAGAAACCCCGGAAGACGCCCGCCTGCTGGATGTAATACAGCGTTTCAATCCGTGACCCGATCCGGCCTGTTCCTGCTGGTCATCCTCTTGACCGGTTGTGCCGTCAGTCCCATCCAAACCACCATGGTTGCCATTGATGATCCCGCTTGGGAACTGCGGCGAGCTGCGCTTGCAGACTTGCAACGTTGGTCTCTCAAGGGTCGAATGGCCTTGCGAACAGACAAAGAGAGCTGGACCGTGACCCTGCACTGGGAAAACGAGGTCGATCGTTTTCAACTCCGCATGATTGCACCCTTGGGCCAGGGGACATGGCAGCTGACAGGTAACCGTGACCTGGTTGCACTGACCACCGATGACAATCAGACTTATGAAGCGGTGGACTCCGAGTCCCTGTTGCGCCAAACCCTGGGCTGGGAGATCCCGCTGGAAGGACTGGAATACTGGGTTCGAGGCATGCCCCAGCCCAATAAGCCACTTGACCGGATTCTTCTTGATAGTGAAGCACGCATGGTCGACCTGAAACAATCCGGCTGGGAGATCAAGATTGAGCGATACCAGAAGGTTCAGGGCATGGATCTGCCCGGCAAAATTTCCATGTTCAACCCGCATTTTTCAGTAAAACTGGTCATACAGGATTGGCAGACTTGAAGAGCAGAGACTGGCCGGCCCCGGCTAAGCTGAATCTGTTTTTGCATGTGACTGGTCGCCGAGAGGATGGCTATCACGAATTGCAGACCCTGTTTCAATTTCTGGATTATTGCGATCGTCTGGATTTTTCGTCCCGTGCGGACGGCCGGATTAATCGGGCAGCAAATTATTCCGATGTGTCCGCAGAAGATGATCTTGTGGTACGCGCCGCCAGAGCACTGCAGGAGAATAGCGGTTGCAGTCAGGGTGCTGATATCAGGGTCGAAAAGCACTTGCCCATGGGTGGAGGGCTCGGTGGTGGCAGTTCCAATGCCGCGACCGTCCTCGTGGCCCTCAACCAGGTCTGGTCGCTGGGACTCTCGGTCGAACAACTGGCCGAGATTGGTCTTGGCCTGGGTGCCGATGTGCCGGTTTTCATCCATGGTCATGCGGCCTGGGCGGAGGGCGTAGGCGAGCGTTTGACCGCTGTGGATCCATTCGAACCCTGGTACCTGGTTATCTGCCCGGACTGCCATGTTTCCACAAGTGTGGTATTCAACGCCGAGGATTTGACACGTCATACACCTGCAATCACAATACGCGACTTCCTGAAGTCAGGCGGCCATAATGACTGTGAACCCGTGGTGAGAAAGCATTATCCCGAGGTCGCCAAGGCCCTGGATTGGTTAAGCCAGTATGGCAGGGCCCAAATGACGGGAACCGGTGCGTGTATCTTTGCCGGATTTGAGAATGAGAAAGAGGCCGTTTCCCTGCGGAAAAAGCTTCCCGGGAAATGGCATGGGTTTGTTGCGAGGGGCAGGAACCAGTCTCCCTTGCTGGTCAGGCTGGCCAAAGAGGCAAGCTGACAATCGGGACACCAGGATTGAACAAATATTCATTGGGGTGTAGCCAAGCGGTTAAGGCACGGGGTTTTGATCCCCGCATTCCCAGGTTCGAATCCTGGCACCCCAGCCAGATTATTCAGTCACCGGGGACCTTATGTCATTAAGCAATTCAATGCTTTTTACGGGTAACGCCAACCCGCGTCTGGCAGTGGATATTTCAGGTTGCCTGAACCTGCCGCTGGGCAAAATCAATGTCGGTTGCTTCAGTGACGGCGAGGTGATGGTTGATATTGATGAGAATGTGCGCGGTCGGGATATATATATTATTCAGTCTATCTGTACGCCCGCAAATGACAACCTGATGGAACTGCTGGTCATCACGGACGCCATGCACCGTGCCTCGGCGGACCGGATAACGGCAGTCATTCCTTATATGGGATATGCCAGGCAGGACCGGCGGACCCGTTCGGCACGGGTACCGATCACCGCCAAGGTTGTTGCCAATATGATTGCGGTTGCAGGTGTAAACCGGGTATTGACCGTGGACCTGCACGCAGACCAGATTCAGGGGTTTTTTGATATTCCTCTGGATAATGTGTATTCGTCGCCGGTATTGCTTGGCGATATCTGGAAACATGAATATCCGGACCTGGTGGTAGTTTCACCGGACGTCGGTGGCGTAGTGAGAGCAAGGGCACTGGCCAAGCGACTGGATGATACCGAGCTGGCCATTATCGATAAACGCCGACCCAGGGCCAATGAATCAGAGATTATGAATATCATTGGTGACGTTGAAGATCGGACCTGTATCATTATCGATGACCTTGTCGACACGGCCGGGACCCTGTGTAATGCTGCAGGGGCGTTGAAGGAGCATGGTGCGAAAAAAGTGGTCGCTTATTGCACCCACCCGGTTCTGTCCGGGAATGCAGTAAAGAATATTGAAGCATCGCAACTGGATGAACTGGTGGTTACTGACACCATTCCCCTGCGGTCCGAGGCTGCCACCTGCAGCAAGATCAGGCAACTGAGTGTTGCCGCCATGTTGGCCGAAAGTATTCGCCGGGTCAGCGAGGGTGAGTCGCTCAGTTCCATGTTTGTCGATTGACAAAGAAAGAATTCCCGGAGGTTAAGCCTCTGGATAAACGGCATCTCTGGCATGTCATATATACGAGGTATCACCTGGTCGCGGGTGCTGCCTTTGGTTAAACCTAGATGAAGGAGCAATAAGATGGAAGCATTTGATCTGGTTGCCGAACTGCGTGATGATTCAGGTAGAGGTGCGAGCCGCCGCCTGCGCAAAGACGGCAAATTACCCGGTATTCTCTATGGCGGTGGCCAAGAGTCGACTCCGATTACACTGAATCACGATGATGTGTTTCATCATCTGGAGCAAGAAGCCTTTTATTCACACATTTTAAACCTCATCATTGGCAAGAAAAAGCAAAAGGTCGTTCTCAAGGACCTGCAGCGTCATCCTTATAAGCCAACCATTACACATATCGACCTGCAGCGAGTCAGCGAAACAGAAAAACTGACCATGCGTGTCCCGATACACTTCCTCAATGAAGATAAATGTATTGGCGTAAAACAAAGTGGTGGTATTGTCAGTCACATTATGACCGAGCTTGAGGTGACCTGCCTGCCGAAAGATCTACCCGAATACATCGAAGTGGATGTGTTGAATCTTGATGTGGGTGATTCGATTCATGTCGAGGAACTGCAACTGCCGGAAGGTGTGGTTTCCTATGCCATGGAACATGGCGGCGATGGTTCAGCACCGGTTGTTGCTGTGAATATGCCACGTGTTGTAATTGAAGAAGAGGAAGAAGCCGAGGCCGAGGCTGCAGAAGAAGAAGCTGCTGCCGCTGCCGCGGAAATGTCGGAAGCGGAAGAAGGAACGGAAGAAGACAAGGACAAGGAAGAGAAATCCAAAGACTAATCTTCTGCTGATCGGCAGATTACGTGTCTCCACCGATTAAATTGATCGCGGGCCTGGGTAATCCGGGCCCCGAGCATTTAATGACCCGCCATAATGCCGGTTTCTGGTTTGTTGATGTCCTGGCAGAAAAATACTCACTGACTTTCAAAAACGAAACCAAGTTTCATGCTGAACTTGCGCGTCTGGAAGCCGATGGCATGAGTTGCTATGTCTGCAAACCGACGACATTCATGAATTGCAGTGGGCAGGCAGTCCAGGCGATTACAAATTTCTACAAGATCAAACCGGAAGAAATTCTTGTGGTGCATGACGAAATAGATCTTGAGCCCGGCAGGGTACGCATAAAAACCGGTGGCGGGCATGGCGGCAACAATGGCTTGCGTGATGTTATTGAAAAGCTCGGTAGTAATTCATTTGCGCGGATTCGGCTAGGAGTCGGACACCCGGGTGACAGCCACAAAGTTGTGAACTACGTGTTGTCAAAACCATCCGCAGATGAGCAGGAAAAGATTATACAGGGAATTATGGATGTCATTCCGTTGTTACCGAAAATAGTCAATGGTGAAATACAAAAGGCCATGACAGAACTGCATACCATGCAAAATAATAATAAAAACCAGGACTGATCAGGTTAAAAAAGATGGGATTCAAATGTGGTATTGTCGGTTTGCCCAATGTCGGTAAATCTACCCTGTTTAATGCATTAACCAATTCCGGCATTGATGCTGAAAACTATCCGTTCTGTACAATTGACCCCAATATCGGGATTGTTCCGGTTCCGGATGCACGCCTGCAACAGCTGGCGAACATCGTGAAACCAGCCAGGGTGGTACCGGCGCATATGGAATTCGTCGATATTGCAGGTCTGGTTAAAGGTGCTTCAAAAGGCGAGGGCCTCGGTAACAAGTTTCTTGCCCATATCCGGGAGAGTCATGCTATCGCCCAGGTTGTCCGCTGTTTCGAGAACGACAACATCGTCCATGTTGCCGGCAAGGTTGATCCGCTGTCTGATATCGAGGTCATCAATACCGAACTGTGTCTAGCCGATCAGGAAACGGTTGATAGAGCACTGCAAAAAGCAATCAAACTTGCACGCAGCGGAGACAAGGAAGGAAAAAAAATGCAGGATTTGCTGAAAAAGATCATGGCCCATCTCAATGAGGGTCTGCCTATACGGTCACTAAGTTTAAGTGATGAAGAGTCCCTGGCCATTCAGGACCTGCATTTACTCACCGAAAAACCGACACTATATATAGCCAATGTCGAGGAGAATGGATTGACTGACAATCCCTGGTTGGAGAAACTCAGGGCCTATGCTGATTCCGAGGGATCTGAAGTCATCCCGGTTTGTGCAGCCATCGAATCTGAAATTGCCGAACTGGACGAGAACAGCAAACAGGAATTTCTCGAATCACTGGGATTGCATGAACCAGGTCTGAACCGGATCATCCGTGCCGGTTTCTGTTTGCTTGGCCTGCAAACCTTTTTCACAGCGGGTCCCAAGGAAGTGCGCGCCTGGACCATCCGGGTGGGTGCTACAGCACCAGAGGCTGCCGGGGTCATTCATAGTGATTTTGAACGCGGGTTTATACGCGCAGAAGTTACGGCCTTTGAGGCCTATATCAAGTACAAGGGCGAACAGGGGGCCAGGGAGGCCGGCAAGTGGCGCTCGGAAGGCAAGGATTATATTGTCCAGGATGGAGATGTCATTTTATTCCGCTTTAATGTCTGAAATCTAATCATTTCACGGTACACTTTGGTATATGAGTAACGATGCCTTGCGCCGGGAAATTATTGCGACAGTCACACAATTCAATAGCAGTGGCTTGAGTTTTGGTCGTTCCGGCAACCTTAGCACCCGCTCGGCCCAGGGGTTTCTGATTACACCTACGGGTGTCACGTATGATCAGCTTGCGGTAGAAGACATCATCGAAATGGATTATGCCGGCAATGTCATAGATGGCATGCTCAAACCTTCCAGCGAATGGATGATGCATCGTGCCATCTATCAGGCGCGTGAAGACATTAACGCGATTGTGCATGTGCATTCTCCTTACGCTACCGCGATGTCCTGTACCCGCAAACCTATTCCTGCGTTTCATTACATGGTAACCGCACTGGGCAGTGATTCCATTCCTTGTGCCGAGTACGCCACCTTTGGTAGTGAGGAGCTTTCAGATAATGCTGTTACTATACTGGCCGATTGCATGGCTTGTCTGCTGGCCAATCATGGTCAGATTGCAGTGGGTGAGGATTTATCTACAGCCTTTCGATTTGCCGGAGAGGTCGAAAACCTCGCACATCAATATATCTTGAGCCTGCAGGCGGGCGGGCCGGTGTTGTTGAGTGATCAGGAAATGCAAATAAACATTGAAAAGTTCAAAACCTACGGCAAACAGGATTAAAAAACTTTCCCATGTCTGACGCCTTACGTCCTTTTCATTTTGCTATCCCGGTTGACAACATTGCAGATGCCCGCCAATTCTGTACAGGAATCCTGGGTTGCCGGCTCGGCAGGGAATCAGCACACTGGATTGACTTTAATTTTTTTTGGTCATCAGGTGACTGCGCATCTAATACCGGATTAAGTTAGTAATGTCCCAATAAATCAAGTGGATGACGAAGCCATCCCGGTATGGCATTTTGGTATCGTTCTGCCATGAGAAAACTGGCAAGAACTGGTAGAAAATCTAGATAATCAAAACATAACTTAGAAGAGTATTTTGGTTTACTCCAGATTAATCTTGCCGTTGATCTCTTCCTTGAGCCCGAGTTCATTTACCTCCAGTGTCATCCTGGCGCTGAGAGATTCATTGCCTTTCAGCTTGCCTGAACGGAGTGCCTCATCAACAGCTTTTTCGATTTCCCGCTGGGAAGTGACGCCGACGTTCTTGAGGAATTTCCGGACGGTCATGTTAAAGGTATCTTCATTCATAGACGCTTTCCTCCTGATTATGGCTACAGCCTATGCCACACAATCCAGGAATCAAGGGGCTGGGGACTAAAATCACATATTTATTCAATAGAAATGACAAATATCATAGAAGTAAGTGCACACTATCAATAAAAATAAAATATACAATGAATATTAGAGGAAAAAATATATTAAAAATAATGTTGCAATGCACAATCTCTTGGTCTATACTGCATCGCAACATCATAAAAACTTTTTATCTGAGGAGATAAAACATGAACTTCGAAATTGAAAAATTTGTAACACCTATTCAGGAGCTGAATGCCCTGTATGTTGAAAATGTTGAGAAGCTGGCTGGTATCCATTTGGAAGCACTGGAAGAAAGCATTAATGCTGGCGTTGACTCACTGAGAAAGGCTTCCAGCGTCAAGGACATCGAAGGTGCCAAGAGCTACTTCGTTGGCCAGTCTGAAGCTGCCAAGGTTGCAGTTGAAAACGCCGTTGCACGTGGCAAGTCTGTAGCTGAGATCGTTCAGGCTTATCCTGCCAGCGTCAAAAAAATCTTGGATAGCGCCTTAGCTGCCTAACCTGGATAGTGACCTCATTCCTTTAAAGTCACGGAAAAGCCGCCCTCAGGGCGGCTTTTTTATTTCCTGGGTAATATTTATTTAATGATACGGTAGGCAAGTAATTTATTGCTGCTCATCATTGGCAAAAGTATCAATTGCCTATTGTGTATCACATCATGATCCGCCATGCCTTGTTCGAGCGCCAGTAACAATTCAACCTTACCCATATTATTAATGTGGTAAAGTTTTCCAGTCATCCAGTCCGGCAAGCCATTTTAGCTCGGGAAGTTCACCGTCAAGAGATATCCTGGAGATAAACCCATTCCCGTCTTTTTCAGTGGGAGAACCATTAACGTTGGATACATAGAGAGAATTGCTGGTCGGATGATAAACGACTGATTCTGGATTCATAAGACCTTCTGTTACCCAGGCCAGTTCAATGTCTGGAC
>WVYN01000080.1:40260-191639 GCA_011772965.1 Gammaproteobacteria bacterium
TCCGATGCTGTCATAAAAGTCTCACCGATAAGGAATGCGTTAACATTATGTTTACGCATCAGTGCTACATCGTCCTTATTGCGAATACCGCTTTCCGTGATCACGATGCGGTCATGAAACACATCCGGCAACAGCCCAATAGTAGTGTTGATGTCGGTTTCAAAAGTCCGTAGATTACGGTTATTGATCCCGATAAGCGGCAATCTCAGGACCAGCGCCCGTTCCAGTTCCTCGCGATCATGCACTTCCGGAAGTACGTCCATGCCCAGCATGGTCGACAGATCCGCCAGAGTACGCAACTTCTGGTCGTCCACCGCTGAAACAATGAGAAGTATGCAATCTGAACCCAACAGACGTGACTCATAGATCTGATATGGATCGATCATGAAATCCTTGCGTAGGACCGGAAGTTCACAGGCCGCACGTGCAGATTTCAAATACTCGTCGTCACCCTGGAAAAAGTCCCTGTCAGTTAATACCGAAAGGCATGTTGCGCCGGCATCAGCATAGCTTTTGGCAATCGCAACCGGATCAAAATCCTTCCTTATCACACCCTTGCTGGGAGAGGCTTTTTTAATCTCGGCAATGATCGCAGGTTTTCCCTGACTGATCGTACCTTGCAGTGCCATTTCAAACCCCCGGGCCGGGGGGGTATCCTTGCACATTTCTACAAGTTCTGATTCGGGCAATACCTGTTTTCGTTCAGAGATCTCTTCTGTTTTGCGCGACAGAATCCGCCTGAGAATGTCAGGGGTACCTTGCATAGGATTTAAAACGAGTTGCTGTGTTTGACCAGCAAATCCAGTTTTGCTCTCGCGGCACCATCCTCAATGGACTTGATTGCCAGAGTAATACCGGAACCAATAGTGTCACAAATACCTGCCGTGTAGATTGCGGCAGCGGAATTGAGTATTACAATATCACGGGCGGGACCGGGTTGATTGTCCAGAACTGATAGTATGGTCTGCAGGCTATCGTTAATACCATTTACTTCGATCGTTGAAATATCGTGCAGTGGCAAGTCGAACTGATCCGGTGAGATCGTATAGGATACAATCTTTCCATCGATAAGTTCACAAACATCCGTCGGCGCAGAAATACTGATTTCATCCATGCCGTCCCTCGAGTGAACTACGAGAACATGATGACTGCCCAACTGTTGTAGAACATGAGCAATTTTTTCGAGCCATTCATTGCTGAATACTCCAAGGACCTGATTGGGCGCCCCGGCCGGGTTGGTTAATGGGCCCAGCAGGTTAAAGATCGTTCGCACGCCCAGTTCCTTGCGCGGGCCAATGGCATGTTTCATCGCACTGTGATGCAGGGGTGCGAACATGAAGCCTATGCCAACTGTTTCAATACAATCAGCAACCTGATCGGGTGTCAGATTGAGCCTGATACCGGCCGCTTCCAGTACATCCGCACTGCCTGATTTACTGGAAACTGAACGGTTGCCATGCTTGGCAACCCGTGCGCCTGCACCAGCGGCCACAAAGGCCACAGTAGTTGAAATATTAAAAGTATTGGTAGCATCACCGCCGGTACCGCAAGTATCGACGAGGTGTGTCGAGTTGACTTCAACGCGGTTCGAAAGTTGCCGCATGACATCGGCTGCTGCTGCTATCTCATCAACTGTTTCACCTTTCATTCGAAGTGCAATCAGGAAACCGGCGATTTGCGCCGGAGTACATTCTCCAATCATGATGGCCTGCATGATCTGCTGCATTTGCTCGCCAGCGAGATCCTGTCTTTCAAGTAATAACTTCAGTCCAGTTTGTATATCCATGTAAGATTGATGCAAATTAACTATTTAACAGAAAATTTCTAAGCAGGTCATGACCGTAAGCAGTCAAGATAGATTCGGGATGAAATTGTACACCAAATACAGGAAGCTCCTTATGACGTACTCCCATGATCTCATCGATGTTACCAACTCCATCTTCGGTCCATGCGGTAATCTCCAGACATTCGGGCAGGGTTTCTTTCTCAATCACAAGTGAGTGGTAGCGTGTTGCCGTAAATGGCATATCAAGTCCGGAAAAAACATCAGTGTTATTATGATACACATCAGAAGTCTTGCCATGCATGATCTTGCTGGCATGAACAATCCTACCACCAAATGCCTGGCCGATACACTGATGGCCCAGACAAACGCCAAGGATGGGCATGTTTCCCTTTAAATTACCGATAACATCCAAAGAGATCCCGGCTTCGTTGGGGGTACATGGTCCGGGTGAGATTACAATCCGTTCCGGTGCCATTTTCTCGATTTCATTGAGGCTGATTTGGTCATTACGATAGACTTTGACATCCTGTCCCAGTTCTCCTAGATACTGGACTAGGTTATAGGTGAAGGAATCGTAATTGTCGATCATTAATAACATGTAAGGATCTACTCAGGCTTTGTTGGTGTAATCCAGGCCATTTTCTGCCAGGCTCACAGCGCGAAAGATGGCCCTGCCCTTGTTCATGGTTTCATCCCATTCATTTCGGGGAACCGAATCTGCAACTATACCTGCACCAGCCTGAATATGCAGGATATTCCCTTTTATTATGGCGGTACGGATTGCAATTGCAGTATCCATATTGCCGGCCCAGGAGAGATAGCCTACCGCCCCGGCATAAACACCGCGTTTCACCGGTTCCAGTTCATCAATAATTTCCATGGCCCGAATCTTGGGAGCGCCTGATACGGTCCCGGCCGGGAAGGTGGCACGCAATACATCCATCGCAGAATAATCATTCTTCAGCGTACCTGTAACGTTGGAAACTATGTGCATCACATGAGAATAGCGCTCGATAATCATTTTATCCGTCACGGTCACTGTCCCGGTTTGCGCTACCCGACCGACATCATTACGCCCCAGGTCAATCAGCATCAGGTGTTCAGCAAGTTCTTTGGGGTCAGCCAACAATTCTCTCTCAAGT
The DNA here is from genome assembly GCA_011772965.1 of Gammaproteobacteria bacterium. Taxonomy (GTDB): domain Bacteria; phylum Pseudomonadota; class Gammaproteobacteria; order Eutrophobiales; family Eutrophobiaceae; genus SZUA-592. The sequence goes on from WVYN01000080.1 coordinate 43,189, forward strand.
TCAAGGTCTTCTTGCCTGGAATTGCCACGTGGTCTGGTACCTGCTATCGGCCTCACGGTAATGATATTATCCTCCAGCCTGACCAGGATTTCTGGCGAGGATCCGACGATCTGGAAATCATCCAGGTCCATATAAAACATATAAGGAGAAGGGTTCAGGCAACGCAATGCACGGTAGAGATTTATAGGTGGTGCTGAAAACGGTATGGATAGTCTTTGAGACAACACAACCTGCATTACATCGCCTTCTACGATGTAGTCCTTGATACGGCATACTGACTGTTCAAAATTATTCTGGGTAAAACCGGAGACAAAATCATCTTCGTTGACTTCTTTGGGAGAATGCTCATGATGTTCGATTGTGCTCTCATTTAGTCGGTCAATGATTTCATCAAGCGTATTTTCAGCCTTGTTATAGGCATTTTCATCTCCACTATCAGCATGAACAATGACAAGCATTTTTCCTGCAAGGTTATCGAATACCACCAATTGATCTGAAACCATCAGCAAAATATCGGGGCATTGCAAGGGATCCTCTTTATTTCCGCCCAGTTTTGGTTCTATATATCTTATCGTGTCATAAGCAAAATACCCTACCAGCCCGCCTGTAAACCGGGGAATACCCGTAAGCGCGGGCACACGATAATCGTTCATATAATTTTCAATGACCTGGAGAGGATCTTCTGATTCTTCTTCGTGTGTGATCTTGCCGTTTTTTTCTATGCAGATCTTGCTTCCATAGACCTTGAGCAAGGTGTGGGATGCGAGACCAATAATCGAATAGCGACCCCATTTTTCGCCACCTTGCACCGATTCAAATAGATAGGTATATGGTTCATTGGCCAGTTTCATATAAGCGCTGAGTGGTGTTTCCAGATCTGCCAGAACTTCACGCATGATGGGAATGCGATTATAATTTTCTGCAACGAGCTGGTTATATAATTCAGGAGTCATGTGTTGCAGTTTCTCATAAGAACGGGCAATTGGGACAGTGAATCTATCACCATGTCTGGTTTTGCTTCAAGAATATCCCGGCCTTGGTTATAACCATATGTCACGGCCAGTGACTTGAAGCCGGCGGCGCGAGCCGCTTCCATGTCGCTGAAAGAGTCTCCAACCATCAGGCTGTTTTCAGGGCTGACTCCAAAGTAATCTGCAGCATGCAGCAAGGGAAGCGGATCAGGTTTTTTTCTTGGCAATGTGTCACCACAAATAATTATACCGAAGTGTTTATAGATCCCCAGTGTACTTAAAACGATATGGGTATACTTTTCCGCCTTGTTGGTTATGCAACCCAAGCTGTATTGATTTTCTTTGAGATAAAGCAGGCAATCCTCTGCGCCCCCGTAAAAAACGGTGCGCCTGCAGGCATTATCCATATAAATATCTGAAAAAATGGCAAATGCCTTTTCATACAAATCCGGATCTGGCTCGGCGTTCATGTCACCGGTCAGCGCACGCTTAACCAGCCGGCGTATGCCGTTTCCTATCCAGGTTCTGATCTTGGCTTCACCACAAGGGGGTTTGCCGATGGATCTCATCATGTTGTCGATGGACCAGGTCAGGTCTGGCACAGAATCTACCAGCGTACCATCCAGATCGAACAAGATCATTTCCGTGTGATTCAATGACATGCTGTGTAACCGCAGAGAGGAATGATTTAAATGCTTTGGACCTTGTCCAGTTCTTCACGCATTTTATTAATGGTTTTAAGATAGTCCTTGCTGCCAAAGATGGCAGAACCGGCAACGAAGGTATCGGCACCGGCTTCAGCGATTTCTCGAATGTTGTCAGCTTTGACGCCACCATCAATCTCCAGTCGAATGTCAAAGTTTGACTCATCAATCAATTTCCGGGTCAGCCGCAGTTTCTCCAGGCTGGATCGAATGAACGATTGACCACCAAATCCCGGATTCACCGACATCAACAGGATCATATCGATCTTGTCCATTACATGCTGCAGGTAATGCAGCGGGGTGGCTGGGTTGAAAACCAGCCCGGACTTGCAGCCATGATCCCGGATCATTTGCAAGGTTCTGTCGATGTGCTCAGAGGCCTCCGGGTGAAAGGTAATGATTGAAGAGCCTGCCTTTGCAAAATCCGGAATGATTCGATCTACCGGCTTGATCATCAGGTGAACATCAAGAGGCGCCTCGATCCCGTAGTCCCGCAGGGCCTGGACGACAACAGGTCCAAACGTCAGATTGGGCACGTAATGATTATCCATTACATCCACATGCACCATATCGGCACCGGCTTCCAGAACGCGGGCTGTATCTTCCCCAAGCCGGGCCAAATCAGCCGACAGTATCGAAGGGGCAATCAGGTAATCTTTCATAAAAAATCAGTATGTTGCGGGGTCTCGTTGAGCACGCACTTTACCCGATCACGGCCATGAGTGCTACTTGCTGGCGCGGATGTCAGTGATTTTTTATGATCGCTGGATGACTGTGAATCTGCGCTCCCTGTCCGGTTATCTGTTTTGCTTTAGTCTCGCTGCAGGTGTTGCAGCGGCTGTTGTTTCTGATTACAACAGGGAAAAGGAAATCGGTAACCGGTTGCAACGGGATCTGTCATTGGGTGATATCGTGTGGCTGGAAACCGGCAAGACAGGCAAGACCTTTCCCGCCCTTGTAACTTTTCCCAGGATAGAGAAGGAACAGCAAAGCCAAAAGGCCGTCATAATGGTGCACGGAATGGGTGGTCACCCCGACTGGCCTGATGTGATATCACCGCTAAGAAGACACTTTTATGAAAGGGGTAATCCCAGCCTGTCATTACAAATGCCAATATTGGCTGCCGGAAGGCCCTATGAAGAATATGGACAAACCATCCTCGCGGCCATGGAAAGGCTCCGTCAGGGTATCCGTTATTTAAGGAATATCGGTTATGATGAGATCTATATAGTGGGTTATGGTTTTGGAGCTACGACTGCGGCCGCTTTCCTGGACACCGAACCGGATACCAGTGTGAAGGCCTTTATTGGGGTCAGCATTCTCTCGCAGAAATATCTTAAGCCCAGGCCTAATATCAATCGCTACCTGCAGAGTATTACGATACCGGTACTGGACGTTTATGCCGAGCATGACTTCAGAAGCATTCGCGAAACAGCGACAGAGAGGAAAACAGCCGCCAGAAAGAATAAACAGACCCGCTATTCTCAATTAATGGTTGATAAAGCCGGCCATAGTTTCACTGATAAAACAGACAAGTTAATTACCAGCATCGATGATTGGCTGCAGAAAGTAGAATTTGCTACAAGAATAAAAGACATGAAAACAAGGACAAACGACCGCCAGTAGAATTTGTTATATGATTTATTAAAGAATATGACTTGTCATCACTTAATTGTTAGATATATAAAGTTAAGGGGGTGAGATATGAATCAGGAAGTGGAAAGTGTTGCAGAACCTGGAAAGGATGAAAGAACCTGGGGAATGTTATGTCACCTGATTGCATTCTCCGGGCTTATTGTCCCGTTTGGCGCCATCATCGGACCGCTAATTATCTGGCTGATCAAGAAAGACGAAATGCCCTTCGTAGATGACCAGGGCAAGGAATCCCTGAATTTCCAGCTGACGATGTTTATTGCGGCGATCATCACTTTAATTCTTTGTTTTGTAATTATTGGATGGTTGATAGTGCCAATACTCATTGTTTATTACTTGATTGTACTCGTCATTGCCAGCATCAAGGCAAACGATGGAATACGCTACCGTTATCCTTACACTATCAGGTTTTTAAAATAATAATATGTTAAAAACAGAAGAAAACAGCCAGTAATTCGATTTATGGAAACCCCCGGGATTAGGCAACCATACCCACGTTATGGTTGTATACGACCAGATGGCGATCCGATACTTGTTCTACTATCCAGTAATCAAGGCTTGCTTCCATTAATTGCTCCCGCACTTCTTCTAAGGTGAAAGCAGCTTTTAGTGAATTATAAAAATCCCGCCTTAATATGTCGGCTTCGTTGGCAGCATAAGTATCAACTAGTTGTCTGGCCGCTTCTTCTGAATCCGGACGCATCAGATCCATGATAAAGACTCGAGATTCATCTGTGCTGTACTGATTAATGGTCTTCCACAGAGCAGCCGGATTATGCAAGTGATGTAGCAGGCTATTGCTGATGATGGTGTTGTAATAATCATGTGGCAGCTTGATGCCAGGCAGCCTGGCCTGGATCAGGGTAATCCGGTTTCTCAGGCTGGTATTATCGATGGCTTTCCGGGCCTCATTCAGCATACTGACCGAACCGTCGACACCGACCAGGTGACAATCCGGGTAGGCCCAGGCAAAGCGAATGGCGATATCGGCCGACCCGCAGCCCAGATCGAGAATGGTTTCTCCCTTAATTTTTCCTGGAAATCTTTCCCTGAACAGTTCGATGAAGTGGCTGTGAGGTTCCTCGAAATCGGCATTGGCGTAGGCCCTTGCCTGTTCCTTGTCATTCATGAGTTCGGGTTCGGGAACTCGCTTCATCATATCGATATTTAATCTGAGTATATCTTTATTGTCATGTTAGGCTCAGTATAGACCAGAGAATGTTCTTGCTATCAATTTTATATGTGAAGTAGTAAAAATCAGTGATATATGGTATCTGGACTTTGCTTAATAGCATCGATATAGCTCATGCCAGTTCATTACTGATGATCTCACCCAGTTTGATGCTGCCTCAATGCCCATGTCACATGTTCCCTGACTATTTCTGAGGCATGATTCTTTCTTGCAGCTAACGACTTTATAATAATATCGCTTGTGGGTGCGTTCCCCAATGCCACGGCGATGTTCCTGAGCCAGCAATCATACCCAATCCGGCGAATCGCCGAACCTTCAGTGTATTTATAGAAGTCCTCTTTACTCCAGTTAAACAATTCGATGAGAGTCGCATTGTCAAGTCCATGGCGTATCCTGAAATCCTTTTCAACTGAATATTTTGCAAACTTGTTCCAGGGACAGATCAACTGGCAATCATCGCAACCATAGATGCGGTTGCCGATCATCTTGCGATACTTTTCCGGGATTGAGCCCCGTAATTCTATTGTTAGGTAGGATATACAGCGGCGCGCATCCAGCTCATACGGACCGATTATTGCATTGGTCGGACAGATATCGATACAGGCCTGGCAGGTCCCGCAATGGTTTTTAGAGAAGGTCTTGTCAATGGGCAAGGGCAGATCGGTATAGAGTTCACCCAGGAAAAACCAGGAACCGGCCTTGGGATTAATCAGGTTGGTGTGTTTGCCTAGCCAGCCTAGTCCGGCGTTGCGTGCCAAGGCCTTTTCAAGCACCGGGGCACTATCGACGAAGGCTCGGTAACCAAACTTGCCAGTGGTGTTTTCAATATGAATTGCGAGGGCCTGTAGTTTATTGCGAATGATTTTATGGTAATCCCTGCCGGTGGCATAACGTGATACATAGGCCTTGAGAGGATCGTTGAGTGTTTCTTGCGGATGGGTCGCATCAGCCGGCAGGTAATCCATCCGTACAGAAATAATGCGGATAGTGCCGGGCACCAGGGTTTCCGGCCTGCTGCGTTTTACACCATGGCGTTCCATATAGTCCATTTCGCCATGTCGGCCAGTTTTCAGCCAGTTCAATAGATACGCTTCATCCTTGTCCAGTGTGGTTGCAGTGATACCGAGTTGCTGAAAGCCCAGTGTTTTGCCTTTGCGCTTTATATCCTGAGCAAGATGGTTTAAATCAATGGTTGTTGTTGCGGGCTTCATTTCAAGCAAATACCTGGGTTTGTTATGCACAAACTAAGTGCCAGTCAGGCAGTTATGATGCCGATTTTTCATATTTATTGGGGCATAAATTTATAGGTTATTGAAAAGTATAGAAATAAATATTGGTATACATTATGCCCTCTTATTATCAAGTCATCTCCTGATGAGACTTACCGATTTTCCCTCAGCATCGGAGCTAACTTCAGGGCACTTCCTCAGAGCCCTTTTTTTGACAGGGGAAAATATGCCCTGGTTTGCAAATTTCTCGCCTGCCACCATTTGCACAGGTTATCATGTGCAATCAACGACAAACATAACAAGATCTCCGATGTTTGATTTTCTCTCTGCATGGTACAAGCGCTATTTTACTGATCCGCAGGCAGCTCTCCTGTTTGTTCTGTTAATTCTGGGATTCATTATTGTCCTGACCATGGGCAAGATGTTGGCCCCCCTGATCGCAGCGATCATCATTGCCTATTTGCTTGAAGGTGGAATATGCCGCCTGGAACAGAAGAACATGCCAAGAAGGATCGCAGTCTATATTATTTACCTGTTATTCCTTGCCTTTGTCTTCTTCCTGATACTGGGCCTTTTCCCCATCGTATCCCAGCAGCTGAGCCAGTTCTTCCAGGAAGTTCCACAGATGATCAATAATGGCCAGGAGGTCCTGTTGCAGTTACCTGCACAATACCCGCAGTACTTCTCAGTGGAATTTGTCTCAACCATCATTACGGCCATACGAACCGGGATGAGCGATCTGGGACAGGAGGTATTGTCATTCTCCTTTGCCTCCATACCGGCAATTATTATCATACTGGTTTACCTGATCCTGGTGCCACTGATGATTTTCTTTTTTTTGAAAGACAAGCACCAGATTCTTGATTGGTTAAGCCGTTTTCTACCGACGGAAAGGCAGCTGGTGACCGAGGTCTGGCGGGAAATGGATGCCCAGATTGGTAATTATGTTCGTGGCAAATTCAATGAAATTCTAATCGTTGGCAGTGTGGCTTTTGTCTTGTTCCAGTTGATGGACCTTAATTACGCGCCGCTGCTCGCAATCCTGGTCGGTCTCTCGGTGCTGATCCCCTATATCGGTGCAGCGGTTATCACCTTGCCAATTGCGCTGGTGGGATATTTTCAGTGGGGGCTGGTGGCTGATTTTTACTGGTTGATTTTCTGGTATGCGGTATTGCAGTTCCTTGATGGTAATGTGCTGGTGCCTATCCTGTTTTCCGACGCGGTCAACCTGCATCCGGTAGCAATCATATTGGCTATCCTGGTATTCGGGGGATTATGGGGCTTCTGGGGGGTGTTCTTCGCTATTCCCCTGGCAACACTGGTGAAGGCATTGATCAATGTCTGGCCTACCACTGCAGATAAATCAGCTGGCAGTGCCGGGCAAAGTGAAACGGATTAGAGGTGATCACTGGCAAAATCGGCGAGGCGAGAACGCTCGCCGCGACGCAGGGTTACGTGACCACTGTATTCCCAAACCTTGGATCGATCGACAACAAAAGTCAGCCCAGAGGTAGTCTCCGTCAGGTAAGGAGTATCGATCTGGGCGATGTTGCCCAGACAAATCATCTTGCTGTCAGGCCCGACACGGCTGATGAGTGTTTTCATTTGTTTTGACGTCAGATTCTGCGCTTCGTCAACAATGATATAACGATTAAGAAATGTTCTGCCACGCATGAAATTCAGAGAGCGGATCTTGATGCGTTTGTTCAGGAGATCGGATGTTGCAGCGCGCCCCCATTCATTATGTTCCTCATGGTTGGTCAACACCTCCAGATTGTCCAGCAAGGCACCCATCCAGGGAGCCATTTTTTCCTCTTCAGTCCCGGGCAGGAAACCTATGTCTTCACCTACCGGTACAGTGACGCGGGTAATGATGATTTCTCGGTAGTGCTTGGTCTCAAGCGTTTGTTGCAGACCGGCCGCCAGTGCCAGCAGGGTTTTACCTGTTCCCGCCGCACCCAGTAGTGTAACCAGCTCCACATCAGGATCCATCAGCAGGTTGATGGCAAAATTCTGTTCCAGGTTGCGGGCATTAATACCCCAGATTGAGTTATGGCCAGTACGGTAGTTGGTTGCTATCTTGAGCGTGGTGCTGCCAACGTCCATATGATCGACCAGCGCTTCGAATGGATCCTCACCCATGGTATGAAGGCATTGATGCGGGTAACAGTCATTTACTGGTCTGTCTTCCAGCTTATAAAACGTGGTTTTGTTTTTTTGCCATGACGAAAGGTTGTTTGAGTTGGCGTCCCAGAAATCTGCAGGCAGGGTATTGATACCGGTATATAACAAATCTGCGTCGTCCAGTACCTTGTCGTTGTAATAATCCTCAGTATGAATACCCAGAATCCGGGCCTTGATGCGAAGGTTAATGTCCTTTGAAACTAGAGTAATTACCTTGTCGGGAAATTCCTTCTGTAATGACAGCGTGGTACCCAGTATCGAATTGTCTGCATTTTTCCCGGGCAGGGTTTCAGGTAAATGGTCGGCCATCAATTGTGTCTGTAAAAACAGGCTACCGTTCGGTTTGGGGCCGCCGTTGGTGTGGGTGACATTGTTGAGCCTCAAACCCTTGCTGATTAAGGCCGTATCAGCATCACCAATTATCTGATCAAGGAACCGGCTGACCTGGCGAACGTTGCGGGACACTTCGGAAAGACCTTTCTTCGCGGAGTCCAGCTCTTCGAGCACTACCATTGGCAGATAGATGTCATGTTCCTGGAAGCGAAACAGTGCGCCTGGATCATGCATCAGGACATTGGTATCGAGCAGGAATAGCCGCTCTGGGGCTTGGGACGTCATTCAGGTCAGATTAGAGATTTTTTATGGCCTTGAGGACCTCATTAACATGCCCGTCAACCTTCACCTTGCGCCATTCCTTCGCAAGTACCCCTTTTTCATTAATCAGAAATGTGCTGCGTTCAATCCCCCGCACTTTTTTGCCATACATGTTCTTGTCCTTGATAACATCAAATAAGTCGCAAAGTTCTTCATCATTGTCCGAGATCAATTCGAAGGGGAACTTCTGCTTGGTCTTGAAATTCTCATGTGATTTCAATGAATCCCTCGATACACCAAGGACGACGGTATTTCTGGCCCTGAATTTACGGATGTTATCCCGGAAGTCCTGACCTTCCAGGGTGCAGCCGGGGGTGCTGTCCTTGGGATAAAAATAAAGGACGACATTCTTACCCTTGAAATCCGATAGTTTGATAGTTTGGTCGCCTGTGGCGGGAAGTTTGAATTGCGGAACTTTGTTACCGACGCTGACTTTGCTCATTACTTTTTGTGATTTTGCAGAGATTAATAGTGAAACAATATCAGGGATAATGCATTTTGATAAGGGGTATTATTTAATAGGTTCCATGACGGCATCAAGGTTTAATTGATCACAAAAATCAATAAAGTCACCACGAATACCAGCTATGGAAATACTCGCAGGGATGTTGATGGTCATATGCATCGAGAACATCATGGCCCCGGTCAGGTTGGACTTGTAGGTATTGGTATACAAGTCATGGATAACCAGTTTATTCTCCAGCATGAACTTCACAACGTCATGAACAATTCCCGCCTGATCAAAGGCGACGATCTCGATCGCATAAGGCATCATTTTGTTATTGGTGCTGTGGGTGCTTGAACGGCGGCAGAGAATCGATAATTCAAGGCGCTGTTCCAGCCTCGGTTGGGAATTTTCAAATTTTGCGATGGAATCCCAGCTGCCGGACAGCAGCATGTGCAGGCAAATGACCTCATTCAGCAAGGTGGATCGGCTTTGTTCGATGTTGCAGCCAGAGTCCTTAATGGCTGCAGTGAATTGCTTCAGGGCCTCGGGAGAGTTTAGTCCCAGGGCGGTGACGATGAGATGGCTGTTCATGCTGGTTTTTGATCTGCGGGGTGGGATGTACCTCTGGATTCTGCTGTGTCATGCCAGGGAGGGCAAGCAATACCGGGATTTTGACTGAAAATATCCATTTTAGCCATCCCGGCGAGCTGGTGTATACTAGCCCCCCCCTGTCGGGGGAAGCAGTTCGCTGCCCAGTCGTCACCAGACCGGTAGCGGCTTTTTTTATTTCCAGAGTACAGAAAAGAAGGGCTAATGCGATGTTTCGAGGCAGTATGGTGGCCATTGCCACACCGATGCGGGACGGGGTCGCGGCAGAATCACCTTTGGATATGGAAAGTCTTGAACGATTAATAGAATATCATATCAAAGAAAAGACCGAGGCAATCGTTGCAGTCGGCACGACCGGCGAGTCTGCGACCCTGGATGAAAAAGAACACTGCGATGTCATCCGCGCCGTGGTAAAGATGGTTGATGGGCGTATCCCGGTCATTGCCGGGACCGGTGCCAACTCTACAACGGAAGCTATTAGCCTGACACGTTGTGCCAAGGATGCCGGGGCCGATGCCTGCCTACTGGTCACACCATACTATAACAAGCCTACCCAGGAAGGCATGTATCAACACCACAAGCTTGTGGCTGAGACTGTGGCAATTCCACAAATCCTCTACAACGTCCCCGGCCGTACGGCCTGTGACATGGCACCCGAGACTGTCGGACGTCTGGCGAGTGTACCAAATATCATCGGGATCAAAGAGGCAACGGCAGATCTGGCCCGCGTTGATAGGATACGTGAACTTTGTGGTAAAGATTTCATGCTGGTCAGCGGTGATGATGCAACCACTCGGGAGTTTATTCTCAGGGGTGGAGATGGAGTCATCTCTGTTACCGCGAATGTTGCCCCCAGATCCATGCACGACATGGTGGAGCTGGCACTCAAGGGGGACAAGGAAGGATCCAAGGCCATCGATGACAGGCTGGCAAGTCTGCACAAAAACCTGTTTGTTGAGGCCAATCCGATCCCCGTGAAATGGGCCCTGAATAAAATGGGTCTTATTGATAAGGGTATACGTTTACCCATGACCTGGTTGTCTGAGCAATACGAAGGTACTGTCCTGGAGGCCATGAAGCAGGCCGGGGTCATTTAAACCGGTTTAACCAGAGGTTTTTTAGATGTATTTGAGACACTGCTTACTGGTTGTTGTTGCCAGTTCAATGCTTGCCTCCTGCGGGCTTATCCCAGGAATGGATGATGTCGTGACGGATCGCCGTAAGGAATACCGCAAGAGTGAATCATTACCTGAACTGGAAATTCCACCGGATCTTACCCTTGAGGCAGACGTCGACCCCCTCTTGATTCCGGACGAGGAAATTACGACCTATTCGGAATACCAACGTCAGCGCGACCTGCGCAGCGGTGGCGCCACCGGTGGCAGTGAAGTGATCGACCTTGGCAGTGAACAGGTCATTGTATTGTCCGGTGCCGCCCTGGATATTTGGCCACGGCTTCGTGAGTTCTGGTTGGAAAAGGGCTATAGCCTGTCCCTGGATGACCCGGAACTGGGCGTTATGGAAACAGGCTGGCAGGAAACCGGGGGTGACGGAGTGACCGTCGGCCGTGGCAAGTTTATTCTTTTCACCGAGGCCGGATCCCAGGCCGACACCACCCGTGTGTATCTCTCCAGCGAAAGACAGGAGCGGCTGGCCTCATCGGGCGAGGGCGGCACGTGGCTTGATGTTACATCAGATACAGGCATTGAAAGAGACCTGGCTGACCAATTGAACCGCTACTTCGGCGGCGGCAGTCTTGCGGCCAGTTCAGCCGGCGGTCGTAATCTACCCGCGCCCAGGGCCACGGTCAGGGAATTGGGTAATGACCGGGTACTTTTGGAAATGCCAGATGACTACAGCACAGCTTGGCAGATTACAGGACGGGCTTTACGGCAACCCGGTTTCCTGATTAAAAGCGAGGATGAAACTAACGGGCTGTATAACATCCTGTTCTTCCCAAGCGAGGAAGAAAAAGGTTTCTTTTCCAAGTTAAAGTTCTGGGGAGATGATCAGGCTGACGGTGTCCCCTACCAACTTTCTCTGGCGCCCTCGGGTGAGTGGGCAGAACTCACGGTCCTGGATGAGAATGGCGGACAGGTAGACCAGGATGAGGCCTCCCGGGTATTGCTGCTCCTGCAGGGTTATTACAACGGCCAGCGCCGCTAGCGAGTACCTGAACTATCCGCGTTTTACCTGACGCAACAGCCGTTTTCGTTTTTGCTGCTGCCGCTTTGAGCGGGGATTTTTTCTGCCCTGGTAAGGGTTGTCGCCCTGCCTGAACTCAATAAATACCGGTGTCCCCACGAGTTTGAGGGCCTTGCGGAAACTGTTGGCAAGGTAGCGGCGATAGGCTTCCGGGACATGGTCTGTCTGGTTGCCGTGAATGATCACCCGCAGGGGATTATGTCCACCAAGGTGGGCATAACGTAACTTGATACGCCGCCCGTGGACCAGTGGCGGCAGGTGCTGTTCGACACAGTCCTGCAGGATCCGGTTCAACAGTGGTGTCGCAGGTTCCGCCTTGATGCATTTCCCGACCCGGTCAATCGTTCCAAACAGGTTGCCAACGCCACTGCCATGCAATGCCGAGATGTAATGCACACAGGCGTAATCAATAAACCCCAGCTTTCTGTCCAGCATGGTTTTGGTACGCGTTCGTTCTTCCGGCGTCAGCCCGTCCCACTTGTTGACTGCTATGATCAGTGCCTTGCCGCTGTCGACAACCAGTCCAAGCAGGCTGGCATCTTGCTCCGTGATACTGTCCTGGGCATCCACGACCAGGATGATGATCTCGGTCTCGTCGATGGCCTGGAGGGATTTAATGACACTGATCTTTTCCACATGGTCATTGATCCGGGCACGCCGGCGAATGCCGGCTGTATCAATAAGAGTGTAGGGGGTGCCATCCCTTTCAAAGGGAATCGAGATGCTGTCACGGGTGGTGCCCGGTTGATCAAACGTGATCATCCTGTCCTCACCCAGCATGCGGTTAACCAGGGTCGACTTGCCGACATTCGGGCGTCCCAGCACGGCGATTCTCAGGCCCCGGGCCTGTTCCGTGGTTTCAGGTTTGGCAGGCAGTTCAGATAACAGGCCATCCATCAGCCCGGGGATACCGCTGCCCCGTTTGGCAGAAATGGCCTGCAGGTGCTCAAAACCCAGGGCATGGAATTCCGCCAGTGCCAGGTTTTCATCCTGGCCTTCACATTTATTCACGGCAAGGAAGATACGCTTGCAGTTGCTTCGCAAGGTGCGGGCCAGATTCTGATCAGTGACTGTCAGTCCTTCGCGGCCATCTACCATCCAGATCACGGTGTCGGCCTCTTGCGCTGCGGCCAATGACTGCAGGCCGATTGCATCCGTTATCCGGTCACTTGAGGAGGCCTCCTCCAGTCCGCCGGTATCGATCAGAAGAAACGGGTGACCCTGCCAGTTGCCGATACCATACTGACGATCACGGGTAACACCGGGCTCATCGGCGACCAGTGCGCTGCGACTGCCAGTGAGGTAATTAAAGAGAGTGGACTTACCAACGTTGGGCCTGCCAACGATGGCAATGACGGACTTCATGCTACCCGGTGGTCCTATTCCTGAAATGAATAAGCGGCAAGGGTACCATCACTGGAATAAAAATATACGGTTCCGGCGTGGACCACCGGGGCCGCAATAATCCGATTATCAGAGAGCCGACCCCGGGCCACGATCTCCCCGGTGGTTTTGTCCAACCAGTGCAAGTAACCCTCGAGGTCGCCCACAGCAATCAGGTTACCTTGAACAGCGGGAGCAGTGACGGCACGGGCTGCCAGTTTCTCCAGTTTCCAGACAGAGTTGCCGTTGAAGCGATCCAGCGCCCAGACATTGCTGTCATCGTCGGTGATGTAAACATTGGAACTGTCCACACTGAGCCCGGTGTGGGTTGAGATTTCCCGGGTCCAGAGAATACTACCGGCTACCAGCGACAGGGCCGCAAGCCGACCCTGGAAGGTTGCTACAAAGATCACGCCACTATCGATCACCGGTTCTGCATCGATGTCGACCATGCGTTCTAATTCAGAACGTCCCGAGCCAAGTGCGATGCGGGTTTCCCAAACCAGTTTCCCCGTCTGCTCCTCGAGGGCCACAAGCCGGCCCTCGTCATAGCCAACGATGACCAGCTCATCATCAATGATCGGTGCACTGGTACCACGCAGGCTGAGTGCGGGCACTGATTGCTCATAAGTCCAGAGTTTCTGGCCGGTACTGGCATTAAGGCCCACTGTTTTTCCGTCGATAGTTCTGGTCGCCACGATATCAGCTGAGACGGCAGGCGCCGCAAGCACCTCGCTGGACACCGGGACGCGCCAGACAAGTTTGCCGGATTCGGCATCGATCGCGATAACCTCGGCATCACCCGAGCCCACTAGTACCAGGTTACCACCGACGCCCGGGCCGCCGGTCAGATAAGTGTCGGTGTCAAATTGCCACAGGCGTTTCCCGGTCTCGGCATCATACGCCACTACCTTGCCGTTACTGTTGGCGACAAAAACTTTATTTTCCGAGTAGACCGGCCCGAGGTTGAGGTAAGCTTCATCTGCACCGCCACCGGCATCCTCGGACCAGTCTTCTTTGATGCTGACTGTATTTTCGATGTCTTCCAGCGGAGTGGGTGGGATGGTATTGTCCTCGTCTCCGAAATACGCGCACGCGCACAGGGACAAGGTCAGCAACAGGACAACTGGATAGCGGATCATGTCCTAGTCCTGGGACTTGCTGTTATCAAACTTCAGCTGTAATAGTGAACCTTCCTTAATGTTAGTTTTTACTGCAGCCAGTGCCGTTTGATAGGCAGCATGAGCATCATCTTTACGCCCAAGCCTGATGTATATATCCCCCTTGAGTTCCTGGTAAGCGACGGAGAATTTTCCTGGCTTGCCTGCTTCCAGCATGGCCAATGCTTCATCCGGTTTGTCGCTATCCAGTAACAGGCGGGCCAGCCGCACCCGGGCGATCTGTTTCAGGGCAGCTTCACCGGTTTCATCCATTACAGTTTGCAAGTGCTTTATGGCTGCCTCGGTGTTTCCAGCTTCGGTCTCAATCTTTGCCAGCATCAGGGTGGCAAACGAGGCATAGGATGTGGAGTCATAATCCTGGATCAGTTGCTCGGCAAATTTTCTCGCGGGTTCGAAGCGTTGTTCCCTCATCTCGACCACCAGGTCGACATAGATATCAGATGCCACCTCGGCCTGCAGGGCCTGATGGTTTTGCCAGCCGCGCCAGCCGAAGATGGCGCCCAGGCCGATCACAACACCGCCGACCAGTGCCCAACCGTTATCAGACCACCATTTTTTCAGGGCCTCGATTTGTTCTTCTTCTGTTCTTGTAACGTCCAAGCTTATCTCCTGTCTTTTCGGGAATGGTCAAACAAGGCGGCGATCATAATTGCGCATCAGCACAAGTTCAATTCTGCAGCCAGCCTGTTTTTCAGCCAGCCCGGCAGTTCCTCCTGTTGCAGGTTCAACTGAACCTCGTTATCCCGCAGAGACTTTATGCCAATTGCTTGATTTTCATATTCTTCCTCGCCTAGGACGAGCGCCAGCAAGGCGCCGGACTTGTCGGCCTTCTTGAATTGCGATTTGAAACTGCCACCACCACAAATCATCAACAGGCGTAAGCCGGGGAGCTGGTCACGGAGGTCTTCTGCCAGTTTCAGGCCCCAGTTTGCAGCGCGGCCCTCGGCCATGACTAGGCAGGCGTGTGGTGGTTCTGTCGGCAGGCCATCCTGAAGATTAACCAGCTCGAGCAGACGCTCCAGTCCCATTGCACAGCCAATGGCCGGGGTCGGCTTGCCACTAAAATGTTCGACCAGACCGTCAAATCGCCCGCCGGCACAGACGGTGCCCTGTGCGCCAAGTTGATCAGTGGTCCATTCAAATACGGTCCGGGTGTAATAATCCAGGCCGCGAACCAGGTGGGAATTCAGCCGGTAATGCACCCCGGTCTGTTCAAGCAGGGACTTGAGTGCTTCGAAATGATCCACCGATTCATTATCAATATGTTCCGGCAGGGCGGGTGCTGAATTTATCAGTTGTTTCATATCGGGATTTTTGCTGTCGAGAATACGCAGGGGATTTGTCTCCAAGCGTCTCAGACTGTCCTCGTCCAGGGCCTTGCGGTTATCGTTGAAATACGCCACCAGCAATTCCCGGTAGGCCAGTCGCGATTCGACTGTACCCAGCGTATTGAGTTCGAGCTGCACATCCAGTCGCAAGGCCTGCAGGATCCGGGTACAGATCAGGATCATCTCGGCGTCGACATCGGGTCCGGGCATGCCAAAGGCCTCCAGGCCAACCTGGTGAAACTGACGTTGCCTGCCTTTCTGGGGCCGTTCATGCCGGAACATGGCGCCGATATACCAGAGTTTTTGTTGCTGGTTATGAAACAGGCCATGCTCCATACCGGCCCGCACACACCCGGCCGTGCCCTCAGGACGCAAGGTCAGGGATTCCTGGTTTCGATCAAGGAAGCTGTACATCTCCTTGGCAACGATGTCGGTCAATTCGCCAATGGAGCGTTGAAAGAGTTCAGTCTTTTCAAGAATGGGAAGCCGGATTTCCTGATAACTGTATTGGCGGATGATATTGATAATGGTGTTTTCCAGCCGACGCCAGGCAACGGACTGCTCGGGCAAGACATCATGCATTCCACGAATTGCCTGAATTTTGCCGGACAAAGTCGTCTCCTGAGATTGCTTATCGTGTTACGAAAAAATGAATGGATTATGGTACGGCGTTATTCTAAAGCCGTGTCATTTCCCAGTATCAACCGGGACACTCCAGAGCTTGAGTAGCGTGCCGGTTCAACCTCCTTGCCGTTATATTGAATACTGACACCGGGAGTGTTCCCCAACAACAGGTTCAGTGGTCCAGTCCCTTCGACCCGGATAACTTCCCCGGCCTCGGCAAGGCCCATATACAACTGCTCATCATAGGCGTCATAGACTTCAATCCAGGATTCCTCGTTAACACTCAGTCTGACCGTAACCAGCTCCCCGGCCGTTCGCTGGACTTTCGGTGAACTACTCAGCATCCGGCCTTCGGGCAGGTCTATGGTACTGATAATCTCATCCGATAGTCTGCCGATAGCGTCCGGTGCCTGGGACTCAACGGGTTCGGTATGAGGCAGTTGTTCATAAGCCGGATAGTAGTGGACCACATGACCCTCATCAGCAGATTCCGATGTGGGGCTGTCCGGAGGCGCAACAGCACCAGAATCCTGAGTATCAGATGCCGAGTTTTTCTCGACCACATAATGGCTCTGCAACCAGGCCAGCAGCAGTAGGGCAAAGATGAATGTGATCAGATAAGTCACGGCCTTTACCGGCAGCGTCTTGCTGTGCATGAGTTCTGTTTTGTTGACCTCGGCAATGAGTTCAGGTGGCTGTTCAGTCTGTTCACGATCATTGTCGTAGACCTGAACCACCAGTTCGGGGTTGAGATCCACTGCCTTGGCATAACTTCGAAGATAACCCCTGACATAGGTGGAAGCCGGCAGCTTATTGACGTCGTCCTGCTCAAGAGCCTGTATGGTCTCCTGTTGCAGGTTCAGGCGATGGGCAATGTCCTTTACCTGTAGTCCCTTGCGCTCACGTGCATGGCGCAACAATGATCCTGCCGTGTCCTGGTCCCTGATCTCACCTTGTGAATTGTATTCGCTCATCTGGATTATTTCAGGCCGGACTCTTGCAACAATCTGGCTTCTTCTGACCTCGGAAAGTTGTTTCTCAGGGATAATGCATAACTTGAGAGGGTATCCCTGTCACCGAGTTCTTTCTCGATTTGTATACCCAACCACAGAGTTTTGGCGGTGTGTTTGCCGACCTCGAGATAACGTTGTAGGTATGCCCGGGCCGACAGGTAATTGTCATTATCATAGGAAAGTTGTGACATTTGCAGCAAGGCAATGGCTACTCTCGGGTTGATATTCAATGCCTCTCTGAAATGTGTCTCCGCTGCTTCCACATTACCGCTTTTAAGCGCACAGGTACCGGCATTGGTCAGCGATATCTCCGGTGATTCATAGAGTGGATTACCAGCGGCCTTGAGGAAGGCTTGCTCCGCATCTTCATAGCGTTCTTCTGTACAAAGTAATTGCCCATAGTTATTTAATGTCTGTGGTTCAGCGGGATTGATTCGAAGGGCGTGTTTAAAATAGCCCTCGGCCTCGTTGGGTTTTCCCAGTTTTTGATACAAAATCCCAAGGGCGTTATAGGTTGGTGGATATTTCGGATCGGCTTCCAGAGCCCTGTTCAGTTTATCAAGGGCTTTCTCGTAGTTGCCCCGTTTGAGATATTCAACGCCAAGATTCAGGTTGGTCTCGGCAACGCGATTAGTCTGGCCGGTGACTTGAATGGAATCGGGTGTTTGCGCACAGCTGGACAGGATTAGCAGGAAAAAAAGTAAAAAACAACGAATCCTCATACGGCGTTACCTACCTGATTGCCTTGAAATTTATGCGCGCGGGTTACAACCTGCCCCGCCAGCTGGCCGCAAGCCGCATCGATATCGCCACCCCGGGTCTTGCGCGTGATGGTTATTATGCCAGCATTCATAAGGATTTCCCTAAAGCGATTGATCGACTCCAGTGTTGAACGTTTGTATTCTGCACCGGGAAACGGGTTAAACGGTATCAGATTGACCTTGGCAGGCAAGTCCTGCAGCAATTTTGCCAGCTTCCTAGCATCCTCAATACTGTCATTCACATCTTCAAGCATCACGTATTCAAATGTGATGGTGTCTCCCTCATGATGTTCCGCAAAGATGCGGATGGCGTCCATGAGGGTAACGATAGGGTAGCTGCGGTTGATAGGCACCAGCTTGTCACGCAACTCATCGTGGGCAGCATGTAATGAGATCGCTAGGCTCACGTCTGAGTCCCGGGCCAGTTTTTTAAGGCCGGGGACGACACCCGCGGTACTCAGTGTGACCCGTTTGCGCGACAGTCCAAAGGCATGATCGCTCAGCATCAGTCTTATGGCAGAGAGGACATTGTCGTAGTTCAACAGTGGCTCTCCCATGCCCATCAGGACAATATTGGAAATCAGCCGTTCGCCGGTTCGGAAATGACCAAGGGCTTCATTTGCCAGCCAGACCTGACCGATGATTTCATGCAGCCCGAGGTTTCTACTGAATCCCTGCTTGGCGGTAGCACAGAAATCACAATCCAGAGGACAGCCGACCTGGGATGAGATACACAGTGTGCCGCGATCATTTTCTGGTATGAATACCGTTTCAATACAGTTTTGCCGATCGACCCGGATCAGCCATTTGCGGGTGCCGTCCTCGGAAACCTGTTCGGTGACAATCTTGGGGAGGCTGATGCGGGCGGTGTTTGTGAGTTTTTCGCGGAGGACCTTGCTGAGGTTGGTCATCCGGCTGAAGTCGGTGACCCCTTGCTGGTAAATCCACTTGATGACTTGGGTTGCCCGATAAGGTTTTTCACCCAGTTCAGAGAAAAAGGTAGTCAGGCCCTCGGGATCCAGTTCCAGCAGGTTGGTTTTGTCAGTCACCCCGCTATATTACAAAGTTCGTCGCTTCTTGACAGTATCTCGTCGGGACGGAAGAAAAAGTCAATTTCGGCGCGTGCAGTTTCGGCACTGTCCGAGCCATGCACGGCATTGTGGTGACTTTCCGGATCGGCCGGGTCAAAGGCAAAGTCACGGCGAATGGTACCGGGCGCAGCCTCTTTCGGAAGGGTATTACCCATCAGCTTGCGATAGTGACCAATGGCATTCTCGCCTTCAAGTACCTGGATCATCACCGGACCGGAGGTCATGAAATTGATCAGGTTCTTGTAATATGGGCGTCCCCTGTGAATGGCGTAGAAGCGCTCGGCCTGCTGCCGGGTGAGGTGCATCATTTTTGCACCGACAATTCGCAGGCCAACTTTTTCTAGTCTGGAGTAAATGTCGCCTATCCTGTTTTTCTCTACGGCGTCAGGTTTGATGATTGATAAGGTTTGCTCAATGGCCATCCCGATAACTCCCGGCATCTATAAATGTAAAATTAGGCGAGATTATACGTAATTGCTGCACTGCGTGAAAGTGTTGTTTTGTGCTGTATGTCATTTAATTTCAATAAGTTAGGATTACTAAGCTACCTGCACCTGTACATTTCCCTGATTTACCCTGACCGGGAAAATGGGAATATCCTCATAGGCCGGTGGGGTCAGTGCTGCGCCGGTGCGTATGCAAAAGCGGGCACCATGACGGGGACAGATGACCTGGTCAGCATCAATCAATTCTTCCGCTGGCAAGTCTGAGCCGAGCAGGGGTGAGCCGTCGTGAGTACAGCGATCCTCTATGGCATAGTAGTCGCCGTCAAGGTTGAAGACAGCCACATCCATGCCATTTACTAAGACCAGCCGGGCCTGACCCTCCCCGAATTCTGATTCGGGGGCTACATCAATCCATTCAGACATATGCTCAGTATAGACCCGTTTCCAGCCGGGCTGCCTCTGACATCATGCTTTGATCCCATGGCGGATCAAAGGTGAGGTCCACATTTACTTCAGTGACGCTGGGCACAGCGGCCACCTTGCTCTGGACATCCTGTGCCAGAAACTCCCCCATGCCACAGCCTGGCGCAGTTAAGGTCATGGTAATGTCCACCCGGTTACCACCATCTTCCAGTGGCGTGATCTCGCAATTGTAGATAAGGCCCAGGTCAACGATGTTAATCGGTATCTCGGGATCATAGCAGGTGCGCAACTCATCCCAGACCATGTCCTCATCCACTGTGCCATCTGCACGAGCTTTTTTCCTGGCTGGCAGATCCTCTGCTTTTACTTCGAGTCCGAGTGCATCGGCATCCTTAGCAGCAATACGTGCCAGATTGCCATTGATGTTTACGGTATAGGACCCACCCAGAGCCTGGGTGATAAAAACGACACTGCCTTCCGGTAACTTGATCGGTGTTCCGGCGGGGATCAATATAGCCTCGCAGTCACGTTCGATAGTGATTGCTTCATTGGTTTGCATATTGTTATTCCGTCGTAACCGGTGTGGTATAGCCTTCAAGCGCGGAATGCATGGTGTGCCAGCAAAGCGTGGCACATTTCACCCGGGCCGGATATTCCTTGACGCCGAGTAAGGCAGCGAGCTTACCCAAATGTTCCAGTGATTCCATGTCGCCCTGTTTTTTGTCCATCACCAGATCATGAAACTCGTGGAAGACTTTTTCGGCCTCGTCACGGGTCTTGCCTTTTAATGCCTCGGTCATCAGAGAAGCAGAGGCCACCGAGATAGCACAGCCGCTGCCATCAAAACTGATGTCCTGGATCCGGTCATCATCCATTTTTAGATACAGATTGAGACGATCGCCACACAATGGATTAAAACCTTCTGCCCTATAGTCGGCATCATCCAGTTTGCCAAAGTTCCTCGGACTGCGGTTATGATCAACGATCACTTCCTGATAGAGATCTTTCAAGTCAAACATTACCCAAAGATCTCCTTGCATTTTTTCAGTGCCTTGACCAGCGTGTCCACTTCCTCGCGGGTATTGTAAAGAGCAAATGATGCGCGTGCGGTTGCCGGGATGCCAAAACGTTCCATGACCGGCATTGCGCAATGGTGACCGGCGCGTACGGCAACACCTTCATGATCTAGAATAGTCCCGATATCATGTGCATGTATATTTCCCAGCGTAAAAGAGAGTATGCTGGTTTTTTTCTTCGCTGTGCCGACCAGTTTCAGTCCTTTAATATCACTGACTGCTGCCGAGGCATAATCAAGCAAATCGTGCTCATAGGCGGCAATGTTATCCAGGCCAATTGATTTGATGTAATTGATGGCCGCGCCCATGCCAATGACGCCGGCAATGTGTGGTGTACCGGCCTCAAATTTGTAGGGGAGTTCGTTGAAAAGGGTTTTCTCCAGAGTCACCATCTTGATCATGTCACCACCGGACTGGTAGGGTGGCATTGCATTCAGCAAATCAGTCTTGCCATAAAGCACACCAATACCTGTAGGGCCAAACATCTTGTGCCCGGAGAACACATAAAAGTCACAGTCCAGTGCTTGCACATCAATACCGGTATGGGCTGTCGCCTGGGCCCCGTCTACGAGTACCAGTGCATCATGTTCATGAGCCAGATCAACGATCTGTTTCACCGGATTGATCGTACCCAATGCATTTGAGATATGAACAATACTGACCAGTTTCGTTTTTGGCCCCAGTAAACTTTGGTAGGCTTCCAGCTTAAGCTCACCATCATCATTGATCGGTATTACCCTTAGCACGGCACCAGTCCGTTCACATAGAAGTTGCCAGGGTACGATGTTGGAATGATGCTCCATTTCCGAAATGATGATTTCGTCTCCGGTTTTCAGATTTGTCATGCCATAACTCTGTGCAACGAGATTGATACCCTCGGTCGCACCACGAACAAAGATGATTTCCTGAGTTGCCGGCGCATTGATGAAATCTCGGATGGTTTCCCTGGCTGCTTCATAGGCCGCAGTCGCTTTCTCGCTCAGTGAGTGAACACCGCGATGTATGTTGGAATTGTAACGGCGATAGTATTCATTGATGGTGTCAATTACCTGCCGGGGTTTCTGTGTCGTTGCCGCATTATCCAGATAGACCAGTGGCTTGCCGTTTACTTTTTGATCAAGCACCGGAAAATCTGCGCGTATGACATTTACGTCGATGGAGTCGATGTTGGTTGTGAGTTTTTCTGCGATAGGATTATTCATGGGTGAATTCCTTAATCAGTTCGGCATCTGGCAAGCGACCAATGACCTGATATTCCAGATAGTGCCTGATTTGTTCAATCTCAATCCGTTTGATAACCTCTTCGGCGAATGCATAGGTCAGGATGCTTTTTGCGGTAGCCTCATCAATGGCTCTTGACCGCAGGTAAAACATCATGTCCTTATCCAACTGGCCTACTGTGCTGCCATGTGAGCACTTCACGTCGTCTGCATAAATTTCCAGCTCGGGTTTGGTATCAATCTCGGCCTGATCCGATAACAGCAGATTGGCATTGGATTGAGCGGCATCGGTTTTCTGGGCGTCCTTGTGAACAACAACCTTGCCGTTGAAGACACCACGACCCCTGTCATTAAGCACTCCCCGGTAATGTTCTTCACTGGTGGTGTGTTGTTGCAGGTGATTGATCAAGGTGTGGTTATCTATGTGTTGCTTGCCGTTGGCCATATAAAGGCCATTGAGCAGCACGCCGGCCCCCTCGGCATCGAGCTGCACTTTAATATCATTGCGGACCAGTGCACCGCCCAGGGAAATTGAATGGGAATTCACCTGGCTGTCCCTGTCCTGATAAATATTGAGATTACCGATATGGTAACTCTCGACACTTTCCTGTTGCAGCTTGTAATGTGTAAGAGCAGCATTACTGGAGAGAACAGCGTCCGTGACGGTGTTAATGAAATATTGACGGTCTTTTGCACCAACATAATTTTCGATGACAGTGAGCCTTGCGCCACTACCCAGGAAAATCAGATTCCTGGGATGGGCTGAGAATTCATTGTCAGAATATCCGGAGAGATAAATCAGGTTGATCGGTTTATCTATTGAGCAGTCATCCGGCACATGGATCAATACTCCATCATGAATGAACGCTGTATTTAGAATATTAAACGGATTGGACTGGTCATTCAGCGTGGTATTACTCATGACAGAGTCAACCAGCATGCTGTGATTATTCACCGCGCTGGACATGTCTTCCAGTACGACGCCTTGTGGCAGGTCCTGGGACCGGGAATGTTCTACAGAAAACCGGCCATTGATAAAGACCAGTTCATGACTGTCTAGGCCACTTAGACGGGCATGTTCCAGCTGCTTTTCATAGCCAGTGGCCGGCTTTGCTTCAGCGATGCCAAAGGCTGACCGGGCAATCGGTTTCACATCCGTGTATTTCCAGTTTTCTTGGCGCGTGGTCGGGAAGCCCCTGGCCTGGAATTGGCCCATGGCCGCCTCGCGAATCAGTGACAATTTGTCACCAGGAAGCGATTCCTGCAGGCGATGCAGTTCTTCAATGTAATGTTTCACTGCCGTGTCGCTCATGCAGCAGCTTCCTCCTTGACCCAGTCATAACCCTTCTCTTCCAGTTGCAGGGCGAGCTCACGATGACCAGACTTGATGATCTTGCCATCGGACAGCACATGCACCTGATCCGGAACGATGTAGTTCAACAGCCGCTGATAGTGGGTAACGAGTATGATGGCCCGATCCCGACTACGCAGACTATTGACGCCTTCTGCAACAGTTTTTAATGCATCAATGTCGAGACCAGAGTCGGTTTCATCCAGGATCGCGAGCTTGGGTTCCAGTACGGCCATTTGGAAGATCTCATTGCGTTTTTTCTCGCCGCCGGAAAAGCCTTCATTAACCGATCGGTTTAACAGGTCATCCCTGAGATTCACGATCTTGGTTTTCTCCTTGACCAACCTGAGGAACTCCATGGCGTCCAGTGGCGGTTCATTACGATGCTCGCGGATGGCATTGAGTGCAGCCTTAAGCATATAAATATTATTCACACCCGGGATTTCTACCGGGTACTGAAAGGCCATGAATATGCCCTCTCGTGCCCGGATTTCCGGTTCCATCTCGCTCAGGTCCTTGCCTTCAAACAGAATCGAACCTCCTGTAATTTCATACGCATCACGTCCTGCCAGGACATTGGCCAGGGTACTTTTACCTGAACCATTTGGACCCATGATGGCATGTACCTCACCGGCATTGACCATGAGATCCAATCCTTTCAATATTTCCTTGCCATCTACCGAGGCATGTAAGTTTTTAATATCAAGCATTGTCATAACCTGTAGAAATAAAAATGTTTAACCCACCGCACCTTCCAGAGTGACGCCAAGCAGTTTCTGGGCCTCTACTGCGAATTCCATTGGCAATTCCTTGAACACTTCCTTGCAAAAGCCATTCACGATCATATTGACGGCATCTTCTTCCGAGATGCCCCGTTGCCTGCAGTAAAACAACTGGTCATCGCCGATTTTGGATGTCGTGGCTTCGTGTTCAACCTGTGCAGAGGCATTCTTGGCCTCGATGTAGGGAAAGGTGTGCGCACCGCATTTATCACCCATTAATAATGAGTCACATTGGGTGTAATTACGGGCATTGTCTGCCTTGGCGCTGATCCGCACCAGACCACGATATGCGTTTTCGGCGTGTCCTGCCGAGATCCCCTTGGAGATAATCGTGCTGCGGGTGTTCTTACCCAGGTGGATCATCTTGGTTCCGGTATCAGCCTGTTGGTAATTGTTGGTGACAGCCACCGAGTAAAATTCGCCAACAGAGTTATCACCCCGCAACAGGCAACTCGGATATTTCCAGGTGATCGCGGAACCGGTTTCCACTTGCGTCCATGAAATTTTGGAACTCACACCACGGCAATCACCACGCTTGGTTACAAAGTTGTAAATACCACCCTTACCGTTTTCATCACCCGGGTACCAGTTCTGTACCGTTGAGTATTTGATCGCGGCGTTGTCCAGTGCCACCAGTTCAACTACAGCTGCATGAAGCTGGTTTTCATCACGCATAGGGGCAGTACAGCCCTCAAGGTAACTGACGTAACTGCCTTCTTCAGCAATAATCAGTGTGCGTTCGAACTGGCCCGTATTAGAGGCATTAATCCGGAAATAGGTTGATAATTCCATCGGACAGCGCGTGTTTTTCGGGATGTAACAGAAGGAACCGTCGGTAAATACAGCTGAATTCAAAGCCGCATAAAAATTATCAGCGGCCGGGACTACCGTGCCGAGATATTTTTTTACGAGTTCGGGGTGATCCTGGACAGCCTCGGAGAAGGAACAGAAAATCACACCTGCGTCTGCGAGCTTTTCCTTGAAGGTGGTGGCGACTGAGACGCTATCGAATACCGCGTCGACTGCCACACCGGCCAGCATTTTCTGTTCATGTAACGGGATGCCCAGCTTTTCGTAGGTCTCGAGTAATTTGGGATCGACATCGTCCAGACTTTTCGGGCCGTCCTTCTTTGATTTCGGTGCCGAATAGTAGGAGATAGCCTGGTAATCAATCGGTGGATAATGTACGTGTGCCCATGTGGGCTCCGACATTTTTTGCCAGTTGTGGAACGCCTTAAGGCGCCATTCCAGAAGCCAGTCCGGTTCGTCTTTCTTTTTTGATATGAACGCGATCACGTCATCGCTTAGACCGGGTGCAACGGTGTCCGAATCGATGTCAGTAAAGAATCCGTGTTCGTACTCTTTCTTTACCAGCGCTTCAACGTCTTGTGATTTGCTTGCCATAATATTTCCTGATTGATGTTTAGCCTGTTTCTTTCAGGCTGAAACTTTCACCACAGCCACAGGTTTCCTGCACGTTTGGGTTACTGAATCTGAATCCTGCATTCAGGCCTTCCCGAACGTAATCCAGCTCGGTACCAGCCAGGTAAAGCAGACTTTGAGGGTCGGTAATGATCTTGATGCCGTGGCTCTCAAATACCTTGTCCTGGTCGTTAATTTCCCTGGCGGCCTCAATGACGTACTGGTATCCGGAACATCCCGTAGGTTTAACGCCAACGCGCAGGCCTATCATCTCCTCCTGCTTACCCAGATAGTTCCGGACATGCTCAGCGGCCTGTTCTGTCAAAATGATGTCTGTCGTACTCATATATTCTTCAACTCCCTAGTGAGGACGTAATTGCATGATCACAGCGTCCTGCCGCTTGGAAACCTGTCGGACTTCCTTGCGCTGGACCAGTTCGGCCAGGGTGATCTGCTTGAGATAGGAAGCAATATGGTTACTCAAGTCATCCCACAGATCGTGGGTCAGGCACCGCAGCTCACCCTGGCAATTTTCCTGGCCGCCACAGCGGGTGGCATCCACGTGTTCGTCTACTGCATTGATCACATCGGCTACTGTTATTGCTTCCGGTTCACGCTTAAGGCGGTATCCGCCACCGGGACCACGGCTACTTTCCACCAAGCCGTTTTTCCTGAGCTTGGAGAACAACTGTTCCAGGTAGGCGAGTGAAATATCTTGCCTGCTGGCGATATCAGCCAGGTTAACCGGGTCCTCCGATTTGTGGAGGCTGAGGTCAAGCATGGCGGTTACGGCATAACGTCCTTTGGTCGTCAGTTTCATAGTCTCATATTATCGCAATGCAACATTTTTTTTGGGTGCTGCAGCTTTACATTTCTGACTAATTTAGTCAAGTAAATATCCTACTAAATTACTCATGAATTATGAAGCCAAAAATTGGCCAGTTTTTAGCCGTTCGATTGTAGCGGGCTGAGAAGCCCTAACGAGTGCGAATTCTGAAATAAGTCTCTGTTTTAATTATATATTACAGATTAGCGGTGGTTACACACCGGTTGCCAGCAAATTTCAGGTGCGTGGCCCACCGGTGCCGTAATCAATCTTTTTTCTTCAGTTGTTCCAGATCATCGTCCACCTTGTGCAAGTGGTCGAGGATGGTGTTTAACGCATTCTGGATGGGATCCGGCATGTCCTCGCGCTCGGCATAGGCATCGAAACCCATCTTTTTGGCCATGGCCTCGCGTTGGGCGGTCAGTTTTTCCTTGATTTCCTGTTTCACCACGACATGACCGGGCACGCCGACAACCGTGGCGCCCACGGGAACGTCTTTTACGACCACCGCATTACAGCCGATGCGGGCGCCGGTGCCAATGGTAATCGGGCCGAGTATCTTGGCACCGGCGCCGATGACAACATTGTTTTCCAGTGTCGGATGCCGCTTGCCTTTTTGCCAAGTGGTGCCGCCAAGTGTGACCCCATGATAGATGGAGCAGTCATCACCGATTTCCGATGTTTCACCGATGACGATCCCCATGCCATGGTCAATAAAAAACCGTTCACCGATTTTAGCGCCGGGATGGATTTCAATGCCGGTGAGGAAGCGGGCGATATGAGCACCGAAGCGTGCCAACAGATACAGTTTTTTCTTCCAGAACCAGTGATTGATCCGGTGAAACATGATGGCTTGGAAACCTGGACAGGTCAGTATGGTTTCCGCAACAGAGCGCGCAGCCGGATCTCTTTCAAACACCACCTCTATTTCTTCTCTGATCGTCTTGAACATTCGCTTCACCGTTGCAGGTTTTGCATCTTTTCCATTTGTTGGTTGAGTCTTTCCAGTATGCCCAGAGTTTCCTGCAGTTTCTGTTTTTCTTTGTCGACAACTTCTGCGGGTGCGCGTGAAACGAAATTCTCGTTATTCAGTTTCCCCTCCAGTCGCTGTTTTTCTGCCGCACGTTTTTCGATTTCCTTGCCTAGCCGTTCTATCTCGACGGCCGGGTCGATCAGATTAGCCAGTGGCACGAGCAGGGTCATGTCACCGGCCAGAGCGATAACGGCGTCATCAGTATCAGTCACCGGGGGGCCGACGGACTCCAGTCGCGCCAGTGTGTTGAGATAATGAATATGTTGCTTGAGCCAATCCTGTTCCTGTTTAGAACCGCCCTTGATTTGTACCGCCAATGGTTTGCCCGGCGGGATATCACGTTCAGCGCGTATGCGCCTGACTCCAAGTATAAATGATTTGATCCAGTCAATGGCATCAGCCGCGTCTTTGTCAATTGTTACTGCTGAGGAATCTGGGTAGGCCTCCAGCATGATACTGGGGCCGGACTTGTTCAAAAGTGGTGAGACCTTTAACCAGAGTTCGTCTGTAATAAATGGCATAAACGGATGTAATAAACGCAACAGGGCTTCCAGTACACTGATTAATGTATGCAAGGTCCCGCGTTTCTCTGCCTCGCTGGCATTATCACTGGTCAGCGTCGTCTTTGAGAGTTCCAGGTACCAGTCGCAATATTCATCCCAGGTGAATTCATAGAGTTCCTGCGCCGCCAGATCGAAGCGATAATCATGTATCGTGCGGGCTACATTCTCTATAGTCTGGCTGAGACGGGTCATTATCCAGCGTTCCGCCAGACCTAACATTTTCTCTCCCCCGTTGATATTTATGGTTTGCGTTTCAACACTCATCATTACATAGCGTGCCGCATTCCAGAGCTTGTTGCAGAAATTGCGGTAGCCTTGGATACGGCCTATGTCAAAGCGGATGTCGCGGCCCTGGGTCGCGAGCGAGGCAAAGGTAAATCGTAAGGAATCCGTGCCGTAGGCTTCAATGCCATTCGGGAAATATTGACGCGTGGCCTTTTCGATCTTTTCCGCATCCTGCGGACGCATCAAACCCGAAGTCCGTTTTTTCACCAGTTCACCAAGGCTGATGCCGTCGATCAGATCAATGGGGTCAAGGATGTTACCCTTGGACTTGGACATCTTCTGGCCCTCGGCGTCCCGTATCAACCCATGCATATAAACTTCATGGAAGGGCACCTTGCCGGTGAACTTGAGTCCCATCATGATCATTCGCGCGACCCAGAAGAAGATTATATCGAAGGCTGTTACCAGGACGCTGGTAGGATAAAACTGCTGCATCTCCGGGCTGTCCTCTGGCCAGCCCAGCGTGGAGAAAGGCCAGAGGGCGGAGGAAAACCAGGTGTCAAGCACATCTTCATCCTGGCTTAATTCAATATTGTCATCCAGATTTTCCTGTGTCCGGATCGCAGCCTCGGATTCACCAACATAAATATTACCATTCGGATCATACCAAGCCGGGATCTGGTGGCCCCACCACAACTGGCGGCTGATACACCAGTCCTCGATATTGCGCATCCATTCAAAGTAGGTCTTTGACCAGTTTTCCGGCACAAAGCGGACATCGCCATTTTCTACGGCTTCGATTGCGGGTTCGGCCAGCGGTGCAATCTTCACGTACCACTGGTCAGTCAGATAGGGTTCCACCACTGCATGGGATCGATCGCCCCTGGGTACCATCAGCCTGTGTGGCTCGGTTTTTTCCAGCAGATCGGCCGTTTCCAGATCAATAATGATTTGTTTGCGGGCAACGTAACGGTCCAGCCCGCGGTATGGCTTCGGCGCGTTTTCATTAAGTACGGCGTCGATCGTGAATATATTAATGAGTGGCAGATCATGGCGCATGCCAACAACGTAATCATTAAAATCATGGGCAGGCGTGATCTTGACGCAGCCCGTGCCGAATTCGGGGTCAACATAATCATCGGCTATGATCGGGATGGTGCGCCCGGTCAATGGCAGTTCCAGCTGTTTACCAATCAGTGAGCGGTAACGTTCATCGTCCGGGTGTACGGCCACGGCCGCGTCACCCAGCATGGTTTCGGGGCGGGTCGTGGCCACAATCACATGCTCAGTTTCCCCCTGAACCGGGTAACGGATGTGCCACATATGACCATTTTCTTCCCGGGAGATAACTTCCAGATCGGAGATGGCGGTATGCAGGACCGGGTCCCAGTTAACCAGGCGTTTACCCCGGTAGATTAAACCCTCATTGTAAAGATCAATAAAGACCTTTTGCACGGCCTTGGACAGGCCTTGATCCATGGTAAAACGTTCCCTGGACCAATCCATAGAGGTGCCAAGCCGGCGAAGCTGACGGGTAATGGTATTGCCGGAATGATGTTTCCAGTCCCACACCTTTGCAATGAATTTTTCGCGGCCCAGATCATGGCGACTGATACCTTCCTGTTCCAGTTGCCGCTCGACCACCATCTGCGTGGCGATCCCGGCATGGTCGGTGCCACATTGCCAGAGTGTCCGGTCACCCTGCATACGATGGTAACGAATCAATATATCCATCAGGGTATGTTGAAAGGCATGGCCCATATGCAGACTGCCGGTGACATTGGGTGGCGGTAGCATGATGCAGTATCCCGGGCCGTCCCCGGCGGGAGCAAAATACCCGTTTTCCTCCCAGCACTGATACATGCGGGATTCAATGGTGTGGGGATCGTAGGTTTTTTCCATGATAACTGGCTGTCCGGAAACTTAACGTCGAAAGTCGGGCATTATGCCAGTATTGTTGGAAGTTTTAACCGTTGCCTGAGGGTATTTACCGGACCGGTTCAGTCCTTGTCCTTGTCACGGCCTATTTTTTCATCGTCTGATTCCAGTTGCATCCTCAACTCATTGATGATGCTGTCCTTGATTGCATCTTTCACTAATACCAGTAATGAGTCCAGTTCCTGGGCTAGCTTATTGTCCACTTGTGCAAGCAGGCGATCGAGTCGTTCCTTGGTCAAATCAAACTCGACCGGGCTTGGGGTATCCAGGTAGGGGTTGTCCTCGTTGGACAGGCTTGGGTATTCAGTCTGTTCCATCTCCGGATCATCTTCAACAATGTCATCCAGCACCGGAATATCGGCCTGTTCATCCGCAGAGTCTTCGGGCTTGACCTGGGAGGAGAGGATGTTTTCGAGGGCGTCGATGCTGGCATCCAGCTCGGCCTCGTCTTTCTTGGGCTTAATCTTGTCGTTCTTGTCGGATTTAGGCGGCGTAGTCATTCTCTGAGCCTATCGTATGATTATGCAATTCACAGCCCCGCTGCCGATAGTCCCGGTAACGTTGACGGGCAATCTCACGTTCAGATTCATCGCCGCTGACAATCTCAACAATTCTCGAAAAGTTTTCTGCCTGTCGGGGGATTGTGTCAGAGAGATTAATCAGGACGTCCTGTTGTCCGGCATGATCCGGTTCCCAGCCTATGGTCACGGGAATATCTGCGGATATTTGCCCGTCTGCCCGTTGATGTGGCAGAAAGCTGATGTCGCGGAATGTCCAGAGCAGATCATCCATTCTTGCAACCTGCTCACTGGATGTGGCTTGCAGGTAAACAGAATGTCCCTGCTGCCGGGCCTTTTGTGCCATGACGCAGGCGAACTGGTCAGCTCTAGCAGCAGGCGGCAGGACGTAAAAATCAACTCTTGGCATGGGTCAAAACAATCAAACTATTTACTTTTATCCAGCAGGTATTGTACCAGCAGGGGTACTGGGCGCCCGGTTGCGCCCTTCTTTTTCCCGGTAATCCAGGCCGTGCCAGCAATATCAAGATGGGCCCAGTGGAATTTCTTGGTGAATCGGCCCAGAAAGCAGGCCGCCGTGATCGTACCGGCCTCACGACCACCGATATTCTGCATGTCCGCGAACGGGCTGTTGATCAACTTGTCGTAATCGTCCCAGATGGGCAATTGCCAGGCCCGGTCACCAGTCGTTTCTCCAGCATTAAGAATATCTTTTGCTAATGGATTATGGTTGCTCATTAGGCCGGAGGCATGGCTGCCAAGCGCCACAATACAGGCGCCAGTCAGAGTGGCAATATCGATCACTGTGGCCGGGTTAAAACGTTCTGAATAAGTGAGCGCATCACAGAGAATCAGGCGACCCTCGGCATCGGTATTCAGGATTTCTACCGTCTGTCCGGACATGCTCTTGATAATATCGCCCGGTTTGGTGGCCCGGCCGCCGGGCATATTCTCCGTTGCGGGCACCACGCCGGTGATATTGATAGGCAGACCTATTTCGGCTGCCGCAACCAGAGTGCCAAAAACGCTGGCGGCGCCACACATGTCATACTTCATTTCATCCATGGCCGCGGCCGGCTTGATGGAAATGCCGCCGGTATCAAAGGTCACGCCTTTGCCAACCAGTACATAGGGCTTGCTACCGGCCTTGCCACCCTTGTACTCCATGGTGATGAGCTTGGCGGGTTCGCGGCTGCCCCTCGCCACGGACAGGAGGGTATTCATGTTGAGCTTGGCCATTTCCTCTTCGTTCATGATCTTGACCTTGATGGACTTGTAGGTCTTGCCCAATTCTTTTGCTTGGTTGGCCAGGTGCGTCGGCGTGCAAACATTGGCCGGACGGTTGGCGAGATCCCGGGTGAGCTTCATGCCCTTACTAATGCCTACAGCATGTTGCAGGGCCCTTTCACCTGAATTCAGTTCTTTCCGGGTCGGTGCAGCCAGTATCAGCTTCTTGAGTTTTTTACGGCTAGCCTTGTTTTTGGTTTTGAACTCGTTGAATTCATAAAGGTTAGACTCAATAGTTTGAACGGCCTGGCGGATCTTCCAGTAATAATCACGATTCTTGACGTTGATTTCCGGCAAGTAATTTACTGCCTCAGTTGCCCCGGTATTGATGAGCTGGTTGATTGCATTGGCAACAATATTGCGGTACTGGTTGTCGTTGATTTCCCTTTCCTTGCCGCAACCAATCAACAGTAAACGATCCGCCAGCAAACCGGGGACGTTATAGAGCAAAAGCGATTGACCGGGTTTGCCCTCAATATCACCGCGACGAATAGTATTGGAGATGAACTTGTCGCTGATTTTGTCAATGGCCTTAGCTGCCGGTGATAATTTTCTTGATTCAAAGACACCCACAACCAGGCAAGCTGTGCGCTGTTTTTCTGCGTTACCGCTTTTTATTAGAAATTCCATACATACCTCATTGATTTGAATATTATTTTCCCTGATTTCTTGTGATTTTCTAGTTTTGATGGCTGGATAAGCCAGTATTTGCTATTTTTCTCAAGTTTATTCATTTAACGGAAGACACGCAAAGGCGAAAATTTTGATCATTGAGCGTTATATTTTTTGGGAAATCACGCAACGCCTCTTCTGGATTGCAGCCATATTGATCCTGGTTTTTTCGACAGAAAAGTTCGTGGATTATCTGGCAGATGCAGCCGCCGGTAAAATACCTGTCGAGTTTGTCATGAAAATGCTGTCGCTCAAGCTGGTTTCCATGCAGACGGAAATGCTGCCTGCGGTCATGTTCCTTGCCATCTTACTTGCCTTCTCCAGACTTAATCAGGACAACGAACTAGTCATTATGTCAGCCGCTGGCATCGGCAAGAAACGCCTGCTGGTTATTACCAGTATATACAGCCTGCTGTTTTGTATTCTGGTTTCAGCCGTTGCTTTTTTCGTCGCTCCCTGGGCCAAGCACAGGATAGATGAATTGAAAAACGAGGCCTGGAACACGGCAAACATCACCGGGATCATTTCAGGCAAGTTCAAGGAGTTGGACAAGGGGAATGGGGTGGTTTATGTGGAGAAACTCTCAGACGACAAGCAGGCCATGGAGAATGTATTTTTGCAACTGAGGTACAACAACCGTAACAGTGTGCTGCGATCTAATTCGGCGAGATTTCAAATTGATCCAAAACATGGCGGTCGATATATCGTTTTTGATAACGGCACACGTTACGTTGGAGAACCGGGATCGCTGGAATTTCAGATCACGGATTATGAAAAATACGGAGTATTGATCCAGGAAGGAGCCCAAGACATAATTTTCAGAAGTATTGAAGCGATGCCAACGGCAACCCTGATGTTATCACCTTTACCAAGACATCAGGCAGAATTTCAGTGGCGGCTTTCTGCGTTATTCATTTGTATTTTACTTGGACTGCTAGCGGTGTTGCTGAACCAATATCCTTTCGGGCAAAAGAAGTTTACTCTGGTTATTCTCGCTATCCTGATTTATTTTCTCTACAACAACCTGCTGGGAATTTCCAAGAGCCTGGTTGAACGCGAGCACCTGACGCCGTGGATAGGACTCTGGTGGGTACATGCATTACTGATCATAATTTTATTACTGATCTACCATTACCCTAGGGTCATGAAATTCAAACAGGGATTGTTCGGGTCACGGACTATGAATCCATGAAGATCATTGATCGTTACATCATCGTTACCCTGATCAAGGCCGCCACTGTCGCTATGGTAACTTTTCTGGCCATTATCGCCTTCCTGACCCTGATAGACGAACTCGGTGATACCGGCAGGGGCAACTACACGACCATAACGGCAATACAGTATGTGTTATTGGTGCTTCCACGAGTTGCTTACGAGCTTTTTCCCATCGCGGCCGTAATTGGGGCGATGGCCACACTGGGTATTCTTTGCCATAACAGTGAACTGGTCATCCTGCGTACCTCGGGTGTATCACTCGTGCGGCTGGCCTGGTCCCTGACAAAGGGCGGACTGCTGATTGTGCTGGCTGCTGTGCTGGTCGGTGAATTTGTCGCCCCGGTTTCCGAGCAGACAGCCCAGCAATTACGCACGGTTGCTATGTCAGAACAGATTACTCTGAAAACCCGTAATGGCTTCTGGTCCAGGGATGGTGATAACTTTATTAACATCAGAAAAATTCTCCCAGGTAATCGAATTGAAGATATTTACGTCTACGAATTTGACAACAATAACAACCTGAAGAGCAGTACCTATGCACAGAGAGCTGAGTATATTAAAGACCGATGGCAGCTGGAAAACATTGAAAAGTCCTATTTGACACGAACCGGCGTTACGCAGAAGGTTCAGGAAACGGAAAGCTGGGATGCC
Organism: Gammaproteobacteria bacterium; assembly: GCA_011772965.1. GTDB lineage: Bacteria > Pseudomonadota > Gammaproteobacteria > Eutrophobiales > Eutrophobiaceae > SZUA-592. The sequence continues at coordinate 78,067 of WVYN01000080.1, forward strand.
TTACTTAATCCGGAGCTGATTAACCTGGTTACTATCCGGCCACAATACCTGACCTTGCTAGAGCTTTACCGTTATATTGAATATCTGAAAAGTAACAGCCAGAACAGCCTGCAGTATCAGCAAGCACTCTGGTCGAAACTAATCCAGCCGGTAACTATCATTGCACTCATACTACTGGCCTTGCCACTGGTAAAAAGTGATTCGCGCTCTATCTCTGTCAGTCAACGTGTCCTGATGGGCAGTCTAATTGGCATTGCCTTTCATTTATTTAACCAGATCGCTGCCCAGATGGGTGTGGTCTATTCAATCAATTCAATTGTAAGTGCAACGTTGCCTACACTGGTTGTGCTTGCAATTACTTTTTATATGATGCGTCGTTCAGCGTAGGCGGGTTGTCTTGCCTGTCAGTCCTGATGAGTCTTGTGGTCGAGAATTGATCATGCAGGGTTTTATGGTTTTTATTGAAAAGGGCCCATAAAAATCCACCACCCAGTAATGACCAGGAGAAAATGGAAAGGCTGAAACGGATGATTGCCTTTTTCCAGTCAATTGAATCTCTGTTATCACTGATCAGTTTGACTTTCCAGGTGCGCATTCCCAGTGTCTGGCCGCCATGTGTCCATTGCCAACCAAAATAAACATAGGCAATCAATAATAGATAAATGACATAAAATATATTACCGTTGGATATTGCCTGCCCTTTTGTTATAGGTAGTAATGCCAATGTCAACAGGATATAAATAGAAACTAACAATATGGAGTCATACAGAATAATCAATAATCGGCGTAGCAGGGAACAGGAACGGCACACGGTTTGATGGTAGTAATCTATCTCGCAATCAGCGACAAGTTCTGACCAATATCCAGTCTTCTCTGGGGATACCGAGTCTGTCTGCCTCAGTGAAATAGCGGTCACAGAGATCGGCATCTGGCTCCCTAGTTCGTGAAAGCAACCATGCATATCCCAATGTAGGTCCAACAATCAGCGCCATGCTGTAATCCTTTTCCAGCTTGGCAATATTATAGGCACCGTAAAATGGCCCGAAAAAAGAGACTTTCAGTTTGCCAATATCTTTATCTTCCGTGAAATAGGCTTTGCCGACAGCCTCTTTCCATTTTCCTGTTTCCATATCCCTGCCACGGTTAATGACTTTAACGCCGCCGTCTTCTCTCGGTGAATATTGTGCAGTCACATCTGTAAGGTTCCGCTCAAAGCTGTGATCAAGTCTCGCGATCTCATGCCAGGTGCCAAGATAACGGCTTATGTCAAAGTCGGTGACGGGTTCCACACCCTCAGGTGTAGATATACAGCCAAATAAAAAAAAAGTGAGGGATATAGTGATTGGATTTTTCATTACAATGATTCGATATTCTCCAGCAACCAAGTTGTTCTCTCCCGGACTGCTTTTTGTTCAGACGCATCTTTATTATTCCAGTTACGAACCTGCATGGCCAGTCGAGGGTTGTTCGCAAGCAGGATCTGGTGATTCTCAACAAACTTCCAGAAAAGTGTTGTAAAAGGGCATGCTGCCTCACCGCTTGCCTTTCCAGGTTGATAGCGACAGTTTGAACAATAGTTTGACATACGATTGATATAAGCACCGCTAGCGATATAAGGTTTGGAACCAACCAGCCCGCCATCCGAGTATTGGCTCATTCCCAGTGTATTAGGTACTTCTACCCACGCTACGGCATCAGTATACATGGCCAGATACCATTCATGGATTTCCTCCGGTTTTACCCCGTACAGCAAAGAAAACAATCCAGTCACCATCAGTCTTTGTATGTGATGGCCGTAACCGGTATCGATGACCTGTCGTAAACATTCTTTCATACAAACCATGTTTGTCTGACCTGACCAGTAGAAGTCCGGCAGGGATCGTTTGGCACCCAGATGATTTGTTGCCAGCCATTTATCTCGGTTATACCAGTAGAGTCCACGAATGAATTCACGCCAACCGAGAATTTGCCGTATAAATCCTTCCACCGCATTCAGCGGCACCCGTTTTTTTTGATAGGCACTGATAGCAGAATTTATGACCTCCATGGGATCGAGTAACTTCAGGTTGAGACTGGAAGAAATACAGGAATGATAAAGCCGGTATTCTCCCGTCCACATGGCGTCCTGGTAATCGCCGAAGCCGGCCAGTCGGTGATTGATGAAATCACTTAACTCCCTCAATGCGTCTTTACGAGTGACTGGCCATTGAAAATCTTCAATATTGCCGTACAGGCTTGGCAGAAATTTTTTTATATCCTGTATGACTGATTTTGTGACTATATCTGCTTTAAATTTTATACAGCCAGGGAGCTTTCCCGGGCCAGCTTTCCCAAAGGCCTTCCTGTTCTCCTTGTCGTAATTCCACTTACCTCCTTCTGGTTTGTTATTATCCATAAGGATATCCCGGTCTTTCCTTAGATAGCGGTACCAATGTTCCATCCTTGGCTGCTTGCGTGATTGCATCCATTCCCTGAATTCGCTTGGCCTGGTAATGAAATGGTTGTCCTCCAGCCATTCGATTTGCAGTTTTTTCTTTCTAAAATATTTTTCCAGTTCACCGTATACACGGTAATCGCCAGGCAGCACACATTTGAATGAACCAATTCTAAATTTTTTCTGTACGGCATCCAGTGCGGATTCAAAATTTTCATGCTTGTCCGAGAGCTTGAAGTAGCAGACACTTATGCTTTTCTTTTTCAATTCAGCAGCGAAATGCCGCATGGCGGATAGAAACAGGACGGTACGCTGATTGCTTGAAGTGATCTGGGTAGATTCGCGACTGACTTCGGCCATCCATACCATATCTATTCCGGGATCAAAGTTGTCCCAGATAATGCTGCTGTGGTTTAACTGGTCACCCAGTACCAGGTAAAGATGTCGAACTTCAGGCATGGACCTGCCGGGTTTCCTGCTTGAACCCAAGAACTCTCAGGCGATTCACTTTCTGTAATTGCGGGCTCAAAAGGAATTTCAGCAAAATCTGGTAGGTGTCCAGATCAAAAGATACCGGATCATTTCGTGAATCCCACCATCGTTCCAGGGCTTCCGCGTCATTTTTGACACGACCTAAGTAAATCCACTGATCAACAAGATGGTAGTGGGTATCATCATAATTGCCAGATAATGGTTGTTCAATCACAAGCACAGGCCCACTCCAGGGCCATGACAGATTTTTGAGCTCCTGTATTGCCAGTTCCAGTCTCAGGTTATGCTGGGTCGCCGTTTCTTTACCACAACATGAACCCGGGCATTTCTTCAACTGATATGCGAAGCAAGCTCCCTCTCTTTTTTTCTCAAGGCCGAGCAACCTGTGACATAATCGATGTTTGCCGGCAATTTTTTTAAGTTGGTTGATTGCCTGTGATTTGCTACGAAACAGCCCATAACGATTGAAGATAGCAGGGGGCTTTGTCATGTCTGCCAATGCCAGGTGAAGCTTGATGTAGCCCAGTTCGTCGGTTGTTAATTCAAATTGATAGAGTTTTCGTTGACGGCGTTGACGGCGGTTATAGGTCGGAGAAAGCAACTTGATTTGCAGGTTTTCAAGAAGTAATGCACCAAAATCGGAGGGAGTTTTATCGTAATCAATATGGTGGACTTGCCGGTTTATATTTATCTCTCTTGAATTGCTCAGGTTCTGGCTGAAATGACTCAAAACGCGGGTCCTAAGCGTGACAGATTTTCCAACGTAGAGCAGGTTTCCGTTTTCAGAATAAAAACGATAGGTGCCAGGTGTGTTTGGCAGTTTGGTTACTTCCGATTCGTGCAGCTGACTGGGAATTGAGGGTTTATTCAAAAAGTGTTTACAGACTGCGGTGATGTCTTGTGGATCAAAATCCATGCTGATTCTTTCAAAGAAGCTGAGAATGACGCTGGTATCTGTCATTGCCCTGTGCCGGCCTGATATGGTTAATTGCAGGCGGTTGATAATGTCATCGAGTCTGTGACGCTTAAAAGATGGATAGAATTTTCTGCTGAGTTTGACAGAGCATAAAGTTTGCGCCGCAAATTCAATACCAGCATCTGAAAAGGCCTGTTTGATAAAGCTGTAATCAAATCTTATGTTGTGTGCAACCAGCACCTTGTTCTCAAGACGTTCCTTGAGTTCCCTCGCAATATCATGAAAAGATGGGGCATCGGCAACCATCTCATTACTGATACCGGTCAACCGGGTTATAAATGCAGGGATGGTTATGCCCGGGTTAATCAGCGTTTGCCATTGATCTATAACTTCACCCTTCTCGATTTCTATCAAGGCAATCTCGGTCAGGCGATCTCTGCCGGGGATACTGCCGGTGGTTTCACAATCCAGCAGCACCATTCGATCTGGGAAACCCTCAAGTTTTATATTTTGCTTAATTATGTTTACTTCTCCTACAGCGTTCTGAACAATAGATGACATTATTCCAGTCTTCTTTCCATTTTTTCACCAAAGGGACATCAGTTAATAAGAATTTTCCTCGCGGATAATCATCTTCAAAGATTATGACTGATGTGGCGCTCCCTAGGGGACTCGAACCCCTGTTTTCGCCGTGAGAGGGCGACGTCCTGGGCCACTAGACGAAGGGAGCACTTGATTTTATGCAGTATCGCCCTTATTGATGCTATTATACGGGTACCGGATTTATAACGTAATACCTGCCTTTAAAGTAACTAACCAATCCACCAGGGAATGAAACCAGCGCACCCAGAAGATAATGTCACCCGGATGAAAATTCCGCCGCGGATAATTCCGCGATCGGAACATCATATATCCCGTAGCGATATCAGTGATAATGCCCTGAAGGTGCTTTACCGCTTAAGCAATGCCGGCTTCAAGGCCTATCTGGTTGGTGGTGGCGTCAGAGATCTCCTGCTGGGCCACAAACCCAAGGACTTTGATGTGGTTACAGATGCCAGGCCAGACCAGGTGCGTGAATTGTTCCGTAATTGCCGTTTGATAGGTCGTCGGTTTCGCCTCGCCCACATCCGCTTCGGCGATGAGATCATTGAAGTCTCGACTTTCCGGGCTGCCTATCACGTAACAGATGGCGAACGGCATATTGAAGACGGTCGCATCATTCGCGATAATATTTATGGCGATATTGATGATGACGTCTGGCGCCGGGATTTCACGGCGAATTCCCTTTTTTATAACATTGATGATCAATCCATAGTTGATTACGTCGGTGCAATGGCGGATATCGAAGCATCATGGTTACGCATGATCGGGGATCCGGCAGAACGTTATCGCGAAGATCCTGTGCGAATGCTGAGGGCTATCCGTTTTTCTGTAAAACTGGATTTCAAGATTCATGAGGACACTGAAAAACAGATCCATGAATTAAATCATCTTCTAAATGATATACCCCCGGCCAGGTTATTTGAGGAATTCATGAAACTCTTCATGAGTGGAAAATCACTGAAGGTCTATCACCTGTTACGAGAGTTCAGCCTGTTTCCTCATATGTTTCCACTTACCCAGCAAATCCTCGAACAGGATGAAGCCAGAGTTGATAGTCTGTTGCATAGGGTGTTTTTAAATACGGATGAAAGGATTCATGATGACAAGCCGGTCAGTCCCGGATTTCTGATAGCCGCCCTATTATGGCCTTCAGTAATGGAATTCATGGAAGAATATAAAAGTAATGGTCTGGCTGACCAGGATGCGATCATGCTGGCAAGTGACACAGTTATTTCGCAGCAAATCAGCAGTATTTCCTTTCCCAGGCGTTATACCCTGATGGCCAGGGACATCTGGCTATTACAATCACGTATGAAACATCGTCGTGGTAAACGCCCTATGCGCCTCTTGTCTCATCCTAGGTTCAAAGCAGCTTATGATTTTCTATTGCTTCGAGCAGAAGCTGGTGAAAATCTTCAGGAGATGGTTGACTGGTGGTCAGACTTTGCAAATAGGTACCAGGATATCATTGAACAAAACCGTCATGGCAGGTCGCGGTTCAGACCCTCCGGCAGGCGCAATAAATCCAGGCGTTCGTAAATCCGGATTCATGGCCAGGGTCTTTATCGGGCTGGGGAGTAATCTGGATGATCCCCTCAAACATATTCAATCTGCACTTGATGGTCTTGCCAAGCTGCCGGACAGTACCCTGACTAAAGTATCCTCACTTTATTATTCCAGACCCATTGGCCCACAGGATCAGCCAGATTTTGTAAATGCGGTCGTCCAACTGGAAACCAGATTGACACCTGAAGCGCTTCTGGATCATCTGCAGGCGATCGAAGCCAGGCATAGTAGGGAAAGGAAGAAAAAATGGGGGCCCAGGACGCTGGATCTGGACATCCTGCTTTTTGATGATGATATGATTTGTACTAGGCGGCTAAGAGTGCCACATCCTGAAATGCACCATCGAGGGTTTGTACTGGTTCCCCTGAATGAAATTGCCCCCAACGCCTGCATCATTGGTCATGGCAGTGTCAGCACACTGCTGGAAGAAATTGATACCAGTGATCTTTCCAGAGTCACAGATACATGAATAAAAACAGGTTCCCTGATTACATTGTAGTGGAAGGTCCAATCGGTGTTGGCAAGACGTCACTGGCAAAAAAACTTGCCGAAACTTACGGTGTTGATTTACTGCTGGAAGCACCAATGGAAAATCCATTCCTGGCCAATTTTTACGAAAACCCAAGGTTATCGGCCCTACCGACACAATTGCACTTTCTTTTCCAGAGAGTCAAACAAATAGAAAACATGCGACAGGCTGATTTATTCAAGCCCGTGCAGATTGCCGACTTCTTAATGGAAAAGGATATGCTCTTTGCTGAGCAGACACTGACCACTGAAGAATTCGGACTATACAAACAGATTTTTGAAAAACTGGCACCTGACCCTCCTGTGCCCGATCTTGTTATCTATTTACAGGCCCCACCCGGCACCCTGATGAAACGGGTTCTGCATCGTGGTATAGATTATGAAAGAAATATAGAGGAAGGTTACCTGAGAAAAATCTCTGATGCCTACATCAATTTTTTCTATCATTATGATCAGTCGCCCTTGTTGATCATCAATACCGAGAATTTCGATCTAGTTGATAACGATAAAAACTACAAGTTATTGATTGATCACGTCAGTTCATTACCACCGGGCAGGCATTATTTTAATCCACAGGATTTCTGAATGTCCAAGATTACACTGACAAGTCTTAACAAGATGAAAAAAGAAGGCCGTAAAATTGCCTGCCTGACTGCCTATGACGCCAGTTTTGCCAGAATCATCGATGAGGCAGGAATGGATATCACCCTGGTCGGTGATTCGTTGGGTATGGTGATCCAGGGTAGCGAATCGACCCTAAAAGTCAGCATGCGCGACATGATTTATCACACCCGGATAGTTTCAGATGTCAGTAAGCATGCTTTCATTATTTCTGATATGCCATTCATGAGCTATGCCACACCCGCACAGGCACTTGGCAACGCTGCCCGTCTGGTTGCCGAGGGTGGTGCGGAGATGGTCAAACTTGAAGGCGGTGCACAATTTGCAGAGACCATTAAACTGCTGGCTGAACACGGTATACCGGTTTGCGCGCATCTGGGTTTCACACCCCAATCAATCAACAAACTGGGTGGATACAAGGTACAAGGCAAAGATCAGGATACGGCCAGGCAAATCGCGAGAGATGCATTGTTACTGGAAGCTGTTGGTGCCGACATGCTGGTTCTTGAGTGTGTGCCGGCCGATCTGGGCGCTGAGATCACGGCCAGGTTGAAAATACCGGTTATCGGTATTGGCGCTGGTGTTGACTGTGATGGCCAGGTCCTGGTGATTTATGATCTGATTGGTATTACGCCCAGGCAAGCCAGGTTTTCAAAAAATTTCCTGGAGACCTCTGCTTCAGTCCAGGCAGCCATAAAAAAATACATCAGGGAAGTCAGGAATTCTGAATTCCCTGGAGAAGACCACCGTTTTTAATCATGTTAGTGCTTAAGACCATCGATGAACTGAGACAGCAAATTACAGACTGGCGTAATTCCAGATTAGAGATTGCATGTGTTCTTACCATGGGGAACCTGCATAGTGGGCATCTTTCTCTGGTTGATAAAGCAAAGCAAGTCAGTGATAAAATTGTAGTGACTATTTTTGTAAACCCGACCCAGTTCGTCCGAGGTGAAGATTTTGAGAGTTATCCACGCACACTGGATACTGACATGGAAAAACTTCAGGCACTTGATGTCGATCTGTTGTTTTGCCCCGATGTCAGCGAGATTTATCCCAGCGGAGGAGAATCCCAAATCTGTGTCGAAGTGCCATCGCATCTGGAAAATATTTATTGTGGAAAATCAAGACCGGGACATTTCACCGGCGTCGCTACAGTTGTAACCAAACTCTTTAATATCGTGCAACCGGACATTGCAGTATTTGGTGAAAAAGATTACCAGCAACTTCTTGTTATCAAGCAGCTGGTCAAGGATCTGTGTTTCCCGGTTGAAATTATTTCCATGCCAACTGTTCGTGAGGCCAATGGTCTGGCGATGAGCTCGCGAAATACATATCTAGATGAACAGGAGACAGTCATAGCGGCAACGATCCACGATGTACTTGAGAAAATTGCGGCAGAAATACGATCAGGATCCGATAACTATAAAAAACTGGTGCAGCAAGGGAAGAAGACTCTGACCAGGGCCGGACTCAAAACGGATTATCTTGACGTGGCAGATGCAGAGACTCTGGGTGAGCCCGGGGATGGGGATCTGGTGGTTCTCGTTGCTGCTGTAATTGGCAAGGCAAGGCTGATTGATAATGTTACTATCAGGCGTTGAACCACGACCAGTTTTCGTACATACTTCTCGATTCAAATTCACATTTTCACTGTTTAAGCATGCAAGTCACTGTTTTAAAAGCTAAATTTCACTCCGCCTGCGTGACCCACGCTGAGCTTGAATATGATGGTTCATGTGCCATAGATGGTGCTTTGCTCGACAAAGCCGGTATTCTTGAATACGAACAGATCCAGATTTACAACATTAATAATGGCGAGCGTTTTATCACCTATGCGATACGCGCTGAGGACAATTCCCACATAGTTTCCGTGAACGGTGCTGCAGCACATAAGGCCAGTCCGGGTGACCGGGTCATCATTTGTGCCTATGGCGTGATTAATGAATCTGAAGTTAAGAAATTTAAACCCACACTAATTTATCTGGATGAAGAAAACCACATCGATCGCATCCAGGATCATATACCTGTACAGGCGGCCTAACAAACAAGTTGCTTACCGGCCCTCTGGTTCCCCGGGCCTCAACCTTTCCATATTACCTTTACGTCACAGACAGCATACTATTGGTCTGTGAGATTTTGCTGCTAATTTAAAAATCATGAGTGACCCGGAATTACATACGGCCGCTGTCATCATTATCGGTAATGAAATTTTGTCAGGCCGCACAAAGGACCAGAATCTGGACTATATCGGTCAACGCCTCGATAAGCTGGGTATCGCCCTTATGGAGGCCCGCATAATTCCTGATGATGAAAAAGTGATCATGGAAACGATCAATTCCCTGCGCCAATCTTTTACGTACGTTTTTACCACCGGCGGTATCGGTCCGACTCACGATGATATTACCTCGGCTTCAGTGGCCAAGGCATTTTCGGTTCAACTTAAAGAGAACCCCGAGGCTGTGCAATCACTCAGATCCTATTATGATGAAGGCAGTATTAACGATGCCCGCATGAAAATGGCCCTGATACCTGAAGGTGCCGTTTTGATCAAAAATCCTGTCAGTGGTGCGCCAGGTTTTCAACTGGATAATGTATTTGTACTCCCCGGTGTGCCCTTGATTTTGAAGGCCATGTTTGAAGGCATTGAAAACAGGCTGATTGGAGGTGCACCGATCCTGAGTGAGTCTGTGACTTGTAATCTCAGGGAAGGGCAAATAGCTGGTGCGCTTGGTAAAATTCAGAATAATTTTCCAGTTGTCAGTATTGGCAGTTACCCGTTTTTCAAGCGGAGCAGGCTGGGTGTCAATCTGGTGCTGAGATCCAAGGATGAATCTGCTTTGCAATTGGCAGCAAATGAAGTGCGCCAGATGGTGCAGGCACTGGGTGGGAAACTTTACGAAGCTCCCTGATGATAAACCGAAATCAGCGCAGGAAAGTTTTACGCAATCTTCATGAATGACATTATTCTCATACTTTCCCTCTCAGTACTTTCCGTACTGGTTGTTCAGCGTTTTCATTTGCCGGCTATTATCGGTTATTTACTGGTTGGTACAATAATTGGTCCTCACGCTTTTGGTCTCATCGAATTTTCAGAAACAACACGTTCTCTTGGTGAGATTGGTGTGGTGTTCCTGTTATTTACAATCGGGCTAGATTTCTCTATTGCGCAGCTACGTTCTTTTAAAACGACACTTTTTGGACTGGGCAGCGCACAAGTGCTTGTCGGAACCGTATTCGGTGGTTGGATTGCCTGGTATCTGGGTATTGAATGGAAAACTGCAATTATTGTCGGTGGAGCTCTGGCACTATCATCTACCGCGATTGTCATTAAGCAACTTACAGATCAACTTGAACTCAAAACGAGGCATGGCAGGGCTTCACTTGGAATTTTGTTGTTCCAGGATCTGGCAGCTGTGCCTTTCCTGGTTTTAATCCCGATATTTGCTGCCGGTAACGAGTCAGTCGGTACACCATTATTGCTGGCATTTATAAAGGGACTGATCGCTTTTTTTGCTATTCTATTCGTTGGGCGCTTTGTTTTAAGACCAGTTTTTCATCTGGTAGCCGGTACCCGTTCCGAGGAACTCTTTACTATAACGGTTTTACTCATTTCATTGGCGGCGGCATGGGTGACTCATCTGCTTGGCCTTTCGCTCGCGCTTGGAGCCTTTCTTGCCGGAATGATGTTGAGTGAAACAGAATATCGTCACCAGATAGAGGCTGAAATCAGGCCTTTCAGGGATATTTTGCTGGCATTGTTTTTTATTACGGTAGGTATGCAACTTAACTTGTTAATGCTGCCGGAAATTTGGCATTGGGTGCTATTGCTGGTAGCCGGATTGATCATTGGTAAAGGCTTGGTCATTTATTTTTTACTATTACTTTTTGGTCAAAGTAGAGATGTTGCAAGTCGAACGGGCGCAATTCTTGCCAATGGCGGTGAATTCGGTATTGCTTTATTGACCCTGGCGGTTATTACAAATCTGATCAATTACCAGGATACCCAGCCAATACTTGCTGCGTTGATACTGTCCATGGTGATCGCCCCGCTATTGATACGCAAAAATCATGTTTTCAGCAACTTGATTATGAAGAAAGATATTGAGGCCGGGGAAGATTTACCCGGACAAATCGCAGAGGGTGTAGGGATGCTGGAAGACCATATTGTCATTTGCGGGTATGGCAATGTGGGCAAGCAAATTGCCACAATCCTGGAGCATAATGACTATGCTTATATTTGTTTAGACAATAATATTGAAGTTGTAAAAAAAGCCTGGCTCGAAGATGAGCCTGTTTTCTACGGGGATGCGAGAAAACCCAGGATCCTGTCTGCCGCTAAACTTGTCCATGCGCGAGCACTGATGATATGTATAGATTCTGAAGAAAATGCCCTGCAAATACTTAAGCAGGCCAGAAAAATCAGCATGTGCTCGGTATACGTCAGGATCCGATCTGAGCAGTCAGCTGATATTTTCATGACCGAAGGTGCAACTGAAATCGTAGCCGAAACGCTGGAGACCGGATCGATGATGGCAGCACAGCTTCTCATTGGGATGGACAGGGAACCCAAGGAAGTCTTTGACCAGGTTGCCCGGTCCAGGAAGCAATATTTTGGTGGTTAGGGCCTTATGGCCCTGTTAAGTGCTATGCTGTTAAGTAATAGCTGGCAAATAATTCTTCACTAGAAAAATAAGGGATTTGTTAAGGTTCTTAAATGACTCATCCAGCCCAAACCATTGACTTTCATAAATTCAAGGTATCCTGTAAAGCCTGTAGTTTGCAGGAGCTTTGTCTTCCCAGAGGCCTTGATTCCTCCGGCATGGACAGGCTGGAAGAAATTGTAAAACGCTCCCGGCCTGTGCAGCGGGGTGATTTGATCTTCAGGGCAGGTGATAAACTCATCAATATCTACGCTGTGAGATCAGGTACCGTCAAACTTTCCATGCTGGATGAAAGTGGCGCTGATCAGATTCTTGGATTTATATTTCCGGGAGAGATAATCGGTCTTGATGGCATTGACAAACAGGTACACCAGGTATCGGCAACAGCGATTGAAGTGGCGACTTACTGCTCTTTTCCATTTAGCAGCATCAATAACATTTGCAAGCAAATTCCGGATTTGCAGATGCAACTTATGAGACTCATGAGCCGGCAATTGACAGCCGAGAATGAATTGATTTTGACAATCGGCAAGAAGAATGCTGACGAGAAGATTGCAATTTTTTTGTTAAGCCTGTCAGCCAGGTTCCATACACTGGGTTTTTCCGCGTCAGAATTCAAACTATCCATGTCCAGACAAGATATTGCCAATTATCTGGGATTAACCATTGAGACTGTAAGCCGGGTATTCAGCCGTCTTCAGCGGGATGGTATTATCAAGATTGACAGAAAAATGGTCACCATTCAGGACCGGGATGCATTGGTCAGTGTATCAATCAGCTGCCAGACAGCAAAGAAGCTAACCGGCCACGATTGACAGTTTATAAACGGAATTTATCCCAACAGGCATTCACTTCGCTAATCCAGTGATTGATGTGTTCAACATTATCATTGCGTTCAATCTCGGTCTTTTCAGTACACTGCATTGTCTCGGGATGTGCGGTGGTATTTACTGATTGAATCGCAGGCGTGGCGCCTTCTGCCGGACTATCGGACAAAAGGCTAGCCTTTGTTGCAATTACGCCTCTAGCTCATTAAACATTCTCAACCAGCTCGTATGATCCATCCTTATCGTGGACTTCCCGCCCGGTGATTGGCGGATTAAATACGCAAACCATTCTCATTTCCTCATTGGCACGCAGAATATGGCGATCATGATTGTTAAGTGCATATAGCGTCCCATCACTGATGGAATGTGTTTCGCCTGATTCCAGGTTCTGGATCTCGCCTTTGCCAGCGATGCAATATACTGCTTCAAGATGATTCTTGTACCAGAGTTTCAAATCATGACCCGGATGAATCAGGGTGTCATGCATGGAAAATCCCATGCCGTCCTTTTTCAGTAATAGACGACGGCTGGTCCACTCCCCCTGATCGGGTTTGACTTCACTATTGGTGCCAATAATATCTTTCAGTCTTTTTATTATCATGCAGTCGCCTTGGTATAAGCTTTTTTGCGTTCATCAAGGAGTTGCCCGATTGATTTCTCTATGATGGCCAGCCCTTCTTTCAGGGTTACTTCATCAATAGTCAATGGTGGCAATAGCTTGAGTACATCATCGTCAGCGCCTGATAATTCAATAACCAGGCCGTTTTCAAAGCATTTTTTGGAAAGTTCGCCGCAGAAACCAAGTTCCGGTATATGCAGGCCATTGATCATGCCTCTGCCACGGGCTACAGCATCAAGCTCGGGAAACTGGTCTTTCATCTGGCGCAGTTCATCCTGGATGATGCCGGCCTTATGCTTGACGGAATCCGCCAGTTTATTGTTGTCCCAGTAAGTAAGTGCTTGCGTAGAGGCTACGAAAGCCAGGTTATTGCCACGGAACGTACCCGTATGCTCCCCGGGACGCCATTGATCAAGCTCGCTGCGCATGAGAACAATGGCCAGTGGCAGCCCGCCACCGATGGATTTCGACATGGTAATAATATCCGGGGTAATGCCGGCTTCCTCGAAACTGAAGAAGGTGCCGGTACGGCCATTACCGACCTGGATATCATCAACTATCAAAAGGATATCCATCTCCCGGCAGAGCTTTTCAAGATCCCGTAACCATTGATTTGATGCGACCTTGACACCGCCCTCGGCCTGCACCGTTTCCAGGATAACGGCAGCGGGAAGATCAATACCACTACTGTTGTCTTCCAGAAACTTTCTGAGGTAATCAACCGTATTTACATCGGGACCAAGATAGCCATCAAACGGCATATGATCCACGTTCGCCCGCACATAGAATGCTTCGTCCTTGTAGAAGTTATTACCGGTCACTGAAAGAGAACCCATTGTTAAACCGTGAAAGGCGTTGGTGAAGGCAATGACATTGGAACGGCCCTTTACCATACGGGCCAGCTTCAGTGCTGTTTCAACTGCATTGGTACCGGTCGGCCCGGTAAACTGGATCTTATAACTTAAGTTGCGGGGTTCAAGTATGGTGTCACGGAACTTTTGCAGGAAGGCTTGTTTGGCCTTGGTTGCCTTGTCCAGCCCATGCACAATACCCATACGCTGCAGGTACTCAATCACAGCATCGTTTATTAACGGGTTGTTATGTCCATAATTCAGGGTGCCGGCACCGGCGAAAAAGTCAATGTACTTGTTACCCTGTTCATCAAACAGATGGCTGCCTTCAGCAGTATCAAAGATCACGGGGAATGATCTGACATAACTCCTGACTTCTGATTCCAGCTCTTCAAATATTCTCATAGGAACTACTCCTGTAAATGTTAATTCTGTTAATAAGGGCCAATAGTCAACAGGTCTTCCTGCTCATGTCCGCCGCCGGGGAGCATGCCGCTACTGAAACCCTCAGTAATTTTCAATTCTGTTTTCAATTCTCTCGCCAGAGAGTCGAACAACGCCAAAGATGCCTTGTTAGACGGAGAAACCGTTGCCTGTATCCTGTTGATTGCCTTGCCGGCATCAGAATCCAAGAGTTTCTTAAGTAATCGTTTTCCAACTCCCTTGCCACGCGTTTTTGAAGAAACCGCCACCTGCCAGATAAACAATGTGTCATCTGTTTCCGGTAAAACATAGGCGGATACAAAACCGACCAGCTCATTGCCTTGCCACGCTGTCATGCAGGTTTTTTTGAAATGATCACAAAGGAGGATATAGCAATAGGCAGAATTCAGGTCGAGGACGCCGGTCTCCTTCACCAATTGCCATACTTTCTGGCCGTCTTTTGCGGCAGGATGCTGAAAAATCAGCTCATCCCGCACAGGGTTGATTTTATTGGTGCCGGATTCCACGGCTGTAGTTTGATGGTTCATGAGCTTGCATCCTCAATTCTTCCCGGTTTGCCCTCATGACGGTTTTTTTTTCCTTTGTCCGTCATCGACAAATCTGACACATTACCCGGTGTCGAAATCGGCCCGCTGGTCAGCATGGGTGAAGAGTCTATTTCACGCGCATCCATCATTTCTGCAATCTTGTGCAGGGCACCGATGAGTTGTAACTGCTCCCATTTTTTCAGCTGGTTAAATTCACCGGCGAATGATTCCTGCAGCAACGGGGGTGAATCCGAGAGTTTTTCCTTGGCCAGACGCGTCACGGTAACCCAGACGCAACGTCGGTCCTGTTCCGAACGGATCCGTTGAACCATGCCGTATTTTTCCAGTCGATTGAGTATATCGGTCACGGTGGGCTTGCTGAGGTTAACCTGCTCGGCCAGCTGGCCCACGGTAGTTTCGCCGAGCTGAATCAGCACCTTGAGGATAAAGATCTGTGGTCCGGTCAGCCCGTGTGTGCGGACCAGCTGCCGTGACTGTAATTCGATGGCGCGGACGATACGTCTCAGAGACATCAAGACTTCATCACATAAGTCATTGGAATTCACGAAACAATTTCCCGGTCAGTCATACCGCCTATTTAATGAGGACACGAATTATAATACAGAATGTGCAAATAATCTAACTATATGATAAAAAAATAGTTTTTTCTGTAAGCATATAAAAAATGACATAAAATTCATTAGGGTCGAAATAAATTACCCACTTATGCTTTTAATTTTTTAAAGAGAGGTAAACATGCGAAATTTTATACTTCTGTTCGGACTTTCCTTCCTGCTGGCAGCCTGTGGACAGGATGATTCCACCACGGCTACCGATACCATGCCCGAGAAAGCGGACCAAGCCATGAAAGTCGTTGATCACACCCTTGATGAGGCTGAGTTTGAGTTGCGTCGCTCGATTAACGGTTGGGAACGAATCATTGAATCCTACCAGGAGCAGGGTGTGGATACATCCGAGGCCGAGGAAGAAAAGTCAAAACTCGAAAAAGAACTGCTAGAGCTGTTAACCAGCAAAGAATAACCATCAAATAAAGCCGTCACGGTAACGGGGTCGTCTTGTCAGGAAACGTCATTCCACAAGACGGCCTCGCAGATCATAGTCATCAGAATCCGTGATGCTCACCGTTACCATATCACCCGGACTCAGGTTTTCACCATCCCGGATAAACACCTGGCCATCGATCTCCGGGGCATCCGCATAGCTGCGGCCCACGGCCCCCTCATCGTTGATATCATCAACGAGCACTTCGATGGTGTTACCGACCCGGGCTTTGAGTTTGTTCCTGCTGATGGCCTGCTGGGTCTGCATGAAAGCGTGCCAGCGTTCCTCCTTGATTTCATCGGGCACGGGATCAGGCAATGCATTGGCAGCGGCGCCCTCGACCGGGGAATATTCAAAGCAACCCACACGATCGAGCTGAGCTTCTTCCAGGAAATCCAGCAAGGTCTCAAAATCCTCAGCCGTTTCCCCGGGGAAACCCACAATAAATGTTGAACGGATAACAAGTTCCGGGCAAATCTCCCGCCAAGCCTTGATCCGGGCCAAGGTATCCTCGGCGGCGGCGGGACGGCGCATGGCTTTAAGAATCTTCGGGCTGCCGTGTTGGAACGGAATATCAAGATAAGGCAGGAGCTTGTCCTCGGCCATCAGGGGCAGGATTTCATCGACATGGGGATAGGGATAGACGTAATGCAAACGTACCCAGACTCCCAGTAATGATAATGCCTCACAGAGCCCCTGCAGGCTGGCCTTGACCGGCCGGCCGTGCCAGAAACCGCTCTTGTATTTAATGTCAGAGCCGTAGGCACTGGTGTCTTGCGAAATCACCAGCAATTCTTTCACACCCGCAGCAACCAGCCCCTTTGCTTCGCGCATCACATCATCAAGCGGTCGGCTAATCAGTCTGCCACGCATGGAGGGAATGATGCAAAACCGGCATTTGTGATTGCAGCCTTCGGATATCTTCATGTAAGCATAATGTCTGGGTGTCAGTTTGATGCCCTGAGATGGAACCAGATCAGTGAAGGGATCATGATCTCTGATATGAGGCACATGTTGATGTACCGCGGAGACGACCTGCTCATATTGCTGCGGGCCGGTAATACTCAGCACTTGCGGGTGCAGGTTGCGAATCTCTTCCTCTTTTGCACCCAGGCAGCCGGTGACAATAACCTTGCCGTTTTCCCTGATTGCCTCACCAATACAATCCAGTGACTCGGCCTTCGCTTCATCTATAAAGCCACAAGTATTGACCACCACGAGTTCAGCATCCTCATACTCGGGCACGATCTCATAACCATCCAGACTCAGCTGTGTCAGAATGCGTTCTGAATCGACCAGAGCCTTCGGACAACCCAGGCTGATGAATCCAATTTTCGGGGCAGACACAATACTAGGGTGTTTGTAGTTGAAACAGTATTCTATAGGGGAATGCTACCAGACGACAGTAGTTAGAGAGAGGCCGGTTAAGGGAGATGCAGTTCCCTTAACCGGCCCAGTGGGATACAACGAGAACGAATTTAATACAACGAAATTAAGGGAAATCCAATAAAGCAACATTCAGTATGAGTGCTTGGGTTTCCAAGTAATTGAACTGGATCAAATTCCTATTAACAAATAGCAATATGTTACGACAACAGTATCATCCAGAGAATACATGTTTACCAATAAGTGCTGCTTAAATAATTAATATAAGTTATTTATGCGTATTGGTATTTGAATATAGTGTTCAGAACGAAGAGCAGTTACTGACCGTTACACTCGGGAAAGCTATCAATAAACTGTTTTAAGCCTTTTTTTTCTATTTCATAGTGAAATGTCTTGCGGTAATTCTTGACCAGGCTGACAGCATCAACGATCAAATCCGCGATCCGGAGTTTCCCTTGTTCAGGATTCACGGGGTAATCAATCGGTAATGGCCTATCCCCATCCGGGTCAAGTGTTTGCCGGATAACAATATAACCGCGTTTCCCTATTGGCTGTGCCGGTTCGTAAACTATGGCTTCACCGTGGTAGCTGAGCAGGATATCGGCATATCGTTCGATCAACAGATTACGAAATCCCGCCGTAACACAATCGTGTTCTGAGTCACTGAGTTCATCCCGATGCATACCTAATGCAAGAGTCGTCATTGTTTCAAAATCAAAGTGGGGCACGATCAGTTCACGGACGATAGTTTGAATATGAGACGGATCGGCAGCCAGTAATTCCCGGTCAGCATCCAGCCGGTTGAGGACTTCCTGGGTGGTTCCCCGGACAATGCCCTCTGCATCGAGGTTCTCGCCGTATGAAGCCAGACTCCAGCTGCTAAATATCATGCAAATAATCAGTAAGCGCATACACACAGAATAAATTAATACGGCAAGGTATTCTATTGCAGTTATATTAAGGTGAAGGATATTAATCTCAATGATCGCAACAGAGGAATAAAGTGAATCCAAGTTTTAATTTGGTGCCGGAGGAGAGACTCGAACTCTCACTCTGTCGCCAGAACCGGATTTTGAGTCCGGCGCGTCTACCAGTTCCGCCACTCCGGCAAAGGACAAAGAGGGCGCAGTATAAGCAAAGTCCGGGCAATGGAAAACCGTTTCTGCCCTCGTTCTCCCGTTTTTGATAGTATCGCGCGCCATGCGTCGTGATGAATTCCACTACGAACTGCCGCCAGAGCTAATTGCCCAATACCCGTCGAAAGTCCGGGGAGATGACCGGCTTCTGTACCTCAAGAGTGATGGCCAACTTGAAGATCGGCAATTTGTTAACCTACCCGGCTTGTTGAATGCCGGTGATCTGCTGGTATTCAACGATACCCGGGTCATCCCGGCCCGGTTGTATGGCCAGAAGCCCACCGGTGGCCAGGTTGAGATTATGCTGGAACGGGTACTGGATGAGCGGCGGTTCCTGGCCCAAGTGCGGGTCAGTAAACCGCCGAAACTGGGCAGTCGCTTGCTGCTTAATGGGGGTTTTGAGTTCGAGGTGGTTGCGAAACAGGAGGACATGTTTGTTTTAAGTTTTGACGGCCCCGGTAATCTCATAGACCTGTTTGAGAAATATGGACATATGCCTTTGCCGCCTTATATTGAACGGTCTGACGGGACTTTAGACAGGGAACGCTATCAAACCATATATGCGAGCAGGTCCGGCGCCGTGGCTGCACCGACTGCGGGACTGCATTTTACCGAGGCAATCCTCGATGAGCTTGCCGACAAAGGTGTTCAAAATGCCTTTGTCACCTTGCATGTAGGGGCCGGGACATTTCAGCCGGTCCGGGTTGAAGAGATTGAAGATCATCGCATGCACAGTGAATTCATCGATGTGCCTACCGGGGTCTGTGAACAGGTGAATGAAACCCGGGCCCGTGGCAAGCAGGTGATCGCAGTCGGCACCACCGCTGTGCGTTGCCTGGAAACGGCGGGGACATCTGGAGAGCTCAGACCTTACTGCGGGGAAACGGGTATTTTTATCTACCCCGGTTACCGGTTCCGGCAGGTGGATGCCCTGCTTACCAATTTTCATTTGCCGGAATCCACGTTGCTGATGCTGGTTTGTGCGTTTGCCGGTACGGAGCCGGTGCTTGCGGCCTACCGGCATGCCATAGCTGAAAAGTACCGGTTTTACAGTTATGGTGACGCCATGCTGCTAACCGCCGGACAATGATATAAGGGGAGCACACCCTGAAATTCGAGTTACTCAAGAAGGACGGGAATGCCCGTTGCGGACGCTTGACGCTGAACCATGGCAGCGCTGATACTCCCGTCTTCATGCCGGTCGGCACCTATGGTGCAGTAAAGGGACTCACACCGGAAGACCTGCAATCACTTGGCAGCCAGATCATCCTTGGCAATACCTTTCACCTGATGCTGCGGCCGGGACCGGAGATCATCCAAAAACTGGGTGGCCTGCATCAATTCATGCAATGGCACGGCCCGATTCTCACAGACTCGGGCGGCTACCAGGTCTTCAGTCTCGCCAAGGCCCGGAAGATTAGCGAGGCCGGGGTCCATTTCAAATCGTCCATCAATGGTGAAACGGTCTTTCTCGATCCGGAAAAGGCGATTGCAATCCAGCATGCCCTGAATGCCGATGTGATCATGATCTTTGATGACTGCACTGCTTATCCTGCGCCGGAAGAGCTGGTCCGGGAGTCCATGGAGTTGTCGCTGAGATGGGCTGCCCGTTCCCATGCGGCTCATGCCGGGCATCCCTCGGCCCTGTTTGGCATTATCCAGGGTGGGATGTTTCCCCAACTGCGGGACGCATCTTTGCAGGGACTACTGGATATCGGTTTTGATGGTTATGCCATCGGCGGCCTCTCCGTGGGTGAGCCAGCGGACCTCATGCTTGAGATACTCGGCCATACCACCCAACAGATGCCCGTGGAGAAACCCCGCTACCTGATGGGTGTTGGTACCCCAGAGGATATCGTCGAGGCGGTGCAGCGGGGCATTGACATGTTCGATTGTGTCTTACCCACACGCAACGCCCGCAACGGACACCTGTTTACCCGTACCGGCGTGATACGGATCCGCAACGCTATGCACCGCGAAAGCGAACAACCCATTGAAGAAGGCTGCGGCTGTTACACCTGCAACCGGTTCAGTCGGGCCTACCTGCACCACCTGGACAAAACCAATGAGATGCTCGGATCACGACTGAATACCCTGCATAACCTTTATTATTACCATACACTGATGCGGGAGCTGCGCGCGGCGATTGCCGAAAAACGCCTGGACAAGTTCATTTCAAATTTTCATGCAACTCGCACGCAAAACGACGAGTCTGTGTCATAATAGCGCGCTTTGAATGACCAAGGTGATTCCATGCTAGAGTTTTTAATCAATAATGCCTGGGCCCAGGATGCCCCATCTGCTGGTGGCGGGTACATGGGCCTATTACCGCTTATCCTGATCTTCATCGTGTTTTACCTGTTCCTGATTCGGCCGCAAATGAAACAGGCGAAGGAACACAAGCAAATGGTTGAGGCATTGAGTAAAGGCGATGAGATAGTCACCAGTGGCGGAGTGGCAGGAAAGATTACAAAAATCGGTGAAAGCTTTATCCATGTTGAGATAGCACCCGAGATTGAAATCAAGGTCCAGAAACATGCCGTCTCGGCTACCCTGCCCAATGGCACCATCAAGTCACTCTGATAAATCTGAATAACAAGAATACCGTATTACTATGAATCGTTACCCGAGCTGGAAATACGTACTTATACTGATCATTATCCTGGTAGGTGTCGTTTATGCGTTGCCAAATCTTTATGGCAGCGATCCCGCCTTGCAGATCTCTTCTGCGCGCGGCCTTGATATTACCCAGCAAACTGCTGAGTTGCAGGCCGAGATTGCGCTTGAAGAGGCTGGTATTGAACCGAAGCGTATGGAGATACAGGAAAACAGCCTGTTGATCCGGTTTGACGACGAGGAAAAACAGCTAAGGGCACAGGACGTGATCAAGAAAGCCCTGGGCCGGGACTACATTGTGGCACTGAGCCTGGCACCCTCGACGCCCGGCTGGCTGGCCGGTCTCGGGGCATCACCCATGTTTCTGGGTCTTGACCTTCGTGGCGGTGTTCATTTTCTGATGGAGGTGGACATGGAAGCCGCCATCCGCAAGGCTGAAGAGAGCCATGTCTCCGAACTGCGGTCCTTGCTGCGTGAGAACAAGATCCGTTACAAGACCATTGGCCGCCGTGATCAAGGTGGGGTGCTGATCCGGTTCCAGGATGCAGCCCAGCTGGACCCCGGTGAAATTCTGATTGACGAGAATTTCCGTGACGTCGATATCGAAGTCGATGATTCACTCGAAGGGGAATACCGCATCATTCTCCGAATGTCTGAAGACGCGGTTATTGAAACCCGCAAGAATGCCCTGCAACAGAACATAACTACCCTGCGCAAGCGGGTTAATGAACTCGGTGTTGCTGAACCGGTGATCCAACAACAGGGAGACCGCCGCGTGGTGGTTGAATTACCGGGTGTGCAGGACACCGCCCGGGCCAAGGAGATACTCGGCGCGACCGCTACCCTGGAATTCCGGATGGTCGATGACGAACACTCGGTACAGGATGCCGTACAAGGCCGGGTTCCGGCCGGTTCAAAACTCTACTCTGAGCGTAATGGCAATCCAATACTGCTCAAGAAGCGGGTCATGTTAACGGGTGATCACATCATCGATGCTGCTTCCGGAATCGACCCCGATACCGGAGGGCCACAGGTTAATATCACACTCGACGGCAAAGGCGGTCTCATCTTCAGCCGCATCACCGGCGATGAAGTTGGCAAACGTATGGCGACCGTGTTCATAGAGATCAAGACGGAAACCATTGAGGAAAACGGTGAGCTGGTGAAAAGAAAAATTACCACGGAAGAGGTCATTAACGCCGCGACCATCCAGTCACAACTGGGCAAACGTTTCCGCATTACCGGCCTGGAATCCACCCAGGAGGCCCGCAATCTGGCATTGCTGTTAAGGGCTGGGGCACTGGCGGCGCCGATCGAGATCATTGAGGAACGCACGGTCGGCCCCAGCCTGGGCAAGGACAACATCGAACAGGGCTACAAGTCTGTGATCATCGGCTTCGTCCTCGTCCTGATCTTCATGGCGGTCTATTACAGGTTGTTTGGAATGATTGCCAACCTGGCACTGGCGCTGAATGTAGTGTTACTGGTCGCCCTGATGTCGATGTTGCAGGCTACGCTGACCCTGCCGGGTATTGCCGGTATCGTATTGACCGTCGGTATGGCGATCGACGCCAACGTCCTTATCTTTGAGCGTATCCGGGAGGAAATACGAAACGGCAACTCGCCGCATGCCAGTATTCATGCCGGTTATGAAAAAGCCTTTTCAACCATTGCTGACGCCAACATTACTACCCTGATAGCGGCAGTTGTATTGTTCGGTTTTGGTACCGGACCCATCAAGGGTTTTGCCGTGACCCTCTCACTCGGCATTATCTGTTCGATGTTTACAGCCATCATGGTCAGCCGTGCTGTTGTCAACGCCATTTATGGCGGCAAGAAAATTCAGAAACTGATGATCTAGTGAATTGAAATGAAACTGATAGCCAAGAAAACCAATTTTGATTTCATGGGCGTGCGCAAGCCGGCCGCGCTTATTTCTATTATCTTCATAGTGATTGCGATTACCTCGTTTGTTGTTAATGGACTCAATTTCGGAATTGATTTTACCGGCGGTACCATTGTTGAATTGTCCTATGAGAACGGTGTGGATCTGGAAAAGGTTCGCAAGTCCCTGCTGGACACGGACTTCAGGAATGCCGTGGTGCAGTATTTCGGGACCTCAACTGATGTCTTGATCAGGATACCTCCGCAGCAAGGCATGAATACCGCCGACATCAGCAGCAAGTTGATACAGCTGTTAGGCACTAGTGGTGATGCAGTTCAGATGCGCAGGGTAGAATTTGTCGGCCCGCAGGTCGGTGAGGAATTGCGGGAAGATGGTGGCCTCGCCATGATCTGGGCGCTCCTGGGCATCCTTATTTACGTTGCGATTCGTTTCCAGACCCGCTTCTCCCTGGGTGCCATCGCTGCCCTGATCCATGATGTGGTCATTACCATCGGTTTCTTCTCGATAATGCAGATGAATTTTGATTTGACCGTGCTGGCTGCCATATTGGCTGTTATCGGTTACTCGCTGAATGACACCATCGTGGTGTTTGACCGCATTCGAGAAAACTTTCACCAGATGCGCAAGGCCACTCCCATCGAGGTCATGAATACCTCAATCAACCAGACACTAAGCCGTACCATCGTTACCGGGCTGACTACCCTGCTGGTGTTAATCGCGCTGTTTGTCTTTGGTGGTGAGATCATTCACGGCTTCTCGACTGCACTGATTATTGGTGTATTGATTGGTACCTATTCATCCGTGTTTATCGCCAGCCCCGTTACCCTGGCTCTGGGCGTCAGTCGTCAGGATCTGTTGCCTGTTGAAAAGGAAGGGGCCCAGCTCGACGAACTACCTTAAATTTTTGCTGCACAAGGCTGGGACTGACTGCTCAGTTCGCCTGTGGTTCGGTATATACCGTGCTGATGCCTTAACATGAAGATTGTTGCCGATTCACAAATCCCGTTGGTTGCGGAGGCATTTTCCCGCTATGGGGACGTCACCCTATATCAGGGTCGTGACATCGGTCCGGCACAGCTTGCCGATGCTGATATCCTGCTGGTTCGCTCAGTCACTAGGGTGGATGCTCGGCTTTTACAGGACAGCAAGGTTCGCTTTGTAGGGACCGCCACCAGCGGTATTGACCATGTCGACAGGGAATTTCTGGAACAGGTCGGCATCGGTTTTACCGCCGCCGCCGGCAGCAATGCCCAGTCTGTGGTTGAGTATGTCTTGAGCAGTCTCTTTGCACTGGCATCGCAGCAGGATATCAGGCTGAGTGATCAGACGGTTGGTATCATCGGTTGCGGACAGGTGGGTTCCAGGTTGTTTGAGGCACTGGAGGTTCTGGGCGTCCAATGTCTGATCAATGATCCGCCGTTGAAGGATAAAACCGGCGATGAACACTATCAGGAACTTGAGGCCCTGTACCAGGCGGACGTGCTGACATTGCACGTGCCCATGATCGAGACGGGGCCTTATCCAACCCGGAATCTGCTGGATAAAACTCAATTTTCAGCCATCAAGACCGATGCCATCATAATCAATACTGCCCGCGGTGGTGTGGTAAACGAACAGGATCTGCAGGAATTCCTTGTTGGACACCCGGATGCGTCTGTGGTTCTGGATGTCTGGGAGAACGAGCCGGCGATTGACCAACAACTGCTTGCTGCAATAGATATCGGCACACCACACATTGCCGGCTACAGCCTGGACGGCAAGATCATGGCGACCAGAATGGTATATGAAGGCTTATGTGATCATTTTTCACTCGAGAAGCATTGGCACCCGGTCTTCCGGATCATGGATGCCGGTCTGCATAATATCCGCATCGATGCCGACGTCACGGATCAAGAAGCTCTGCAGTATGCCGTGTTGGGACATTATGATGTAAGAAGTGACGCGGCTGCATTAAGAAGGATGATTGAACTGGATGTCGAGCAGCGCGAATTTTATTTCGATCAATTAAGAAAAAACTACCCTGCACGCAGGGAATTTAGTAGTACGGAGATTTCCATTGATAAAGGCAGAACCGGATTGATCGCTGAACTCAAGAAACTCGGTTTCCGTGTGGTAGCACTCTGATGCGAAAGGAACCACTAAAGCTTGGTTTCATGGCCTCCGGTAGAGGCAGTAATCTGCAGAGTATCCTGTCTGCATGCAAGGACGGCACACTGAATGCCGTGCCGGTGGTTGTGATCAGTAATAAGCGGGATTCCGGGGCGCTGCAAATAGCGAGCGCGAATCATATTCCGGGAGTTTATCTCAGCCCTTCCACTCATCCGGACCCGAACCAACTGGACAAGGAAATTGCGGGGACCCTGACAGAATATGGTGTTGAGTTGCTGGTACTTGCAGGTTACATGAAAAAGATTGGGCCAAATACCCTGAAGGTTTTTCATAATCGCATCATTAATATTCATCCATCATTGTTACCCGCCTATGGTGGCGCCGGGATGTTTGGGATCAAGGTCCATGAAGCAGTTCTTGCTGCTGGAGAACCATTGACCGGGGCAACGGTCCACCAGGTCAATGAAAAATACGATGAAGGCCGGATACTGGCACAGACCGAAGTCAAGGTGAAAGATACAGATACAGCGGAAACCCTGGCAGCCAGGATACTGGAGCAGGAACACCAGCTTTATGTGAAGGCGTTACAGGATATTATCTCCGGCAAGATTGATCTTGATGCGTAATAGTTACAAGCAGTTGCATAAATACTGATTACTGTTTAACAGTAATCGTAATTTTTCCAGAAATCAGCGGCGGTCGATGGGGTATATGGGTATGATCGCCCAGTAACAGTTGCAGTGTATGTTTGCCGGGTTCCAGGTGGATTGAGGTTTCTGTCTGGCCCTTGCCAAAATGCATATGGTTTTTATCTGACGGCACCGGTTTATCAAGATCAGGCAGATCAGTATCGATGAGCAGGTGATGATGCCCTGTGTTCTCGATATCGGTTCCGGCCGGCGCTACTCCCATGTTCCTGAGGCCAAATCGGATCGTGACGGGATTTTGCACAGTTTCGCCGTCAGTAGGGCTAATAAAGTACAATTCAGCATTTTCAGGCGCAGCCGATCGTGCAATAGCAAGATGGCTAAAGCACATAATGGACAATAGTAATATAGTTGTTTTCATCATATCGTTGCGGTTGAAGTTATTTCAGCAAGATTGTAGCACATGGCCCGACAGGATCGAAGGTGACTAAATAGAGACGATTAATCGGAAAAGCACAGCATCACTTCTTCCGAAAATAAAAAAATGTTTCATAAAATAAAAAATATATATAACACAATTGTTATTGAAAACCCCATGGTTGTTTTGGCGACAATGGTGTGCATCTTTGTTTTCTTTGCCTATCACATCAAGGATTTCAGACTGGATGCTTCAGCAGATTCCCTGCTATTGGAAGATGATGAGGATCTGAGAATGTTTCGAAATCTCATCGACCGATATCGTGCCAGGGAATTTCTGTTCGTAACATTTACGCCAGATGACGATCTGTTTTCTGATAATTCTCTCAGGCAGATTAAAAGTCTGCGTGATGAATTGAATGAACTGAGCGCTGTGTCATCTGTTATATCTATTATTGATGTTCCATTGGTGAAACAGGTTGAGGGTACTCTTGCTGAGGTAGCAAGGAACTACAGGACACTGGAGAGTCCGGATGTTGATCGTGAAAGAGCAAAACGGGAGCTTATGGACAGCCCCGTATTCAGTGAGATGGTCATCAGTGCAGATGGGCAAACTACGGCACTTCAAATCAATCTTGTTGATCATCCTGAGTTCAGGGAATTGCAAAAGCGGAGAAATTCACTTCTGCTTGCACAGAGGAAAGGTGAGCTGTTATCAGGTCAGGAGCAGGAGCTGGCACAAGTACTTGAATGGTATCAGTCAAGGAAGAAGGAACTCGCTGAGCAAAACCATGAAACCATAATGAAAGTAAGAAACATCATGGAACCTTACCGTCATTATGGGACCTTGCACCTGGGTGGTGTCCCGATGATCACGGATGACATGATCACCTATATCAAGAATGATCTCGTGGTATTCGGGTTTGGTGTCTTTGCATTTCTGGTGATTATGCTCAGCATCATTTTCAGGCGTAAGCGCTGGGTTATACTGCCTCTCGTTAGTTGTACCTATGCCGGTTTGTTGATGATGGGTTTGCTGGGGCTTATCGGGTGGCAGGTCACGGTAATATCGTCGAACTTTATTTCCCTCATGCTCATCAGCACTATGGCAATGAACATACACCTTGTGGTTCGTTACCGTCAGCTCCGGAATGATCATCCAGATAACTCACAGCGTGAGCTGGTTTCTGAAATGACAGGGAAAATGATCTGGCCTTGCCTCTATACAGCGTTGACAACCATTCTTGCATTCATGTCATTGGTTGTCAGTGACATTAAGCCGGTTATTGATTTTGGCTGGATGATGACGATGGGCTTATCTGTCACCTTTGCAACTTCATTCCTATTATTTCCCAGCCTGCTGATGTTGATGCAAAAGACGGATACTATGCCAACCGAACGTAAATTTCAGTTCACTTCGCTGCTGGCAAAAATTACTGAGCACCATGGTGAAAAGGTCATTGGTATTGCAATCATGTTTGCCATGGCCAGTCTTTATGGTATTAGCCGGCTTGAAGTTGAAAACAGTTTTATCAATTTTTTCAGTGATGAAACCGAAATCTACCAGGGGCTGAAATTAATTGATGAAAAACTGGGCGGTACGACGCCACTGGATATATTAATTAAGTTTCCTGAAGATGAACCTGTGGTTGAAGAAGATAGTGAGTTCGATCTGATTTTTGAAAGTTTTGATACAGGTAACGAGGAGGATTACTGGTTTACGCCCCAAAAAGTCGAGAAGATTGAGAAGGTTCATGATTACCTGGCAAACCAGGATGCTGTCGGCAAGGTCCTATCGCTGGCGTCGCTGATCAAGGTGGGTGAGGATGTAAACAAGGGAAAGTTCGATGCGTTTGAACTCGCAATTGTTAACAAACGCATGCCTGAAGAACTCAAGGAGAGCATGATTGATCCCTATATTTCCATTGCAGATGACGAAGCCCGGATAAATATCCGGATCAAGGACTCGTTGCCGGATTTACGCCGGAATGAATTATTGCAGCGGATTGACAGGGGATTGAATAATAGACTTGGTTTGGAAAAGGATGAATATCAGATTACTGGGCTGCTGGTCCTTTACAATAATATGTTACAGAGTCTATTCTCCTCACAGATTGAAACCCTGGGTGTGGTTATGGCAGGCATTGCCCTGATGCTGCTGCTGTTATTCCGATCAATTTCCTTGGCCGTCATCGGTATTATTCCCAACCTTCTTGCTGCCACGATCATCCTGGGGTTGATGGGTATTCTTGGAATACCCCTGGATATGATGACGATTACCATCGCGGCCATCACCATCGGAATCGCTGTAGACAACAGCATTCATTATATATACCGATTCAGGGAAGAGTATGCCCGGATCGGTGATTACACAAAAACCCTGCATTATTGCCATGCTAATATTGGTAACGCGGTTTTTTATACGGCTATTACCATCATCATCGGGTTTTCCATTCTGGTTTTATCAAATTTCATACCGACAATTTATTTTGGTGTCTTGACGGCACTGGCCATGTCCATCGCCCTGTTGGCAGCACTTACCCTGTTGCCAAAGCTGATACTCTGGTGGCGGCCGTTCTGACACGCTTGCGTTGAGCCGGCAAAGCCGGCAAATTTAATTAAATGTAAACGATTTCAGTTAGTTGTGCTCTGTATCCCAAACTGCCGGCCATGAAACCTTTTTATACGGGGCATATCAAATTAAAATAGCGCTACTTATCAGCATCAGGACTATTACAAAAATATGAAAATTTCGAGTTTTACACTAACCCATGCAGTTTTACTTTGCTGCCTGCTGGTTGTAACCCGGGATTCCATTGCTGATATTCACCCGGCAGAACAGGTGGTCAAGACCACTACCGACCAGGTTATCGAAAGGCTGATTGCTGACAAAGCAGAACTAGAGGCCAACCCGAACGGGATTTATGATCTCGTTAACAAGCTGATCATTCCCCACTTTGATTTTGTCAGTATGTCAAAGTGGGTGCTCGGGAAAACAAACTGGAAGGCCGCCAGCATGGACCAACAGGAAAGATTCGTCTCGGAATTCCGCACCCTTCTGGTACGTACCTACGCCAAGGCCCTGCTCGAGTACTCGAACAACGAAATCATTTTTCTGCCAGTTGATACCAGGCCAAACTCAAAACTCGTCAGGGTCAATACCGAAGTGCAAAGCGAAGGGGCCAAGCCAATACCTATTAACTACACCATGCATAACGGCAGCGGCAACTGGAAGGTTATTGATATCAATGTCGATGGAATCAGCCTGGTGGCAACCTACCGGGGTTCATTCGCCGCCGAGATAAAAGAGCATGGTATGGAAGCCCTGATAAACCAACTTGCCAACAGGAACGCCGGCCTGGCTGAAGATACCACGGCATCTAACTAGAAACCCCACCAGTCCTGCAACGGGCCAGACATACCCGTGAAGGCATGTTATTGGTAGCAATTCATATATAATTGTGCCGTTTATCGTGCCGGGAACTGTCCCGGCGTTGACTTATATATACTAAAAAACAGGGAGTTAACCGAGTGCAAGCTGAAGATATCAAGGCGTTGATCGCAACAGGACTGACCGATGTTCGCATTGAGATTGATGGTGATGGAACTCATTTTCAGGCAACAATTGTCAGTGATCAGTTCGAGGGTAAGTCGATGCTGCAGAGACACCAACTGGTCTATAAGGCCCTTGGTGAGAAAATGGGTACCGATATCCATGCCCTGTCCATGCAGACATTCACCACATCCGAGTGGGACGAACGTAAGAACCTCAGCCTGTTGAAATAAGAAAAATCGATGGACAGATTAATTATCAAGGGCGGTATCCCGCTGTCCGGTGAGATCAATATATCCGGCGCCAAGAATGCTGCACTGCCGATCCTGGCAGCTACTATCCTGGCAGACAGTCCGGTGACCATTTCTAATGTGCCGCATTTGCATGATATTACCACCACCATGGAACTGCTGGGACGGATGGGCGCCTTATTGACCATCGATGAAAAGATGAATATCGAGGTGGATACCGCCGGTATCAAGGAATACTTTGCGCCCTATGAACTGGTGAAAACCATGCGTTCATCCATCCTCGTGCTGGGCCCATTGCTGGCGCATTATGGTAAGGCCGATGTCTCGCTTCCGGGTGGTTGTGCCATCGGTTCCCGCCCCGTCAACCTGCACCTGCGGGGACTGGCCAGTATGGGTGCAGAGATTGATGTCGAGGGCGGTTACATACGCGCCAAGGCAAATCGACTCAAAGGCGTCCGCCTGGTCATGGATATGGTCACGGTAACGGGCACGGAAAACCTGATGATGGCCGCGACACTGGCAAAGGGGACGACCACCATTGAAAATGCGGCCCGCGAACCGGAAGTCATCGATCTGGCGAATTGCCTGAACAATATGGGTGCCCGGATCGAGGGAGCCGGTACTGACAAGATCGTGATCGAGGGTGTCGAGTCGCTGTCCGGAACAGAATACAGCATCCTCCCGGATCGCATTGAGACCGGTACCTATCTGGTGGCCACCGCTATGACCGGAGGCAAAGTCAAATTACGCCATACCCGCCCGGAACTCCTTGATTCGATCCTTGCCAAGCTGGTCGAGGCCGGCGCAGATATCACGGGAGATAACAACAGCATTACCCTGGACATGGGCGGGCGCAGGCCCAGGGCAGTCGATGTTCACACAGCACCGTTCCCGGGATTTCCCACCGATATGCAGGCGCAGTTTACTGCGATGAATTCTATTGCCAGCGGCTCTGGCATCATTACCGAATCCGTCTTTGAAAACCGGTTTATGCATTTACAGGAGCTCCAGCGCATGGGCGCAAATTTGAAGCTGGAAGGCAATACGGCCATCAGCAACGGCATAGAGAAACTCATCGGCGCGCCGGTCATGGCGACCGACCTGCGCGCGTCCGCCAGCCTGGTGCTGGCAGGTCTGGTGGCAGAGGGTGAAACGGTTGTCGATCGCATTTATCATATCGATCGGGGTTACGAAACCATTGAAGAAAAACTGGCCCTGCTCGGCGCTCAGATCAGGCGATTGCCATCTAAATAATCCAGCCCGCTGCTGCTCAATAAACCCGGGGAACCCTCAGAAAAAATTTTTTCATGAACAGATCACATAACCTCACGATCGCTGTGTCCAAGGGGCGCATTTTGACCGAGGCACTGCCGTTACTGACAGAACTTGGTATCAGACCTGTTGAAGCCCCGGAACAGACGCGCAAGTTGATCCTGGAAACCGCCAAGCCGGGCATCAAGCTGGTTGTTGTCCGGGCGACGGATGTGCCGACCTACGTGGAATATGGTGCCGCTGATCTGGGGATCGCCGGCAAGGATGTGTTGTTGGAATACGGGGGCAAAGGACTGTATGAGCCGGTGGACCTTAAGATTGCCCGCTGCAAGATGGTGCTGGCTGGCCCGAAAAAAGAAGCAAAGCTAAACCGCCGGTTGCGGGTTGCCACCAAGTATATTAAAACCACCCGTGATTATTTTGCTTCACGCGGGGAACAAGTCGAGATCATCAAGCTCTATGGATCCATGGAGCTGGCCCCTTTGCTGGGCCTGGCCGATCGGATTGTTGATTTGATAGATACGGGGAATACTCTGAAGGCCAATGGCCTGGTGCCACTGGAACTAATTACCTGGATCAGTTCCAGGCTCATCGTTAATACGGCAGCGATGAAAATGAAACATGAATTGATCAAACCCATCATTAATCAGCTGGAGCAACTTTGTAAATAATGATCACAAAACTTGACACCGCGGCAGAGGATTTTGCAGAGCGTTTCCTGGCACTGCTGAGTGCGACCAGCGAGCCGGACGCGGATCTGATCAACACCGTGCAGGATATTATTCAGGATGTCCGTAATCGGGGTGATGAGGCACTGCTGGAATACACCAATCGTTTTGATAGAAGACAGGCGAGCCTTACTGATCTGGAAATAGCCGCTGAGACCCTGAACCAGGCAGTGGCTGAGATACCGCAGGCAACCCGGCAGGCACTGGAATCCGCGGTCAAGCGAATCCAAAATTATCATGATCGGCAAAAGCAGGAATCCTGGGAATACCAGGATGCGGAGGGTACGGTCCTTGGTCAGCAGATTACTGCACTCGACCGGGTTGGTGTCTATGTGCCAGGTGGCAAGGCCGCCTATCCATCCTCTGTGTTGATGAACATCATCCCGGCGCAAGTTGCCGGTGTCGGTGAGATTGTCATGGTGGTTCCGTGTCCCGATGACGAGATGAACCCGGTCGTGCTGGCAGCCGCCAGCATAGCCGGAGTTGACCGTGTGTTTTCTGTTGGTGGCGCACAGGCTGTTGCCGCTCTGGCCTATGGTACACAATCGGTACCTAAGGTAGACAAGATCGTGGGACCCGGAAACCGCTATGTCGCTGTGGCCAAGCGCATGGTGTTCGGTGTGGCCGGAATCGATATGATTGCCGGGCCTTCCGAGATCCTTATCATCAGTGATGGCAGCGGGGATCCGGACTGGACCGCTATGGATATGTTCTCACAGGCCGAACATGACGAAGATGCGAGGGCGATATTGTTATGCCCGGATTCAGGTTATCTCGAGCAGGTGGAAACCAGCATCAAGCAATTATTACCGACCATGGAACGGGCCGAAATTATTGAGGCCTCGTTACGAAACCATGGTGCCCTGATCCGGACACGGGACCTGGATGAGGCCATTAGTCTTGCCAACCGGATAGCCCCGGAGCATCTGGAACTTGCCCTGACAGAGCCAGACGATTGGGTACGCAAGATCCGGCATGCCGGTGCCATCTTCATGGGCCACTTTACGGCAGAGGTTCTGGGCGACTATTGTGCCGGTCCCAATCACGTCCTGCCAACGTCAGGAACCGCGCGTTTCTCATCACCGCTGGGTGTTTATGATTTTCAAAAACGATCTTCGATCATCAAATGCTCAGACAGCTCTGTAGCGCCCCTTGCAGCAACCGCATCGGTGCTGGCTCGTGCCGAAGGATTGACTGCGCACGCCCGTTCAGCTGAATATCGTTTGAAGAAAAACTGAGTCCAGGTTGTTGCCAGTGTTAGCCGGGTAACTGGCCTCACAGTTCGATGAAACGTATCAAGCAACTCATCAAATCCTCAGTGCTGGCCATGCAGTCTTATCAGGTACTGGCAGCGAATGGATTAACCAAGCTCGATGCCATGGAAAACCCCTATCCGTGGCCGGATGATCTCAAGCGAGAATGGCTGAAGGTGATTAGTAGCGTCGAGATCAATCGTTATCCCGAGGCCGGGGCCAATGCCTTGAAAGCGTCCATCTGCAAAGCACTCAAACTGCCAGATGGTATGGACATCATGTTGGGTAACGGTTCGGATGAACTTATCCAGATCCTGGCGTTGGCCCTCGGCGGTAGCGACCGGGTGTTTATGGCACCGGAACCCAGTTTCGTGATGTATCGCCAGATCAGTCAAACAGTGGATGCCCGGTTCGTCGGAGTGCCCCTTATGCCTGACAATTTCTCTCTTAACCGTGAGGCCATGTTGTCGGCGATTGCTGTACATGAACCGTCATTGATCTTCTTTGCCCGGCCGAATAATCCTACCGGTAACCTGTTTGACGAAAATCTGATTATCGAGATTGTGCAGGAGGCGCAAGGTCTGGTTGTAATCGACGAGGCTTATTATGCGTTTGCAAAAGAGACACTGATGGAATATCTGCCCCGGTTTGAGAACTTGCTGATTATGCGCACCTTCTCAAAATCAGGCCTCGCCGGTCTCAGGCTGGGCTATTTGATGGGTTCCCGTGACTGGCTGGTGGAGCTGGATAAAATCAGGCTGCCTTACAATATTAATGTGCTGACCCAGAAGACCGTTGAATTCATCCTTGGGCATTCCAAGCTACTTGAAGACCAGGCCGCGGCCATTTGTGCACACCGGGAACAATTGTATGCGGCACTGGCGGCTATCCCTGGGCTAAGTGTCTGGCCCAGTGCAGCCAATTTTTTGTTATTCAGATCCAGTAACCAGCCCGCTTTGGAAGTCTTCGAGGGCCTGAAACGGGCAGGGGTCTTGATCAAGAACCTGGATGACAGCCACCCGCTGCTGGAAAATTGTCTGCGGGTCACGGTGGGCCTTGATACTGAAAATCACCGTTTTCTGGAAGCGCTGGAGTCACTGATTTAGATCATCTACCAAATACCGGGCGTTCAGCCACTCTGGCGGTGACGATGATCTTCTCCCAGCCCCTTAATAACTCGATTTCAACAGTTTCACCGGGCACGATATCAGAGATCATCTCGATGGCCTGTTGCGGGCTGGTAAGATTCTGCTGATTGATGTTCCGAATGACATCGCCCGGCATGATCCCGGCCAGGTCCGCCGGGCCACCGTTCAGTACGCCGGCGACCAGGACACCGCCACCTTCGATACCGCTATCCTGGAGCAGGTTCGGAGGCAAGATCTGGGCCTCGATACCCAGCCAGCCACGCACGACATGACCTTTGGAAATGAGTTGTTCCATAACATGCAGCGCCATATTGATGGGCGTAGCAAGACCTATTCCCTCAGAGCCGCCGCTGCTGGAAACAATGGCGGTATTAATGCCGATCAACTCTCCACGGGCAGTGATCAACGCACCACCGGAATTGCCTGGGTTGATGTCAGCGTCAGTCTGGATAAAGTCCTCAAAAGTCGTGATGCCCATGCGTTTTCGACCTTTGGCGCTGACAATACCCTGGGTTACTGTCTGACCAAAATCATAGGGGTTGCCGATAGCGAGGACGACATCACCAACTTTCAGCTGATCGGAGTCCCCTACTGTGATCTGCGGCAGGTCAGGCAAATCAATTTTAAGCACGGCCAGATCGGTATCGTTATCAATACCGATCACCTCCGCCCGGGTCTGATAACCATTATTGAATGTAATATTGATTTCGTCCTTGCCCTGGATCACATGGGCATTGGTGAGGACATAGCCGTCCGTATTCATCAGCACGCCGGAACCCAGGTTACTGTCACGACGAGTACCCGGACCGGGTTGTTGTGGTTGTCCAAAAAAACGCTGAAACAGCGGATCCTGGAACAGCGGGTTTACGGGTCGCTGAAACACCTTACTGGCATAGACATTAACCACGGCGGGTGCCGCCTGGGCGACAGCCTCGTTGTATGAGCTGATATAATTGTTACCCGCTGATTTCGCAGAACCTGTCGGACCGTGGACCAGCTCAGGCCAGAGTATCAAGATAACCCCGGCAGCCAGCAATCCGACCAATACGTAGCGGATTATGTAGTTCAGACTTGAAGTAATTTGTATTTCCTCCCGGGTCTCAAAGTAAGATAGGGTAGCCGTTTTTTTGAAAGATGGCTTGACATGCCATGTTATAATACCGCCTTTGCAATGAATACACGGCAGTGCATTACAGATCAAGTTTCTGTGGGGAATCTAACATATGCAAGACGGGGCAGTTGACAAACATCGCCGCCGGTTTTTGACGACGACCGCAACTGTCGTCGGTGGCGCCGGTGTCATAGCAAGCAGCATTCCTTTTATTTCCGCCTTAAAACCCAGCGAAAAAACCAAGGCAATTGGTGCGCCTGTCGAGGTGGATATCAGTGAGATGAAACCCGGTGAAAAACTCGTCATTGAGTGGCAGGGTAAACCAGTCTGGATATTAAAACGTGATCAAAAGACACTGAATGATCTGGAATTGCTTGATGAAAAATTGCGTGATCCGGATTCAGAGCAGCCTCAGCAACCTGATTATGCTGAGAATCAATACCGCTCTATCCGGCCCGAATACCTTGTGGTAGTCGGGCTTTGTACGCATCTTGGATGTTCACCCAATTATTTTCCAATTAATGCGAATGCTGGTCTGGGCGATGACTGGAAAGGCGGTTTCTTCTGTCCATGTCATGGCTCACGTTTTGACCTTGCTGGGCGTGTCTTCAAGGGCGTGCCGGCACCGACAAACCTAGTGATCCCTCCCTACAAGTATCTGAGTGATAGCCGTATCCTGATAGGTGATGATTCCGGAGAGATAGCATGAATATGATCAAACAATCTCTCTGTAATTTCATCTCCTGGGTGGATGCCAGGTATCCATTGCTTAAAACCTGGAATGAGCATCTGGCGAAATATTATGTACCGAAGAATTTCAATTTCTGGTATTTCTTCGGCGCACTGGCTTTACTGGTACTGGTGATTCAGATCGTGACCGGTATCTGGTTAACCATGAATTACAAACCTTCCGCCGAAGAGGCCTTTGCATCTGTCGAATACATCATGCGAGATGTAGAGTGGGGTTGGTTGGTCCGTTACCTACACTCTACCGGCTCCTCGGCATTTTTTATCGTTATTTACCTGCACATGTTCCGGGCTCTATTATATGGCTCTTTCAAGAAACCCCGGGAATTACTCTGGTGTACCGGCATGTTTATTTACCTGACCCTGATGGGTGAAGCTTTCTTTGGCTATCTCCTGCCCTGGGGTCAAATGTCTTACTGGGGAGCTCAGGTAATCATTTCCTTGTTTGCCGCTATTCCGATCGTGGGCGATGGTTTGGCGGAATGGATCCGGGGTGATTATGTTGTATCAGATGTAACACTAAACCGGTTTTTTGCATTTCATGTGATTGCAATGCCGCTGATATTGGTGGGACTGGTGTTCGTGCATATCATTTCCCTGCACGAGGTGGGTTCAAATAATCCGGATGGTGTTGACATCAAGAAACATAAAGATAAAAACGGAATTCCCCTGGACGGAATCCCTTTCCATCCGTATTACACAGTAAAGGATATCGTTGGTGCTATAGTGTTCCTGATCTTATTTTCACTGGTCGTGTTTTACGCACCGGAAATGGGAGGGTATTTCCTTGAGCATGCCAATTTCGTTCCTGCCGATCCGCTACAGACGCCGGAACATATTGCACCAGTATGGTATTTCACACCTTTCTACGCCATTCTTAGGGCGATTCCCAGCCAGCTGTGGGGGGTTATTGCCATGGGCCTTGCCGTCTTTATGTTCTTCCTGTTGCCATGGCTGGATCGAAGCCCGGTAAAGTCCATACGCTACCGTGGTTATTACTATCGTATTGCCTTGACCGCGTTTGTGATTAGCTTTGTTTGCCTGGGTTGGCTTGGCATGCAGGCTGCTACACCTATGTATAGCTGGCTTTCAAGATTATTCACAGTCATTTATTTCCTTTTCTTCGTGCTTATGCCGTTTTATACGAGTATTGACAGGGATAAGCCTGTACCGGAAAGGGTGACTGCGCCGTGAAAAAAATAATCTTTATAGTTTTTTTGGCCTTATCCAGCGCTGGCGTAATCCACGCTGCCAGCACTGATACCCGTGGTTACCATATGGATCCGGATTTATCAGATACCAAATCCCTGCAGAGGGGAGCACGTATCTTTATAAATTATTGCCTGAGCTGTCACTCAGCGGCCTATATGCGTTATAACCGATTGGGTAAAGATCTGAATATTGCCGAAAATATATTAAAAGATAATTTCATGTTCGGAACAGATAAGCCAGGTGACACCATGAATGTCGCATTAAGGCCGGCAGACGGTGAGCAGTTTTTTGGCGTAGCACCGCCGGATCTTTCGGTAATAGCAAGGGCACGCGGCGCAAACTGGTTGTACGCCTATTTCATGACATTTTACAGTGATCCTTCCCGGCCCTTCGGCGTAAATAATCTTCAGTTCAAGGATGTTGCGATGCCTCATGTATTGTGGGAATTACAGGGTTTTCAGCGACCTGTTTATAAAACGGTTACCCATAAAGATGGAACCATTACCCGGGTTATTGAAAGTCTGGAAACTGGCAAACCTGGTAAATTTTCTGCAGAAGAATATGAACAGACTATATATGACCTGATTAATTTCCTGGTTTATCTTTCAGAACCTGCAAAGTTGAAGCGTGAAGCTATAGGAGTCTGGGTCATAATTTATTTGCTGGTGTTTCTCGTCGTGGCATATTTGCTAAAGAAGGAATTATGGCGGGACGTTGAATAATGCCCGCGTGTTCACGTTAAAGTAATGAAGTACGGAGGATAAATATGGCCAGTATTGCCAACAGACGATCAGTCATGGTTCTTTATACAGACCCGCAATCCCCACTTAGCCATGCCGTCAGGATTGTACTGGCCGAAAAAGATATTAATGTAGATATCAATTTTGTTACTGCTGAAAATCGTCCGGAAGAGCTGAATGAAATTAACCCATACAATTCACTTTTAACCTTAATTGACAGGGAACTGGTTTTGTATGAAGCGCAAATTATCATGGAATACCTGGATGAGCGTTTTCCTCATCCGCCGTTATTACCAGTTGATCCTGTTGCAAGGGCAAGTAACCGACAGTTACGTTATCGGGTCATGCGTGATCTCTATTCCCTGATAGACGAAATTGAAAGTGAAGATGAAGCTGTGGCAGCCAACGCCCGCAAGCATCTTAGAGACAATCTCACAGCAATATCTCCCTTGTTTGATCAAAAACCGTTCTTTATGTCTGACGAATATTCCCTGATTGATTGTTGTATGGCTGCTTTATTATGGAGACTAGACAGTTATGGGATCAAGTTGCCATCCTCGGCCAAGGCAATTAACAAATATGCCGAGAGATTGTTTGAACGGGAATCATTCAAACAATCACTTTCTGAAAAGGAAAAAGATCTGAAAAGCGTTTAAGTGAATTCTGATATGACATCCAATCGCCCTTACTTATTGAGGGCGCTGTGTGACTGGATACTGGACAATGCAATGACACCGCATTTGATGGTGGATGCTACCCAGGAGGGAGTAGATGTACCGGATCACTATATTGATAATGGCAAGATCGTTCTCAATATTCATCCTGATGCCGTACAGGACTTCAATATCTCCAGTGACCACGTAATTTTTAATGCCCGATTTAATGGCAAATCCAGCCATATTGTCATACCCATGAATGCCGTGATGGCTGTTTATTCCAGGGAAAATGGCAAAGGTATGATATTTCCAGATGAAACCCCGGGTGATGAACAAATAAAAAAGGAGAAGGATAACAAAAAGGTAAAACCGGGCGCACCACACCTGAAAATAATCAAGTAAATTTTCACCTTTGTTCAATGATAGAGATCATCCAGTCAGACATTACGGCTCTCGATGTGGATGTGGTAGTTAATGCCGCGAACAACTCCCTTCTGGGCGGGGGTGGAGTTGATGGAGCCATTCACCGGGCTGCCGGACCTGAATTACTGGATTATAATCGCAGCATGGGTGGTTGTGACACCGGTGAAGCAGTTATCTCTCCTGGATTCAAGCTCAAGGCAAGCTGGATCATCCATACGGTCGGGCCAGTCTGGCGGGGCGGTAAAAACAATGAGTCAGGGTTATTAAGAAATTGCTATGAGAATTCGCTCAAGCTGGCGTTTGCCAAGGGACTGAGAAGTATTGCTTTTCCTTGTATCAGTACCGGTATTTACGGCTACCCCAAGACCGAGGCAGCCAAGATTGCCATTGCCGCCATGAAATCCCATGAAAAATCATTCGAGAGGCTGATTGTCTGCTGTTTTTCAGCCGAAGACCGGGATATCTATCTTTCCTTGCTCTGAGACAGCTGGTCGTCAGTCAATATACTGGAATAATTTTACTACTTTCTGAACACCACCAACCTGCCTGGCCGCGTTGGTAGCAATCTCGGATTCCTGCTGTGTAACCAGTCCCATGAGATAGACAATGCCTTTTTCAGTAACCACCTTAACCCTGGTCCCATCGAAGTCCTTGATTGTCAGCAATCTGGTCTTGACCTTGGAGGTGATCAGGCTGTCACTGCTGCGACTGACCAGCGAACTTGGTGCTGAAATGGTTAATTCGTTATAAACATGCGTAACCTTGGGTAATGTCGCCACTATGTTACCAATGCGTTGTTTGAGTTCTTCTGACGGTGTTTCTCCGCTAATGAGTACCACCATGTTAAAACTGGTGACATTCACATGGGAACTGTCCCCGATTTCCTTGTCTTCATAGAAAGCCTGATTTGCCTTAAATTCAATTCCCTGGTCATCAATCACTGTACCGGTTGTTCGCCGGTCATGTGCTACTACGACGCCGGTTGCTGCGGTACCAACCACAACTGGCGCACATGCCTGCAGTAACACTGATATTGATAAAGAAGAAAAAATAGATATAAAAGCTGTTTTATTCATTATACCTCCTGACCAAGTAAATTGTTATCAATCAGATCACATAGAGAGTGAATGATAGTAATGTGCAGCTCATGAATTCTTGCGGCTGTTTAGTATGGAATACGTATTTCAATATCATCGTCTTACATGAAATAGGCAACTCGTCTATCCTCGCGGCCGGTTAAAGCAATGACTGTCATATCCCGATCATATGCAGCGTCAATGGCATGAATTATGTTGTGTGATTTACCGCTGATCGTTAGTGCCTGGAGTATATCGCCAGGTTGATCGAATGCCTTTATCTGCTTTGAAAAAATATCTGCAAACTGATACTCATTAGCAATTGAAGTCAATGTCGAAGAATTTGTCTTGAGAGCAAAGGCCGGAAGACCAGAGCGTTCCATTTCAAAACGATTCAGTAACTCAGAAGAAAATCTCTGTGAATCTGCAGCTGAGCCGCCATTACCGCAGCTTAATATCTTGCTTTCCTGCAATATTGCATTTGTCATCAAAATTGCAGCCTCTCTGATTTTATGTGCCAGCAACTCAGCTGACTCCTGTTTAAGCCTTATGCTTTCATCGAAGTTCTGCTTAATCTGTTCAACAGGATCCATAGATTAATTCACTTTAGATCTGTGTTAAGCAATAAATGCATCTTTTATCCATTGTATGCCTGGATGATCCAGATCACCTGTTACTAATACGATGTCAAACCTGTACATCATATCCGAATCTGTTCCGGATGATTGCTGATAATACAATCCTGTTTTTATGATCCGATCACATTTTCTTTTATCAATGGATTCGCGAATATCATAAAAGCTATTATTATTACGATATTTTACTTCTATAAAAACTGTTAGTTCGTTATCTTTCATTATAAGGTCAATCTCTCCCGCTGGAATCCGGTAGTTTCTTTCAATTAACATCAGACCTTTATTTTCCAGATGAGCAAGGGCTATATCCTCGGCCCATTTCCCAGTTACTGAAGTAATTTTCTTCTTGCTCGGTGAGATCATCGTTGAATCATGACGGGAATACCGTTAACAAACTTGGCCCAGATGGAGTAACGCTTTACTTGTCCTTGCTCATCAACGGCAAGTGTGCCGGTATTGCCCTGGTAATTGTTTCCCTGGATATACAGACTTCCAAGTTGTGGGATTAGTTGATAGGCATCCGTTCCAAAGGCATATAGGCGTCGGTAAGGAGAGTTCATCTGCTGCCAGGCACGATTTAATTGCTGTTGTAGTGGTGATCGCTGGTATTCCTTATCAACAATCCAAGGCATATCGGAAAATATCACATTTTCAATATCTTCATCCTTTTGCGGATCATAAACACCGGTAAAGATATTTGAAATGGAATAGGTTGCAATATTGGCTGCATCATAAAATCGTAATTGTGGTACCAGCTGTCTAGCCATATCTGCAGATACAGCAATAAAAATTGCATCGGCATCATGACGTCGTCTTGGTTCAAAAAATACCTTACGACCCAACGTTGCCATCAGTTCCCGTGCACGCTGGTTACTATTGTTAATATTCAATAATTCTTCTACGGGTTGGGCATAATTGCGACTGGAGTCAAAGATCCTGACGTAATCCATGATTTCACCGCCAAGCTCCGTCCATCTTGACTTGAAAGCATTATAAATCCTGTCTCCCCAGATGTTATCAGGCGTAATGACCAAGGCCCTGGAATGTCCATCCAGCCAGATTTGCTCGGCAAGCTGGTTTGCCTCATCTTCGGGTACCAGGCCAAACTGGTAGACAAGCGGTGTAATATCAGTCCCGGTTGCGTTACGTGGATTGGTAAAAGAGCTATCCACCCGATTGAGTGTCAATGTTTTGATAGTCAGGGCATTGGACATCAACAAGCTTTCTATAGAATTCTTTTCCAGTGGCCCAACAATAAACTCTGCTCCTTCTTCAACTGCACGTTGGTAAACATCTGAGATGCTTCCCTGGGATGTGTCATAAACCCTGATTACGGGCCTCTTGCCTGTTGAGTTATACCATGCCGCCATGAAGCCGTCCCGGATGGCATTGGAGAATTCTCTGTAAGTTTCATTAAACGGGAGCAATAAAGCAATCTGCTCAGGTAACTCATTCACTTCCCTGGCCAGTACCATAATTGTTTGCAATATATCCGGTTTGGCAGGGTGAGAAGCATAACGTTTGCTCCATGAGCTGATAGATGACTCCAGCAGCGGCATATTATAAAGGCCGGTTTTCACAATGATACCTAGCTCAAGCCATCCCGCATTGACTGAATCAGTTAATGCCTCCTGGTGGGCCTTTTCCAGCTTGCGCAGATCCGTATTTGTAATGAGTTGCCAGATTTTTTTCTGGTTTTCTTTCTGTAGTTGTTCATCGGTAATGGATGGAGAATAACGGCTTCTGTCATAGAAGGCATTCAGCATTTGACCATCTTTCTCAAAGGCTAGCGATCGAACCAGATAATATTCTGTTTCCAGGTCTACTGGTACATTTTCCGGGATGCTTATATCCAGTTGATGCAAGGCAAGCATTGCATCCTCTCTAATCAATGCAATTCTTGCTGCTAGTATCCGACTTTCAAACACCTGGATTGGATCAAGCTTTTGATTCCGGAGTCTTTTTAATGTTTTTTCTGAAAGTTCCAGGGCATTGGCATCAAGATAATTTCTGGCAGCTTTGAGATAGAAATAATCTGCGTAGTAATCATGTTCATCAGCGAGACGCAGATATTCTTCGGCAGCTGCAAGTAGGTTGCCGTCTTGTTTATATAACATGGCCTGTTGCTCTACTTCCTTGTCGAGTTTTGGCGGTCCGATAGTGCAGGAGGCCAGAATGGCAATAACAAACAGT
This sequence comes from Gammaproteobacteria bacterium, assembly GCA_011772965.1. GTDB lineage: Bacteria > Pseudomonadota > Gammaproteobacteria > Eutrophobiales > Eutrophobiaceae > SZUA-592. Next base: position 121,436 of record WVYN01000080.1, read on the forward strand.
AAACCTGTTAAACGATAATTTGTTATTTTATGTAACATAGGCAGCAATTCAGACCGGGATATTCAGGCGGAGTTCTGTGCAAAAAGATCAGGGAACATTATATGTGGTAGCCACCCCTTTGGGTAATCTGGATGATTTAAGTCCTAGGGCAGTCAGGCAGCTGAATGCATGTGATCGGATACTGGCTGAAGATACCCGCCACAGCAGGAAACTGCTCGAATATTATGCTATCACAACACCAATGCAGGCATATCATGATTTTAACGAGGCTGGGAAAGTGACTATGATCATCGGCCAATTACAGGGCGGGCTGTCGATGGCGTTGATATCCGATGCCGGAACGCCTTTGATCAATGATCCAGGTTTTAAACTGGTGAATGCCGCGCATAAGGCCGGAATCCCGGTAGTAACCGTTCCGGGCCCATCTGCTGTGATCGCCGCACTGTCTGTTGCCGGCCTGCCGACCGATCGTTTTGTGTTTGAAGGCTTCCTGCCGGATAAGCGGGTTGCAAGAAAACGCCATTTGCAAAGCCTCGCAAACGAGCAGCGAACCTTGGTTTTTTATGAAGTACCGCACCGGATCCGGGCAACACTCGATGATTTGTCCACCATATTTGGTCGGGAACGGAAAGCGGTAATCGCCAAGGAGCTGACCAAGCAACACGAAAGTGTGCGGCGGGGAACGCTTGAAGAACTGATTGCCTGGCTGGATGAAGATACCAGCCGCCAAAAGGGAGAGTTTGTCCTGATGGTCTCAGGGGCAACACCGCTTGGCATCCCGGAGCAAGAGGCCCGAAGAATCCTCAGCATATTAATGAGGGAAATGTCAGTGAAACAGGCTGCCACTGTGGCTGCAGACATTCTGGGAGAGAGTAAAAATCGCCTCTACAAGCTTGCCCTAGAAATGAAAGAAATCCCAGACTGAAAAAGCTTGCATGTTGTCTGTCTATCACCGAGACTTTGCAGAGAGTGTCGACCGGGCAATCGCTGCAGCTTCCTGCAGAGGAAAGTCCGGGCTCCGCAGGGCAGGGTGCCAGATAACGTCTGGGAGGCGAAAGCCTACGGAAAGTGCCACAGAAAATATACCGCCTTGCCTCCTCCAGAGTGGTTTTATTGATAGTGAATACTCACTAAATTTGACCATTCCGGTGGAGGCAAGGTAAGGGTGAAATGGTGCGGTAAGGGCGCACCGCGCCGGTCGTAATACCGGTGGCAGGGTAAACCCCACCCGGAGCAAGACTAAATAGAGGGGCGTGGCGACAGCCAATGCACGGCCCGTGCAGGTCCCTGGGTAAGTCGCTCGAGACATTCGGTGACGGGTGTCCTAGATGAATGATTGCCCATGGTCTTATTGGGCCATGACAGAACCCGGCTTACAGGTCGACCTCTCCTTATTTTACTGCCCTGAAACACTTGGCTTTTTGGCCTGCATAGTACTTTAAGTTGTATTTGCAAGTTTCTGATATAAATAGCTAAAATGTGGTGCCGATCTGGTCCAGCGAGTACTTTTCACAACTTTTCTAACATAAGTCCCTGTAAAATAAGACAGAATCCCTCCCAAAAAAAGCAAAGATTGCTTGACATTAATTACGCCAAGTACCTATAGTTCGAAAGTGGGTAAATGTGGGTAAATGTGGGTAATTTTTTCTTTATTTATGGGGAGACCGCGTGTTTAGAGGGTGCACGAAACTCAGTCTGGATGACAAGGGCCGAATGGCGGTACCCAGCCGCTACCGGGACCGTTTGGTCGGTCTTTCCGATGGCGCCCTGATTTTGACACTGAATCCCCTGGACCAGTCCCTGTGGCTTTATCCCCTGCCGGAATGGGAAATCATAGAAACCAAGCTGGCCGCGCTTTCTGATTTTGAGAAACAGGGACGACGGGCCAAACAGATGATGCGTGGTTATGCCACGGACTGCCAGCTCGACGGCCAGGGCCGGATCTTATTGCCCACCGAATTAAGGGAATACTCGGGTATCACAAAGCATGTGATGTTGCTTGGCCAGGGCAACAAGTTTGAGCTCTGGGATGAGGGCACCTGGCAGAAGCTCAGGAAAGAGTGGCTTTCTGAGGTGGGTAACGAATCAGCCGAGCCCGCTGATTCCCTCAAGTCCCTGTCATTGTAGTGAAGCCGGGGGGTGACGAGAAAAGCGGCTATGTACATATGCCGGTGTTGCTGCATGAGGTTATGCAGGCCCTCAACATACAAGCCGAAGGTATTTATGTGGATTGCACATTTGGAAGAGGTGGTCACAGCAAGATGATATTACAACAGCTTGCAGATAACGGCCGGTTGTTCGCCATTGACAGGGACCCCGCAGCCATTGATTCGTTGCTTAACGAATTTTATCAGGATCCCCGTTTCAGTCTTGAGAAGGACCGGTTTTCAAAACTGCTGGAATTCACAAGGAAGCACCGGATTAACGGCAGAGTGGCTGGCATCCTGCTCGATCTCGGTGTCTCCTCGCCTCAGTTGGACGATGCCGAGCGAGGTTTCGGTTTCCGCAATCAGGCGGCGCTGGATATGCGTATGGACAATTCCTCCGGCATGACAGCGGCAGAGTGGGTGAATTCTGCCAGCGAAGACGAGATCACTAATACTCTCAGAGACTATGGTGAGGAGAAATTTGCAAAACGCATCGCCCGCGCCATTGTAGAGACCCGCAAGGATGAACGGATTGAATCCACAACCCGTTTAGCGGAACTGATTGCCAAAGCCGTACCCGTTCATGAGAAGGAAAAACACCCAGCGACCCGATCCTTCCAGGCAATCCGGATAAGGATCAATGAGGAGCTGGATGAACTCAGGACCGTTCTTGTGCAGGCGTTGGAAGTTCTGGAGCACAAGGGCAGACTGGTTGTAATCAGTTTCCATTCCCTGGAAGACCGCATTGTGAAACGTTTTATGCGCGACCATTCCAGAGGGGATAACTATCCCCCTGATATACCTGTAACAGCAGACCAGTTACATCCGAAATTGAAAATAATAAACAAGGCAGTTTATCCCACTGAGGATGAAATCAGGAAAAACCCCCGGGCCAGGAGCGCTGTTCTGCGCACTGCCGAGAGGATCCGGGAATGAAGAATTTATTTTTTGCCTCACTTGTCTTGGCGGTTTTCATTTCAGCTCTTTTCGTTGTCGTAGCGCAGAACAAGGCCCGGGTCTTGTTTGTGGAAATACAGGAACTGGAGAGTGAGCGTAACCGCTTGAATGAAGACTGGACCAGACTGTTGCTTGAGCAAAGCACCTGGGCGACGGATGCGCGGGTCGAAGAGGTCGCACGGGGCCAGCTTGACATGAAATCACCGGATAACAGTTCATTAGTGGTCATAAAGCAGTGAGCGGAACTGAACAACCAGCTGAATACAGCAAGCGCAGAGGCCTGTTACTGGGCCTGTATTTTATTGCCATGTCTGCGCTCTTGTGGCGGGTAATCGACCTGCAGGTGCTGAATAATGAATTTTTACAGGAGCACGGTAATGCCCGGGCGCTTCGAGTGGTCGAAATCCAGGCGCATCGTGGCATCATTACTGATCGTAATGGCGAACCCCTGGCCGTAAGTACACCGGTCAAATCGGTCTGGGCCACACCCAGGAAGGTGTTGTCCTCGGGCCATGACCTGGCGCAATTGGCCAACTACATGAATATTCCATTGCGGGAACTCAGCGGCATGATGGAAGAACGTATTGGGCGTGAGTTTGTCTACCTGAAACGTCATGTTGAGCCGGCCCTGGCAGAACAAATTATGGCGCTGGGGATTCCCGGGGTTTCTGTTGAACAGGAATTCAAGCGCTACTACCCCGCCGGTGAGGTAGCTGCACACATTGTCGGTTTCACCAACATTGATGATATTGGCCAGGAAGGCCTGGAACTGGCTTACGATAAATGGTTGCGCGGGACGCCCGGAAGTAAGCGAGTGATCAAGGACAGATTGGGGCGCGTGATCGAAGATGTTGAGAGCATCAAAACACCAAGTCAGGGCAAGTTGCTGCAGCTAAGCGTCGATCGACGAATTCAGTACCTTGCCTATCGGGAGCTGAAATCAGCAGTCAATGTCTACGGTGCCCGGGGTGGGTCCCTGGTGATGTTGGATGTGAGGACCGGTGAGATCCTGGCCATGGTCGGCCAGCCCTCTCATAATCCAAACAACCGCAGTGAGATGCGTACTGAGCTGTTCCGGAACCGGGCGGTGACCGATGTGTTTGAGCCGGGCTCCACCATCAAGCCATTTACCATTGTTGCCGCCCTGCAGTCCGGAATCTATTCACCAAAATCGGTGATCAACACCGCACCGGGTTATTTTCGGGTCGGCAACCATACAATCAGTGATCACCGAAATTTCGGCTCAATAGATATACCCACGATCATCCAGAAATCAAGCAACGTCGGTGCCTCAAAGATAGCCCTGTCACTGGAACCAGAGATGGTCAGAAGCGCATTGGCGCATGTGGGCCTGGGGAACCCTACGGGCAGTGGTTTCCCGGGTGAGTCAGCCGGCTACTTGGGTCCCGGTCCTTACTGGTCCGATATTGAGGTAGCCACAATTGCCTTTGGTTATGGTATCTCGGTAACTGCCCTGCAGCTCGCCCAAGCCTATCTGGTGTTGGCAGCAGATGGCGAGTTACTGCCACCGACGTTCATCAAACAGGAATTTCCCGTGAAGGGTAAACAGGTTATCCCGGCCCGGATTGCCAGGGAAATCCGGCACATGCTGGAAGCGGTTGTCAGTAACGATGGCACGGGTGGACAGGCGGCAGTCAGGGGTTACCGGGTCGCGGGCAAGACCGGTACTGTTCACAAGGCCGTTGGAGGCGGCTATTCCGAAGATAAATATATTTCTCTGTTTGCCGGCATGGCACCGGTTTCGGATCCGCGTTTTGTGATCGTCGTCAGCATTGATGAGCCCCGGGGCGAGAAGTATTACGGGGGGCAGATCGCAGCTCCCATCTTCTCAACCGTAATGCAGGGTGCTTTGCGGCTGATGGATGTGCCGCCAGATGATCTCAGGCAGTCACGGGAAGCACCGATAGTGGCCGGGACCCGGGGGGCGCAATAATGATGGCAGCCGGAAAGACAGCACAAAAGGCCAGACTTAACGATCTCCTGCATGTGCTGGGAGAGGAAACCCGATCTGAGGATACCCTGTTCTCAGGCATCGCCACGGACAGCCGCCGGCTTCAACCGGGCGACCTGTTCATTGCCCGGGATAGGGCTATATCTTATATCAACGATGCGGTTCGTGCTGGAGCCGCAGGCGTTCTGGTGGATACAACCTCGATCTCGGAACCAGATATCTGTGCCGTCCCACTGGCACGGGTTCGAGACCTGGACAGAAAGCTAGGCGTAATCTGTGCCTGGTACTTTCAGGAACCGGCAAATAAGCTGCAAATCACAGCGGTTACCGGGACTAATGGCAAGAGCTCGGTCAGTTACCTGTTGGCGAAGGCGCTGTCAGCGGTCAATATGCCCTGTGGCCTGATTGGTACACTGGGCTATGGGCCGGTAACTCAGTTGAAACCTGCGACACATACCACACCGGAGCCACTGGCACTGCAGGAAATACTGGCAGATTTTTGTGATCAGGGAATCCGCCAAGTGGTTATGGAAGTGTCATCTCATGGTATCGATCAACACCGGATTGTTGGCTTGCGGTTTGAACTGGTCGTGTTCACTAATCTGAGCCGGGATCATCTCGACTACCACGGCAGTTTTGATCATTATGCGGAGACCAAGAAAAAGCTGTTCACGGACTATCCCCTGAAATATGCCGTGATCAATCTCGATGATCCCTTTGGTCGGGATCTGTTTGAGGGCCTGCCCGAAACTATCAACAAAACCGGTTATACATTTGATAGAGAGCTTTATGACTCCATGGACAAGCAGAGACTGGTCCTTGCCGGGGTTAGTGATTTATCAATCGAGTCGATGTGTATCAGCATCAAGAGCCCCTGGAGCGATGTGACATTCAATTCGCGTTTGATTGGTCAATACAATGCACAAAATCTGGTTGCCTGCTTCATCAGTCTTTGCCTGTTAGGCTACCCTGCCAGCGACAGCTTACAGCGATTGTCTCAAAGTCAAGCGATTCCCGGACGTCTGGAAAAATATGGCAGGAAAGGCAGACCGCAACTGGTAATCGATTATGCCCATACACCTGATGCTCTTCGGCAGGTACTGCAAACTCTGAAGCAGGTTTGTAAACAAAAACTCTATTGTGTATTTGGATGCGGTGGCGACCGTGACCAAGGTAAACGGGAAATGATGGGGCAGGTTGCCGATCAATTTGCGGATTGCATCATTGTGACCAGTGACAATCCAAGGTATGAGGAGCCCTCTGCCATCATCGATGACATCATCACCGGGATACGCAAGCGGGAAAATCTGATTATCGAACCAGACAGGGCCCGTGCCATTGCGAGAGCCATTGCGGATGCAAAAGCAGGCGACATCATTCTAGTTGCCGGGAAAGGCCATGAAACCTATCAGGAAGTTGCCGGTGAACGACATCATTTTAGTGACAGTGAAATAGTAAAGGAACTGCTGGAAGTAAAAGCATGATCAGCATGTCACTGACAGAAACAGCTACAGTGCTGAATGCAACTTACGATGGTGCCGATGATTATTTTTATGGTTGCAGCACTGATACACGAACTCTGCAAAAAGGCCAGTTATTTATAGCGATCAGGGGTGAACGGTTTGATGGTCATGATTATCTGGCAGATGCCAAACAACAGGGTGCTGTAGCTGCCCTGGTGGAAAAAACTGTGAACCAGCCTCTCGCCCAAATCAGGGTTAATGACTCCAGGCGGGCGATGGGTGAACTTGCCGGACATTGGCGTGCAAGGTTCAGGATACCACTGGTTGCCGTTACCGGAAGTAACGGCAAGACCACGGTGAAAGAGATGCTTGGTTCCATTCTGGCGCAAAAGGCACCCGTTTTGACGACCCGGGGCAATCTCAATAATGATATCGGCGTGCCATTGACACTGTTCGGCCTGGGTGATGAACATCGCTATGCGGTTATCGAAATGGGTGCCAATCATCCCGGTGAAATTTCCTGGTTAAGCCGTCTCTCCAGACCGTCGGTGGCTGTGATTACCCAGTGTGCGCCGGCCCATCTCGAGGGTTTTGGAAGTATAGAAGGAGTGGCAAAAGGCAAGGCAGAGATCTATGAGGGCTTGCTGGATGATGGTGTCGCCATAATTAATGCTGATGATGACTATGCCGGGCTCTGGCATGAAAAGATTGGCGACTCAAAAATGATTTCCTTTGGTCTCAGTTCGGATGCCGATATTACCGCTACCGAGATCAATTATCTGGCAGCGGATGGCAAGCAGTCCTTCAGTCTCGTCACACCTATTGATAAGACCCGGGTTCAGCTAGCCTTGCCTGGCCGGCACAACATCATGAATGCTCTGGCTGCTGCAGCCTGCGCCAGTGCCATGAATATCGACATCGATACTATAAAGACCGGTCTGGAACAAGTGCAGCCAGGCAAGGGACGGCTGCAAATCAAACCCGGTATCAAGGGTCTGACAATCCTGGATGATACCTACAATGCCAATCCGCTATCGTTGCAGGCCGCAATTGATGTCATGTCACTCTACCAAGGTGAACATTGGCTGGTTCTTGGTGACATGGGTGAACTTGGTGTGAAAGCGCGGGCACTGCATGCTGATTCAGGTGAGTTGGCAAAACAAAAAGGTGTAAAGCGTCTGTTCGGCCTTGGGCCGTTGAGTGAGGCAGCGGTTGGTGCCTTTGCCAATGGTGCAGAACATTTCGAAGATATGGACTCGCTGATCGAGCGTCTGAAATCCCTTGCCGGAGAAAATATCATCATGCTGGTCAAGGGGTCGAGGGCAATGCAAATGGAACGCATCGTCAATGCCTTGCAGGAGTCCCGGACATGTTAATCTGGCTGACCGAGTATCTTTCCCAGTTCCATAGCGGGTTCAATGTCTTTCAATACATCACCTTGCGCATAATTCTCGGTGTGTTGACGGCACTCTTCATTGCCCTGTTTGTCGGTCCTTCCCTGATCAAACGTTTGACCATACACCAGATTGGACAGAGCATCCGCTCGAACGGACCTACCACTCATCTGCAAAAAACCGGAACGCCAACGATGGGCGGACTGTTAATCATCATATCGATCATTCTGAGTACCTTGTGCTGGGCTGATCTGGGTGATCGTTTTGTCTGGGTGACCTTGCTGGTTATTGTGTTGTTTGCAGGTATAGGCTGGATTGATGACTATAAGAAAGTGGTAAACAAGGATCCAAACGGCCTGACTGCACGATATAAATATCTACTGCAGTCCATCATTGGATTGGGCGCAGCCACATTTCTTTATCTGACCGCAGAAGTGCCTGCAGAAACACGGCTGATTCTGCCCTTTATCAAATCGATCAGCTTTGACATGGGAATTTTTTATATTGTCTTTACGTATTTCGTCATTGTTGGCAGCAGCAATGCAGTTAATCTCACCGACGGTCTGGATGGACTGGCCATTATGCCCACGGTGCTGGTTGCCGGCGCCCTTGCCATCTTCGCCTATGCGACAGGCCATGTGCGATTTTCCGAGTACCTAGGTATCCCCTATGTACCCGGCGTCGGTGAAGTCGCGATTATTTGCGGGGCAATCGTGGGTTCCGGTCTCGGCTTCCTCTGGTTTAATACATATCCAGCCCAAGTCTTTATGGGCGATATCGGCGCCCTGGCACTGGGCGCTGCCATCGGAATCATTGCCGTACTCGTGCGCCAGGAGCTGGTGTTATTCATCATGGGTGGCGTATTTGTTGTTGAGACACTCTCGGTCGTTTTACAGGTGGCCTCGTACAAAATGACCGGCCGCCGGATCTTTCATATGGCACCCCTGCATCATCATTACGAACTGAAAGGCTGGCCGGAACCAAGGGTGATTGTCAGGTTCTGGATCATCACCGTCATTCTCGTGCTGGTGGGGCTCGCCAGTCTGAAGATACGTTGAGGTCATGAACATTGACTGTATTCGCAGAACAGGCAAGAGATATGGAAGGACAGAATAAAAAATTTGACACGGTGATCGTCGGTATGGGAAACACCGGACTGTCCTGTGCCCGTTATCTTGCTAAACAAGGCGTTGAATTTGCCATGTTGGATACACGCGAGCAGCCGCCAATGGCGGATACAATCAGCAGAGAATTTCCAGGTATCCTGCTGTCACCGGGAGGGCTTGACGAGGAATTAATACTGAGTGCCCGCCGGATCATTGTCAGCCCCGGAATATCTTCAAATCAGCCGCTATTCCAGAAAGCTAAGGCCGGCGGTTGCGAAGTCGTGGGTGATATCGAGTTGTTTTGCAACGTAGTCGAGGCATCGGTAATCGCTATCACAGGATCCAACGGTAAAAGTACGGTGACCAGTCTGCTGGCAGAAATGGCAAAGACCGATGGACATAAATGTGCCGTTGGAGCCAACCTGGGAACACCGGCGCTGGATTTGCTTTCAGAAGGCAAGGTCGATCACTACATTCTGGAATTGTCCAGTTTCCAGCTTGAAACTGCATCCAGATTAGATGCCGTGGCTGCCGTTGTGCTGAACATCTCGGATGACCACATGGACCGTTACAACACGCTTGCCGAATATGCTGCTGCAAAAGCAAGAATCTTTAATGGTAACGGTGTCATGGTACTTAACGGGGATGATCCTCAGGTTATGAACATGCAGCGTGAAGGCAGGGAGATGTATACCTTTTCGATGGCTGAACCAGATGATCATAATTATGGCCTGCGAACTTATGACGATGAAGTCTGGCTGGTTCGGGGTCATGAAAAGATCATCCGCCGCAACGAGATAAAACTAATCGGTGATCACAATATTGCGAATGTGCTGGCCGCCATTGCTCTGGCTGATGTCATGAACATTTCACGTTCAGCCATGGTCAGGGTATTAACGTATTTCACCGGACTCCCACACCGATGCCAATGGGTAGCTGAAAATGATGGGGTTAACTGGTACAACGACTCAAAGGGTACCAATGTAGGTGCAGCGATCGCCGCTATCAAGGGGCTGGGTAACAGGGGTCGGATCATTCTCATTGCAGGCGGTGAAGGGAAAGGGGCAGATTTTACCCCCCTCGCGGATGTTGCAAGGGAATATTTGTCTGCCGCCGTCCTCATCGGTCGTGACGCAGCAAAAATCAGGCATGTTCTCACCGGGATTATCCCTCTTGTTGATGCCACGGACATGTCCGCTGCTGTTCATGCAGCCGTCATGCTCGCAAAAGTCGGCGATGATGTTTTGTTGTCACCGGCCTGTGCCAGCCTCGATATGTTTGAAAATTATCAGGACCGCGGTGATGCCTTTGTCGAAGCAGTAAAAAAACTGGTGGCAGGTAAATGAGACAGGCAGTTCCAAAGACGAACTCTTTAATTAATCAGCAAGCATTCTATGGCTATGACGCTTGGTTGTTTGCCGTGGCCCTTATTCTTGTCGGCCTGGGACTGGTGATGGTCGCATCTGCTTCCATCAGTGTTGCTGAAAGGCAGCTGCATGAACCACTGTTTTATTTCTGGAGGCAATTGATGTCAGTTGTCCTTGGTTTTATGGCCGCGTTGATTGTAATAAAAATACCCATGTTTTTCTGGCAAAAGATCAACCCGCTGCTCTTATTCTTGTCATTTGTATTATTGACGATTGTGCTGATACCGGGAATTGGTTACGAGGTTAATGGCAGTATGCGCTGGATTAATACTTGGCCACTGCCGTTACAGGCATCCGAGCCGGTCAAGTTTTTTGTGATTGCTTATCTTGCCGGTTATATGGTCAGACGATCAGAGGAGATCAGGACAAGTTTTTCCGGCTTCATCAAGCCAATTATTATTCTCACAGTTCTTTCAGCATTGCTCCTGCTCGAACCGGACTACGGCGCGAGCGTCGTACTCTTCATCACCGCACTGGGCATGTTGTTTCTGGGTGGTGTGCCCTTGAGCCGTTTCTTTTCCTGGATGGCGGTTGCGGTCTCCGCATTGGCAGCCATTGCGGTTTTGTCACCCTACCGAATGCAGCGGCTGGTTAGTTTTGTTGATCCCTGGCAGGACCCATTCAATTCAGGCTTTCAGTTGACCCAGGCCTTGATAGCTTTTGGCCGTGGTGATTGGTTTGGTGTCGGATTGGGTAGCAGTATACAGAAACTCTTCTACCTCCCGGAGGCACATACTGATTTTGTTTTTGCTGTATTGGCAGAGGAGTTGGGGCTTTTCGGCAGTCTGCTGGTGATATTGCTGTTTTCATTTATTGTCTGGCGCGCCTTTGTCATTGGTCAGCTTGCCCAGGCAAGGGGCGAGAGTTTTTCAGCCTACTTTGCCTATGGTATCGGCCTCCTGCTTGGTGGGCAGGCGTTTATCAACCTGGGCGTAAATATGGGGATTTTGCCGACCAAGGGCCTGACCTTACCGCTGATCAGCTATGGCGGTAACAGCATGATTGTGACTTGCCTGTTGCTGGCTATTTTGCTGCGCATCGAATACGAAAACCGTCATTCAAGACGGACGGTAGGTGTCTATGGCAAATAGACCTATCTTGATCATGGCAGGTGGTACCGGTGGACACGTGTATCCGGCTCTGGCGGTTGCTGATTATCTGCATGGGCGGGGCATACCCTTATTCTGGTTGGGCACCCGTAAGGGCATCGAATCGCGCTTGGTGCCTAGTAAGGGATATACTCTCATGACCATTCACGTCAGTGGCCTCAGGGGCAAAGGTTTCATCAAGTGGGTATTTGCCCCGCTCATTATTCTGGTTGCAGTGGTTCAGGCTATGGGACTTCTGATCCGGATCCGTCCAGCGGCGGTACTCGGCATGGGTGGCTTTGCCAGTGGTCCCGGGGGCCTCGCCGCATGGCTTATGCGTGTTCCCCTGTGTGTGCATGAACAAAATGCCATTGTCGGGATGACTAACCGTCTGTTGGCACCACTCGCCTGCAGAGTTATGCAGGCGTTTCCCGAGACCTTTGCTGAAAAGTATGCCCCGCACACTACCGGCAACCCGGTCCGTAATGATATTCACTCCATTCCCGGGCCAGTCAAGCGGTATCTTGAACATGACAGTCGCCTGCTCCGGGTGTTGATCCTTGGCGGTAGTCAGGGAGCGCGAGCCCTAAATGAAGTTTTTCCCAGGGCCATGGCAAACCTGCCTGATGAAATAGACATAGATATCTGGCATCAATGCGGTGAACGGCTGCTCGATGAAACCACCCGTCTCTATGGGCAAACAGCCTGTAAGGTAAAGCTTGTTGCCTTTATTGATGACATGGCAGCCGCCTATAGCTGGGCGGATCTGGTGATATGCCGCTCAGGGGCATTGACAGTTGCCGAGGTTGCCGCTGCCGGTGTAGCTTCAATACTGATTCCCTTTCCATTTGCTGTTGATGATCATCAAACAGCAAATGCCCACTACCTGACCGATAGTGGAGCCGCTTTGCTGTTACCTGAACATGAACTGAATGCTCGAGTATTGCCTGAACTACTGGCAGATTTGTACCGGGATCGGCAAAGACTTATCAGTATGGCAGAGAAAGCGAGACAGCTAGCATGCCCGGATGCGACTCACCGGGTTGCCGAAACCTGTCTGGAGGTGGCGTATGCCTGAGACCAGCGATCAACCACTCGGCCGCGTCAGACATGTTCATTTTGTCGGTATTGGCGGTGCTGGCATGAGCGGTATTGCCGAGGTATTGCATAACCTCGGTTATACCGTCTCAGGATCTGACAAAAATGAAAACAAGGTAACCTCACGCCTGAAATCACTGGGTATTCATGTCGTCCGTGGTCACGAGCCTGGCCATGTAGAAAACAGCGATGTCGTGGTTTATTCGAGCGCCGTCAGTCAGGACAATTCCGAGCTACAGGAAGCACGCCTGCGCCGTATACCGATTATCCCCCGGGCGGAAATGCTGTCTGAATTGATGCGTTTCAAACATGGTATTGCCGTGGCTGGTACACATGGGAAAACAACCACCACCAGTTTAATCGCCAGTGTACTTGCAGAGGGTGGGCTGGATCCCACCTATGTCATTGGTGGTCTGCTAAACAGATCCGGATCCCATGCAAGGCTTGGTAAAGGTAAATACCTGGTTGCAGAAGCTGACGAAAGTGACGCCTCGTTTCTGCATCTACAACCGATCATCGCAGTGCTGACCAATGTCGATGCAGACCATCTTGAAAATTATTCCGGCGATTATTTTCTCCTGCAGAAAAACTTTCTGGATTTCCTGCAAAACTTGCCATTTTATGGACTTGCAGTGGTGTGTATGGACGACAAGGGCAGCCGGTCTTTACTGGATCAAATCACTAAACCGGTCATGACTTACGGGGTCGATTATGAGGCGGATATTCATGCACGTGTGCTCGAACACAATACAACCAAAACCCTATTTTCAGTTTCACGCAAGCACAAACTTGACTGGATACAGGTCCAATTAAATCTCCCGGGCAAACACAATGTGCAAAACGCCCTGGCTGCTATTGCGGTCGCGTACGAACTCGGTGTTGAAGAAGCTGCCATTATCAGGGCACTGGAAAATTTTGAAGGTATCGCCAGACGTTGCCAGGTCATCGGCACTATCCATATCGATAACAAGAAAGCCACATTGATAGATGATTATGCACATCATCCCAGGGAGATATCCGCGACCTTGCAGGCCATCAAAAAAGGTTGGCCTGATCACAGGTTGATTGTCATATTCCAGCCGCATCGTTACTCGAGAACCCGGGACCTGTTTGAAGATTTTGTACAGGTCCTCTCAGAAATTGATGTTTTATTCATGCTTGAGCTTTATACAGCCGGGGAGCAACCGATCACCGGCGCGGACAGTCGCTCATTATGCAGGGCCATAAGGATGCGTGGCCAGGTTGATCCCATTTTTATCGAAAACCGGGAAGAGATCGGTGATCTGTTAAAAGGTGTTTTGCATGACGAGGATATAGTCCTTGTGCTCGGAGCGGGTGACGTGGCTGCGGTCGCTACCTCTGTCTGGCAGCAATATGGTGATCAGAATGTTCGGCATTAAGGTGTTGGCAATTTATGAGACAGAAAATTATTGGAATAGCACGACCACTCAGGAAAGCATGTGTGCGCAAACTATGGACAAATCAGAAATCAAAGTGAAGGGTTTGCTGAAAACGGATGAATCCATGGCCCGGCATACGTCATGGCGGGCCGGTGGCCGTGCCCGACAATATTTTGAACCAGCTGATCTTGATGACTTATGTCATTTTTTAGCTGCGCTTGATCCCGATGAGCCGATCCTGATGCTGGGTCTTGGGAGTAACCTGCTGGTCCGTGATGGTGGCTTTCCCGGTAGTGTCATCGCACTTGGCAAGTCATTCAGCCGGATCGAAATCAACGGTTCTACCGCAACAGTCTTTGCTGATGCTGGTGCCGCCTGTGCAAAGGTGGCAAGGGCGAGCGCGAAAAAAGGCCTCAAAAATGCAGAATTCCTCGCCGGAATTCCCGGGACCATGGGCGGTGCACTGGCCATGAATGCTGGCGCTTTCGGCGGGGAAACCTGGAACATCGTCCACATGGTTACCACGGTTGATCGTTCCGGAACGATACATCGACGTTCTCCCGACGAATTCCAGGTGTCCTATCGTGATGTCAGATTACCGGCTGAGGAGTGGTTTATTTCTGTTGAATTACAGCTGCAAAATGATTCTGAGGGCGTGGCCGAACGATCTATCAAGCAATTACTTGATAAACGGGCTTCAAGTCAGCCCATGGGACTGCCAAGTTGCGGCTCGGTGTTTCGTAATCCGCCAAATGATCATGCGGCTAGATTGATCGAGTCTGCAGGACTCAAAGGCAAGAGCATCGGCAAGGCATGCGTTTCTGACAAGCATGCAAATTTCATTATTAATCTTGGTGGTGCAAGTGCGAGAGACATTGAGTCATTGATAAAACATGTACAAGCGACTGTCAGGGAAAACTTTTCAGTCGATTTACAGACTGAAGTAAAGATTATTGGTAATGAAGCATAATCACACATATCAACCGAAAGATTACGGTAAAGTCGCTGTGCTGATGGGCGGGTTGTCGGCTGAGCGAGAGATTTCGCTGGAAAGCGGTCAAGCTGTTCTCAAGGCGCTGCTCAGCAAAGGAGTGGATGCGCATGCGGTCGATGTTGGAAAGGACATTTGGCAAGTACTGGGTCGATCAGGTTTTGACCGGGCCTTTGTTATTCTGCATGGGAGAGGAGGAGAAGATGGAGTAATCCAGGGGGCACTTGAAGCCATGAACCTGCCTTATACGGGCAGCGGTGTGATTGGTTCAGCACTCGCGATGGACAAGATTAGGAGTAAGCGTATCTGGCAAAGCTGTGAATTACCAACACCCGGGTTTGCTGAAATTCACAATGAAACGGACTGGGACCTCCTTGTTGAAGAACTCGGCCTGCCCATCATGGTGAAACCCTCGCATGAAGGTTCAAGTTTTGGCGCCAGTAAGGTGAAACATGCCGATGATCTTGAAAGAGCATGGCGTGCTGCGGCGGAGTATGACACTGACGTGGTAGCCGAACAATGGATCACCGGTGGTGAATATACGATCCCGATTCTAGGTAGACAAGTCTTGCCCATGATTCGCCTGCTTACACCGAGAGAGTTTTATGATTATGAAGCGAAGTATGTTGAGGAAACGACACAATACCTTTGCCCTTGTGGTCTTGAAGAAATAATTGAGAGGGAGTTGGGAAAACTTGCACTGTCTGCTTTTGATGCGCTTGGCGCCTATGGTTGGGGAAGGGTAGACATGATGCTTGATGAGAACCAGAAACCCTGGCTGATAGAAGTCAATACGGTTCCAGGTATGACCAGTCACAGCCTGGTTCCTATGGCGGCCAAACAGGCCGGTCTGGATTTTGCTGATCTGGTTTTGGCAATTCTCGATACGTGTATGAGTAAAAAGACATCAAGGGCCGCCTGAATGGATACCTTGATACAAATGCAACGGGAATTACCGGAGAGTAATAGACAACGACGACTACAGTACGAATTACTGGCCCTGGCTCTGTTCGCTGGCTTGGTTGGCTGGTTGATGACCAACTTGTTTGCCCCGGAAACCTTGCCTATTCGCCAAGTCAGAATAGAAGGCGAGTTCAAATATCTTTCGCCTGAAGTGTTACGTGAAAGAGCGGAGTTACATGTCAAAGGCGGCTTTTTTAATATCAACGTTGCTGAGGTCAGGGACAGATTACTGGCTGAGCCCTGGGTTCGTAGTGTGTCCGTTCACCGCGTATGGCCAGACTCATTGCAGGTTTTTATTACCGAGCAAATTGCTGTTGCTGCCTGGAAAGACTCCGGTCTTCTTAATAGACAGGGCGAATATTTTTCACCTGACAGATCCACCTTTCCAGAGGGGCTGCCGGTTATTAGCGGGCCTGATGGGTATCACGAACAAATGGTTGATAAATACTACACACTGCAAAAACAATTGGAACCGTTTGCGCTTAATTTACATAAATTGTCACTGGATGATCGGCGTGCCTGGAACCTGGAGCTGGATAACGGCCTGGTGATTTTACTGGGAAGAAAGAACTTCAGGGAAAGGTTCAACAGGTTTATTACGCTGGTCCCCCTGCATCTCAACAGGAAGATAGAAAAAGCAGAACAGATTGACATGCGCTACCCAAACGGGTTTGCAGTGAAGTGGAAAAGCGGGAATCCCACACTTAATGCCGGCAGTGGAGCATTATAAAAATGGCAAAAAAGACTGAAAGAAAAATGATTGTTGGCCTAGACATTGGAACTTCCAAGGTCGTGGCTATTGTTGGTGAAATTACAGCAGATGATGAAGTTGAAATCATCGGCCTGGGTTCCAGTCGATCACGAGGTCTAAAGAAGGGAGTCGTCGTGAATATTGAGTCAACAGTTCATTCCATACAAAGGGCAATCGAAGAAGCCGAATTGATGGCCGGTTGTAATATTCATTCCGTATTTGCCGGAATTGCCGGAAGCCACATACGCAGTTTGAATTCGAACGGAATCGTAGCTATTCGAGACAATGAAGTTACTTTCGGCGATGTCGATCGTGTTATTGATGCCGCGAGTGCTGTCGCAATCCCGGCAGATCAAAAAATCCTGCATATCCTGCCCCAAGAATTCGTGATTGATAACCAGGAAGGGGTCAGGGAACCTGTGGGCATGTCCGGGGTGAGGCTGGAAGTGAAGGTTCACATGGTGACCGGTGCCGTCAGTGCCGCCCAGAACATTATTAAATGTGTCCGCCGTTGTGGACTGGAAGTCGATGACATCATTCTGGAACAACTGGCATCAAGCTATTCAGTATTGACCGAGGACGAGAAGGAACTGGGTGTTTGCCTGGTGGATATCGGCGGGGGTACCACGGACATCGCGGTATTTCGCGACGGGGCTATTCAGCATACCGCCGTCATCCCGATTGCGGGCGACCAGGTTACGAATGACATTGCTGTTGCACTCAGAACACCTACCCAGCATGCGGAAGATATCAAGGTTCAATATGCGTGTGCACTTACCCAATTGGCAAATTCAGAGGAAACCATAGAGGTACCAAGTGTGGGTGATCGCGCCCCGAGACGCTTGGCCAGACAGACACTGGCGGAGGTGGTTGAACCGCGCTATGAGGAATTATTCACCCTGGTACAAGCGGAACTCAGACGCAGTGGTTATGAGGACATGATAGCTGCCGGCATTGTTCTCACTGGAGGCAGTTCAAAAATGGAAGGTGTTGTTGAGCTTGCCGAAGAAATATTTCATATGCCGGTGAGAATTGGCCTGCCTCAGCATGTTACTGGTCTTTCTGATGTAGTCAAAAATCCAATTTACTCTACTGGTGTAGGTCTGTTGTTGTTTGGGCGCAAGCACATTACCGAAAACCTGGCGCCCATCGGAGTGGGCAAGGGTTTTAGGAGCGTTTTTGAAAGAATGAAGAGTTGGTTTCAGGGTAATTTTTAATATTGGGGAATAAAACTAAGGAGATCTAACCATGTTTGAACTCGTCGATGCAGAAAATTCAACTGCGATTATAAAAGTCATAGGTGTTGGTGGCGGTGGTGGCAATGCCGTTGAACATATGGTCAATGCAAGTATTGAGGGTGTGGATTTCATCTGCGCCAACACGGATGCACAGGCCTTGAAAAAGTCTTCCTCTAAGACCGTGTTACAACTCGGGCATAATGTCACCAAAGGGCTGGGTGCCGGCGCGGACCCGGATATTGGCAGACAGGCCGCACTGGAAGACAGGGACCGGATTATGGATGTCCTTGAGGGATCCGATATGGTCTTTATTACCGGCGGCATGGGTGGTGGTACCGGTACGGGCGCTGCACCTATCGTTGCCCAGGTGGCAAAAGAGATGGGAATCCTTACCGTCGCGGTAGTTACCCGGCCGTTTGGTTTCGAAGGCAAGAAACGTGCGGCGGTTGCTGATCAAGGCATCAAGGAAATAGGCCAGTTTGTCGATTCCCTGATCACCATACCGAATGAAAAACTCCTGAGTGTTCTGGGCAGGGAAATAAGTCTCTTGAATGCCTTCAGCGCAGCCAACGATGTGTTATTGGGGGCCGTCCAGGGTATCGCCGAGTTGATTACCTGTCCCGGCCTAATCAATGTCGACTTCGCAGACGTGCGCACCGTCATGTCGGAAATGGGTATGGCGATGATGGGTTCTGGCAAGGCCAAGGGTGAAGAGCGGGCCCGGATCGCCGCAGAAGCGGCCATCTCCAGCCCGTTGCTGGAAGACGTTAATCTCTCCGGGGCGAGGGGCATGCTGGTCAATATCACGGCTGGTATGGATCTGTCTATCGGTGAATTTGACGAGGTCGGTAATACCGTCAAGCAATTCGCCTCGGATAATGCCACGGTTGTGGTTGGTACCGTCATTGATCCTGAAATGAGTGGTGAAATGCGGGTCACGATCGTAGCAACGGGCCTGGGCCAGGCTGCCCGGGAGGAGGCTTCCCGGGTCAAGCTGGTCAAGGCTGCCAGCGGCGGTGGCGTGGATTATCGGGACTATGACAGGCCGACAATCATGCGCAATCAGCCTGCGGATAAGTCCGAACAGACTGGCCCCGGCCCATCGGAGAACGATACCGATTATCTGGATATCCCGGCGTTTCTGAGGCGTCAGGCCGATTGATTAAAAAGGGAGACTACTTGGCAATTGTTGCTGTAATGCAACATTTGTACTTGACAGTTGTCTGAATTCAGACTACAAAGAACAGGTTTACGGTCAACTTTTGCCCCAAAAGGACAATAAAATCAATGATAAGGCAGCGTACGCTGAAAAATATTATACGTGCGACCGGCGTCGGATTACATACAGGGAAAAAAGTACTTCTGGTACTCAGACCGGCGCCTGAAAATACGGGGATCATTTTTAGACGAATCGACTTAGACCCGGTTGTGGAAATTAAGGCCACCCCAGAACATGTGGGTGATACGCGCCTATCAACAACCATTACCAAAGATAACGTCCGGATTTCCACCATAGAACACCTGCTCTCTGCGCTAGCAGGTTTTGGCATTGATAACGCCTACATCGATCTCAGTTCTGATGAAGTACCCATCATGGACGGCAGCGCTGGACCGTTCGTGTTCCTGATCCAGTCCGCTGGGGTGATGGAACAGAACGCAGCCAAACAGTTTATACGTATCAAGCAATCGGTTCGGGTAGAAGACGGTGACAAGTGGGCCATGTTTGAACCTTTTAGTGGTTTCAAGGTTGCATTTACTATTGAATTCGATCACCCTGCCTTCAATGAAAGACATTGCCAGGCTGAAATAGATTTCTCCACGACCTCCTTCGTGAAGGAAGTCAGCCGTGCCAGGACTTTTGGCTTTATGCGTGATGTGGAAATACTCCGTGAAAAAAATCTGGCACTTGGCGGCAGTCTGGACAATGCAGTGGTAGTCGATGATTACCGGATTCTCAATGAAGACGGGCTGCGCTATGAAGATGAATGCGTCAAACACAAAATACTGGATGCGATTGGTGACCTGTACCTGCTTGGGCACAGCCTGATAGGTTCGTTTTCAGGTTTCAAATCAGGCCATGAGCTGAATAACAGGCTACTCAGGTCACTGCTTGCAGATGAAAAGACCTGGGAATTAGTGAGTTTCAAGGACGAAGTCGAACTGCCTATCTCCTTTATTCAGCCAATCACAGCAACATAAAAAACGGTTAGGCAATTGGTCAGGATTTATTGAGCTTGGCCAGTTTTAGAAAACGGGTACGCAGGTCAGGATCGCTGGTTGAGACAGCAGCCTGCTCGAGATAATTCGAAGTCTGGGCTGTGATTCCCGGCCCAGTGGATTTCTGCTTTTGAGGCTCGCTTTGCTTCGGAAATACCCGAATTCGAATGCTTTTTAGAGAGGGTAGCTGACACTCGCGGCGAACATGCTCAAGAATATTTGGGGTTAAATACCTTATTTTTGCCGCCCAGGCGGACGTGTCTGCACGCAGGACCAGCATGTCATCTGTCATGTTGGCAACGCAACAATGTCCCGCAAGTGGCTGGCCCAGGCAGGTGCTCAACTCCCTGTCCAGGGTCTGCAAGCGCCTGATATGCTGCAATAAGTCAGCCAGAGCCGACTTGTCGTTTTCAAGTATGGAGTTTACAGAATTGAATGTAGTTGGCATTTTAGTGGTGGGCATGGTGCTACTATTATAAGGTTCGCTGAAAACATATAAATACCATTAATAAATACTATGGAAATTATTATCTTAAAAAAGAGTCTTCAGGGGGCGCACAAAGTACAGCTCGACCCGTTAAAACTGTTTTCAGTGATATTCGTCATGCTCCTACTGTTCACTGGTGCTTTTCTTATCGGTGGACATTACGGCCTGAAATATTCTACCGACATGACCTCGGTAAGGTACCAGGAGGCTACCACGCTACAACAATCCGAGCTGGACGAACAGAAACTTGTCATTGAAAATGCCCGCAGGGAAGCCCAGGAGAACCTAGATGCGCTGGCGACCCGACTCAGTAAATTACAAAGTCATGTGATGCGCCTGGATGCACTGGGGTCGCGGCTCGCAAAAATGGCCGACGTCAAGGATATTGATTTCAGCGCCAGTGTCCCGGTTGGTGTGGGTGGCCCCCAAGAACCCGGCCGGGTGCAGGATTCACTGGGCGTGCCAGACTTCCTCAAACAACTGGACGATTTGACTGTCGAGATAGAAGACCGGAACGACAAGCTTGCCGCTATAGAGAGCATGCTGATGAATACAGCTCTACGGGACAGAACCCAGCCAGCGGGAAAACCGGCATTCGGGGGCTGGATATCTTCACTCTTTGGGTTTCGAACTGACCCTATTAATGGTAAGCGTGAATTCCATGAAGGCATCGATTATGCCGGGAAACCCGGCACCGTTGTCAGGGCAGTGGCTGCCGGTATCATAACCTGGTCGGCACGACGTTCAGGATTTGGTAACCTAGTCGAGATAAATCATGGTAACGGACATGTCACAAGATACGCCCATAACCAGGAAAACCTCGTTGCTGTTGGAGACAAGGTTGAAAAGGGACAGCCTATTGCTATTATGGGTTCAACCGGGCGCTCTACTGGGACGCATGTGCACTTCGAAGTCATTCATAATGGCAAGCACGTCGACCCGATTAAATACATCTCTGTAAACTAGTACCACCTTTAGTTGTCATTCTCTATAATATCGCGGGTAGCTGGTTCTATTCGCCCTCAATTTTAAGCTTATAACACCTGAATTCATGATTTCCCGTCTGGCAAAAAAACTATTTGGTAGCCGTAATCAACGATTAATTAAGAAGCTGTCCAGGATAGTCAACAGAATAAATGAACTGGAACCAGATATATCGGTACTGAGTGATTCGGAATTTCCTGTCAAGACCAGTCAATTGAAAGAAAGGGTCAGGAACGGTGAAACCCTTGATGCCTTATTGCCGGAAGCATTTGCACTGGTAAGAGAAGCATCAATACGGGTTCTGGAGATGAGGCATTTTGATGTACAGATGATTGGTGGAATCGTCCTGCATCGGGGTGATATTGCAGAGATGAAGACCGGTGAGGGAAAGACACTGGTAGCTACATTACCGGCTTATTTAAATGCCCTAGAAGGTAAGGGAGTACATATCATAACTGTCAATGACTACCTGGCCCAAAGAGATGCTGACTGGATGGGCAAAGTTTACGATTTTCTAGGGATGAGTACGGGCGTCATCATTTCAGGTCTATCCACTGAACAAAGACGAGAAGCTTACAATTGTGATATTACCTATGGAACTAATAATGAATTCGGATTTGATTACCTGAGAGATAATCTTGCTTTCAGCAAGGATGAACAGGTTCAAAGGTTACTGAACTATGCAATAGTTGATGAAGTGGACTCGATTTTGATTGATGAAGCGAGAACACCATTAATCATATCCGGTGCCGTTGATGATCGTAGTGATCTATATATCAAGATTAATCAGATCATACCAAAACTCAAAAAACAGGAAATGGAGGATGGTCCGGGCGATTATAGTATTGATGAAAAAACAAAACAGGCATACCTGACTGAAGCAGGTAATGAATGTATAGAAGAATTGTTGAAAGACGCTGAAATCATTGAGTCCAAACAGAATTTGTATGATCCTGCAAATATCCTGGTATTACATCATATCAACGCTGCGATACGTGCACATGCGCTTTATCATCGTGATGTGGAATACCTGGTAAAGGATAATGAAGTCCTTATCGTTGATGAGTTCACTGGTAGGACCATGCCAGGCAGGAGATGGTCTGAAGGATTACACCAGGCAATAGAAGCAAAGGAGGGTGTTCCAATACAAAACGAGAATCAGACTCTGGCATCGATTACCTATCAGAATTATTTCAGGCTATATAACAAATTGTCTGGAATGACAGGTACTGCAGACACGGAAGCGTTCGAGTTTCAGCAGATTTATGGACTTGAAGTTGTAGTAATACCTACTCATATGGAAATGATACGTGAAGACCTGAGTGATGCAGTGTATTTAAAAGCTACCGATAAATTCAATGCAATCATTGACGATATAAAGTACTGCAGGGAAAAGAAACAGCCCGTGCTTGTTGGCACAGCATCAATCGAGGTTTCCGAATACCTTTCCAAGTGGCTTGATAAGGAAAAAATTCCGCATAACGTTTTGAATGCAAAATTCCATCAGAAGGAAGCACAAATAATTGCACAAGCAGGTGAACCGGGTGCTGTAACGATCGCCACCAATATGGCTGGTCGTGGAACTGACATAGTACTCGGCGGCAGCCTGGATAATGAATTGCAAAAGATTGATCCTGTAAATGAAAAAGAAATCAATTCGCTGAAAGGTGAATGGTTGAAAAGACATGAAGAAGTAGTTGCTGCGGGAGGTTTACATATTATTGGTACCGAGCGACATGAGTCACGAAGGGTAGATAATCAGTTGAGAGGAAGATCAGGTAGACAGGGCGATCCTGGATCCAGCCGATTTTACCTGTCTCTCGAAGATAATCTGATGAGAATATTTGCATCAGACAGAATTACCGCAATTATGCAGAAACTTGGCATGGAAAGCAGCGAGGCTATCGAATCAGGGATAGTCAGCAGGGCGATAGAAAATGCACAGAAGAAAGTTGAGGCACATAACTTTGATATCAGAAAACATCTGCTCGAATTTGATGATGTTGCCAATGATCAGAGAAAAGTAATTTATGAGCAAAGAAATGAGCTCATGGAAGAACAGGATATTTCCGATAATATTGAATCAATGAGAGAAGACGTTATTATCGATACAGTGAATTCATTTGTTCCCCCTGGCAGTATTGATGAATTATGGGATATACATGGTTTGGAAGAGCTATTGGAGAGAGACTTTGATATCAGTGAAAATATCCAGGGATGGCTGGATAATGATGATAATTTGAATCAGGAAAGCCTTCGCCAGAGAATTCTGAAAATTGCAATCAGGAATGCCAAACAAAAAGAGGAAAATATCGGAAGCGATATTATGAGACGTCTAGAAAAACAGGTTATGCTGGATTTTCTGGACAGGCACTGGAAGGATCATCTCATTTCAATGGATCATTTGCGGCAAGGAATCGGACTACGCAGTTATGCTGCAAAAAATCCAAAGCAGGAATACAAGAAAGAGTCTTTTGAATTATTTGTTAGTATGCTGGAAAATCTGAAATTTGATGTCATCAGGTTCCTATCCAAGGTCCAGGTACGCACTGAAGAAGATGTAGAAAAAGCAGAACAACAACATAAACGCAGCGAAAGCATGAATTTCAGCCATCCTGAAGCCAAATCAGCACTTTTAACAGGATCAGAAAATCCTAATAAAGCAGCAAAGACTCCGTTTGTCAGGGATGGCAGAAAAATTGGGCGTAATGAACCGTGCCCATGTGGTTCCGGAAAAAAATACAAACAGTGCCATGGCAGGCTTAATTGATAGAAGGCAATAACATTGGAGAATGCAAAGGTAATTAGTCCAGTAAAAGGTATATTTCTTAACGCGCTGTCTGCTGGGATATATAAAAAACAAAGAGCAGATCTTGCATTGATCCAATGTGAATCTGGCTCCAGTATTTCTGCAGTATTTACCAAAAACGCATTTTGTGCTGCTCCTGTCATAATTTCCAGAAACAACCTGAATGAGACAAATCCCGTATATTTTTTGATTAATGCCGGCAATGCCAATGCAGGAACGGGTAAAAAAGGCATTGATGACGCACTGGGTACCGCGATCAGCTTGTCAGATTATACGGGTTGCCATGCCAATGAAGTACTTCTCTTCTCTACTGGTGTAATAGGAGAATATCTTCCAGTTGATAAGATCAAGCAAGCGATACCTGCACTTGTAGATGGTCTCGCTATTGATAAATGGTTTTCTGTCAGCAAAGCAATTATGACCACAGATACCCGTCCAAAGATTGTTTCAAATAGTATCAGGCTGAATGAGAAAGATGTAAAAATAACAGGTATAGCGAAAGGCTCAGGCATGATAAAGCCGGATATGGCAACCTTGCTCGCCTTTATTGGAACAGATGCCTCGGTTGAGCATTCAATACTTGATGATATGCTCTATGAAATAACAAATGTTTCATTTAACCGTATCACTGTAGATGGGGACACATCAACCAATGACGCCTGTGTCTTAATTGCAAGCGGATCCTCAGGCTCTAGACAAATCAGCAGTAAAAAATCAGATGAATATCATATTCTTTATAATGCTCTTGAAGAGGTATGTATCTTTCTTGCCAAGGAAATCGTGCGTGATGGAGAAGGTGCAACCAAGTTTATAACACTGGATATAGTTGGTGGTCATACAATCGAAGAGTGTATTACAGTAGCAGATAATATTGCGCAATCGCCATTAGTAAAAACCGCTTTGTTTGCCTCTGATCCGAATTGGGGGAGAATCCTGGCTGCTATTGGCAGATCCAGTATTAATGAGCTGAAAATTGAAGAGATAAATATCTTCGTTGATGATCTCTGTATTGTATCGAATGGAGAGAAATCTGCTGAATATACAGAAGAAAAGGCTGCAGAGTTGTTTAAACAAAGTGAAATAACTATCCGTGTGGAGATGAACCGAGGTAAATTCAAAACCAGGCACTGGACCTGTGATTTGTCCTATGATTATGTCAAGATCAATGCTGAATACAGGACCTGATTCATGTATGGATTACACTTGTGGTGTAGGCAATCAATATTTAAACTTTAATGAAATCTATTATTCCGGTCTCAGTCGGTATTATTTTTAATAACGCTGGAGATGTATTTCTGGCAAAACGCTCACCCGGATCAAATCAGGGAAATTTATGGGAATTTCCGGGTGGTAAAATAGATAATAACGAAGATTCTCTTGAAACCCTTCGCAGGGAACTTTTTGAAGAGATTGGTATAGAAATAAAGAAGACCAGGCGACTCATTTCTATCAAATACCAATATCCGGATTGTCTGATTCAACTGGATGCTTGGCTGGTCAAATCTTGGAAAGGAACGCCTTCAAGCAAAGAGGGACAATTAACACGCTGGTTCAAACTTGCTGAATTGAAAGATATTGAATTTCCTGAAGCAAACCGCAGTATTATAAATTCACTGAAACTTCCTGAATTTTACCTGATCAGCCCACCACCAAGCGATAATTCTGAGGCTTATCTATATGCTCTTGAAGATTTCGTCAGGAAAGGTACTCGGCTGATACAGTTACGCTATGACGAACAGACAATTAAGTCCAGACCATATGTGATCAGGGAAGTCACTAGTCTCTGCCACAAGTATGGGGCAAAAATCATGTTAAATTCCACTGCAGCGGATGTTATCGCACATGATGTCGATGGAGTGCATCTGACCAGCACCAGATTATTACAGCTCAATGAACGCCCACTAGGCAGGCATTATCTTGTATCTGCCTCCTGCCATAATCAGATGGAGTTATCTCACGCTGAACGGATAAAGGTGGATTTTGTTGTTTTATCACCAGTAAATAAAACTGACAGTCATCCAGATGTCGAACCGCTTGGCTGGGATAAGTTCGGAGAGCTGGTCAAAAACTGTAATGTCCCTGTGTTTGCACTGGGGGGTATGTATCCGGATGATATGGAAAAGGCATGGCAATACGGAGCACAGGGCATTTCGATGTTGAGTGGTATCTGGACTTCTTCCCAACCTGGCGAGGTGATTAACCGTTGCGTGACGGCAGGGTATTAGTGGGTATTGCTAGGAATATCCGGGCCATCCGGGTCATTAATTTTGTGTTTTTCATCAATCCATTCACCAAGGTCAATTAATCTGCAGCGTTCACTGCAGAACGGGCGCCACTTGTTTGATTCATCATATACGGTTTTATTGCCGCATTGCGGACATTTCATTTCAGTCATTACAGAAAACAACAATGTAGTTCAAACTCGACGTTTTCATTCGTTTGAACCGGCCTGGATATACTTGATGATTGTTCCATGAATCTGACAGTAAACCGGTGCTTTCCACCGCTAATTTCAGGGTAATAGTTGCTGTCAGAGGGCAATCTTATCCTGATGAGCTGGCAGGATAACCCGGAGTCAATAGGTTTCTGGAAAAACCCTGAAGTAGCTATTTCCCGGACAGGGGTTGAACTGTTCCTCACCATAGTAAGGGTTAGTTTTACCCCCTCAAAAAGAATATCAAGATCCTTATACCATTTTTGCAGATCCCGGACCCTTTCTTCATGTGGGGTATTAAGCCAAAAATGATAATTAGGTAAATCAAAGTTACATGAGCCACCGGGCATGATGCTGCGCTGCTTGATTGTAGAAAGGAATTCATCTTGTCTAATTGCCTGACCCGGTTGACAGGAAGAGTCTCTGAGAATGGAGGTTACCCTTAATATGTTTTCCAGAATATCTGACAGCTTATCTGTATCAACATTTCTGTTGTGTTTTAGTGCTTCCAGTGTGCCAGCATGTTTTTCAAGCTCTTTAATCAGGTCCATCTTGATGTCAGAGCGACTGATCAGATCGACAATATTCAGGAAATCAACGATCGCTAAGCGATGGTCCCACTCTGTAGTTCCGGACATATGATATGATGCAAATCTGAACAGGTGTTCGAGCCTCAGAAAAATTCTGATGCGCTCATTCAGTGGTTGTTCGTATGTAATTTTGCTCACATCGATGTCCAGAATCAAATTAGCCGGTCCGTGATTTGCACAGGTCCAGATATAAATTGTTATATTTAGTTACCTTCTTTTTCAACGAATCAATTTTCCCGCTGTTATCTATGATATCATCAGCCATAGACAAACGTTCTTTTCTGTTTATTTGTGATTTGGCTATTTTTTCAATCGACTTTTTGTCAGATTTATCTCTGGTCATGGCCCTCTGTAATTGCATCATTTCAGGTAAATCGACAACCAGTATTCTGTCGAACAAACTCTCAGATCCTGATTCAAATAGCAGAGGAACGCTGACAACACAATAGTCAGATTCGACTTTTTTAATTTTCTCCTTTATTTTATTAATTACCAGTGGGTGCAGAAGTTTTTCGAGCCAGATTCGCTTTTCTTCATTATCAAAAACTGCGTTGCGAAGATATTTTCTGTCCAGATTGCCATCATCATCCAGTGCTACTGCTCCAAAATATTTTTTAATTTTACTTTTTATATCAGGGTTATTTTCGCTGATACACCGGGCTATTTCATCAGCATCAATTACTTCAATACCAAGTTCCCTGAACATATTACTCACAGTGGTTTTCCCGCTACCAATACCTCCTGTTAGCCCGATTACCAGCATTTTTTAAATCAGAAATATCCAAGATAAAAGCGAATGATTTCCTCACCCCAGATCAGGCTAATCCAGCCAGAAATTGCCAGATAAGGGCCGAAAGGGATTGGTATGGTTCTTTCATGCCCTCTGAATATAATGATTAATATCCCGATAATGGAACCGGAGAGGGAAGCAAGCAGGATTATCAGAGGAAGAGATTGCCAGCCCATCCATGCCCCAAGCATTGCCAGTAGTTTAAAATCTCCATGACCCATTCCTTCCTTGCCGGTCAATAGCTTGAACAGGATGAATATAGACCAGAGGATTCCATAACCCAGCGAGGCACCAATCACGCTGGCCTGGAGGCTGGTAAACATATCGAATAAATTGCACAGCAGGCCCAGCCAGAGAAAAGGAAGTGTTATATCATCAGGCAATAATTGCTTGTCGAAATCTATCATCGTTAGGCTAATCAGCGCCCAGGTAAGCAGACATATAAACAGGGTCTGGATGGTTGGACCGTATTTCCAGGCTATAAAAAACGCCGCTAATCCGCTCAAGAGTTCAATCAAGGGGTAACGAATGGATATTTTCTGGCCGCAGTGACTGCACTTTCCGCCGAGGAAGAGATAGCTAATAACCGGTATATTCTCTATGGCGCTGATTTGATGGTGGCAATTCGGGCACCTGGAACGTGGATGAACGAGATTAAACGTTTTTTCGGGTTTTTTCGACTCTGGTTCGAGTTCCAATAATAATCGGCATTGTTGCTTCCAGTCTGTTTCCATCATTATGGGTAACCGGTATATGATAACGTTAAGAAAGCTCCCGACAATAAGTCCCAGTAATAACATTGCCACGAGGAACATAAACGGAAACATCTCAAAATACTCCACGATCGCCATGATAATAATCCTGNNGGCCGGCGGCATACAAAATCAGGTACCGGCCGTTACTTACATCCTGATCAGACAACAGCACCCAGCTTGAATATAGGCAGATACATGCCGACGACAAGGCCACCAATCACGACACCAAGGAATGCCATGATCATTGGTTCCAGCAAGCTGGTCAGTGCCTCAACAGCATCATCAACTTCCTGTTCATACCAGTCAGCCACTTTACCAAGCATGGTATCAATGGCACCGGATTCTTCACCGATGGCGACCATTTGAATCACCATGTTGGGAAACAGTTTGGTCTCCCTCATGGCTGTCTGTAACTGGGTTCCCGTAGAGATTTCATCGCGTATATGAATACAGGCGTCGTGGTAGACAATGTTACCGGTAGCGCCGGCAACAGATTCCATCGCCTCAACGAGAGGAGTGCCCGCGGCGAACATGGTCTCCAGAGTTCTGGCAAAACGGGCGATTGCAGCTTTCTCGAGTATGATGCCTACGATGGGAATTTTAAGAGACATACGGTCCAGAAAATGACCGAACTTTAGGGAACGTTTCCTGGCCTCCAGAAACGCAAAAACACCACCAATGACGGCGAAGAGAAGGATATACCAATAATTCACAAACCAGTTCGATACATTAATAATCATCAGGGTCAATGCCGGCAAGTCAGCCCCGAAGCTGGAAAACAATTCCTTGAACTGGGGTATTACGAAGATCATCAGGATGGTAACAATAATGAAGGCAACCACAATGACCGCGGAAGGATAGAAAAGTGCACTCTTAATTTTTGACTTGAGTGCCTCGGTTTTCTCCATGTAGGCTGCAATCTTGTGCAGAATTGCCTCAAGGATACCAGCATGCTCACCGGCTTCGACCAGATTGCAATAGAGGCTACTGAAATAGCGCGGACGCTTTCTCAGGGCGTCAGTCAAACGGCCGCCGGCTTCTACATCGGATTTGACGCCCAGAATGAGTTCCTGCATGCCGGCGTTCTCATGGCCTCGGCCGACAATTTCAAAGGCCTGAACCAATGGCACACCTGCAGACATCATGGTGGCGAGCTGACGGCTGAATACTGTGATGTCCTTGGGAGAAATCTTGGTTTTAGCACCTATCCCAAGCAAGGGCTGAGGTTTTTTCTTGACCTTGATAGGATTGACGCCCTGTCTGCGTAAGACGGCCTTGACCAGCGCATCGGATTGTCCAGTCATTTCACCGGAAACTTTCTTGCCCTGCTTATTAGTCCCTTCCCAGACATACATTACTGATTTAGCTGCTTTGGCCATAATATTTACTCTAGGGTAACGCGGTTAACTTCAGCAAGACTGGTGATTCCATCCACCACTTTTTTCAGTCCGGAGGTACGTATGTCCCAGACCCCTTCTTTCACCGCCTGGTCGGTCAGTTGAACGGCATTGGCGCCCTCTATGATCATGCGTTTGGTTACATCACTTATCGGCATGACCTGGTAGATACCAGCACGGCCCTTAAAACCGGTTGGACAGTCATCGTTGCCTTCAACGGGTCCATAAACATTGAGGCCCTGTTCAACCCATTTCTTCGGGAAACCTTCATCTAGTAACGCTTGTTTGGGCATATCAATTTTTTGTTTATATTCCGGATGCAATCTCCGGCAGAGTCGCTGCGCCGATATCACATTGATGCTGGTGGCCACTGCAAATGCCTGTATACCCATGTCCTGGAGACGGGTCAGTGTTTGCGGGGCATCATTTGTATGTAATGTGGACATGACCATATGACCGGTTTGTGCAGCTTTGACTGCGATCGAACCGGTCTCTAGATCTCGGATTTCTCCAACGAGTATGATGTCAGGGTCCTGGCGGAGAAAGGCCTTGAGGGCCTTGGCAAAGGTCATTCCCGTGCGTTCATCGACCTGGACCTGGTTAACACCCGACAGGTTGATTTCAACAGGATCTTCTGCGGTGGAAATATTGACATCGATCTTGTTAAGCAAGTTGATGCCCGTATAAAGCGATACAGTCTTGCCGCTACCGGTAGGCCCTGTCACCAGAAACATTCCATAGGGCTTCATCAGGTTTTCCATGAATATTTTTTTCTGGAAGTCTTCATAGCCCAGCTGATCAATTTGCAATGAGGCCGCATCCGAATTCAGGATACGCATGACAGCCTTTTCTCCATACAGCGTCGGGCAGGTGCTGATACGAAAATCGATGGCCTTGTTTTTCGATACCTTGAGCTTGATGCGACCATCCTGTGGTACACGCCGTTCCGAGACATCCAGTCGGGACATTACCTTGATACGAGCGGCAATTTTCTGTGACAGTGCCAATGGTGGTTTGGACATTTCCTGGAGCACACCATCGATTCGAAAGCGTACCCGGTAGACTTTCTCATAAGGTTCAAAATGCACATCAGAGGCCCCTCTCTTAATAGCATCCAGCATGCACTTGTTTACGAACCGCACTACCGGAGCATCATCAATATCGGAATCATCGCTGGCCTCGTTGGGTTGTTCACTCGCTATGTCCAGATCATCCAGGTCCTCCAGTTCATCATCATCCATTTCAAAGCTGGTATCTGCTGCTTCCAGTGCCTTGTCGATGGCCTTTTGCAGTTTATCCTCTTCCACCAGCACGGCCTCTGTACCCATGCCGATGGCGAACTTGATTTCATCGAGGGCCATCAGATTAGTGGGATCAGATACTGCAATAAACATACGTTTGCCGCGCTGGAAAATCGGCAAGGCATGGTGCTTTTTGAGCAGGTTTTCCTTAACGAGTTTGGTGATCTGGGGATCGATATCAATGACACTGATATCCAGTAGCGGGACGCCAAACTCCTTGGCTGCAGAGAGAGCAATCTTGTCGGCCGGTGCCAGTTTGTTTTCAACAAGATAGTTTACAAACGGCTTTTTTGCTTTCAGTGAGCTCTCGTGAGCCCGCGCGGCTGCGGCCTCATCCAATATCCCGTCGAGCACAAGTTTTCGTGCCAGACCAGACAGGGAAATTTTCTTGTTAGTGACCGCCATTGGTATATTTATCTAACTTTGCAAAGATTGACGCCTAAATATTAGATTATATGAGAGAAATAACCAACAATTTTCCTGAATTAAGCTCTTATTTCGGGGGGTTGTATGGTGATCCGTGACGGATTTCCACTTTGGCAGGGTTTGAGAATTACCTATCCGAGAGCCACTGGCCTGAGTGCTATGGTGCAGTGCAAGATAAGACGAGGATCGTCATTATTCATGCAAAGGTCAGCCTGTCACCCTCCAGCTGTACCTGGATTCGGGATCCTGGACCATACTTACTGGCCAGGATCTCTCTCGCTAGCGGGGTTTCAATATATTGCTGAATGGCCCGCTTCAACGGCCTGGCCCCATAGACCGGGTCATAGCCCACCTTGCCCAGCCAGGTCATGGCATCTGGGTTGATGTTGATGCTCATCTCCTGGTCTTGCAGCCGTTCCTGCAAGCGTTCAATCTGGATCCTGGCGATCTCCTGGATTTGGGCACCTGTGAGGCTGTGGAATACCACAATGTCATCTATGCGGTTAATAAATTCCGGTCGGAAATGTTCTGCGACTATGCCCATGACCGTGTCTTTCATGGATTGATAGTCACTTTCATCGGACATTTGCTGGATCCGTTCCGAGCCCAGGTTGGAAGTCATGACGATGACGGTGTTGCGAAAGTCGACTGTACGGCCATGACCATCAGTCAGTCGCCCGTCATCAAGGACCTGTAACAGGATATTGAACACATCAGGATGTGCCTTCTCGACCTCATCCAGCAATATTAGGCTATAGGGTTTCCGTCGTACCGCTTCAGTCAGATAACCGCCTTGTTCAAAGCCAACATAACCCGGCGGGGCACCTATTAACCTGGCGACAGCGTGCTTTTCCATGTATTCAGACATGTCGATACGGATCATGGCTTCTTCGGTGTCAAATAAAAAAGCTGCCAGGCTTTTGCAAAGTTCCGTCTTGCCGACACCGGTGGGACCCAGAAACATGAAGGTGCCATTGGGTCGGTTGGGGTCAGAGAGACCGGCACGGGAGCGGCGGATTGCATCGGCGACCGAGAGGATGGCTTCATCCTGCCCAATTACCCGGTTATGTAATTCTTCTTCCATGCGTAACAGTTTTTCCCGCTCACCTTCCAGCATCTTGGCAACTGGGATACCGGTCCAGCGCGAAACAACCTCGGCAATTTCATTTTCAGTGACCTTGTTGCGAAGCAGTTTCATTTTCGGTGATTCTTTTTTGTCAGCTTGCTGCAATTGTCTCTCGAGTTCGGGAATAACGCCGTATTGCAATTCAGACATCCTGTTCAGGTCACCGGCACGGCGTGCGTTTTCAAATTCCAGTTTTGCACGTTCAAGGTTTTCCTTGATATGGTGCGTTCCCTGCAAGGCTGCTTTTTCACCTTTCCAGATCTCTTCCAGATCTGAAAATTCCCGTTCGACCTTGCCGATTTCATCCTCCAGAGTTTGCAGGCGTTTTTTCGAGGCTTCATCTTTTTCTTTTTTCAGTGCCTCGCATTCGATTTTCATCTGGATCAAGCGACGTTCAAGCCGGTCCATCGACTCCGGTTTTGAATTGATTTCGATGGATATGCGGCTGGCCGATTCATCGATCAGATCAATAGCCTTGTCGGGCAATTGTCGATCTGTAATGTAGCGCTGTGAGAGGGTGGCTGCTGCAACAATGGCCGGATCGGTGATCTGGACATTATGATGCACTTCGTAACGTTCCTTGAGTCCCCGCAGGATAGCAATGGTATCTTCTATACTGGGTTCATCGACCAGCACTTTCTGGAAACGACGCTCCAGTGCCGCATCTTTTTCAATATTGTCCCGATATTCATTCAGAGTAGTGGCACCGATGCAATGCAATTCGCCGCGTGCCAGGGCGGGTTTCAGCATATTACCTGCGTCCATGGCGCCCTCGGCCTTGCCGGCCCCCACCATGGTATGAACCTCGTCGATAAACAGGATGATTTGCCCTTCCTGCTTGGTCAGATCATTCAGCACGGCCTTGAGCCTTTCTTCAAATTCACCGCGGAACTTGGCGCCCGCAATCAGGGCCCCCATATCCAGCGCTAGCAGTCTCTTGCCCTTGAGGGCATCGGGTATTTCAGCGTTGATGATTCTCTGTGCCAGACCTTCGACGATGGCCGTTTTACCCACACCGGGTTCACCGATGAGCACAGGGTTGTTCTTGGTCCGACGTTGCAAGACCTGGATCGTCCGCCTTATCTCTTCATCCCGGCCAATGACCGGATCCAGCTTGCCCTGTTCAGCGCGGGCGGTGAGATCGATCGTATATTTTTCCAGTGCCTGTCGATTTTCCTCTGCATTCTGGTCAGCTACCGGCTGACCACCCCGTATTGCCTCTATGGCCTGCTCTATACTGGTTTTATCGGCGTTACATAGACGCATCAATTTGCCCAGTTCGCCCTTGTCTTCCAGGGCCGCGAGGGCAAACAACTCGCTCGAGATATACTGGTCTTTACGTTGCTGTGCGTATTTATCTGTGAGGTTGAATAACCTCTCCAGGTCCTTGGAAATCAGCACTTCACCCGCCGTGCCTTCAACCTGGGGCAGTCGGTCCAGTGCCTCGTCGAGCTTGGTCCGGAGCTGGCTGTTATTGATACCGGCCTTGACAAGAAGGTTACGCATACTGCCGCCTTCCTGATCAAGCAGGGCAGACATGACATGAACAGGTTCTATGTACTGGTTATCGCGTCCGACCGCAAGACTTTGAGCGTCCGCCAATGCCAGTTGGAACTTGGATGTGAATTTGTCAATACGCATTAATATTGTCTCAATAAATATGGCTATCGATTAAATAAGGGCAGCAGCTGCCTTTTCAAGTGAAGGAGGATTAAAAAGACCTAAAAAACGCCAATGTCGTAATAGGATCGGGATATCTTGTCGATGGCGACAACATAAGCCGCTGTCCGGAGGTCAGTCACCTTGTTGTTGGATAGAAAGGTTTCCTTTAACTCCTGGTAGGCCACACGCATGGTATCGTCCAGACCAGAGCGCACCAGATCGAGTTCATCGGCACCACGGGCCAGCTCGGCATAGAATAAATCAGGAACGGCCTTTCCGGTCAGGTTCTCCATGGCAGACAGTTCAATTTTCCCTCGCAGCTCCTCGTAACGCCTTTCCATGCGTCCAAAGCGAATATGTGCCAGATTCCGGATCCATTCAAAATAGGAAACTGTTACACCACCGGCATTAACAAAGGCATCAGGCAGAATGGTGATATTTTTTTGCTGAAGTATTTCATCAGCGTTAAACGTTACCGGCCCATTGGCCGCCTCAACGATAAGCCGGGTTTTGATATTATCTGCATTTTCGGAAGTGATCTGGCGTTCCAGGGCGGCGGGAATCAATATGTCACATTCATGTTCAAGGACGGTATCGCCATTATCAATATAGCGGGCATCAGGATAACCTTTGACTGTCTGTTGGTGTTCATTCATATATTGCTTCACGCTTTCAACATGAAGCCCTTTTTCATTCACCAGCGCACCATCCTTTTCGATTATGCTGATTATGCGGGCACAGTCCTCTTCCTGTAGAAGCTTAGCTGCATTGTAACCGACATTGCCCAGTCCCTGGATAATAATGCGTTTGTCACCAAGTCCGCCATTTAATCCAGCTGTCTTCACATCTTCGGTGTTTCGAAAGAATTCACGGATGGCATAGACGACACCTCTGCCGGTCGCTTCCTTGCGCCCACTGATACCACCATGATGTACCGGTTTACCTGTGACACAGGCCGAGTAATTGATGTCCTCAGGATGCAGGTGTTTATAGGTGTCTGCAATCCATGCCATCTCGCGTTCCCCAGTGCCGAGATCCGGAGCCGGTACATTCGTAGCCGGGCTCAGGAAACCTTCGCGGACCAGTTCCCTGGCAAACCTGCGGGTAATCAACTCCACCTCATCACGGGTGTAATCACAAGGATTGATTTGCAAGCCTCCCTTGGAACCTCCGAAAGGTACATTGACGATGGCACATTTATAAGTCATCAAGGCAGCCAGTGCCTCGACCTCATCCTGATTGACGATTGGTGCGTAGCGGATCCCCCCTTTTGCTGGCAAACGATGTGTACTGTGAGTTGCACGCCAGCCGGTAAATACTTCCACCTTGCCTTTTATATCAACGGGAAACTTGACTTGCAGGATGGAATTACAGGACATAATGGCCTGGGCGATGCCGGGCTCGATTTTCAGGACCTTCATGGCCCGTTTGACCATACGATTAACGTTACTGGTAAACGAGGGTATTCTGGTCTTGTTTGCCATAATTCATACCCGTTGTTGATTGTCTTTATTTGGGGTACTTGTCACAAATATCTCTCGTTAAGCCTAGCTTATTCAGGGAAGTTATCCATCCATATCATGGTTGCCATCCTTCCACAATTACCGTCCCGTCGATATGAATAGAAAAGCAAATCATCCCGGTAGGTGCAATGACCTGTCTTGTATATTTGCTGTATACCTTCACTGGACAGTTGCTGAGAAGCGAGTTGTTTTAAATCTGCAAACCAGTGACCAGGTCGACTGGCCGTAAAAACAGTCATCGCGGCAGGAGCAATTTGGAGGCAGGCGTCACGCACAACCTCGTCTATTTCGTAATGCGCCGGACTGATACACGGTCCCATCCATGCCAGCAACTCTTCAGGCGATGCTTTGAAGCAATCCAGTGCCTGATGGACAATGTTGCTGCTAAAGCCCCGCCAGCCAACATGAATTGCTGCGATTTCCTCGCCTTTTTTGTCACAAAGAAGGATTGGCAGGCAATCAGCCGTCATCACGACACACACTTGTGCGGGTTGATTCGTGTAACAGCCATCTGCTTCTCTGCCGGGATCATTTTCATTCTGTCTCAGGATCCCATTGCCATGAACCTGTTGCAACCAGTATGGTTCAGCTGGCAGTCGCAGTAACTTTGCCAGCTGTTTTCGGTTTTTACGGACATTGTCATTATCATCACCGACGTGGTTCGCCAGGTTGAATGAGGCAAATTTACCGCTACTGACACCACCTTTCCGGGTCGTGATCCCGGCCCTGATATTTCCGGCTGCCGGCCAGTCGGCCGCTATCCATGATTCTGGTTCAGGCTTCATCGGCCCGTAAGGCTGAGATGAGTGCTTGCATGTCTTCAGGCAACGGGATTTCGAAAACGACCGTTTCCTGGCTCAGCGGATGTGTCAAGCTTAGAGCGCAGGCGTGCAGAGCCTGTCGGGGGAATGCCCGTAGCCTCGCAAGCAGATCATCAGAAATTTGTTTGGGAACCTTCGCCCGTCCCGCATAAACCGGATCACCGACCAGTGGATGTTTCAGGGAGGCCATATGTACGCGGATCTGGTGGGTCCGCCCCGTTTCTAGCTGGATCCAGATATGAGTGTGATGGGAAAATTTTTTTACGATCCGGTAATGGGTGATTGCCGGCTTGCCGTGTTCGACAACGGCCATCTGGGTCCGTTTCCTGGGGTGACGGCCAATGGGTTTATCGATCGTGCCACCGGCTGTCATGACCCCATTGACTATCGCTTGGTATTCACGTTTTATAGTCCGCGCCTGCAGGTCAGCCACCAGCCGATTGTGACATTCGGGTGTTCGGGCAACCACCATGATCCCCGAAGTATCCTTGTCCAGCCGCTGGATAATGCCGGCCCTAGGGACAATTTCCAGGCCCGGATCATGATGCAGCAAGGCGTTCAGCAGGGTTTGACCCCTGTTTCCAGCTCCGGGGTGCACCACCAGTCCTGGAGGTTTATTGATGATCATCAAGGCCTCGTCCTCGTAAACAATATCGATTGGAATATCTTCTGCTGACCAGTTTTCCTGGGTTTCGTAACTGGCCCTGATTTCGATATACTCACCACCCCGGACCGGTTTGCGCTGATTGACCGTCTGATTATTGACAGAAACCAGGCCGCCCTTGATCCAGGCCTGCAGGCGGGAACGGGAATGCTCGGTAAACATCCGCGCCAGGGCCTGATCCAGACGTTTCCCGGCCAGTTCTGTGGGTATTACAGCGTTGAGATTGACTGGTTTCTGCATTAAGAAGTGTAATATTTGTACATACAAGACATTATCAGGCCATGACACAGCAAAATGAAATAGCAAACAAGTTTCCTAGGCGATTGATATAAAGATGCCCAAGTTTCTCCTGTTAATCCTGATTTTCTCACTTTCTGGTTGTACCTTTTTCAAGGGCAAAGAGGACCCTACCATCAATATGTCTGCTGAGCAGCTCTATGCCGAAGCAAGTGGGGCGATGGATTCAGGTGATTATGACAAGGCGGTTGAATATTACGAAAAACTGGAGAGCCGTTTTCCGTTTGGTGTCTATGGTAAACAGGCGCTTCTGGATTTGGCCTACGTGCATTTCAAGAACGACGAACCGGATTCCTCGGTTTCAGCTGCTGAGCGCTTTATTAAATTGTACCCGCAGAATCCTCATGTCGACTATGCCTATTACATAAAGGGACTTGCCAACTATAATCGGGGCTGGTCCTTTACCCAGCGCTACCTGCCACTGGACAGGACCCAGCGAGATTCGAGTTCGGCCCTGTTCGCTTTCAGGGATTTTGCCGAGCTTACTCGGCTTTTCCCGGACAGCATCTATGCCGAGGATGCCAGGCAGCGGATGATTTACCTGCGCAATATTCTTGCGGATTATGAATTAAATGTTGCCAATTACTACATGCGACGTGGTGCCTTTGTCGCCGCGGCCAATCGTGCAAGTTATGTGGTCGAGAAATATCCGCGCACACCGGCAATACCGGACGCCCTGGTTATTATGGCCAAGGCTTACAAGGTACTGGAGATCAATGACCTCGCGGAGGATGCACTACGCATACTTGAATTAAATTACCCCAGCCATCCCGGGCTTTATGAGGTGCGACGTATTGTCGTGCGATAGGTTCTACTCCCGATAACCTGAAGTAATCGGATAGCGTCTGTCCCTGCCAAATGCTCGCTGGGAAATTCTCACACCGGGTGCGATCTGCCGGCGTTTGTATTCGTTTCGATCGACTAGGCTGACCACACGTTCGACATCTCTCTGATTAAATCCGGCCTTGATAATTTCTTCCGGGCATTGATCCTGCTCAATATAGCGCTCCAGTATTGGATCCAGTACTTCATAGGCCGGCAGGCTATCCTGGTCCAGCTGGTTTTCCTTCAGTTCGGCGCTTGGCGGCCGGTCAATGATACGTTGTGGTATAACCAACGAGATACTGTTACGCCATCTGGACAGTTCATAGACCAGGGTTTTTGGTAGATCTTTCAACGGCGCAAAGCCACCCGCCATATCCCCGTAAAGTGTCGCATAGCCGACAGACATCTCACTCTTGTTCCCCGTGGTCAGCACCAGCCAGCCGGTCTTGTTGGATATGGCCATCAGGATGATACCCCGACAGCGTGCCTGGATATTTTCTTCAGTGGTGTCTTCTTTTGAAAGCCCGGCGAAGATGGGTTCCAGGATGTTGGTAAATGCCTTGAAGGGCGGTTCTATGGAAATCGTGTGATGCTTTACGTCCAGAATACGGCACATCTCGGCCGCATCTTCCATACTCATTGCCGATGTGAAGCGGGAAGGCATGATCACTGACAGAACATTCTCATTGCCCAGTGCATCAACGGCAATTGCCAATGTCAATGCAGAATCAATGCCGCCGGAGAAACCGATGATTGCTCCCTCAAAACCATTTTTCCGGACATAATCCTTCACGCCCAGAATCAGTGCACTGTAAACAGCCTCGTTTCTGCTGAGTATTTGTGCCGATAGATTATCTCTGCAGTTAAACGAATAGTTTTGATACTCCAGAATGAAGATCCCCTCGGTGAACTCGGGTGCCTGGAAACAATGACGGCCCGAGGCATCCATAACCATGGAGGCCCCATCAAACACCAGTTCATCCTGTCCCCCGACCAGGTTGGTATAAATGATATCCAGCCCGGACTCTGCCACCCGCTGTCTCAGCACCTGCTCGCGCAGACTGATCTTGTTGGAATGGTAGGGGGAGGCATTGATATTGAATAACAACCGGGCACCGGCCTCTCTGGCTTGCTGACAAACCGGTTTACTCCAGATGTCTTCACAGATACTGAGCGCCACCGGTACGCCTTTCAGGTTGAATACACAAGGCACGGAACCTGGCTGGAAGTACCGCTTTTCATCAAACACACTGTAGTTGGGCAATTCCTGCTTATGGTAGCGGTGCTGAATTTTTCCTCCGGAAATATGGGCACAGCAATTATAAAGTTTGTCATCAACCTTCTCCGGATAACCTAGGACAAGATCGATATCGATACCGCACTGACAGATTTCATCCAAGGCATCGGCAATTGCAGAATACAACGCAGGCCGGTAGAGAAGGTCTTCCGGAGGGTAACCCGTGATGGTCAATTCAGGATAAACAATGACGTCCGCCTGTTTCTGTTTCGCCTCGCTGGCAGCCTGGATGATCTTTCCGGTATTGCCGGCAATATCACCTACCAGCAGATTGATTTGCGCCAGTGCAATTTGCATCGATTACTGAAGCTTGCCCAGAATTGCCGAACCAATTTCGGCGGGGGAACGAACGGCCGTGACATTGGCAGCCTCCAGAGCAGCGAACTTGTCATCCGCAGTACCCTTGCCCCCGGAAATGATGGCCCCGGCATGACCCATCCGTTTACCCGGCGGTGCGGTCACACCGGCGATGTAACCAATAACCGGTTTGCTGACTTGTTGCTTGATGTATTCGGCAGCCTCTTCTTCGGCGGTACCGCCAATTTCACCTACCATGATAATGCCCTCGGTGCCGGGATCCTCTTGGAAAAGCTTCAGGCAATCAATGAAGTCTAGCCCATGGATTGGATCGCCACCGATGCCGACACAGGAGCTTTGGCCGAGACCATTGATTGTGGTCTGGTGCACGGCTTCATAAGTCAATGTCCCCGAACGGGAAACAATGCCGATTGTCCCGGGCTGGTGAATATTTCCCGGCATGATGCCGATTTTACATTGGCCCGGAGTGATGATGCCCGGGCAGTTGGGTCCAATCAGACGGATATCCGGGAAACGCTCCAAATAGGCCCGGACTTTTAGCATATCAAGTACCGGTATGCCTTCGGTGATACATACAATTATCCTGATGCCTGCATCTATGGCCTCGACAATGGATTCCGCGGCAAAGCCCGGTGGTACCATGATCATGCTGGCATTTGCACCGGTATCCACAACGGCATCATGTACTGAATCAAATACGGGGCGCTCAAGATGCGTCTCCCCGCCCCGCCCGGGAGTCACGCCACCCACAACCCGGGTGCCATAATCAATCGCTTGCTGGGCATGAAAGGTCCCTTGCCGTCCCGTGAAGCCCTGGATAATAAGCCTGGTATTATTATCGATTAATATCGCCATCAGTTAACCTTACCAGCAGCAGTGACGACTTTAACAGCAGCATCAGCCAGCTCATCTGCTGTGATGATGGTCAGACCACTATCAGCAAGCAGTTGTTTGCCTTGCTCGACATTGGTCCCCTCCAGCCTGACTACGACCGGTACACTTACCCCGACCTGTCGAACAGCATTGATGATACCCTCTGCAATGAGGTCACAACGGACAATACCACCAAAGATGTTAACCAAAATGGCCTTGACGTTCTTGTCAGAGACAATCAGCTTGAAAGCTTCAGTGACCCGTTCGGCAGTGGCTCCGCCGCCAACGTCCAGGAAATTTGCAGGCTCGCCGCCATGTAATTTAATGATATCCATGGTTGCCATAGCCAGTCCGGCACCATTGACCATGCAGGCAATATTGCCATCAAGTGTCACGTAATTAAGGTCATTGCGTTTTGCGATACTCTCTTTCTCATCTTCCTGAGTTGGATCATGCCATTCCTCAAGATTGGGCTGTCTGAACAGAGCGTTATCATCTATTATTACCTTGGCATCCAGCGCCATCAGATTTCCATCGGCAGCAATAATCAGAGGATTGATCTCGACGAGACTGAGATCTTTTTCGATAAACAGTTGGTATAGGGACTTGATAATATAATCCAGTTGCTTTTGCTGGTTGGCATCAAGTCCCAACATGCCAGCGATTCGACGGGTCTGAAAACCTTGCAAGCCAAGGATTGGGTCGATGGCGATACTTAAAATTTTTTCCGGCTGGCTTTCTGCTACTTCCTCTATGTCCATTCCACCTGCGGCTGAAGCAATGATCGCAACGCGGCGCGATGCCCGGTCCACCAGCAGACCCAGGTACATTTCCTTCTTGATGTCTGTGAGACTCTGTATCAGTACACAGTTGACCGGTTGCCCGCCCGGTGCCGATTGCTTGGTAATCAGGCGTGTACCCAGCATGGCGCGGGTCAATGACTCCACTTCCTCGATCGAATGTCCAAGTTTGACCCCCCCGGCCTTGCCCCTGCCACCCGCATGCACCTGGGCCTTGATGACCCAGCCTTCCCCAAGAAGCTCTGTTGCATGACGAATGGCTTCCTTAACAGAATGCGCAGGATAGCCGGGGGGAACAGGTATGCCGTATTCTATAAAGAGCTTCTTGGCCTGATATTCGTGAAGGTTCATTATTCTGTCAGTCTTGAATATGAGGAGAGCCGTGGTGTGATATCGTAAGCATACACAGATTTCAGGGTGTTATGAAGATAATGTTCCTCGCCTTTTTTTCGATTTATACCCTAGAATCATTATCGAACAAGTCAATTATTCACTGATATGTAATATGCTTAGAATTCTTATTCTCATTGCTGCAGTCTGGGTTATCTACAGGCTGTTTTTTCACAAGAGGAAAACAGTCGAGCCTGATAATAAAGGTGAAAAGAGATTGAGTGCCGTTCGTTGCAGTTTTTGTGGAATATATGTCGACAAAAATGATGCTATTAATGATAAAGATCTGTTCTTTTGCAGCAGAGATCATTACCTGAATTACAAGGACAAGAAATCGAAATGAGCCAATCACAGAAAGAGAGAAAATTCCTCACTGATATTAATTGGCGGGCTGTGCGCTTTTTTAATGCCTATAGATTCCTTGTCGGGTTTTTATTTACATGCCTCGTCTGGGTCGGACAGTTACCAACACCGATTGGGACATACAACCCCCTGGTATTTTCTTTGGCCATTCATTTTTACCTGCTGTTTTCAATCATCTGTTTCTGGTCTATAAGCAGGCGGAGTCCACGCTATGCCTTACAATTAAATATCCAGGTACTGATCGATCTCTTGGTCATATCGCTTTTGATGTATTCCAGTGAAGGACTGTCCAGTGGTTTTGGAATGTTGCTTGTTATTGCTGTTGCCGGTGGCAGTATTCTCAAGGGTGGCAAGATAGCTATATTGTACGCAGCGATAGCCACGATTCTGGTACTCACACATGAACTCTATATTGATTTATTTAGTTCTGCTCTGGAACCTAACTATACTCATGCGGCATTCTTGGGGATTACTTTCTTTATCACAGCATCACTGGGACGCTTGTTGTCTGCTAGAGTTGAAAAAAGCGAGGCAATTGCGAGCCAGCATGCAGCAGACCTTGAAAGCCTGGCACAACTTAATGAATATATTGTTCAGCGTATGCAGTCAGGGATTATGGTCCTGGATGAGGAATTGCATATTCGGCAGATCAATGAATCCGGGCGAACCCTGCTTGGGTTATCAGATGATGTAAAAAACCAGTTACTCCCTGCGGTTGCTCCGGGCGTGGCACGATATGTTGAAGAATGGTTGCAGGGGAAGGGTAACCGGATTGTTATCTTCCGTTCAGATGCCGGTGATATCGATATCCAGCTGTCCTTTACCCAGTTGATACCGGAAACCCGTTTCGGAATTCTGGTTTTCATCGAGGATTTGAGCCTGATGAGACAGAG
The DNA here is from genome assembly GCA_011772965.1 of Gammaproteobacteria bacterium. Lineage (GTDB taxonomy): Bacteria > Pseudomonadota > Gammaproteobacteria > Eutrophobiales > Eutrophobiaceae > SZUA-592. Next base: position 165,473 of record WVYN01000080.1, read on the forward strand.
GGCCCAGCATTTGAAACTGGCATCTCTGGGCAGGCTGGCGGCAAGTATAGCTCATGAAGTAAGAAATCCCCTGGGCGCTATCATGCATGCCAGTCAGTTGATTTCGGAAGCTGATAATGTAGCGCCTGAAAACGAAAGGTTATTGCAGATCATCACAGATCAGTCTAACCGGGTGAATACCATTATCAGGAATGTTCAGGACCTGAGTCGTAGACAGGTAGCCACCCTGCAGGTCGTTGACCTTTCCAAATGGCTGGATAATTTCGTCAATGAATTCATCACCAGCCATCGACTGGGTCCTGGTCAGGTCAACTGTCCGATTCATGAATCGGAGGTATTGGTCAATGCAGATCCGGACCAGTTATTTCAGGTCATCTCCAACCTGGCGGAGAATGCGGTCCGTCACGGTACCGGCAATCCGCTCGTGGAAATACAATATGGTGTAAAAGAGGACTCAGAGAGGCCTTATATTGATATAATTGACCAAGGTCACGGAATTCCTGATGATAATATTCAACACTTGTTTGAGCCTTTTTTTACAACACACTCCGGTGGAACCGGACTTGGCCTGTATATCGCGAGAGAGTTATGCGAGGCTAACCAGGCCAGCCTGATACTTCATAAGAACTCGGAAAAGGGCTGTTGTTTTCGAATCCAGTTCGCTCATATTGAAAAACAGCATAATCTAATTGAATGAACAGACCTGTCGCATTGGTTATTGATGACGAGCCGGACATTCTTGAACTGCTTGATATCACTCTCAAGCGTATGGATATCGCTGCGGTCTGCGTGGAAAATCTCAAGTCGGCCAAGAAATTATTAAAGGAAAGGCCATTTGAGATTTGCCTGACCGACATGCGCCTTCCTGATGGAGATGGTGTCGAATTCGTCAGTTATGTGCAGGAGCATTACCCCGAAATGCCGGTTGCCGTAATCACGGCCCATGGCAGTATGGAGGCTGCCATTCAGGCCCTGAAATCAGGCGCCTTTGATTTTCTCTCCAAGCCGGTTGACCTTCCTACCCTCAGGACTCTGGTCAATAGTGCACTCAAACTTTCCGGGCAGAGGGAGCCGACCGACCACGCGCTGAATCTGATTGGCACAAGCCGGGAAATGGCAGGTATCAGGGCCTCGATCAATAAACTGGCCCGAAGCCAGGCGCCTGTTTATATCAGCGGTGAATCTGGAACCGGTAAGGAACTAGTTGCTCGGATGATCCACGAGCAGGGGTCACGTGCTGATAAGCCCTTTGTACCGGTCAATTGTGGTGCCATACCCCATGACCTCATGGAGAGTGAATTTTTCGGTCACAAAAAAGGCAGCTTCACTGGTGCAGTATCGGATAATGCAGGCCTGTTTCTCGCCGCCCAGGGCGGCACACTGTTCTTTGATGAGATTGCAGAGTTGCCGCTGCACATGCAGGTAAAATTATTGCGGGCCATTCAGGAAAAATCCATTCGCCCCGTGGGAGCAACAGCCGAGATTGCGCTCGATGTCCGTATTCTAAGCGCTACGCATCATAATCTTCTGGACTTGGTCAATGCCGGTAAATTTCGACACGATCTCTTCTATCGTATCAATGTGATCGAATTGCAAATCCCGCCCTTGCGGGAACGCAAGGAAGATATTCCCCTGTTGACGGAATTTGTACTGGCAAAACTGGCCATGGAAACAGATGTTAGTGCGCCGGAAATTTCGGACGAAGCGCAGCAGAGCCTTGTTAATTACTCCTTCCCGGGCAATATACGTGAACTTGAAAATATACTCGAACGCGCACTCACCCTGTGCGATGGCAAGGTGATCAGCAGTGAGGACCTGCAACTGCCCGAGGCCAGCGCCGAGAGCCAGGCAACACTGACTGAGGCAAAAGCTGCTGCCCCGCTGGATAGCTATCTTGATGATATCGAGCGTAAGAAGATTATGGACGCCCTGGAAAAGACCCGCTGGAACAAGACGGCAGCCGCCAAGCTGCTGGGCATCAGCCTGAGGGCGTTGAGATACCGCCTGGAAAAGCTGGATCTGGACTGAATCGAGAGCTATGTCACATTTAGCTAACGGACAACGTCAAAATGTGACAACATGCGTCACAATTCATAAAGTTGTCATCCCGCCGGAACCGATAGGACTTGCTATTTAACATAATAGAAACATATACTTACGCAAAAATTTTGATGCATATTGTTTTTGGCATGCGAAGTGCATTAAAGATATCGCAAATTTACAATCTACTTGCCGGGAAATCCGCCTGGCTGGTGAGCGTAACAGGTTAAGGTAGCGATGCGTGCCATCTACCTTAGTAATAGTTCAATCATTAGGAGACTTAAAATGAAGCAACTACAGAAAGGTTTCACACTGATCGAATTGATGATCGTTGTGGCCATTATCGGTATTTTGGCAGCGGTCGCGATTCCTGCTTATTCTGACTACACCGCTCGTTCACAGGTAACTGAAGCGGTTGGTCTGGCCTCAGGTTACAAGACTGGTTTCGCAGAATTCTATGCTGACCAAGGTGTCTGGCCTGATGGGCTGACCCAAGTCGGTTCTACGTTATCAGGCAAATATGTGTCAACCATGACTATCGCTGCAGGTGCAGGCACCTCAGGTACGGTTGTCATCACGGCTACCATGAAGGCTGTTGGTACGAACCCTGACATCGCCAGTGGCGTTTATGCACTCGGTTCAACCAACGGCAAACAGTGGTGGTGCGGTAATGCAGACGCTATTGTCAGCGGCACCACAGACCTTGATAGCAAATTCCTGCCAAGTGCCTGTAAGTAATACTTGAGCAGTATCAAGGGATGTCAATTTAGCTTTAAACATCCCTGATTTTGAGTAATCATAAAGGCCGCCAACAGGCGGCCTTTATTTTTTATCATCTTAAAACCGGCAAAAGATGAATGATCTCTAAAAATAGTTGGTATAGTCATTGGCCATTTTTGCTGGTGTTAATGCTTACCCTGGCAGCATATTGGATTGGCCTGGACAGTCGTTTTCTGCTGGATGATTTTTCAACCATTGCATCGCTTGTTGATGTCGAGCGCAATGGATATTTTTATTATATCTTCACAAACAACTCAGGACCCTCCGGGCGCCCTGTCTCCCTATTAACTTTTGCCCTTCAATACAGCGACTGGCCTACTAACCCACAGGCATTTAAGGCTGTTAACCTCGCTATCCATTTATTCAATGGCATACTGATTTATCTGGTAACTCTCAGCCTGTCGAGATACATCAGGCCACTCGGGGTGAGTGGGAAATGGTTTTCTCTTCTGGTTGCCGGGCTCTGGTTAGTGCACCCGATACATGTCAACACCGTGTTGTATGTTGTACAGCGCATGGCACTGTTGACCACTTTCTTTACGCTCGCAGGTTTATATACCTATTTAAGATTATGGGATCCGGAATATCCGACAAGCAATCGAAAAAAGTTATTTTTAGGAAGTGTTCTTTATACTAGCTGTCTTTTACTTGCAGTATTCAGCAAAGAGAATGGGATACTGCTGCCATTGTTCATACTTTGTGTGGAATTTACCCTGTTGAACGATGTGAAACGCTCTGCTACATGGAAAGTATGGATTGGCATTTTCATACTGACCCCTCTGATCCTATGTTTGATCTATCTCGCCTTGGGATTCAGCGATGTCATAGAAAATTATGCAATGAGATCATATACGATGACAGATCGCCTGATGACTGAAGCTAGGGTCGTAATCATCTACCTGGAGCATTTGCTAATACCGAATCCATCCAGTTTTAACTTGTTTCATGATGATTTCACTGCATCAAAGGGGTTATTAAGCCCTCTAACTACGCTTTTTGCAATTATGGCCATAGCCTTGATGTTGATTTCAGCATTTATCTTAAGAAAAAAAAGCCCAGCCTATACATTTGGAATCTGCTGGTTCTTTACAGCACATCTGCTGGAATCTACATATTTGAATCTTGAGCTTTATTTCGAGCATAGAAACTATCTAGCATCATTTGGTATTTTATTTATTGTAGCTTTTGCCATGATTGGAATCAGAAGAATATTAAATAGTACAAGGGTAGCTAACACATTAATCGGGGCGATATATCTTGCAATTGTTATGGTTACCCTCAGTGAGATAACCTTGTGGTCAAGCCCTGTTGAACAGACATTAGAGTGGAAAAGACGTTCCCCCCAGTCAACACGGGCTATTTTAGAAGTTGGTGATTTGCACTTGAGAATGGGTTTATATAACAAGGCAATAATGACATACAAACAGATAACAAATATTCATCCCGATGATATTTATCCTCAGATACAATCCATGACTATCAAATCATGTATTAAAGGTGAGATATTAAATCATGATGAATGGAATTTGCTCTATAGAAAAGCCGCAAAGGCAAAATGGAACGGCGTGGCACCAGTAGTTACACTCGATCAATTGACGGTCCGCTTGCTGAAGGGCGATTGCGATACGATCAACATTTATGCACTGATACAGCTAATCGTGATAATCGCAACTAACCCAGATTTTTCACATCATAGTGCCCAATTACATGAACTCGCGGCGTTGTTGAACGGTGTGATTGGCGAAGCGGAGGCAGCGATAGAGAATGCATCTAAGGCAATCGAGGAAAGGCCATCACCACAGCGATACCTTTTGAAACTTAGGATATTGCTGGATGTTAAAAAGTACGATGAGGCAAGAGATACATTGGATACGATGAAAAGACGTTACAAGAATGATATCAGATTCCATCTCGCATACGGTAACATGATTGGATATTTTGAAGACAGGCTTGTAAAGGGTCAAGCTTCTGAAAACAATAATTAAACAATCCTACATATAAGAAAATGTCGGCTACATCTTCCAGGAAAGTGCCTTATATTGTGCTGGCGATGCTGCTTTTTGCCTGTTTTATTATTTATTATCCAGCAAGCCAGGGCGGCTTTATTTACGACGACCTACCAAATATAGTATCCAATAAAAAATTACAAATAGATTCATTACAAGCTGATGAATTATTAAAGGCAATGACATCTGGCAAAAGTGGCCCCCTTAAACGGCCCGTGAGCATGTTGTCATTCGCTATAAATTATTATTTTACAGGACTCAACCCATATTATTTCAGGATAGTAAATATTCTTATTCATTTGATTAATGGATTATTGATATACATATTAACACGTAAAATCATAGGACTTACTGAATGTAAAAATTCAAAAAACAAAACGATTGAAATAGCGTCCCTGGCAACCACAGCCTTATGGCTATTCCATCCAATCAATATCAGCGGTGTAGTTTATATAGTCCAGAGAATAAATGAGTTGGCTGCATTATTTACGCTGACTGGTCTTATCCTGTTTATTTATGGCAGACAGATGCTTCAGGAAAGAAACCAGGGAAGGTTTTTAATAGCATCTGCTTTTTTGTTTTGCGCACCACTAGCAGTTTTTTCCAAAGAAAATGGCGCTTTGATCGTTTTATTTATTGGATTACTGGAACTGGTATTTTTCAAATTTAAGGATCTGAAAAATTATAATAAGCTCTATCTTGCAGCCTTATACTGCATTTTTATCATTATACCCTTTATAGCCATATTATTATCACTTTATCTCGAGCCTCAAATATTACTGAGTGGTTATAAACAGCAAGAATTTACCCTGTATGAACGAATACTAACAGAGCAGAGGGTGCTCTGGTTTTATATCTATATGATATTTGTACCTGATATTACCCAGCTCTCTTTGTTTCATGACGATATAGTTTTATCACGGAGTTTAGTATCACCCGCTACTACTAGTATTGCAGTGGCCGGCACATCAATACTATTAATTTTAGCATTAATATTACGAAAACAGGCAAAGATTCTTTCGTTTGGCATGCTTTTTTTTCTTAGTGGTCATTTAATAGAATCAACAATTCTTCCGTTGCAAATTGCGTTTGAGCACAGAAACTATTTACCATCCTATGGATTAGTACTTATTGCAGCATATTATCTTACTAATAAGGAATTCTCAGAGAAAACGGTAAATATAAGAAGGATATTATTCGCATTATTGATTGTAATAGTAGGAGTCAGTACATATATCAAAAGTACACAATGGGCTAATACACAGCTATTGATATTCTATGAACTCGAGCATAAGCCAGAATCTTCACAGTTGAACTATGAGGCGGGGATATTTTTTGCAAAAATGCTCGATAAAAGAAATATAAAGAATCAAGATAAATTATACGAGAATGCCGAAAAATATTTTCATAATGCGATTGAACTCAATCCTAACAACACAGAAGCCATGATCGGCTTGATCATTCTCTCCTCATCAAATGGTTATAAAACAGATGTATCAGTGATAGAGCAGCTTGCAAATACGCTGAGTAGTCAACCAATTACAATTACCGGAAACAGGGCAATTCATGCTCTTTTAAAGTGCCAGCTGACGAATGAATGTGTACTCCGGAATGATGTAATTAACAGGCTTATCGATTCTGTTTTAGATAACCGATATCTTTCCGGTGAGCGTATGGAACTCATCTACAAGGATATTTTTGAATACTATGTTTCCAGGGATGATCTGGAATCTGCCTACAGAGTTTCTAAAAAGGGTGTCATTAATGATGAAAGTTCAATCATTCTAAGAATACTTTATATCAGATTATTGATTATGACTGATAATATGGATGATGCCAGAAAGCAGTTGGAGCTACTTGGATCAACTAATACTAAAGAATATGAAAGTGATATCAGTATGCTGAATGCTATCCTTAACAGATCATCAACACCATGAGTTCCGACAAATTGTCATTTCGAAACAGGATGAATTTGGGAGTATCAGACTCTATCATTATGTTCCTCTATGTAATTGTCTGTATTTTCATTTACTGGAATGGGCTAAATGGGCCATTCATATTGGATGATCTGAACAGCTTTGCACCTTTGTTTAATATAGGTAATAGCCTGGAAACAGTATTATTGAATTTGAAGCGTTATGTGATAGAGCTGGACAGACCATTAGCATACGCAACATTTATTATAAATTCTTTGTTCAGTGATGAAAGGACATTCTACTGGAAGGCTACCAATCTTGCCCTGCACATATTAACAGGGATTTTATTATTCATTTTATGTGAAATTCTGATGAAGGATCAGAAGAAATCGAGATTATTGGCAATTTTAGTATCTGGACTTTGGCTTATACACCCACTACAAATCAGCACAGTTTTATATGTTGTACAAAGGATGACAATATTATCTGCACTGTTTGTGTTGGCAGGATTAATAGCCTATGCCCATGGCAGAATATTGCAAAGGAACGGAAAACAGGGAATCGGCTTCATTTTATTAGCATTTATTGTATTAATGCCGCTTGGGGCATTATGTAAAGAAAATGCTCTTTTATTACCGGTTTACGCACTCATTCTTGAGATTTTCATTTTCCACTTTAAATCAGGATCTGATAACAAGACTGATAATTATCTCGTATCGATGTTCATCATGGCCATGATAATTGGTATGTCCATATTACTTATTACATATAATACAACATTACTTCAGGGTTATGATATCAGGGAATTCACTCTCATTGAGAGAGTCATGACGCAAGGCAGGGTCATGGTGCTTTATCTATTGCAAGTTATATATCCCATTAAAGGTAACCTTGGATTTATGCATGATGATGTCGTGTTATCAGCCAGCCTATTCAAACCAGTCACAACTATTACCAGTATCATTATCTTGACATTGATTGCATTATTAGCCTGGCATATAAGGAGTAGGAACAAACTATTCACTTTTGGAATCTTCTTTTTCTTTGTTGGTCATTTGATGGAGTCAACGATATTACCTTTAGAGCTTATGTTTGAACACAGGAATTATTTGCCATCGGCAGGCATTATTATTGCAACTACTATGGCATTGTATAATTTATTAAATAAATCATTTTTCTATCCAATATTGGCTGGATTTACCATTTGTCTCGCTGTGCAGACATATCTTATAACAATGACATGGAGTTCTATGCCTTCGCTTTTTAGCTATATGTATTCTGCACATCCAGAATCAAAACGACTAAAAAATGTCAAAGTCTCTATTCTTGCCGAAGAAGGACGGTTTTCAGAAGCATATTATTTACTGAATACCATGGAAGACCAAAGAGCGAGAGTGAAGAGACTCGTCGTAAAGTGTCTGGAAAATGGAAAACTTGAACAGAACGAAATACGGGATGTATCTGAAAAAATAAATAGTTCCATCCACTCAGATTTTGTAAAGACATTAGGTGAGTTATCAGATCTGGGATTGAGCAACAAATGCCAGTATGAAAATAACAGTATTATTGAATTGATTAATACGAGCCTGAAATTCAGGATTATAAATACATTTGAAAAGCATAGATTGTTTGTATATAGAGGCTATCATTTCTGGGACGAAAAAGATTATGATAAGGCACTAGAGTCATTTGAACTCGCACATAATGTCTATCCCAACGATCCATTACCTTTGCTAATGGCAACTAACCTTGCATATAAAATAGGTGACATGAAAAAGGTATCGGTGTATCTACGGTATATAAATAATATCCCTGAACCTTATAGAATCAATTATAAAAAAGATATATTATTGTTTGAAGAAATGCTGAATTTTAAACAATGAACGAGTCCCTCTATGACTGATATAATAACCGGAATAAGTATTGTTATTCCTGCCAGAAATGAGGAGGAAGGATTGGAGAGATTGTTGCCTCTGCTGAAGGACAGATATCCGGACGCACAGATTATCGTTGTAAACGATGGCTCAACAGATAGTACAGCAGATATTTGCAAGCAACACAATATTACCCAGATATCACACCCCTATAGCATGGGTAATGGCGCAGCAATCAAAGCCGGTGTTAGGGCAGCAAAAAAAGACATAATTGTATTTATGGACGCAGATGGTCAACATGACGTCAATGATATTGAGAGGATGACTGAGAAACTAAACCAGGGGTATGAAATGGTTATAGGTGCAAGATCACTTGACAGCCACGCTTCACTGCCTAGACGTTATGCCAACCAGATATATAACAAACTTGCTTCATTCATGACAGGCTACGATATTCATGACCTGACTTCAGGATTCAGGGTTGCAAAACGCGACAAGTTCATCAAATTCCTTTATCTGTTACCAAACGGGTTTTCCTACCCAACTACGAGCACAATGGCATTTTTCCGCTCAGGATATGCAGTTGGTTATATTGATATAAAAGCGGGAAGCAGGGAAGGGAAAAGTCATATTAATGTTTTCAAGGATGGTATAAGGTTTTTCATTATAATTCTTAAAATTGGTGCGTTGTTTTCACCAATGAGACTGTTTCTCCCAATCAGCTCATTATTATTTATGACCGGCATAGGTTACTATTTGTACACCTATTTAGTTTTCGGTCGTTTTACAAACATGAGTGCATTAATTATCCTTGCATCTTTAATTACATTTTTAATGGGCATCATGGCTGAATTCGTTACTTCATTACATTATAAGGACATAGAAGAAACCAATTCTAATATTAATCGTTAATTAAAAGTATGGGAAAATCAGCTCTTCACCTTGTTAAGAGGTACTTTTCCGGGACGCCTCTACACCCGCAATGGCTGATTTTCAGGGACAATTATCAAAGTATTTCAAGACATAAAAAATATTTGAAAGGAAAAGTGCTTGATATTGGTTGTGGTCAGGCCGATGTTAAAAAATATCTGGAGTCTGATACGGAATATATAGGGCTGGATTACTATTATACATCCCTGAACTGGTATGATTCGCTTCCTGATATATATGGTAATGCCATGCAGCTTCCTCTAGCAGATAACTCTGTCGATACAGTTCTGCTTCTTGATGTTCTGGAGCACCTGCCTTCTTCAGAAAAATGCATCAGCGAAATTTATCGATCTCTCAAGCCCGGGGGCACATTCCTGCTCCAGGTGCCGTTTATTTACCCGATCCATGATGCGCCTCTGGATTTCAAGAGATGGACAAAGTATGGGCTGCAAAAAGTATTACAATTATATAACTTTGAAATTGTTGAAGAGCGTGTACAGGGACAGCCTGCAGAAACATCAATTCTCCTCTTGAATCTGGCACTTGGAAAACTATTATTGAACAGTTTCAGAAATAAGAATCCATTATTGATACTTATTCCCGCATATCCATTGATTGTATTGATTATGAATTTTCTGGCAGTGGTTACTACGGTAATTGCTCCCAAAGATAATTTTATGCCGTTTGGGTACCGAATTATCGCTATAAAAAAATAATGAGGCATCTGGGAATAATTACCACCTCATTCCCTTCCGGTGAGCTTGGTTCAGAAGCTGCTGGCTCATTTGTCAGCGACTTTTGCCAAAAACTTTCTGAATCGGCCCGGGTAACTGTATTTGCACCTGATTTAAAATCTTCACGTAAACAAACGGGGAACCTGGAGATAATCAGGTTTACAGTGCCCAGGCTTCCTCTTTCCAGTTTAAAACCTTCGAACCCCCTGCACTGGATCGCCATCATCCGGACATTGATATCGGGAACTCGGATAATTTGCAAGGAAACCGCCTTAAGGAGATTTGATTATCTATTTGCGTTGTGGGCAATACCCTCCGGATATTGGGCGAGGAAGTGTTGGCACAAGTATGGTGTTCGCTATGGGATCTGGGCTCTGGGCAGTGATATTTGGGCTATGAAAGATAAACCATTTATCAAAAATATATTAAGAGAAATCATGCATGATGCCGAACACTGTTTTGCAGACGGTTTGCAACTGGCCAAGGATGTTGAATCGATAACAGGAAGAAGATGTATGTTTCTGCCAAGTTCGAGAGAATTCAATAAACCCGAGAAAAGAAAAAAACACATCAAGCCGCCTTACAATCTGGCCTACTTGGGGAGATGGCATCCAAATAAAGGAATAGACATTCTGATGGATAGCCTTCTCGAATTGCAAGATAATGACTGGGATAAGATTAAAGAAGTTAGAATAAGGGGTGGGGGTCCACTTCAAGATCTTGTTAATGTACAGGTTTCTAGGCTCTTAAAAGTCGGAAGACCAGTATCAATTGGGGGATATATTTCCAAGGATGAAGCCATGGAACTGCTCGACTGGACCGATTACCTATTGATACCTTCAAGAATCGAGAGTATTCCGGTTGTGTTTTCTGATGCCTTGCAATCCGAAACTCCTGTAATTTCGATGCCAGTGGGTGATCTCACCGAATTAATCAAGAAAAATTCATGTGGCATTCTTGCGTGCGATGTTACTCCTGTTGCCTTTTCCGAATCAATAAGGTTGGGATTAAGTCGCAGTCCTGATTGTTTTTTGGCCGGCATTAGAGAAAATGCTGTACAATTTAATCTCGATTCGACCGTTAAAAAATTTATTGAAACAATCAAAAATTATTAATGTTTCAATTATTTTTAGTATGAATTCAAATGTCTAACATTCCTAAATATCAAAAAGATTATTCCTCTCATTGCCCTAAGATACTGGATACTGACGTTAGACTGGAAAAAGCAGGGAAAATGATTTGTGTTCTTGAAGATGCAGGAGTTCTTGCATCTAATACCGAAGTTGCTTTGGATATTGGCTGTTCTGGAGGTTATTTCATCAGGGCATTATCTGATTATTATGATTCTGTGCTGGGTCTGGATATTGATGTGAATGCCCTGTTATTGGCAAGGGAGGAAGGCATAGCTGAGAATATCAGTGTTATTGCAGCTGATTCAATGAATATGCCGTTGCCTGATAATTCAGTTGATCTGGTCGTGTGCAATCATGTCTACGAGCATGTCCCAAGCTCAGAAAAACTTTTTTCTGAAATATACAGGGTTTTGAAAGAAAATGGTGTGTGTTACTTCGGTGCTGCGTCACGACTTGTACCAATTGAGCCACACTATAATCTTCCCTTGTTATCCTGGTTTCCCAAGAAAGTTGCAAATGTATATATGAAACTAGCAAGAAAAGGTGATTATTATTATGAAAACCTGAGAACATATTGGGGTTTAAAGAAACTTATTAGTCAATTCGAAATAATAGACTATACACTGGAAATAGTGGCTTACCCCGATAAATATAATGCCAGAGACCTGATAAAAAAAGGCAGTTTATTAGATAGAATCCCTATGATTGCATGGAAACTTTTTTATAGAGTTCTCCCCGGTTACATATTTCTTCTTGTGAAGAGGTCATCACAAACTCAGTGATATGAAAAATCATGAACATTCATTCGATTTTTTATTATTGCTTCTCCGATATAAAAAATGGGCTATGTTTTATATCTTCAAAAATAAATCATTCAAGAATATTGTGACCAGTGAGAATAAATCATATTAGCCAGTGCGTAAATAAGTCAGTAGCGAGGCTTTAACATATAATGATTCAAAGTATTTAAGCTGAATTCTAGTATGAACCAGTACAAGATATATAATGAAATACCATCCGGATGGCAGGTAGCTTGTGAGAAGCATAATGCTTTTTTTCATTCTCCTGTGTGGCTGGATTTGTTGAAGAAAGCATTCAATATGGACACATTATTTGTCTGGGACGAGATTAATGAAAATGGAATTGTGATAAATATATTCAAGGTATATATATTTAAAATTGGATATGTAAGCTTTCCTCAAGTGGCTTATATTAACGGAAATAGCCTCGACAAGGATATGATCAATGAATTAATAAAACTCGGCATAGATGAAAAAGTAAATATACTCAGATTCACCGGGAAGGATTTAGAAATAGAGCAGGATGATCATTGCACAATAATCGATTTACCTAATACATTGATTCCAAACTTGCAGGAATGGAACATAAAAAAACTTTCGTCATCCGTTCGTTATAGTGTTAACCGTTCAAATAAGACTGGGTTTCAGGTTGTTGAATCTTATGATAGCTCAAAGTCACAAAATATTTTTGAACTATATGCTAATGTGATCAGGAAAAACAAAGGTAATATCAGGTTTAGCAAGAAATACTTTAAGGAATTGCTTGAATATGGGCAAAATAATGAAAATATAAAATGTTACTTCTCAATATTGGAAAACGATTTTATCGGATTCATTATTATTATTGTTCATAATAATTGTGCATATTATCTTCATGGTGCATGTTATGACAATTACAGAAAGGATTGTCCATTTTATGGTCTTATGAATGAAGCTATTAATTGGGCCAAGGAGAATGGGCTGGAACGATTTGATATGATGATTTCGCCACCAGATCAACAATCCTTGGTTACTTTCAAGGAAAAGTGGGGTGGAACCACATACACAACCAGATCATATACAATTTATTTGAACAAGCAGCTCGGTAAGCTATTTTCCATAGCGCAAAAGCTATATGATATGTTTAGTTAGCATCTGGATTGGTTCTTCCAAAATGTAGTTTTCCTTCTAGTATAGCCAGTAGTACTGCAGAAGCAATTATCCTGAATGCAAAAAGAATTGCACCTGCCAGTATGCCTACTGAAACTGGTAAAGCGATATATGGTGCTAATGCACCAAGAAGTGTTTCTCTAACACCTAGGTTACCAGGAGTAACGGAGATCTGTGAAAGGGCATTTACTGCAATCGCGAATAAAGAAGCATCAATAAACGTTATGTTATATCCTAAGCTTATAAGTATACACCATAAAATTCCCAGAAAAATAAAATAGAGTATAAATGCATACAAAAAAATAGACGGTAGACACATTATATAACTGAATGAATATTTTTTACTAAAAATTATTGATATTAAAAAAATAAAAATTATTACAATAAATATTAATTCAATTCTGATGAAAAATAATAGTGAGAATATAAAACTTATAAATAATGTTACAAGACTGCTAAATATCATGAAATGTACATAATCTTTCCAACTAACGTTATATTTTTCAGTTAAAGTATGCAAAAGCACAAGTGTACCTGACTTTGCCGGAAGGAAGGTATTTAGTATTGCTTTTCTGACTGTAAAAAGTATCGCCCATTTCCAGTCGATTGATTTTTTATGAAAATCGATGAATATTTTTAATTGTAATACCTGTATAAACAATGATATCAATGTAAGTAAAATTGCGGGTATCACCCATAAAGGATTTAAATTCCAGATTTCAGAGGGAGTTTTCGAAAGAGCATAAACTATAGCGATTAAAAATAATAAATAACCAGCAATTTGTTTTATAATTATTAAAGAGGGTTTCATACAAAATATTTTATTTGATACTCTCTAGTTGCTTTAGTTTTGACTCTATTTTAAAAATAAGCTCAGGTGGCAAGCTAAGCTTTTTATTTTCCACGAACGAAGATGGGATATTTGCACAGTCGCGTTTTCTAAATCCTATATCGTATAACCAGTGTTCCAGCGTATTAAGAAAGGAAAACGGTGAATTGCACAAGTCAGAATAATTTATTTCCAAATATCTGCCTTTTGCATATGTTTCAAGATTTTTTCTTGCATAGTACTCTGCAATATATATCTGCGTAGTTACCTGTTCCCAGACAGGCTTTTCTTGCAGTGAACGATAACCGGGTGGTTTGACTGACCACCAATCATCTGGTGATATTTTCTGTCGTCCTTTAAGCATGGACTGAATATTCGCAAGAATATCGCGCTTGACCCGTATAAACCTGGCCTGTGGAAAGACTTTGGCAAGAACACCCACAGTCATGGTGTGGTATACATTTTTAAACACAATCGGTTTTTTATGCAGAGATATGAGCGAATAGATGGTTTCTTTCATCTTATCAAAGTCATTAACCTCTATTCCATCAGCGGACAGGTAATGACCATTTTCTCCATCACGTGGAAACCATCGGAACCAGAAATTTGCGGGCTCTCCCGGAGAAAAAATTCCTTTTATATGACCATAACTGGATTCAAAATTTGAATCAGGATGGTTGATAAAAGGACGGATAAACCGACCAACAATGTTTGGAATGCCATATAAATAATTATAGGTATTATTGAAATAGGCCACATCAAAATACTGGACTATGGTTTGATAGGTCAGAGTCGTACCTGATCTTGGTGCCCCAATTATGAAAAGAGGTTGCGGGCCAGATTCATTGCCAGTTTTCTGGAATAATGAATCAACTGGTGATATGCAAAGGTTACAAAAATCGAGTAGTTTTCTTAAGAAATCCCTACTTACCTTGTATCCCTTGCTCATAATAAGTTTTTTGCTGCGGTTATCACATTTTCTACATCTGTATCAGTTAAGGCAGCAGACAGGGGAATGCTGACTGTTTGTCTGCCGATTTTCATTGCGTTGGGGAAATCTTCGGGTCGCCATCCGAATCTGTCCTGATAATAAATGTGTTCAGGAATACTCATGTAATGTACACCGATACCAATATTCTGTTCGGTCATGCCGGATAAAAATTCATCACGGCTGATTCCGCACTCATTATCGTCAATCTGTAAGGTAAAAAGATGAAAGGCATGTACCTGATCCTCGTTTACCGGCGCAGGCAGTGTAACAGGGAGCCCTGAAAGCTTATCCATATAGAGAGACCAGATTTCCTCACGTCTTTCCCGATATGACTTTATCCTCTTCATTTGATGGATACCGATAGCTGCTTGTAGATCCATCATATTGTATTTAAAACCACATTCGACAACCTGATAATGTTTGTATCCAGCATCACTAAAACGATTCCAGGCATCCTTGGACATGCCATGTAAAGCAAGGATCTTCATTCGTTCAATATCTTTCAGGTTCCTTGCCAGCACCATACCACCCTCGCCCGTGACGATATTTTTTGTAATATAGAAACTGAAGCAGCCAAAATCACCGATGGTCCCGGCCTTTTTCCCTTTATATTCAGTTTCAATAGCGTGAGCGCAATCTTCAATGACCTTGAGTCCATGTTTATCGGCTATTGTCATAATGGCATCCATTTCACAGGGGCGACCGGCGAAATGTACCGGGAGGATGGCGCGTGTGTGTGGGGTAATAACGGCCTCGATCATTTCCGGACTGATATTCAGCGTCAGTGGATCTATGTCTGCGAGGACCGGTGTTGCACCACTATGAATAATGGCATTCACAGTAGCGCAGAATGTCATAGGGGTGGTAATTACTTCATCGCCCGGGCCGATGCCCGCGGCTATCATACTGATATGCAGGGCCGCCGTGCAGGAATTCACTGCAGCGACATGTGTATTATCCACCAGTTTGTAAGCTGCAAAATCCCTCTCAAATTGTGCCACCCTAGGACCGGTGCCAAGCCAACCGGAACGCAGGCAAGAGACTACTTCATCAATCTCGTCTTCCCCAATTGCCGGTGAACCGAAAACAAGAAAATTATCACGCACCGGTTTCAGGTGATTTCTATTGCCCATTAATGTGGAAGAATCCGATTATCGTTTTCCAGCAGGATCTTACTGGCCTCGAACAGGGATTCAAAAGTTCCTGCGTCTGTCCATCGGCCATGACAAATGCTGTATTCAAGCAGACCTTTTTGGATATAAAAATTATTTACAGTAGTGATTTCCAGCTCGCCACGCTCAGATATTTCTATATTTTTTATTATGTCGAATACTTCATGCCCATAAAAATACAGGCCGACAACTGCAAAGGATGATTTGGGGTTAGCAGGTTTCTCCTCAATATCCAGAATGTGTTTCTCATCCATAGCTGCCACACCATAACGTTCCGGATCCCCGACTTCTTTTATCAGTACTCTCGCTCCTTTTTTTTGATTTCGAAATGCTGTTACATAGGGTTCAATACTGTATTCAAAAATATTATCCCCAAGCATAACGCAGATCTGATCACTCCCTGCATAGTCTTCCGCGAGTGCCAGTGCATGAGCTATGCCACCCGCTTCTTCCTGTACCTTGTATGTGAGTTTACAGTCAAAATCCTCGCCACTGCCCAGACACTGGACGACATCGCCCATATGATCGGTACTGGTGATGGTAAGTATGTCGTATATTCCGGCACTGACCAGTTGCCGTATCGGGTGATAAAGCATGGGTTCTCTGCCGACAGGAAGTAAATGCTTGTTGGTAGCCCTAGTCAGGGGGTAAAGACGGGAACCTAGCCCGCCGGCGAGTATGATACCTTTCATGGTCAGATTAATCCCAGCCTTTCACCACTGTAGGTATTTTCCATGACCTTCTCACACCAGTCAAAATTATCCAGATACCACTTAACGGTATCTTTTAAGGCCTGTTCAAAACTATGTGAGGGAGACCAGCCCAGTGATTTATTAATATAGCTGGTATCCATGGAGTAACGTTGATCATGCCCGGGTCGATCCGGAACATATTCAATGAGTTGACTATGAGGAATAAATTTCGATTCAGGTAATAATTCGTCCAGGATCTTGCAAAGGATATCGACTACTTCATTATTTGATAGCTCGCAATTTCCACCAATGTTGTAACATTCACCTGCTTTGCCTTGCTCCAGTATTTGATGAAGTGCGGTTACATGATCCCTTACATATAACCAGTCTCGTACATTGGTTCCATCCCCATAGACAGGCAAGGTCTCACCTTTGACAGCTTTTAAGATCATCAGTGGTATCAGTTTTTCAGGAAACTGATAAGGCCCGTAGTTATTGGAACAATTGCTAATCAGTACGGGCAGGCCATAGGTGTGATGCCAGGCTCTTGCCAGATGGTCAGAACCAGCTTTACTGGCTGAGTATGGGGAATTGGGACGATAGGGGTTGTCTTCACGGAAAGCGGGTTCCCCGGAGTCAAGAGAACCGTAAACTTCATCTGTTGATACATGTAAAAACCTGAAGGACTGTTTGTTCTTGTCCGGCAGTGTAAGCCAGTAGTTTCTCGTATTTTCCAGTAATTCATAGGTACCAAAAATATTACTCTGTATAAAAGAACCTGGATGCTGGATCGATCGGTCCACATGCGACTCTGCCGCAAGATGCATGACTGCATCAGGCAAAAACTCATTCATGATTTCCTGCATTTCCTGGCCATTACAGATATCTGTTGGTGAAAACCTGTAAGCATCACCAGCAGTTTCTTCCAGGTCTTTGTTGGTGTAACCACTGCCCGGGAACACCAGTTTATCAACATTAAAAATTGTAATACCAGGCATGGACAGCAAATAGCGGACCAGATTTGTTCCGATAAAGCCTGAACCACCTGTTACCAAGATTTTCAAATCGATATTCCTAATTGCTATTTAGATTTGAAAGTGCCGTTTTAATCTTCTTGCTCAACTCGTCAAGCAAGAAAGGGTTGCCAGCGATAATATTACCTGATTCAAGGATGTCCTTGGCACCTTCCATGGTAGTGATCATCCCACCCGCCTCCTGAATAAGTAATGCACCGGCAGCGATGTCCCATGGTTTGAGGCCGAATTCCCAGAAGCCATCCAGTCGTCCACAGGCCACATAGGCCAGGTCTAACGCCGCAGCACCCGCACGTCTGACGCCAGCTGTGAGAGGAAATAGGACGCGGAAAGTATTTATGTACTGTTCAATCCTTTCATTCTCCCTGAAGGGAAAGCCGGTCCCGAGCAGGGAACCATCCAGATGCCTGCGTTTACTGACCCGTATTTTCCGTTCATTGAGCTGGGCACCGGAGCCGCGGCTGGCAGAAAAGAGTTCTTGGCGCAGTGGATCATAAATAACGGCTTGGTCCAGCACATTCTTGTGTCGCAGGGCAATGGATACCGCGAATTGCGGGAAACCATGCAGGAAATTGGTGGTTCCGTCCAGTGGGTCTATCACCCATTCATACTCGCTTTCACCTTGACTGCCACTTTCCTCTGCCAGGATGGCGTGTTTCGGATACGCCTTGAGGATGGTGTCTATGATCACGGCCTCGGCGTTCCTGTCGACTTCAGACACAAAATCATTGCGGCTCTTTTCATTGACCGGTAAATCATGGACATAATCCATTTGCCTTATAATGACATTGCCGGCACTACGGGCCGCACGAATGGCAATGTTGAGCATCGGATGCATGATGTACCCCTAGGATAAATCGTATATTGTAATGCAAGATCGACAGATTATGTGTATTAAAACATGTCGTACTTGGAACTTTTAGGCAAATTATCTCAATGCTGGAAAACATTTCTGACAAAATTCGTTTCGTCATGGTTGAAACCAGTCATCCCGGTAACATCGGTGCGGCTGCGCGTGCTATGAAAACCATGTGTCAGCAACAACTTTATCTAGTCCGTCCGAAGATATTCCCCTCGGGTGAAGTGACGGCACGTGCAGCCGGAGCCGATGATATTTTGGCCACGGCGGTCGTTTGTGAAACATTGCAAGAGGCGGTACATGACTGCGGGCTGATCATAGCTACAACCGCAAGAAGGCGCCGCATACCCTGGCCAGTCTACTCCTCCCGTGATTGTGCTAAACAAATCATAAACTCAGTATCGTCAAACCAGATTGCCATCGTATTCGGTCGTGAAAGCTCCGGTTTGAATAATGATGAAATAGAACTCTGCAATGCAGTATTGCAGATTCCAACTAATCCCGGATTCAGCTCGCTTAATATTGCCTCCGCAATACAAATCATCTGTTACGAAATTTTGATGGCTTCAGGCAAGTACCAGCCAGAGGAGACTGATGAAGGAGTACCGTTGGCAACCGCGAATGAATTGGCACAGTTTTATGAGCATTTTGAAGCTAGCATGACTGAAATAGGTTTTTATGATCCGAAGAAACCCAGACAACTGATGCGCAGATTAAAACGCCTCTTTAACCGCGCCTTGCTTGATCAGAATGAAATAAACATTTTGCGTGGCATGTTGACCAAAATTGAAGAAGCTACGGGTAAAAAAAAGAAATAGTTACAGCGGAGCAAAACGGACAGTTGATCGGTCGCCTGTACTTTCAGCCAGATGACCTAACAACCATGCTGTTTCACCCGATTGTGTCAGCTGTTTGATGGTGTCCATTTTCTGCTCATCCGTAACACAGATCACCATTCCTATACCGCAGTTAAATGTTCGGTACATCTCGCTGAGAGCCACATTGCCATGCTCCTGTAACCAGGTGAATATCGGCGGAAGCGACCAGGTCTGTGGATCTATCACGGCGTCGATGTTTGCAGGTAGTACCCGTGGAATGTTTTCTACCAAACCGCCACCGGTTATATGGGCAAGTGCACGGACATCAATAGTCTCTATCAATTTCAACAAGGGCTTTACATAGATCCGGGTGGGTGATAACAGCAATTCACCAATAGACTGACCAGCTACCACATGATCATATTGAGTGTCGCTGTCTTTGAGGATCTTTCGTATCAGGGAATAGCCATTGGAGTGCGGCCCGCTGGAAGCGATAGCAATCAGGGCGTCACCAATTAGCGCCCGGCTACCATCAATAATCCGTTCACGTTCAACTGCGCCAACACAAAATCCGGCGAGGTCATAATCTCCGGGCTGATACATGCCGGGCATCTCGGCAGTCTCCCCCCCTATCAGGGCACATCCGGCCCGTTGGCAACCCTCGGCTATACCCTCGATGACCCGGGCCGCGACATCCACATCCAGTGTTGAGGTGGCGAAATAATCCAGAAAGAAAAGGGGTTGGGCACCCTGTACCAACAGGTCATTGGCACACATCGCGACCAGGTCGATGCCTATGGTATCGTGGATACTCATCTCGATGGCCAGCTTGATCTTGGTACCGACGCCATCAGTACCGGAAACCAGAACCGGATCTTGATAACCCAGGGGAGCCAGATCAAACAATGCGCCGAATCCCCCGAGGTTACCCATGACTCCATGGTTATGGGTCGCAGAAGCTGCAGCCTTGATCCGCTCTACTAACTGGTTGCCACGTTCAATGCTGACACCGGCATCTTCATAGCTGGTATTCTTGTCCCGATTGCTGGTCATGGGGCTGCATAGTAGAGGGAAGCCGCACTTGCCGCAATCCTTGACTTGTCTGTCACTCTTGCATAGCTTGCAGTGCATGCTAGCCAGATTTACTTTATTGATTACCCTGTTGGCCCCGCCGTTATCATCCCTGCAAGCCGCTGCCGTGACTGGTTTATACGAGGCAGAGGTACCGGTCGCCGATCAGTCACAGGAAAGTTACCAGGATGGTTTGCCCCGGGCCTTGAAAGCTGTCCTGGTCAAACTGACCGGGGAGCGTGATGTACAGGGCAGACAGGTGACGGCCTACTTGCTCGATAACCCGCAGTTGTATGTGCAGCAATACAAATATCGAAACAAGGCAAAACAGAAAGCGGATCAACTGACGCTGGAAAAAGAATTGTTTCTATGGGTACAGTTTAATGAACAGGCGCTTAAAAATGTTTTCAGGGACTACCAGGTTCCCCTGTGGGGTAATGTCAGGCCAAACACCCTCGTCTGGGTCCTTATAGAGGAAAATGGCGAGCGCCGCTATGTCACACTCGAAGAAGAGGAAACTTATACCACTGTCTTTGAAAATTCTGCACAGAAACGTGGTATTCCATTGAGCTATCCATTACTGGATGAGGAAGACCGGGTAATGGTTGAAAAGGCAGATATCTGGGGTGGTTTTTCCGAACCGGTTAAACGGGCATCACAACGCTATTCACCCAATGCAATTCTCATGGGCAGCGTCTACCAGATTTCAGCGCGGAAGTGGGAGGCGCAGTGGATGGTCATCGTTGATGACCGGTCCATCAGCTGGACTCAATCGGCAGAAAACCCTGAACTGATACTGGCCGACGGGATAGATAAGCTTGCGGATATTCTGGCGGATCGTTATGTACAGGCAACGGGCGGCTTACAAGACACGAGGATCGAGGTAACGGTAGATAATGTGTATAAATATGATGAGCATGCCCGGGTCCTGAAATATTTCCGCTCACTGAGTAATGTCAGTGATGTCAATATCAAGTCCCTGAAGACGGGCAGTGTGACTTTCAGTATCAGTACTGCCGGCAGTGATGAGCAGGGATTAAGACAAACCATACAGCTGGGTAATACCCTGGAACCGGTGGCCGGCAATACCAACCTTTATCGTTTGGTTCGTTAATCAGCCATGAATGAAACACAAAAATGGTGGGTACTGGGTCTTACGATCTTTACCGGCTGGTTGCTGTATCTTTTGGCACCTGTCCTGACACCTTTTGTTATTGCCGCCCTGCTTGCTTACCTAGGTGATCCGCTGGCCGACAGGCTGGAGAGCATGAAGCTTTCCCGGACCATGGCCGTAGTAATTGTTTTTTTTATTATGATATTGATAGGCCTGCTGTCCCTGTTTTTCCTGATTCCCCTGATCGAAAGGCAATTACTTGGATTTATAGACAGTGTTCCCGTATTGATTAACACGATTCAAACGAAATTTATTCCTAAGCTTGCGGATATTTTTGGTTTCGACCCGGAAGTGATAAACCTGGATTCCTTGAAACAGGCTGTGGCTTCCAACTGGCAGGATGTTGGCAGTGTTGCCGGCAAGGTTATGATGAAAATCTCCGAATCAGGTCGGGCGATCATAACCTGGTTTGCCTATCTGTTGTTGATACCCGTAGTTACTTTCTATCTGTTGCGGGACTGGGACCATCTGATTGCCAATTTAAGGGATCTGATCCCACGTAAGCAGGTCGGTTTTATTAGCCAGCTGGCATATGAATGTGACCAGGTCCTGTCAGAATTCATGCGTGGGCAGTTACTAGTTATGCTGGCGCTCAGTATCATTTATTCTATCGGCCTCTGGATTGCGGGGCTTGAGTTTGCATTATTAATCGGCATGTTGGCCGGGTTAGTCAGTTTTGTGCCTTATCTCGGTGTACTGGTTGGCAGCATCGCTGCAGTGATCGCGGCATTAATCCAGTTTAATGATGTATGGCACCTGGTTTATGTCGGCCTGGTGTTCGGTGTGGGTCAGGCCCTGGAAGGCATGGTGCTGTCACCGTTACTGGTAGGAGACCGTATCGGTTTGCACCCGGTTGCCGTTATCTTTGCGGTTATGGCCGGTGGGCAGTTATTCGGTTTTTTCGGGGTGCTGCTGGCTCTGCCAGTTGCTGCGGTGATCGTGGTTATGCTGCGTCACATGCATGAGTTCTATGTTAAGAGTGGTATGTATCAGCCATGAACAAACGGCTGTTCCCTAGGCAGGATCAACTGACCTTGCCTTTGTCTCTCCGGGAAAAGCCCGGTTTCGATCAGTTTATCATCGGTGANNGCTTTTTCTCTGGGGCAGCCATGGTTGTGGTGTCAGTCATCTCCTTCAGGCAAGCTGTGTTTTGGCCGATGAAAAGGATCAGGCGGTTGCTTACATTCCCCTTGGTGATTATCAACAACTGGATCCGGTCATGTTCGAGGACCTGGACCGAATGGTGATGGTCTGCATTGATGATATTGATGCCATTGCCGGGGATTTGGAGTGGGAAACAGCGCTGTTCCATCTCTACAACCGCCTGCGCGAGAAAGATATCAGCTTATTGATGACTGCCCACAGCAACCCTCGCAATCTACATTTTAAGCTGCCTGATCTCAAATCCCGCTTGGTGTGGGACCTGGTTTATTACCTGAAACCTCTTGCGGACACCGACAAGATCGATGCTCTGCAGAGAAGGGCCCATGCCAGAGGCTTTAGATTGCCCAGGGAAGTGGCGGAGTTTCTCGTCAACCGTGTCCAACGGGACATGCCAAGTCTTATGCAATTGCTCGACCAGCTGGAGCAGGCGACATTAACCGCGCAGCGCAAGCTGACAATACCGTTTGCCAGGAGCTTCCTGGAAAACAGGTAGAGTGGTCTCAGTCGTGCGGTTCAGAGATTATTGTTTCAGTTTCTGAGCGGTCTCCGCCAAGCGTTTGCCGAGAGCCAGGCAGATTTGTTTTTCTTCCTGGGTCAGCGCCCGGTCATTGTTACTGCCCGCTGTGTGACTGGGGCCGTAGGGAGTACCACCGGATGCGGTAGTGGCCAGTTCCGGTACCTGGTAAGGAACTCCGAGAAGGATCATGCCATGGTGCAAGAGTGGCAACATCATGCTTAACAGTGTCGATTCTTGGCCACCGTGCATGCTGCCCGTGGAAGTAAAAACAGCGGCCGGTTTACCGGTGAGCTTCCCAGACAACCAGAGATCACCAGTGCCATCAAGAAAATATTTCAGGGGCGCAGCCATATTCCCGAACCGGGTCGGGCTGCCCAGTGCCAGGCCGTCACAATCTATCAGGTCATCCGCGCTAGCATAAGGTGGTCCGGTGTCGGGGATGCTGTCCTCGGTACTTTCACAGACGCTTGAAACCGGGGGTACGGTCCGCAGCCGGGCCGTACAACCTGCAACCGACTCGACTCCCTGACAGACAGTTTCAGCCATACTGGCTACATTGCCATAGCGGCTGTAATAAAGCACCAGCAGTTCGGCCATATCAGAGTATCTCCAGCACGCTTTCCGGCGGGCGGCCAATGGTGGCCTTGCCGTTAGCCAACACTATTGGCCGTTCAATCAGGATGGGATACTCGATCATGGCAGCAATCAATTGCTCCTGGGACAGGCTTTGATCATCAAGCCCCGCTTCCTTGTAGGCCGATTCTTTTGTTCGCATAAGATCCCTTGGCTCCATGTCGAGCATCTTGAGTATCTCTTGCAAACGGACTTTGGATGGCGGGGTTTTCAGGTATTCAATGATCTCGGGTTCTATGCCGTTCTCCTGTAACAGGGCCAGTGTTTGCCTGGATTTTGAACATCTCGGATTGTGGTATATCGTAACTGTCATGGTCTATCCTGTGGGCATTAAAAGTATCATTCTAACGGCAGCTGCGGCATTCTGAAAACCTCTTGACGAAGACCGGCATGAGAAATACAACATCTGAGAAAATAAACAAGCAAATGCACCGGCTTATGCGCCGGGCACATACGGCTTTACTCTGGCTTTATTATTTTATACGTTTTGTAATGCATCAGTATGTTGCCCGCCGCGGACTGCAAACGGCCTCTTCGCTTGCCTATACAACACTGCTGTCCATCGTCCCACTTATAGGTGTGATGTTCAGTTTTTTTGGCAACCTTTCAGTCTTCCGTGAATTGAGTGAGGGTGTTCAGGAATTCGTCTTTGGAAATTTTGTTCCGGCCTTTGGAGCAACCATAAAGGAATACCTCATCGGTTTTTCTGTCAAGGCGTCTCAATTAACGGCCACCGGCATTGCCGTGCTGATAATCATCGCCTTGTTGATGCTGTCTACGATTGAGAGTGCGATGAACCATATTTGGAATGTCACTACACGGCGCAGTACGGTCGCGCGGTTTCTGGTGTACTGGGCCATACTGACACTCGGACCAGTACTATTAGGTATCGGTATGTATTCAACTTCCTATATTCTCGCGCTGCCGCTGGTATCTTCCATGGATGAAACACTCAGTCTCAAGTCACGTCTCCTGGCGCTCATGCCGTTTTTTACCAGCACTCTCGCCTTTAGCCTGCTCTACGTTATTGTTCCAAATTGTGAAGTGAGAAAACGTGATGCTTTTATCGGAGCAGTAGTTGCAGCCCTGTTATTCGAATTTGCGAAATATACATTTGGTGTGTACGTGCGCGCCGTTCCGACTTATCAGATGATCTATGGCGCGATTGCAGTTATACCCATGTTCCTGATCTGGATATATGTCTCCTGGCTGGTCATCCTGCTCGGCTCACAGATTGCCTGGTGTCTCTCGGTGTTCAGGCTGGAGGATGCCGTCAGGAAACGCGGACGTTATGACTGGTCATTTCTGGATGCCTATCAGATTCTGGCAGTTTTATGGGAAGCTCAAATGACGGGTGATCAGTTAAATGCCTTCCAGATACGTAAGCAAGGCGTGAAAATACCGCACCTATTGATCACCCAGGTGCTGGAGATACTCAACACTGAGAATTGGGTGTACCGAACCGGTTCCGGAAAATGGATGCTGGCACGTGATATCAACGAACTGACATTACTGGATCTGCATCGTATCCTGCCGCGGAAATTACCAGAGCACATCATGGACGATTCCAATTCATGGCAGCATGCGGTCAAGACTGTAATCGATACCCACCAGGGTAATCTTGAAGAATGCATGTCCGTAAAACTCGGTACCCTGTTTCGACAATCTTCCAGAAATAAGTGAAAAAAACCTGTCACTACCTTGTATCAGGTCGAGTTCAAGGGGTATGTTTCCGCATGGACACGGAACAACAGGCACACATACTCGGTGTAACAGGATGGGTGCGTAATCTACCGGATGGACGCGTCGAGGTTATGGCCACAGCGAGTGAGAACACCCTGAATCAGTTTA
>WVYN01000080.1:191715-260026 GCA_011772965.1 Gammaproteobacteria bacterium
CAACTTACAAACTGATGGGAGGCTTGTTGTCAGCTGGAACCGGAGCCGAAAGGTATCCTCACCCTGTTTTGAACACGATATCATCAAGGCCACGGAAAAGTCGAACATCTTGTTGATCACTGTCAGCGACGCCGCCGCTGTCGCTGACGTGCTGAAGGCAATGGCACCTGCTCTGGGCAAGGATAAGATCGTAGTCAATTGTGCCACGGTCAGCCCTGATGAAAACCTGGCCCTGTCCCGGCGGGCAACAGCTTCCGGAGCGGCATTCTGCGAGGCCTTGATGGGTGGTAGCAAATTGGCCGCGGTGAATCGCAAGCTCCCATTTTACCTGGGAGGTGAGAAGAACGTGATTGACCGGGTTTTGCCGGTGCTTGAACCGCTTTCCTCGGTCTGCCTGCACGTGGGTGATATTGGTACGGCCAGTGTCGCCAAGCTGGCGATGAACCTGAACCTGGCCATGCAACTGGAGGCACTCTGCGAGAGTTATGCCTATGCCCGCACGAACGGTCTAACTGATGACCAGTACTTTAATGTGTTCCGTAATAACACTGGCTGGAATTACCTGTGCGAATACAAGGAACCAAAACTGCGGTCGCGGGATTATGCCCCGCAGTTTTCTGTCAGGAACATGCTCAAGGACATCAGGCTGGCCCTGCAGACGGACCATACTGTAAACGGACTGAAATTGCTCAAGGAAACCGAGGCTATCTATTCCCGGGGAGAGTCACAGGGACTGGGCGAAGAGGACATGATCGCACTCTTAAAGTTGATTCAGCCTGATTGAAACAATTTTTTCTATAAATAAATCCGGCATTTTTCTGCGGAAGGAGGTGCACCATGATCCCTTGGGAAATAAAGGCAAGAGAATTTGGCAATTGCAATTGTTCCTATGGTTGTCCCTGCCAGTTCAGTGACCTGCCAACCCATGGTAACTGCGAAGCGGTCGTCGGTATGGAAATTGACGAAGGTCACCATGGCGAGACGGACCTGGCTGGTGTCCGCTTTGCCTGCATTATGCAATGGCCGGGTGCCGTGCATGAAGGACAAGGAAAATGTCAGCCAATCATAGACAGCCGTGCCAGCAAGGCGCAGCAGGAAGCGGTATTGAAAATTATCAGCGGTGAGGATACCGAGCCTGGCAAGACGGTGTTCCAGGTCTTTTTCACGACCTATGAGCAGGTGTTCGAGCCGATCGTTGCTGAAATCGATTTTGAAGTGGACATCGACGGTCGCAAGGGGCTTATCCGGATCGACGGAGTTATGGAAACCAGCGGTTCGCCCATCAAGAATCCAGTCACGGGAGAAGAACACCGTGCACGCATTGATCTCCCTGACGGCTTCGAGTACTCACTGGCAGAGGTTGGCAGTGGCACAACAAAGACACACGGAAATATAGAACTTGATCTCAGGGAAAGCTACGCACAGTTTGCACATATTCATCTCAATAACAACGGTATCGTCAAAAAATAGTCAACAAGAGATGAACTCAGTACCCCTCCCCGAAAGCATACTCGCCAGTGATCGCAGAATCGTGGTGACCGGGCTTGTCACCATGACCTTGCTGGCCTGGTTATACCTGTTGTCTGGTGCAGGGATGAATATGGATATGAGCAGGATGATTTCGCTGGCATTGCTCCCCCGACAGTCAGGTATGGCTGTCACTTCATTTGTAAGCTGGTCCATTGACTACATTGTCATCGTCGTCCTGATGTGGTGGATCATGATGATCGCCATGATGTTGCCGGGCGCTGCACCAACAGTCCTGTTGTATGCGCGGGTAATTCGTCAATCATCTGGCAGTCAATCTTTCAAAGTCAATGCATCGGTCATGTGCTTTATAACAGGTTACCTGCTGGTCTGGCTGGTGTTTTCATTACTTGCCACAGGACTGCAATGGTGGCTGGAACAGCAGCAGTGGATCTCCATGCACCTGGCCTCCCGTAATGCCTTTCTCTCTGCAGTAATCCTGTTTCTGGTTGGTTTGTACCAGTTAACACCATTAAAAGATGCCTGTTTGCGTCAATGCCAGGCGCCCGCCGTATTTATCGTAAATCATATGAAACCCGGCCTGTTTGGTGCACTTCAGATGGGGCTGGCGCATGGTGTTTTCTGCCTGGGCTGTTGTGTGTTGCTGATGACCCTGTTGTTTGTCGGGGGAGTTATGAACATGCTCTGGATTGCTGTGCTGATGTTATTCATCACTGCGGAGAAATGGCTGGTCAACCTCAGGTATTTGCCCGGGATAACCGGGATCCTCTTGATCCTTTGGGCATTCATGGTATTAATCCTGTCTGCTGCAGCTTGATCCGGCCTTGATCTAGCGCTTATTGCCCATATGTATATAAAAATACGCTAACAAAAACATCCAGACGCATGTTCAAAACAGGTCAATCCTTCTCTACATCCGTTGTTGGCAAAACAGTTGGCATTATCGTGGCCATTTATGTGGTCATTGTGCTATTGCTCATGTTCATCTGGGACAATGAACCCGATGAATTTGATGTGGTTGCCAATGCCCATGCGATTATCGGTCAGGATACCCGGCTTGTGACCGGTTCGATCACGACCGCAACCCTGATCGGGATCATGGATGAGACTCTTTACAAATTTGGTGGGTACTTGAGTAACGATGTTACTCCTCCCGGTGTGTTTATGGATAACATACCCAACTGGGAATTTGGTGTGATCACCCAGGTCCGCGATATGGCACGAGCTCTGCGTAATGATTTCAGCCGTTCACAAACCCAGTCAACCGAGGATCCTGACCTTGCCGTCGCCGATCCCCAGTTTCATTACGACAACGAGTCCTGGATATTACCGTCTTCCGAGGGGGAATATAAAACCGGTTTGAAGGCCACCCGAAGCTACCTGCAACGTCTGTCCGATCCCTCACAACAAAACGCCCAGTTCTATGCCCGCGCCGATAATTTGCGTGACTGGCTTGCCATTGTCGAGAAACGATTGGGCAGTCTCTCGCAACGCCTGAGCGCCAGTGTCGGCCAGACCCGGGTGAATACCGATCTGCAGGGAGATACCGCTGCCCGGCAATCGACGGGAAAACCGGAGGAGGTAGCAGTCAAAACCCCTTGGCTGGAAATCGATGATGTTTTTTACGAGGCGCGTGGTTCCACTTGGGCACTGATTCATTTCATGAAGGCTGTAGAAAAGGACTTCGATGCAGTCCTGCGCAAAAAAAATGCCTTGGTCAGTCTCAGGCAAATTATACGCGAGCTGGAAGCTACCCAGCATTTTGTCTGGAGTCCGATGATCCTGAACGGTACGGGATTTGGTTTCCTGGCCAATCACTCGCTGGTTATGGGTTCTTACATTTCCCGCGCCAACGCCGCGGTGATCGATCTCAGAAACCTGCTGGAGCAGGGATAAGCTACTCAGGAACGTTTCATTTCCTTGTCGAGCAACACTTTCAGGTTGCGTGTGCTTTGGCTATAGTCGCCATCAGCGATTGATTCACTGATCACGCGATGAGCCGTTTCATAATCCTTCTGCAGGTAAGACAGCGTGGCCAGCATGAAGACCTCGTCCGGTCGCTGGTAATTACCCAGGGCCAGCAATTCATATTCACGGGTCAAATCATCAACGGCTGGCTGTAAGCCACGAGTGATATTGATGTAACGTAATGCATCCGGATCGACTTCCAGGGCCTTGCGCATGGAACGGGTCCCGCGTTCCTTATCGCCGTTGATCGCGGCAGCCAATGCAAATCCCACCCGTGGCATGCCCGCATTCAAATCTTCCTGGGATTGCAGGGCAAATATGTCCATAGCCTTCTCTGCATACCCGCGTTCCAGCCAGTCCCAGCCCTCGTAATCACTTAAGCGGGGAACGGGCTCGTACTGCTGAGGAACGTACATTTCCTGACCTGGCTGTTCGTAACGCGCCCTGCCATAGGGCTGGCGCCGTGGCCGATCCTCGTAGGCGTCATCGCGTTCATGCTCATACTGGGCCTGGGTGAAAATACTGGTAAGTATGGCGCCGCCAATCAGGCCGAGGATCAGGTAACCCGCGGCATTACCGTGACCATGGTGGTTGTAGTGTACGCCGTAGCCATAGTGACTCTTGTAACCATGATGACCGTAACCATAGCCGTGGCCGCCACGCGCCTGGACCCCGCTGGACATAATTACCAGGCTTCCAATCAGCAACACTTTGCCGAGATGGTTCATCCGTTTCATGGTCTTGTCTCTCAAGTTCTTGGTTATGCTGTTTTGACCGGGGATTGGTTCAAAAGTGCTTGCCCGCATTGCAATAAAACCACGTCTGTATACAGTATAGTGAAAAATTCCTGTCCCGAGGTAAGCCCATGATCCCCATGATTTTATGGAGATTTATCGCATTCTTTTATGCTGCTTTAATAACCCCTGTTGCTTTAGCAGACGAAGCAACCCGCAACGGGCAGGTTGTCGTGACAGTGAAATCCCCCGAGGCAATCCAGTCCGTGCAGAAGTTGCTTTTTTCGTGGGCATATCACAGGAAACTGTCGGTTCTAAGGTGTTATCCATGAATCTGGTGATTATCCCGCCCGGTAGCCAGGCCGAAGGGCATTACCACGACGGGTTTGAGTCAGCGGTGTATCTGATCGAGGGCAGGGTGAAACCTGTTACGGCGAGGGACTGAAACAATGCATTGTGAATGAAGCCGGAGATTTTATTTTCATCCCGCCTAGAGCCATTTAGCCATGATGATAGGCCTAATGGCTTAAGCGGGAAAATTAGCGGGGTAGTAGATTATTTCTATATAGGCTTCATTGTATTGCTCAATGCCCTAATATATCTTTTTACCGTAAATGTAATTCGGGCTGTTTATCAAAAGCTATGCAAGTAGCCCAATAACAAGTTTATTAAACATCGTAGCGACCCAAGAGCGCCACCACTGGACGCGTAAAAAGCGCGCACTATTTATAAAAGCGATATACTGTTTAATTTTTAACTT
Source organism: Gammaproteobacteria bacterium (assembly GCA_011772965.1). Taxonomy (GTDB): domain Bacteria; phylum Pseudomonadota; class Gammaproteobacteria; order Eutrophobiales; family Eutrophobiaceae; genus SZUA-592. Next base: position 196,666 of record WVYN01000080.1, read on the forward strand.
AAAAAATATGGAGGGGAGTAAAGAACACAAAATATTGATATCAGAACGTAGAAAAATGATTAACTATTAGAGGATTGTAGCTATGAGCATGATGAAAGAATTCAAAGAGTTTGCGGTAAAGGGAAATGTTGTTGACATGGCAGTTGGTATCATTATAGGTGCTGCATTCGGGAAAATCGTTTCAGCATTAGTTTCAGGCGTTATTATGCCTCCAATAGGAGTTCTATTGGGTGGCGTAGATTTTTCTGATTTAGTATTTGTTCTAAAGGATGCTGTAGGCGATGCGCCGGCAGTCGTCATCAGCTATGGAGCGTTTATTCAAACTCTTGTTGATTTCACTATCATTGCTTTTGCAATTTTTATGATGGTGAAAGCAATTAACGCTTTAAAGAAAAAAGAAGAAGAGGCGCCCAAGGCCCCACCAGCGCCTTCTGCGGAAGAGGCTTTACTAATGGAAATACGCGATTTATTGAAATCCAAATCATGATATTTAATTCTCTGTGTATCGTATAACAAACGCATACAGTCGGAAATGGTGCGTGCGTTGCGGGCACCATTTCCGCTGATGCGAGGCGTTATGTGTTCAATTTGAATCAATAATTCATATGAAAAGTTGTCATTTAAAGCTTAGAAATGAGTTGGCAATAATATGAATTTTAGCTTAATTAGAACACTCGGATATTGTATTGGAGGCATTTGGACGGCTTGGGGAGGTCGTGAAAGGATTGAAGCCAAACAGCTTAAAAACCTTCGACGTCTTATACAAACGGCCCGTAATAAATCTCCATATTTTAATAAACTTTATACTCATTTGCCGGAAACAAATCTTATAAAGCTAAACGATCTTCCTGTAACGTCTAAGGTTGATCTTATGGATAAATTTGATAATTGGCTAACTGATCGTTCTTTAACTCTTGCTCAAGCAAGAAAGCATATGGACAGCATGGATAACCTTGGCGTTCCGATTGGTGAATATGCTGTCTTCCGAACGTCCGGAAGTTCAGGGGAACCTGCAGTTATCGTTATCCCATCATCAGTGCTTGAGTTTATCTTTGGGCTTTCTTTGGCTCGACTTTCTAAGAAGCAATTACAAATCGAAAGAAAAATTAAAAAGGCGGGTACTAACGTTATTATCACAGGGGGGAATGGCCATTTTGCTGGCGCCGGATTGCATAAGCTCATGCACTTTTTGGCGCCTCGACTGGCAGAAAAAATAACGTTTATTCCGGCTGAGCAACCGATCGGAAAAACGGTTAAACAGCTCAATGGGATGGGACAAATAGCATCAATAATGATTTATCCAAGTATGCTAGCGATTTTAACAAGAGAAAAGGAAGCTGGACGTCTAACAATAGAACCTAAACTTTTCAAGGTTGCCGGCGAAACATTCACGTCTGAACTTCGTGGACGCGTTGAAAAAGTATTTCCTTCACTTGAGTACGGCATTGTTGATATTTATGCTTGTACAGAGTGTCTCTTCATGGCTTTTAAATGCGATTGTGGCCGTCAACATGTACTTGAAGACTGGGTCATATTAGAGGCCGTCGATGAAAATAAACAGCCTGTTCCGGATGGGGAATTATCGACAACGGCACTGATAACAGTACTTTACAATCACGTTCAGCCTTTTATTCGCTATGATATTGGCGATCGCTTGCGATTTTATCGTGAGCCTTGTGCCTGCGGCTCGCCATTCAGAAGTTTTCAAATTGAGGGACGGCAAGCAACAGTAGTTCGAGTGGGAAATGTCACTCTGTCACCTTTAGCTTTTGATTTAGAACATGAAAGTGCTCAGCGAGTGCAATTGGTCCAAACTTCAGAATTCGTCTTTGAAGTTCGAGCCGAACTTTTAAATCCTGATAATCCAGACCAAGTTTTTGAGCAAATAATTCAGTCAATAAGTGCAGTGTTTTCAAAAAACGGACTAGTAGATGTCAAAGTTGGTAAAAGTGATGCACCTCCTCTTCTTACTGCAAGCGGTAAGTTTCATGAAGTGATCCCCCTTAAGTAACATGCTTGAGTATTTATTGCTGTGTGTAATTAAAAATGGAGACAGAGCACTTTTTTACGGTAGCCCCAATTAATCATGGTCAGTCCCCAAATGTTCCTTATCAAAAGTCCAAGCCACTCTATTGGGCTGTGGTAGAAGGCTCGTATAAGATGGACTAGTAGGTAAAGATAAAAGCTGCAAATAGCTTGGAAGGATGGACCAATGAAGTGAGCAATTTTACAAACCAGGATAGTAGTGGATAAGGGCATAACAAGGCGCTGCAGACGGACAAAGTATCCACTACGCGATCACTATGCCGCTGAGCACAGCGTTACAAGACATTCCTGATAAATTCCACGACCATATCAATCTTGATTTCTGTATTATCCTGATCAGTTCGTTTCTTGTATTCCAGCGTATCGTTATCCAATCCCTTTTCTCCAAATGTGAGTCGATGCGGGATGCCGATGAGTTCGGCATCTGCAAACATGACGCCGGGACGTTCCTTGCGATCATCCAGTAACACTTCCACGCCAGCATCCATTAATTCACCGTACAGTTTCATCACAGCGTCGCGCAGACGCTGAGACTTATGCATATTGATCGGGATCAAGGCTACCTGGAATGGCGCGATATTAACGGGCCAGATGATGCCCTTGTCATCGTGGTTCTGTTCGATGGCCGCAGCGACGATGCGTGATACGCCAATGCCGTAACAACCCATGGTCAGGGTGATGGAATCGCCTTTCTCGTCGAGGCAGTGGGCCTTCATGGCCTCGCTGTATTTCTTGCCGAGTTGGAAGATGTGACCTACCTCGATGCCGCGGACGAATTTAACCGGGCCGCTGCCATCGGGGGCCGGCTCACCTTCAACAATATTACGAATATCGGCAGCCGCTGGAGCAGTCAAGTCGCGACCCCAGTTGACACCTATAAAGTGCTTGTCCTCGCGATTGGCGCCACAGGTAAAATCACTCATGGTCAGGGCACTGTGATCGGCGATTACGGTCATGTTTAAATTTATTGGCCCCAGTGAACCGGTGCCGCAGCCCGTGGTTTTCTCTATCTCTTCGTTACTGGCAAAACTTAATGGTGCCGCAACCGTGTCCAGTTTCTCAGCTTTGATCCGGTTCAACTCGTGATCACCGCGCAAGACTAAAGCCACGAGTGAGTCATTAATGCCACGGACGACCAGGGTCTTCAGACATTGGCTCTGCTCTATGTTCAGGAACCGGCACACTTCTTCGATGGTATATTTTCCGGGGGTGTCCACGGTCTCCAGTTTCCGGGCCGGGCCGGCTGCCTTGGCAGGCGGTATTGGGGCTGCGGCAAGCTCGATATTGGCCGCGTAATCCCCGTTTTCGCTGTAGACGATCACGTCTTCCCCGGAGTCGGCCAGCACGTGGAATTCATGAGAGGCGCTGCCGCCAATATTACCGGTATCGGCGAGCACGGCCCGGTATTTCAGGCCAAAGCGATCAAAGATGCGGGCATAAGTGGCATACATTTGATCGTAGGTTTCCTGCAACGAGTCCTCGCTGAGGTGAAAGGAATAGGCATCCTTCATCAGGAATTCGCGGGCGCGCATGATGCCGAAACGGGGCCGGATCTCGTCGCGGAACTTTGTCTGGATCTGGTAGAAATTGGCCGGCAGTTGCCTATAACTGCGGATCTCGCGGCGGACCAGGTCCGTGATGATCTCCTCGTGGGTAGGTCCCAGGCAGAAATCCCGCTCATGGCGGTCCTGGAAACGGAGCAGTTCCAGGCCGTATTGCTCCCAACGGCCGGATTCCTGCCAGAGTTCCGCCGGCTGGACAGCGGACATCAGGAGTTCCTGTGCCCCGGCGTGGTCCATTTCCTCGCGGACTATGGCCTCGACCTTACGTAATACCCGCAGACCCAGGGGTAGCCAGGTATAGATACCGGCAGCGATCTGGCGGATCATGCCGGAACGCAACATCAGTTGATGACTGGTGACCTCGGCGTCGGCCGGGGCCTCGCGCAGGGTGGTTAGGAGAAATCGGGATAATTGCATTTATTATTAATTGACTCGTGGTTGGGCGGCTATGTTAGCGCAATTTCGGGCTGAGGTCGTAATCGTCTGTCATGCCCAGACTGGCAGTCTGGCGATGATAGCAATCCGGCTCTTGGCTTGACCTGCCGGGCGATTGCCAGTAACTTCTCACGGTTTACATTCAGCTCAGATGAATGTCCCCCTTGAAGCACAAAAACGAATGGTAGGACAGTGGCTAAATCGAAAGAAATCCTGCGTGGCGCCGAAATATTTTGCCGAGCCCTAAAAGATGAAGGGGTCAAACACCTGTTTGGCTATCCCGGCGGTGCCGTATTGCACATTTATGATGAACTCTTCAAGCAGGATGCCGTAGAGCATATCCTGGTCCGTCACGAACAGGGTGCCGTGCACGCGGCCGACGGCTATGCACGAGCCACCGGTATGCCTGGTGTTGTCCTGGTGACCTCAGGTCCCGGTGCAACTAATACTGTTACCGGCATAGCCACGGCCTTTATGGATTCCATCCCCATGGTGGTGTTCACCGGCCAGGTCGCCACCCACATGATCGGTAATGATGCCTTCCAGGAGGTTGATGCCATCGGCATCACCCGACCCTGTGTCAAACACAACTTCCTGGTTAAAGACGTGAAGGAGCTTGCAGCAACCATCAAGCATGCTTTCTACGTGGCGACCACTGGCCGTCCTGGTCCAGTTGTGGTCGATATCCCGAAGGACGTTACGGCCGATAGTTGTGAATATGAATACCCGACCAGCGTGGACATGCGCTCCTACAAGCCGGTGGTCAAGGGCCATCCCGGCCAGATCAAACGGGCTGCTGAACTGATCCTGTCTGCGAAAAAACCGATGATTTACTCAGGCGGAGGCGTCATCCTCTCAAATGCCAGCGAGGAACTGACGGATTTCACCCGTGAACTGGGTTATCCAATCACCAATACCCTGATGGGGCTCGGGGCCTATCCTGCAACCGATAAACAGTTTGTCGGCATGTTGGGGATGCACGGTACTTATGAGGCCAACATGGCCATGCATCATTGCGATGTTCTGATCGCCATCGGCGCCCGTTTTGATGACCGGGTTACCGGGGATCTCGACCAGTTTTGCCCTTACGCAAAGATCATACAAATCGATATTGATCCATCATCCATTGCCAAAAATGTTCCCGTGGACATTCCGATTGTGGGTGATGTCAAGCATGTGCTCACGGATCTGACGGCCTTGATCAAGGCCAGCAAAAATAAACCAGATACCGAAGCCATTAAACTCTGGTGGGACCAGATCAAGGAGTGGCAGAGCATTGACTGCCTGAAATTTGATCGCACGACCGAGGTCATCAAGCCGCAGTATGTCATAGAAAAATTTTATGAGCTTACCAATGGTGACGCCTATGTCACCTCAGACGTGGGACAACACCAGATGTGGGCCGCCCAGTTTTATAAATTTGACAAACCCCGTCACTGGATTAACTCCGGGGGACTTGGCACCATGGGATTTGGTCTACCCGCAGCCATGGGTGTCAAACTTGCCTTCCCTGATGATGTTGTTGCCTGTATTACTGGTGAGGCTAGCCTGGTGATGTGTATCCAGGAATTGTCCACCTGCCTTCAATATGGTTTACCGGTCAAGGTCATTAACCTCAACAACCGTTATATGGGTATGGTAAGACAGTGGCAGGAATTCTTTTATGCTGGCCGCTATTCCCATTCCTACATGGAAGCTATCCCGGATTTTGTCAAGCTCGCCGAGAGTTTCGGTCATACGGGCATGCGCATCGAAAAAACGGCAGATGTTGATGGCGCCTTGAAAGATGCACTGGCAATGAAAGACAAGCTGGTGATGATGGACTTTATTACTGACCAGACAGAAAATGTATATCCCATGATTGCCTCCGGCAAGGGGCAGCATGAGATGCATCTCCCCCCGACGACTGATCGAGAGCTGGCATAAATGCGCCACATACTTTCATTGCTTCTGGAAAATGAAGCCGGTGCCTTGTCGCGGGTGTCCGGGCTGTTTTCTGCTCGTGCCTTCAATATTGAATCCCTGACAGTTGCACCCACGGAAGACCCGACGGTGTCTCGTATGACCCTGGTGACGTCCGGTTCTGACGAGATCGTCGAGCAGATTACCAAGCAGTTGAATAAACTGGTAGATGTTATCAAGGTCGTCGATCTGAGTGAAAGTCGTCACATTGAACGTGAGTTGCTATTGATTAAGTTGACAGCAAAAAATGATCACCGGGAAGAGATTAAACGCCTGGTTGATATTTTCCGTGGCCATATTATTGATGTGACGGACAGCAGTTATACCATCGAAATGACAGGTAGTGGCGACAAGCTTGATGCGTTTATTGACGCACTGGATAAGAAGTTGATCCTCGAGGTTGTCCGATCAGGTGTGTCTGGAATTGCCCGTGGCGATAAAGCCATCTAGTACAAATTTCAACGATATATTTTTTCGAGAGTAAAGCTAATGAATATTTATTACGATAAAGATGCCGATATTTCCCTGATACAGGGAAAGAAAATCACCATCATCGGTTATGGATCCCAGGGCCATGCCCATGCCAATAACCTGAAGGATTCAGGTGTAGATGTGTGTGTTGGTTTGCGTGAAGGGTCAGCTTCAGCCAAAAAGGCGGAGAAAGCCGGTATCAGTGTGAAATCTATTCCTGATGCAGTGGCCTGGGCGGACGTCGTTATGATCCTGGCGCCGGATGAACACCAGGCTGCACTCTATCGTGATCAGGTCGAACCTAACATCAAGAAAGGTTCAGCATTAGCCTTCGCCCATGGTTTTAATATTCATTTTGAGCAGATAACCCCGCGAGCAGACCTTGACGTCTTCATGGTTGCACCGAAAGGCCCGGGACATCTTGTCCGTTCGACTTACACCCAGGGTGGCGGTGTACCTTCACTGATCGCGGTCTATCAGGATGCCTCAGGACAGGCCAAGGAACTGGCATTGTCGTATGCCTCAGCCAATGGCGGTGGTCGGGCCGGTGTCATAGAAACCACATTCCGTGAAGAGACTGAAACCGACCTCTTTGGTGAACAAACTGTGCTTTGTGGCGGTATTACGGCACTTATCCAGGCTGGTTTTGAAACTCTGGTCGAAGCTGGTTACGCACCTGAGATGGCCTATTTCGAATGCCTGCATGAAACCAAGCTTATCGTTGACCTGATTTATGAAGGCGGCATCGCCAACATGCGTTATTCCATATCCAATACAGCAGAGTATGGTGATTTTACCCGTGGCCCACGTGTGGTAACTGAAGAATCCAGGGCTGCGATGAAGACCATTCTCAATGAAATCCAGAGCGGGCAGTTTGCGAAGGAATTCATTCTTGAAAACCAGAGTGGTGCCGCGTCATTAAAAGCCATGCGTCGAATGAGCCGTGAACATCCGATTGAAGTCGTGGGAGCGAAATTGCGGTCCATGATGCCCTGGATTAAAAATAACAAACTGGTCGACCAGGAAAAAAACTGATTATTTTGATCCAATCCAATCCGCTGGATTTAGCCACATAATTAATACTGTCACTGCCTGATTGTCTTGATGAGTTATGGCGAGTAATTCCTATCCCGTAATTGCCAGGGAAGGATGGCCTCTATTGGCCATATTGCTAGTAATATTAATCCTTTCCGGGCAGTTTCTGGGTGTCTTAGCCACGTCCGTCGTTTTTCTGATTTTATTGTTTTTTATCTTTATATTTCGGGACCCTAATAGAGAAATACCTTCATCACCGTTATCAATTGTCAGCCCGGTATCTGGCAGGATACTCGGCATTAGCCAGGTCGATGATCCCTGGATCGATCGTTATGCCAGGATGATCAGCATCAAGTCATCATTTTTTGATGTATATTCCATTCGCAGCCCCGCGGAAGGCAAGATTGTGAATCAGTGGACCAGGCGTCCCGAAGAAAATGATAACAAAAGGCGATTTGCTTATCGCTTGCGGACTGATGAAGATGACGAAATCGTGGTTGTAATTAATTTGAATTTCATCACGGCTTTTTTCCTGCGATTCTATGCACACTCCGGTGAGCGTATCGGCCATGGACAGCGATGTGGATTCCTGTTTTTTGGTGGGCGTGTTGACGTACTGATACCGGATAATTCCAAGGTGAATGTCGCGGCAGGCGAGACTATCTGTTCCGGTTCTGGTGTGCTTGGCCAACTGGTGCACAGAGAATCAACAAGCACAGAAACTGCTGCTACCTGACAGAGCCAACCTGATCCAATCGGGCGCCTGCTCTGTTATAGTCCAAGCATGATGATTCATCGAGCTTGCTATTTACTGACCAAGTCCAGATATGGTATTCGCCATGGTTAATCGGCGTCGAGGTCTGTATCTGCTACCTAACCTGCTTACAACTGGGGCGATGTTTGCAGGGTTCTATGCCATCGTTGCGGGCATTAATAGCAATTTCGAGGCCGCTGCCATCGCGATTTTCATTGCCATGATTCTCGATGGAATGGATGGAAGGGTCGCCCGTCTGACCAATACCCAGAGTGACTTCGGTATGCAGTATGACAGCCTGTCCGACATGGTTTCCTTCGGACTGGCTCCGGCCCTGGTGATTTACCAGTGGTCATTGTCCGGTCTCGGCAAACTCGGATGGCTGGGTGCCTTTGTCTACGCCGCTGCGGCAGCCTTGCGCTTGGCCCGTTTCAATACCCAGGCCAGCACGGCCGACAAGCGGTATTTCCAGGGATTGCCCAGTCCACCGGCAGCCGCGCTGATTGCCGGGATGGTCTGGTGTGGCGAGTATTTTTCAATTGATGGGGTTGCTTCATTCACCCTGTTCGCCTTTCCCACCACCATGCTGGCGGGCATCCTGATGGTTAGCAACATCCGTTACCACAGTTTCAAACGGTTTGACTTGAAGGGACGCAAACCGTTTGTGGCTGGACTGGTGATTGTCATGATCTTCGTGTTGATCGCCAGTGAACCGCCACTGGTTCTGTTTTTGCTTGCACTGATCTACGCGGTCTCCGGACCCGTATTGACCCTGATCTACATCCGCAGACACCGGGCCGCGCGTAAGAGCCAGGAAAAGCAGCAGGTCGCGGATGACGTGAACTAGTTGAAATTATCAGCATTCACGCTATAGTTCCTGATAAATGAAGAAAATGAACGCGCAAACCAGACTTTTCTCCCCCATGGCAATTCTGCCAGGCGCACTGTTCCTGCTGCCCTGACGGGCAAATACGTTCTATTCCCAAAAACCAGTCGTTTTACTCCTCGTCCGTCAAGGACGGATTATTTACAGTTGTTTCATCCATACACGCCATTTAGTATGGATATAGACCCCGGAGCAGGAATTATGAGTAACAGATTAATTATTTTTGACACAACATTGAGGGACGGTGAGCAAAGCCCCGGCGCCTCAATGACCAGAGATGAAAAATTACGCATCGCCAAGGCACTTGAGCGCATGAAGGTTGATGTGATTGAGGCCGGCTTTCCGATTGCAAGTCCGGATGACTTCAGGGGCGTGCAACTGGTAGCCAAAAATGTCAAGCACAGTACCGTCTGTGGTTTGGCACGGGCCATAGATAAGGATATCGATACAGCGGCTGAGGCACTGAAACCGGCAACTTCATCCCGCATTCATACCTTCATTGCGACCTCGCCGATCCACATGCGGGAAAAATTACATCTGGAGCCGGAACAGGTGCTCGAACAGGCAGTACATGCAGTTAAACGCGCGCGCCAATATACCGACAATGTAGAGTTTTCACCGGAAGATGCAGGCCGTTCAGAGCTGGACTTTCTCTGCCGGGTTATCGAGGCTGTCATTGATGCAGGTGCCACTACGGTCAATATACCGGATACGGTTGGTTATAATCTTCCCAGCCAGTTCGGTGAATTAATCCGACAGTTGCGCGAACGTGTGCCCAATTCCGACAAAGCCATTTTTTCCGTGCACTGTCATAATGATCTGGGGCTTGCCGTGGCCAATTCATTGTCTGCTGTATTGAATGGTGCGCGCCAGGTGGAATGCACGATCAACGGACTAGGTGAACGCGCCGGTAATGCCGCCCTGGAAGAGATAGTAATGACCGTACGAACCCGTCAGGACATGTTTCCCTGTGATATCGGTTTAAATACCCAGGAAATACTGCATTGTTCCCGACTAGTGTCCACGATCACCGGTTTTCCTGTGCAACCCAACAAGGCGATAGTCGGCGCCAATGCCTTTGCCCATGAATCCGGTATACACCAGGACGGTGTGTTAAAGAGTCGCGAGACCTATGAGATCATGCGGGCCCAGGATGTCGGCTGGCATGCCAATCGCATGGTACTCGGCAAACACTCCGGCAGGAATGCATTCCGCAGTCGTTTGCTTGAACTTGGTTATGCCTTTGAGCGGGAGGAAGATCTCAATGCCGCCTTCAGCCGGTTCAAGGATCTCGCCGACAAGAAACACGAAATCTATGATGAAGATATCCAGGCACTGGTTTCAGAGACCATTCAGGAAGCGGCCGATGAACGCATCAAGCTGGTGTCAATGAAAGTGTGTTGCGAAACCGGCGAGATTCCGGATGCCATGGTGACCTTGCTGGTGGATGGTGAAGAAAAACATGCCAATTCCATCGGCAGTGGTCCGGTTGATGCAACCTTCAGGGCCATTGAATTGATTGTCAACAGCGGCAGTGACCTGCAATTGTACTCGGTCAACAATATTACGACGGGAACCGATGCCCAGGGAGAAGTCACCGTGCGTATCGACAAGGGTGGACGCATTGTCAACGGTCAGGGATCTGATACTGATATTGTGATTGCATCTGCCAAGGCCTACATCAACGCTATTAACAAGATCCTGGAACCGATCGAACGGGCGCACCCCCAAGTATGAGTCTGAATCCATTACAGCAATATTACCTGCAACAGATGGGTATCAATGTCTATCTACAGCGGATGGAAAAGCCGGATAATACCGACGATGTTGTTGCTGAACCATCATCAACTTTTGATTCGGTAGCCTGGGAGACATTACGTCGTGAAGTGGCTACCTGTGGAAAATGCGAGCTGTACAAGGGTCGTACGCAAACGGTATTTGGTGTCGGAAATCCACAGGCTGACTGGCTAATCATCGGCGAGGCTCCGGGTGCCGAAGAGGATCGTCAGGGTGAACCGTTCGTCGGGAGGGCCGGAAAACTGCTGAATGCGATGCTGTTGGCTATTGGCCTTCAGCGTGAGGAAGTCTTCATTGCCAACATATTGAAATGTCGGCCACCAAACAACCGGGATCCACGGCCCGAGGAAGTGGCGAGTTGCAAGAATTATCTCCGTATCCAGATAGAGATGGTCCAACCAAGGATTATTCTGGCCGTGGGCAGGGTGGCTGCACAAAATCTGCTGGAAACCGATACACCCATAGGGAGGATGCGCGGACAGCGTTATCAGTATGCCGATACCGGCATCCCGGTTGTGGTTACTTATCATCCGGCTTACCTGTTGCGTTCACCCGGCGAAAAACGCAAGGCATGGCAGGACCTGCAAACGGCGCTAAAGATCTACAGGGAGTCGGAATGAGCGCAGTACTGGAAACTCCGGTCCCTGTTTTTCGTCCCATGACAGATGCGGATCTGGATCAGATCATACAAATAGAGAATTCTGCCTATACACATCCCTGGACTGAGATGATATTCCTTGATTGCCTACGGGTAGGATATAGCTGCTGGATCATGGAAGTAGATGAAACAATCATTGCCTATGGCGTTATGTCTGTTGTTGCAGGCGAATGTCATCTGCTGAACCTATGTGTTAAGCCGGATCAGCAAAACTCGGGATATGGCAGTTTGTTGCTTGAACATCTCCTTATACTTGCCAGGGAACATAAGGCAAATATAGCCTTTCTTGAAGTCCGTCCATCAAACCACGTTGCCCTGCATCTCTATCAACAAGCTGGTTTCGATGAAGTTGGCATGCGTCGAAATTATTATCCCGCGGTAATTGGCAGGGAGGATGCAATAATACTGGCCCGACACCTGGCCTGAGATATACCTGATATATTGCAGGCAGAAACGGCTGCATTTGCATTAATTAAGAAAATCATGACCAATAGCGACATACCTACAATAGAATCTTTCGTCGGCAATACTCCGCTTGTGAGGTTGCAACGCATCCCGGGGCAAACCAGTAATCTGTATCTGGGGAAATTGGAAGGTAACAACCCGGCGGGTTCGGTCAAGGACAGACCGGCAATGAGTATGATCCGTCATGCCCAGGAACGTGGAGAAATCAAACCCGGTGATACCCTGATCGAGGCCACCAGCGGCAACACGGGAATTGCATTGGCCATGGCTGCAGCCATTCGCGGTTACCGGATGGTGTTGATCATGCCTGAGCACATGAGCATGGAGCGGCGGGCAGCAATGACAGCTTTCGGTGCCGAGATCATACTGGTAACCAAGGAAGAAGGCATGGAAGGGGCCCGCGATCTTGCAGAACAAATGGAACGTGAAGGTAAAGGCAGAGTACTTGATCAATTTGCCAATCCGGATAACCCACGTTCACATTATGAAGGTACGGGACCAGAAATATGGCGTGATACCAATGGCAAGATTACGCACTTTGTCAGTTCCATGGGTACTACCGGGACCATCATGGGGACATCACAGTTTCTCAAGGAGAAGAATCCGGAGATCCAGATTATTGGTGTACAGCCAGCGGGTGATGGAAATATCCCGGGCATACGTCGCTGGCCTGAAGCCTATCTGCCGAAAATTTTTGATAAAAGCCGCGTGGATATGACGATCGATATTACTCCGGAAGAAGCCGAGGATATGACCCGTCGGCTTGCTGCGGAAGAAGGTATTTTTGCCGGCATATCATCCGGCGGCGCTATCTCGGCGGCATTGCGTCTCGGCAAGGACCTGGAAAATGCCGTAATTGTCAGCATCATCTGTGATCGTGGAGATCGTTACCTGTCCACCGGAATTTTTGATCCGAAGTAATACAGATTTTATGAATGTTCTAGTCTTTGACATAGAAACCATTCCGGATATTGAATCCGGTCGCAAGTTATACAAGTTAAATGGCCTGTCTGATAAGGAAATTGCCGAAGTGATGTATACCAAGCGCCGCCAGGAAACAGGTGGTAATGAATTCCTGAGACATTATTTACATCGGGTTGTTGCCATTTCGGTAGTATTACGCACTACTGACAAGATCAGTGTCTGGTCCCTCGGCGATCCGGATTCTCCGGAAGAAGAAATCATCCAGCGCTTTTATGATGGCATCGAGCGTTTCAGCCCCATGCTAGTTTCCTGGAACGGGCGCGGATTTGATTTACCGGTTCTACATTACCGTGCATTGATACATGGCATCAGTGCCCCACGCTACTGGGAAACCGGTGAAGAGGATCAGAGTTTTAGATGGAATAATTACATCAACCGTTTTCATGAGAGGCACACGGATTTGATGGATGTGCTGTCCGGTTACGAGGGCCGTGCTGTGGCCCCGCTGGATCAGATAGCCGGTGTCTGTGGTTTCCCAGGCAAGATGGGTATGAGCGGTGACAAGGTCTGGGACTGTTTCATGGAGGGTGATGTCGGTGCCATCCGAAATTATTGTGAAACCGATGTACTCAATACTTATCTTGTTTTCCTGCGTTATGAATTGATGAGAGGACGCAAGTCCCGGCAAGGTTATGAAGAGAGCTGCAAAAATTTATGTGAAATGTTGCAGTCAGAAGGAAAACCTCACCTTCAGGAATTTCTGGACGCCTGGGAATCCACCTGACGATTTTCTTAATGTCCCGTCGTCGCAGAAGACTGTCCCGTGAACCGGTAACCGCCACCATAGAATCCCTGTCTCATGAAGGGCGGGGGATTACCCATGTCGGTGGTAAAACCGTCTTTGTTAATGAAACCCTGCCTGGTGAAACAGTCAGCTTTCAATACACACGCCAGCATTCACGATACAGTGAAGCAATTCCACTGGAAATCCTGGAACCAAACCCGGAACGGATCCCGGCAAAATGTGATTTTTTTTCCATCTGCGGCGGCTGCAGTTTTCAGCATGTATCATCCGGTTATCAGATAAAACACAAGCAACAGACACTGAGCGAGCAGTTCCAACGCATAGGCGGCATTCAACCCCGTGAATGGTTACCGCCTCTTACCGGTCCGGCTTGGGGTTATCGGCGCCGTGCCCGGTTGGCCGTGAAGTATGTCGAGAAAAAACAACGATTGCTGGTTGGCTTCCGGGAAAAAAGCTCACCGTTTGTTGCTGACATCAGTCACTGCGCGGTCCTGCATCCCGGTGTTGGGGACCTGCTGGAACCTTTGCAGGAGCTGATCTCAGGATTATCTGTGATCAGGCAGTTGCCACAAATAGAGATTGCCGTCGCCGATAATGCAGTGGCACTGGTATTCAGGCATCTACGGGCACTGACTGATGTTGACAGGACCCTGCTCGAAGCGTTTGCAGCAAGGTACGGAACCCGGGTTTACCTGCAACCGGGTGGACTGAATACGGTAACACCGTTAACAACGGGCAGAGAAGAGCCTTTGTTCTATCATCTTGGACAGCCTCCAATCAAATATTTTTTTCTGCCTACGGATTTTATTCAGGTTAATGCCCGGATCAATGAGGCCATGGTGAAGCTGGCAACCCAGTTGCTCGCCCTGGATGGTTCGCAACAGGTTCTGGATTTATTTTGTGGGCTGGGAAATTTTTCTCTACCTCTGGCGAGAAAATCAAAAAGTGTTACGGCAATTGAAGGTGATGCTGGTCTTATAGAAAGAGCAAGAAAAAATGCCGAACATAACAATATAGATAATATTAAATTTCATACAGCTAATCTGGCTAATGATAAAATCGCCAGCGAATTCATAGCCAATACCTATGATCGGGTAATTCTTGATCCGCCTCGTACAGGCGCTGATATCATCATTCGACAACTGAATCACAAACCAGTGGATCGGGTTATTTATGTATCTTGCAACCCTGCAACACTCGCACGAGATGCAGGTATACTTGTTAATGAAATGGGTTACAGACTTGATCTGGCCGGCGTCATGGATATGTTCCCGCAAACGGCACACATTGAATCGATTGCTCTGTTTATCCGGTAATCATGAGTAATTGTCTTCAACGCGCCATCTGTTTATGGATTTTCTGCCTACTTCTTTCATTGTTGTTGAGCGCCTGTAGCAATGAACCCCTTGACAGTATTCGCTTTGGCCTATCAGCCCCTCCGGTTACTCTTGATCCAAGACTGGCAACTGATGCAGTTTCACATAGGATCAACCGTTTACTTTACCGGCAGTTGGTAGATTTCGATGAACAGCAAAGACCAGTACCATCTTTAGCCAGCTGGGAAATACTCTCTGACACTCATTATCGGTTTACACTCGGTAGACAAGGCCGCTTGTTTCATAACGGCATGCGCCTTACCGCAACTGATGTCAAATCAAGCTATGATTGGATTCTTGATCCGCTAAACATATCACCACATCGTGCAACTCTGGAGAATATACAGGATATACGGGTGATTGATTCAAACATTATTGACTTTCACCTGCAGCATATTGATCCATTATTCCCGGGTCGACTGGTCATTGGAATTCTGCCGACGCAACTGATTGCTACCAATTATCCCTTCTCTCGAAAGCCTGTAGGCAGTGGCAGCTTTCGTTTCGTGAGCTGGTCAGATGAGTCGCGGCTGGTTTTACAGCGAGTCCGTGACAACCAGGCTGTCGAATTTATTACCGTGAAAGATTCAACTGTAAGGGCACTGAAGCTATTGCGCGGTGAAATTGATATTATTCAAAATGATCTGCCTTTTGAATTATTGAACTGGCTGAATCAAAAAGAAACCATCATACTCGAAACCAGGCCTGGTAATACCTATTCCTACCTCGGGTTCAATCTCCGTGATCCGATATTGAAACAACGAAACATACGCGAGGCGATTGCCCACGGGATAGACAGGAAAGCCATCATCCGTCACTTACTCGGTAATGCAGCGCGTCCTGCTGGCAGTATCCTGCCTCCGAATCACTGGTCGGGACACCCAGAACTTGAGCCATATACTTATGATCCGAATAAGGCCAGGAAATTACTCAGACAATCAGGCTTTGATGAGACACAGCGTCTGTCAGTCGAATATAAAACTTCCAGTAATCCACTTCGTCTCAGGCTGGCGACGATCATCCAGTATCAGTTGAAGCAGATTGGCATCGATCTGGTTTTGAGAAGTTATGATTGGGGAACCTTTTATGGCGATATCAAGTCCGGCCAGTTTCAGCTTTACAGTCTCTCCTGGGTCGGCCTGAAAATGCCGGATATTTTTCGTTATGCTTTTCATAGTGACTCGGTACCGCCTGCAGGCGCTAACCGAGGTTATTTAAATGATGACTTTGTGAACCAGTTAATCGAAGCCGCCGAACGAGAGGCAGATCCGAGGAAACAGCTCATACTGTACAGGGAATTACAGGAGCGATTGCACGACATGTTACCCTATGTGTCGTTATGGTATGAGCATAATATCCTGGCAAGACGCAGTAATATCCACGGATACCGGCTTTCGGTTGATGGTGAATTTGATGCATTAAATAAGGCATATCGACAAAATTAATAGACATAAGGAAAAATGAAAATCGAAATCAACATCACCGAACAAACATTAACCTTGTTTGAAGGTGACAAGCCAGTCAAAAAATGGCCGGTTTCTACAGCCAAAAATGGGCCAGGGGAACTATTGGACAGTGAATGCACGCCGCGCGGTCACCATATCATTGCAGAAAAAATCGGTGACGGTTGTGAAATTAATACGATTTTTGTCGGCCGTAGACCTATCGGTGAGATCTATCATCCGGTTTTGCGTCAGCAGTTCCCTGAACGGGACTGGATATTGACGCGGATTCTCTGGTTAAAAGGGACCGATGCAGGATTTAATCTGGGTGGTAACAGGGACAGCCATGAACGTTATATATATATCCACGGTTGCCCTGATGAAATAGATATGAGCAAACCAAGTTCACGTGGTTGTATTAGAATGCGTAATTCCGATGTTATCGAATTATTTGACCAGGTGGATGTGGGAACGATAGTTTGGATCATAGAAAACTAGTTCAAGAAAACCTTTCACCCTCTTTATTGGCATATTCTCTAAATAGACAAAATAGTCTCAATCTCACTCATTTGGGCAAGGTTATGTAGTTTCTGCGGAGCATTTAGGAATTCAAGCGACTTTTTTTCCTGTAAAACTAACTGGCGTTTCCAATCAAGTAACAATGCCAGACCCGCACTGTTCACATAGCTTACATCAGATAAATCTATAGTGATTTCCCTGAAATCCCGGAAGAGTTTGCGTGCTTGCAAATTGAGAGAAATGACACTCTCAAAATCAAGCTTGCCCTTGATTTGAAATCTAACGGTAGAGCCATCACTTTCCAAAAGCTCAAGGCCGCAATCAGAATCATTTTTCTTCATTCAGGTAAGAAATAATTTTTATTTAGAAATTATTTCCGAAATGAACCTTCCGATCAGGTTTTCCAGAATCAATGCTGAATCTGCCATAACAACATCACTGCCATCCTCAAGATAGTTATCTTCTATACCCGGGACCAGTTCAATATATTGTTCACCAAGAAGACCGGCAGTATATATACTTGCCCTCGAATCAATTGAGAAGCTGTCAAATCGATTTTGTATACTCATGGTAACAACAGCGACGCTGTAATCCTTGTCATATTTAATATTACTGACACGGCCTACAAGTACACCACTCGCTTTAACAGGTGAACGTATGCTAAGACCGCCAATATTATCAAAACGTGCAGTTATTTCATAAGTATCACCGGTGCTAACGGTGCTAAGATTACTTACTTTCATGGCAAGCATGAACAGAGCAGCGATACCTGCTGCGACGAAAACACCTACCCAGATCTCCAATATTTGTCTAGTCATATTCAGCTAGTCTCCAACATTAGGGCGGTTAATATAAAGTTCAGGCCAAGAACTGCCAAGGATGCGTTTACCACGCTCTGGGTTGTCGCTCTGCCAATTCCTTCAGAAGTTGGTACCGAATCATAACCTTCAAAAAGCGCAATCCAGGTTGCCACAAAACCGAATACAACGGTTTTCCAGACTCCATTCATAAAGTCTTCATGAAAATCTACCGACTTTTGCATTTGTGCCCAGTATGCACCGTCATCCACCCCCAGAAGATACACTCCTACATAGTATCCTCCATAGATACCAACGGCACTGAAAATTGCGGCCAGCATAGGCATGGATAAGAACCCTGCCAGGAAGCGTGGGGCAATTACACGCTTGAAAGGGTCGACCGCCATCATTTCGAGCGCAGAAAACTGCTCTGTGGTCTTCATCAAACCCAGTTCGGCAGTCAGGGCAGAGCCGGCCCTGCCGGCAAACAATAGGGCAGTAACGACGGGCCCGAGTTCACGCACAAGAGTCAATCCGACCATGGTGCCAAGTGATGACTCTGAATTGAATCTTACCAATATGTTGTATCCCTGAAGACCCAGGACCATACCTACGAATGTTCCTGCAACCAACACAATAACAATTGTGAGAACACCCACTGAGTATAATTGCTGAATTAACAACCATGGTCTGAGAAAAACAAACGGGATACTTTTAAATACCCTGACCAGAAACAGTGTGCTTCGTCCCAGACGTTCAAAGGAGTCCAAGCTTCTATCCCCCAGGGATTCAAAAACTGCAACGGTTTTTCTCAGAAAATGTTGCATTTAGGAGATTTCAAACAAGTCAATAGCATAATCTAATGCCGGGTAATGAAAATGGACGGGACCATCAGGAAGGCCTTTCAGGAATTGTTTCGCCCACTCTGAGGCAGTTTCCTCGAGTTCAGCGGGTGTGCCCTGGTCCATGATCTGCCCGTCACTGATTATATAGATATAATCTGCTATTGCTGATACTTCATTCACATCGTGGGAGACGATTATACTGGTCAGTCCCAGGTTATCATTCATGGTTTTGATGAGCTTCATCAGAACCCCCATGGAGATTGGGTCCTGCCCGGAAAATGGCTCATCATACAATATCATCATGGGGTCCAGAACAATGGCACGAGCCAGGGCAACCCGCCGTAACATACCACCGGAAAGTTCTGATGGCATTAACTGCGCTGCACCCCTCAAACCCACGGCATGTAATTTTATCAAAACAAGATATCGGATCATTCGTTCATCAAGGCGGGTATGTTCCCTGAGTGGATAGGCCACATTATCAAAGACATCAAGGTCTGTAAGAAGTGCACCGGACTGAAACAACATGCCCATGCGTTTTCTCATTTCAAATAGTTCTTCCTGGTCAAGCCCATGAATATTCTGGCCGTCTACCATAATAGAGCCTACTGTTGGCTCTAGCTGTGCACTAATCAGTTTCAGGAGAGTGGTCTTGCCAGTACCGCTTGGCCCCATGATCGCAGTGATTTTTCCTCGCTCAATATCCAGATTTACATTATTAAATATAATACGGGAGCCGCGATTAAAGCTCAGTTTAGTTATCTCTACTAGGGGACTCTTCATGAATAATGCCGTGTTTTTCAGTAAATTTTGCTTGAGAGGCCTGACATATCAGAACTGTATACAAGAAATTATATGAATTAAAATCTTCAATAACTATCTGCTTTTGCAACCCGAATCATGTTGCTATGTAGAAAAAAAGTGGCTTTTTTTGATGATGTTGGCACTTAAACTAATATAAGGTGTTGATTTATGTCAATTACTGCTACTTTATTACTATGCAATATATTATTTTGGAGAGAGTCATGAAGATATTATGCATCTCAACTACAACCCTCTCTTCATTGTTTCTGGGCCTGGGGCTTTCAAGCTCTGTTCAAGCCCAGAATTACGATGAAGGACTGATCCCTATTGATAACTATGAACAGCAGTTGCTTGAACGACAAAGGGAACGAATCGCCCAGATGAGCCCGACAGAACGCGAGGCTATGTTGGAAAGGCAAAAATTGTTATATCAACGCTGGAGTGATATGCCTGATGCAGAAAAGGAACAGCTTCGTGATGCTAAACGTAATATGTATCGCTTGTGGAACACCATGAGTCCTCAGGAAAAGGAACGCTTAAGACAAAGCCGGTTTGCAATGCGGGATAAACTCAAAAACATGACGCCGGAGCAACGCCAGGAGTATCTGAATAGCCATCGTAATAATGAAATGGAAGCCATGTGGAAAGAGGCTTTTGAGGAGGCAGAAAAAGCGGAATAGCACTTTATTACACGCCTGCAGTTGTTTTGACTGCAGGCAGATCTACTTATTCTGGCGATTAACATCTTTCAGTATCATTCGTGCAAATTGTTTGATTTGCACATCATAAAGTACCAGTTCACCTCCTATTTTCATGGCAGATAAAGATATCCTCGCAATCATCAATAACAGCAGGAGGACAATAATCCAGGCCAGAAAATAGGAAATTCTAATATCGTTGCTGGATTTCTTCTCGCTTGCAGTTTTTGCGCTTGATGCAACAGGCGAACCATCATTCAGAACTGGGGAATCATCTATGACAGTGTTCTGGATAGACACCAGGGTTTTATCAATATTTGAACCTCTTTCTATTGCCACCGCAAACCGTTCGATACGCTCAGGATTATTATAAAGCTTCAGTGCCTCGGTCAATACCTGGAATGCTATCCAGAGTCCGGCGAACAGCAGGATCAGACCAGCAAATCTGACAATGATACTCATGACAATCCTGCCTGTTTCCGCAGTTTTACCTGTATCACTCATTAGAAATATCCTGTTTTTCCCTATCACGCCTATAGATTGGTTATTATGGCTAGTAGATAACAGGTGTTGTCATTCGTCAATCTTCAATCCGGTAAATGTTGAACTATCTCGTTAAACGCATCTTTACCGCAGTCATTGTCATTTTGGGTGTTTCTACTGCGGTATTTTTGCTGATACATGTTGTCCCCGGTGACCCGATACAGGCTATGCTTGGAGAAACCGCGTTACCTGGCAATATTGAGGCCATCCGGATTGCATTGGGACTGGATTTGCCGATACACCAGCAGTGGCTGGAATTCATGAGGGGACTGCTCCGGTTTGACCTGGGGGAATCTCTTTACTCACGTCGTGCCGTTGCTGAGATCATATACGAACGACTTGGACCGACTGCAGTGCTGGCATTTGCCAGTCTTGTTATCGCCATGTTGATAGCCTTCCCGCTGGGTATTCTGGCTGCCATATGCAAAAATACTATCTGGGACAGTTTGGCCATGAGTTTTTCCATTCTCGGGGTTGCTATTCCCAATTTCTGGATGGGGCCAGTGCTAATTCTGGTTTTCTCGATTGGACTCGGCTGGCTGCCGGTAAGCGGGCACGAAAGCATTTCCTCACTGGTCCTGCCGGCATTGACTCTTGGCACAGCGCTCGCCGCTATCCTAAGTCGCATGATCCGTTCTGCCTTGCTGGAAGTGCTGAATGAAGACTACATAATTGCAGCCCGGGCCAGGGGACTTTCCACCCTGCACATTTTATTGCAACATGCCTTGCCGAACGCGGCTCTGCCGGTTATCACCGTACTTGGAATGCAGTTTGGCAACCTGCTGGCCGGGGCTGTAATTACTGAAACCATATTTTCCTGGCCGGGGATCGGCCAACTAACGATCGAATCCATTCAACGCCGGGATTACCCTGTAGTACAGGCGTGCGTGTTACTGATCAGCATTACCTATGTATTTATCAATCTCGTGACAGATCTGTGTTACGGGATGGTCGACCCCCGGGTCAGGGTTGAGCAATGAAGTTCCGTATGACTTTTCCACTGCTGACTATCCTTTGCTGGGGCCTGGTCGCGCTGCTCGCAGGTATATTGCCGCTGGAACCCGATCGCATTAACCTGGAAAAAGTTCTGGTCCCGCCGGATTGGCAGTCGTGGCTGGGTTACGATGACCTCGGTCGAGCGATAGTGGATCGGCTGGTGATGGGCGCCAGGACTTCATTGCTGGTCGCAATTTGTGTCGTTTTCATTTCAGCTGTGTTTGGCACTTTACTGGGCATATTGGCCGGTTCCATAGGGGGTCGCTGGGATCAGTGTTTCGTTATTATCCTGGATATTTTCATGGCATTTCCCGGCATACTGCTCGCGATAGCCTTGGCCGGGCTGCTGGGGCCGGGAATTTTGAATGCGGTGATTGCGCTCAGTATTGTCGGCTGGGTCGGATTCGCCCGGCTTGCACGCGCGCAGACTCTCTCTATCAAGCATCGTGAGCATATTATGGCTGCACATGCGCTGGGCATGCGGGGCTGGCGCATCGGCAGGCAACACATTTTGCCGCTGATTACTGCGCCCTTGATAGTTGAAGCGACATTTGCGGTTGCTGCAACGGTGATCGCCGAGGCCAGCCTATCGTTCCTGGGCCTAGGTGTGCAGGCCCCCGCAGCCTCTTGGGGCAGTATGATACGGGAAGGCACCCGCTATATGCTGGTTGCACCACATATGGTGCTGGCGCCGGGTATCGCTATTTGCGTGGTGGTATTATCAATCAATCTGCTGGGTGATCAATTCAGGGATCGAATCGATGTTCGCCAGCTCAAGCCCTTATCGTAGAAGAGAGGTGTTCATTGTCACTGGGCCCAATCATGATGGATTTAGAGTCTACTTCCCTGAGTGGAGAAGAGAGAGAATTACTCTGTCATCCGCTCGTTGGTGGCCTGATACTGTTTACAAGGAATTATGAATCGCGGGAGCAGCTTCGAAATCTGATCGATTCCGTTCATCAAATTAGGAAACCCAGCCTGATGATTGCCGTGGATCATGAAGGCGGACGGGTCCAGAGATTCAGACAGGGATTCACCCGGTTACCGGCAGCAGGACTCGTCGGTGAATACTGCAAAATTCATCCGGATCAGGGATTTGCCCTTGCGGAGAAAGCAGGCTGGTTAATGGCAGTAGAACTTCGCGCCGTGGGTATAGATTTCAGTTTTGCACCGGTACTGGATTTGAATAAAGGCATCAGCCAGGTTATTGGTGATCGGGCATTTGGTCGTGACCCGGATCTGGTTGCCCAGATTGCCAGGTCCTACATGTTGGGTATGAAGCGGGCCGGCATGGCTGCTGTTGGTAAGCATTTCCCCGGTCACGGTGCAGTCAGTGAAGATTCCCATCATGAGATACCCGTGGATAGGCGCCGTTACGAAGATATTGAACTGGATGATTTGATTCCTTTTGAGCGCCTGATCCATGCCGGCTTGCCGGCTATCATGCCAGCTCATGTCATTTATTCCGAGGTCGACATGCATCCCGCGGGATTCTCGTCAGTATGGTTAAAAAAAATCCTGCGTCAGCAGTTAGGCTTCCAGGGTATTATCTTCAGTGATGACATTAATATGGAGGGAGCAGGGATTGTGGGTGATTTCCTGCAACGAAGCTACACTGCTCTCGAAGCAGGTTGTGATATGGTACTGGTATGTAATAATCGCGATGCGGTCATTCAAGTACTGGACAATCTGGAATACAGTCATGATCCTGCCCTGCAGGCACGATTGATCCGCATGCACGGCAAGAACACCACAGACCTGGCAGAACTCGATTCAAGTTCTGAATGGATGGAAGTTTCAAAAGAAATCGCTGCTCTGGATATGGCACCTGAACTGGACCTCGGTAATGACACTGTATAACCAAATAAAACTAATAACGATTTTACTGTTCGCGGCTCTATTGCTGTTAATCAATCCTCTTCTCAATGCAAAAGAGCTTGGTCTGAATGATTGTCGCACACTAGAAATCTCCCAGAGGGCGGCCGGTGAAACGCTGGAGTATTCCAATGCCCTGCTTTGGAGGGTTTCAAAATCAAATATGCCAACCAGCCATATATACGGGACCATTCATGTTTCTGATTCTGATGTGACCACGCTACCAGATCAGGTGAGCATGGTTTTGCTTGATGCCGATGTCTTTACCATGGAAGCATTACCGGATGATGAGCAACTCCTGAAATTTTCGGAGATGATGTTTTTTAAAGATGGAACGACATTGAGAGATTTCCTCGATGAGAAGCTGTTTGAGCGTACTGCCGCAATTCTTTCAGAACATCAGTTTACGACAGAAATGGTTTTGTTTCTCAAGCCCTGGGCTGCATTCCTGATCATGAATTATCCCCCGGATGATGGATTACCCCTGGATTTCCAGCTACTGAATACTGCCCAGGAAAACGGAGCCCGAATCACTGCGTTGGAAACACTGGAAGAACAGATACAGATTTTCGGAGGCATGGCACTTGAGTCACAACTCAGATTATTGCTGGACTCGGTTTGCCACTATGAGGTGATAGAGGAGGACTTCGAGGTTATGAAATCCTATTACTTGGATCGCAACTTGAATGATCTGTATGTCTACAGTAACCAATATACAATTGCAAATGAAAAACTCTACAAGGATCTGGTCAAGCGTTTATTGAATGACAGGAACCATACCATGGTGGAACGCATGCAAGATATCCTGAAAGAAGGTAATGCTTTTATTGCTATTGGCGCTATGCACTTACCCGGACCAGAAGGGGTCTTGGCACTGCTTGCATCAAAAGGTTTTACTATTACACCGGTTTATTGATATTTACTGAATGAGTCGGGAGCTATATGGATTTTCTTTCCAAGATACAAGCCTACATAGGAAAAACACCGGCATATTTTCAACTTGATACCTGGATTATACAGGTTTTCATAGTTGTCTTTCTGACCTTGGTGTTGAATTTTATTGTCAGCAAGGTTTTGAAGAAACTCGCCGAACGTACTAGACAAACCAGCACCAGCTGGGACCACCCGATTTTTGAATCAATGAAAACACCTGCTGCTCTGCTGGTGTGGATCATCGGTATTGCCTTTGCAGCGGAAATTGTCTGGAAGGAAACTGACACCGCCATATTTTCCGTGGTCCCAACTTTCAGAACGGTGGGGGTGATTTTTTGTATCTTCTGGTTCCTGTTCAGGATGATCCACAACGTCGAAGAAAATATTGTTAAGCAAAAAGTTTCTGAAGATCCCAGCTTCGATCGTACAACAGCTGATGCCATTGCAAAACTACTCCGGCTTTCTGTCGTTATTACTGCCTTTCTGGTGGTTTTACAATCTCTGGGGTATAGCATTTCCGGTGTCCTGGCCTTTGGCGGCATCGGTGGTATTGCCATTGGTTTCGCTGCCCGTGATTTGCTGGCTAATTTTTTTGGTGGTCTCATGATCTATATGGACCGTCCATTTGCTGTGGGAGACTGGGTCCGTTCACCGGATCGGGAAATCGAGGGTACCGTGGAAACCATCGGCTGGCGCCTGACAGTCATTCGTACCTTTGACCAGCGCCCCCTGTATCTGCCGAATTCAATTTTCAACACCATTGCAGTGGAAAATCCGTCACGAATGACAAATCGCCGTATCAACGAAACGATCGGAATCCGCTACGATGATGCAGGCAAAATGGCGGATATTGTCCGTGATGTCAAAGCCATGCTGAAATCGCATGATGCATTAGATACCGAAAAGACCTTGATCGTAAATTTCAACAAGTTTGCAGCCTCGTCACTGGATTTCTTTATATATACTTTCACCAAAACCACAAACTGGATGGAATATCACGAGATCAAGCAGGATGTCATGTTGAAGATCATCGATATCATAGAGGGTCATGGTGCCGAATGTGCCTTCCCCACTTCCACTCTGCACATCCCGGACGGGATCAATATCGAGCAGAGTTAATCTGGTTTCAGTGATTCCCACTTGATTGGCAGTCAACTACGGGTAATCTAGCTGTCATGGAACTGTCGTTCACAAAAATGCATGGCTTGGGCAATGATTTCATGGTTGTTAATGCCATCGAAGAACCTGTGATTCTGGAAGCGGATCAGATCAGGCAGTTGGCAGATCGCCATTTTGGCATCGGTTTCGATCAGTTATTGATGCTGTCTCAACCTGTAGATAACGGTGCTGATGTCAGTTACCGGATATTTAACAGCGATGGTGAGGAAGTATCACAGTGTGGCAACGGGGCCCGTTGTATCGCAGTGTACTTATATGAGCGCGGTATCATTACCAAGCAAGATGTCATTGCAGAGACCCGTGAGGGGCTGTTGACCCTGCATCGTCTTGAAAATGGTCAGATCAGGGTCAATATGGGCGTACCTAGGCTGGAACCAACCGAAATCCCAATAAATGTCCCCATTCGTGCCCGTGAATACACTCTGGTGATCGATGATGAAAAGATAAAATTTGTTGCTGTGTCAATGGGTAATCCGCATGCCGTATTGACAGTGAAAGATGTCATGCAGGCCCCGGTAGAAACACTTGGACCGGTGATACAGCATGACAAGCTGTTTCCGCAAGGCGTCAATGTCGGCTTCATGCAAGTTGTCGATAGATCCAGCATCCATTTGCGTGTTTATGAGCGCGGGGCGGGAGAGACACTGGCCTGTGGCAGCGGCGCCTGTGCCGCAGTCGTCGCCGGTCGTTTGCAGGAAAAACTGGATGAATCTGTCAAGGTGGGTCTCAATGGCGGACAATTACTGGTATCATGGAAGGGTGAAGGTGAGCCCGTATTCATGACGGGACCGGCAACTTTTGTTTATGACGGAAGGGTGACACTATGACGACGCAGAAAGAAAATAACGCGGCCATCTCGTCAATTTCCGATGATGATGTTGTTGATTACCTTTGCAAACATCCCGATTTTTTTCACGAGCATACCGATTTACTCAGTCAGCTCGAGATCCCGCATATAGACAGTGGCGGTGCCATTTCCCTGGTAGAGCGCCAGGTCCAGGTGCTCAGGGAACAAAATCAGCATGCTAGAAAAAAACTGCATGAACTCATTGAGATCGCCAGACAAAATGAGGAGCTGGCCCGGCGCATGCATAAACTTTCATTAACCCTGATGGATGCCGACGAGCCCAAGGATATTTTTTCAACCTTGTACGACAATCTAATGAAGAATTTTCATGCCGATAAGGTTGCCGTGCGCCTGTTTGCTGATCCGGCGTTCATTGATAGCTATAGTGGTGAAGAATTTGCAGGTAGTGATGCCGAAGAAAAGGCACTGTTCAAGAGTATCATTGATAAACTGGAACCTTTATGTGGCCGTATGAAACATCAGCAGCGGGTGTTTATGTTTGGTGACGATGGCAATGAAGTCGCTTCGTCTATCATGTTACCGCTGCATGGTAAAGGCTGGAGTGGCATACTCTCGATAGCCAGCTTTGACCCCGAGCGTTTTCAACCCGGTATGGGTGTAGAACTTCTTGCCAATCTTACTGAAGTACTGAGCTTTATCCTGAAACCATGGGTTATTGAAAATTAAGTCACCCTCAGACATTGACTTGTCGACATTCCTTAACTCATATGCAAGACAGTGAACAAAAACACCTGGAAGAATTTCATGCAAGGCTCAAGCATCTCTCTGTTCATACCCGTAACGCTTATCGCCGTGATCTGAATAAACTACTGGATCATTGCCGTAACCAGGAAATAGCCACTTGGCAGGCGCTCGACAGCCGGCAACTGCGCAGTTTTATTAGTTCCCAATTTCGTCGGGGTATTGGTGGCAGGACGCTGCAGCGACAGCTCTCCGCTATTCGCAAGTTTTATCATTATCTAATTGATGCAGGGATCTGTAAACAAAACCCGGCTCAGGGTATTAGCGCACCCAGGACACCGCGTAAGTTGCCTCGTGCACTGGATGTGGATCAGGCTGCCCAGTTACTGAATATCGACAACAAGGACCCACTGGCCATTCGGGATCTGGCTATGATGGAATTATTATATTCCTCTGGTCTGCGACTATCGGAATTAATCCAATTGAACCTGGAGAATCTGGATCTCCGGGATGCACTCGTTACGGTACTCGGCAAGGGCAAAAAGACCCGCACTGTTCCCATCGGTCGGCAGGCACTAAGGGCAATCGGGGACTGGCTGACACTGCGCGAGACGATTGCCAATACCGGGGAAAGCGCCGTGTTTGTCAGTCGGCGCGGACAACGCTTGTCAGCGCGCGGTCTGCAGCAGCGCCTGCGACAATGGGCCATACGTCAGGGTTTGCCCGCTAACGTTCATCCACACATGCTACGTCACTCGTTTGCCAGTCACTTACTGGAATCCAGCGGTGATCTCCGGGCCGTCCAGGAGTTGCTGGGACATGCCGATATCAGCACGACACAGGTCTACACTCATCTTGATTTTCAGCATCTGGCAAGGGTTTACGACCAGGCCCATCCCCGGGCCAGGAAACGCTAGGCCAGTTATTATCCTTTCCGGGCCTTGTTTTTTTTCTGCAAGGCACAATCTTAGGTACAATGCCGCTTCAAAAATGATAAGGAGAATTCCCTTGCAGCAGTTCAAAGGTACGACCATTCTTTCCGTGCGCCGGGGGAATGCCGTTGCCATCGGCGGTGATGGCCAGGTGTCACTGGGCGACACTATCATGAAGGGCAATGCCCGAAAAGTGCGGCGGCTTTACAAGGATCAGATACTGGCCGGATTTGCCGGTGGAACCGCTGATGCTTTTACCCTGTTTGAGCGTTTTGAAGGCAAGCTGGAAAAACATCAGGGTCACATGATGCGATCAGCTGTAGAACTGGCCAAGGACTGGCGCAGTGACAAAATGTTACGTCGGTTGGAAGCCATGCTTTGTGTGGCAGACAAGCAAACATCACTCATCATTTCGGGCAATGGTGATGTGATTGAACCGGAGGACAATATCATGGCCATTGGTTCGGGAGGAGCCTTTGCCCGGTCAGCCGCATTGGCCCTGTTACAAAACACTAAACTCTCAGCACAGGAAATCGTAGAAAAAGGACTGAATATCGCGGCAGATATCTGTGTTTATACCAATCACTCTCTGATAATCGAAGATTTGTCAGGCGAGTAATACTCATACCTTTCCGGATTTTTTATGTCAGAGTTAACCCCATCAGAGATTGTCAATGAATTAAACAAGCATATCATTGGCCAGGAAGAGGCCAAACGGGCCGTCGCTATTGCGCTTCGCAACCGATGGCGCCGGCTCCAGGTTAAGGAAGAACTTCGTAACGAAATAACGCCCAAAAATATTCTAATGATTGGTCCTACTGGTGTTGGCAAGACCGAAATTGCAAGGCGCCTTGCAAAACTGGCCAACGCGCCCTTTATCAAGATCGAGGCAACAAAATTCACAGAGGTAGGTTATGTAGGGCGTGATGTGGAATCGATCGTGCGTGATCTCGTGGATGTATCAGTGAAAATGACGCGCGAAGTAGAAATGGCAAAGGTCAAGGACCGTGCCGAGTATGCTGCCGAAGCCAGAATTCTCGATATTCTGTTGCCAAAGGCCAGGACATTTGAAGATACGGAAGCAGAGGATGCTAATACCACCCGTGCCAAGTTTCGCAGCATGTTGCGGGAGGGCAAGCTTGATGACAAGGAAATCGAGATTGAACTGAATATGCCCGGAATTGGCGTTGAGATCATGGCGCCTCCCGGCATGGAAGAGATGACCAGTCAGTTGCAAAACATGTTTCAGAACATGTCTGGCGGGAAAAAGGCAACGCGAACCCTAAGGGTTAGCGAAGCAATAAAACTACTGGCTGAAGAAGAAGCAGCCAAACTGGTTAATGAAGATGATATCAAGCTTCGGGCAATTGAAAATGCTGAACAGAATGGCCTGGTATTTCTTGATGAGATCGACAAGGTCACACGGCGTTCTGAAAGCAGCGGTCCGGATGTGTCTCGGGAGGGTGTGCAACGAGATCTTTTGCCATTGGTAGAAGGATCTACTGTTTCCACCAAGTTTGGCATGGTAAGGACGGATCATATCCTGTTTATCGCTTCGGGTGCCTTCCACCTGGCAAAACCTTCTGACCTGATACCGGAGCTGCAGGGACGCTTGCCTATTCGGGTTGAGCTCAATGCGCTGACAGTCGAAGACTTTGTGCGTATCTTGACAGAGCCGGATGCTTCTTTAACAGAACAATATACTGCGCTGATAGCTACCGAGGGTGTCAGTCTGCAGTTCAGTGAAGATGGAATTTCACGCATTGCCGAAATCGCCTGGCAGGTCAATGAAAGTACAGAAAACATCGGTGCCCGGCGCTTACATACCGTTATGGAACGCTTGCTCGAACCGATATCATTTGATGCTTCAGAAACGGCCGGACAAACAATCAGAATTGATGCCGAGTACGTTAACAGCAAGCTGGGATCATTGGCAGAAGACCAAGATCTTGCGAGGTATATTCTCTGATAAGCAAGTCGTATCAAGCATGGATAAATCACCCAAACCGCTGTCGATTAACCTGCACAAGAAATCACGCTGTCTTGATATCGAATTTGATGATGGCAAGCAGTTTCGCTATAGCTGTGAGTTTTTGCGTGTCCTTTCTCCCTCTGCTGATGTGAAGGGGCACGGCCCGGGACAGGGCGTGATCCAGACAGGCAGGGAAGATGTTAATATTGATAACATCGAGCCGGTTGGAAATTACGCTATAAAACTGTTATTTGATGACGGACACCATACAGGACTGTACTCCTGGTCCTATCTGTATGATTTGGGCACGAACATGGATGAATATTGGCGGGACTATCTGGAGAAGCTGGAAAAAGCGGGGCATTCGCGCAAACAATCATGAATGACACGACAACTGATTTTGGCTTTACCAAGGTACCTTCAGACCAGAAGACACGACTGGTAGGAGAAGTTTTTACCTCCGTTTCGTCCCGTTATGACCTTATGAATGATCTGATGTCATTCGGCGTGCATCGATTGTGGAAACGTTACGCTGTACATCTGTCCGGAGTCAGGCAAGGTCATCAGGTGCTGGATGTAGCAAGTGGAACCGGAGATCTGGCCAGACTGTTTCAGCGGCGTGTAGGAGAAAGTGGCCAGATTGTTATCGCGGACATCAATCTTGACATGATCCGGGAAGGACGGGACAAGCTGATTGATCAAGGCATTGTCCGTGGTATGGAATATATCCAGGCAAATGCCGAGAAATTGCCATTTAGAGATAACTCGTTTGATTGTGTTTCGATTGCCTTTGGTTTGCGCAATGTGACCAACAAGGCAGCAGCGCTACGATCGATGTATAAAAAAACACGGTATGGCGGTTCTCTTATCATTCTTGAATTCTCATCGGTCGTATTGCCATATCTTGGAGCCTTGTATGAAAAGTATTCATTCAAGCTTATCCCGATACTCGGCAAGGTAGTTGCCAGAGATGAAGGCAGTTATCGTTACCTGGTTGAATCTATACGCACGCATCCTGACCAGGAAGCCCTTAAACTCATGATTGAGGCGGCCGGTTTTAATCGAGTTGAGTACCATAATCTCTCCGGTGGAATTGTTGCCGTGCATCGCGCCTGGAAACTCTGAGGATATTTTTGTATGTTTTCATTCCAGGTAAAAATGCAGTCATTATTCAATGAACTTATCAAGCAAGATGCCCGTAGTGCGGATAAACTTTCTGCCTTGCGCGGCAGAGTCGTCATGATTCACATTGATGGACCAGACAGAGTTGTTTGCCTGCAATTCCTAGAGGATGGTGTCAGGTTACTGGAAGCTTTTGAGGGTGAACCACATGTAACTATTTCGGCAACTCCCATTACGTATCTATCGCTATTGATGAATCATGCCGGCGGTTTCCCGGCGAATATGAACATTCAGGGTGATGTCGGGGTGGTTCAGAAATTCCAGCAATTTTTGCATGAACTCGAGTTCGATTGGGAAGAGCTGGTCTCACACTGGACCGGTGATATTGCAGCAAGGCAACTGGGCCGGCTGGCCAGGGCCATGCGTCATTATCTGGCAGAAGTCAGGGAAAGTACCCGCCTGAATATCAGCGAATACCTTTTGTATGAAAAGGAAATTGTTCCGGAGAAAAAGGAAATCGATGGTTTTATCCGGGAAATCGCCACATTAAGAAATGATTCGGAGAGACTGTTTCAGCGCTTTGAACGCCTTGAAAAACAAGTACAGGGGTCCAGCTAACGGGTTATGGAAAGCCTTGGTGAAATTTTCAGACTGCTGAAGATCCAACGCATACTCATTCGCCATGGGCTTGATGAGATCATATTTGCCACCCATCTGTTCCGGCCAGTTCGTCTGCTGTTTTATCTTTTGCCCTGGAATTGGTTTGGTAACCGGGCCAAGGGAACACATGCTGAACGCATTCGCCGTGCCCTTGAAGACCTCGGCCCGGTTTTCGTCAAGCTTGGTCAGTTATTATCTACTCGACGTGACATGTTGCCCGAGGACATTGCCAATGAACTGTCCAGGTTGCAGGATAATGTGCCACCGTTTCCCGGCCATGTTGCCCGCCGGATCATCGAGGATGAGTTCG
Organism: Gammaproteobacteria bacterium; assembly: GCA_011772965.1. Taxonomy (GTDB): domain Bacteria; phylum Pseudomonadota; class Gammaproteobacteria; order Eutrophobiales; family Eutrophobiaceae; genus SZUA-592. Next base: position 229,018 of record WVYN01000080.1, read on the forward strand.
ATAAACCGATCAGTGATCTGTTTGGTGAATTCAATGAAACGCCAACAGCCTCAGCCTCAATTGCCCAGGTGCATGCAGCTACCATGAATGATGGCCGAAAGGTGATCGTCAAGGTGTTACGCCCTGACATTGAGGATATTATCAAGCGTGATCTGGGTCTGTTATACTTCCTGGCCCGCCAGGCTGAGCATTATTCGGAAGATGGACGGCGGCTTCGCCCTACCAATGTGGTGCTTGAATTACGCAAGACATTATTCAATGAACTGGATTTCATGCGAGAGGCTGCAAACGCTTGCCAGTTCAAACGAAATTTTGCAAATTCGACCAGGATCCATATTCCTGAGATCGAATGGCCACTGACCAGTGAACGTGTACTGGTCATGGAGCGTATAGATGGTATACCGCTCACTGATATTGCCTCTCTCAAGGCCGCAAACATTGACCTCAAGTGGCTGGCAGAAACCGGAGTGGAGATCTTTTTTACCCAGGTATTTAGAGACAGTTTTTTCCATGCGGATATGCATCCCGGTAATATCTTTGTGGCACCGAGCGAAAATGGTAGGCACCCGATCATACAGCTGGTGGATTTCGGTATCGCCAGTTCACTCAGTGAATTTGACCAACGTTACCTGGCAGAAAATTTTATCGCTTTTCTGGACAAGGATTACCAGCGCGTTGCTGAACTGCATGTCGAGTCTGGCTGGGTGCCAAGGGGTACGAGAGTTGATGAATTTGAAGCGGCGATCCGTACTGTATGTGAACCACTGTTTGATCGTGCGATCCAGCAAATATCTTTTGGTAACTTGTTACTCAGGTTATTTCAGACTGCTCGTCAGTTTGGCATGGTAATTATGCCGCAGCTTTTATTATTACAAAAAACTCTGGTAAATATTGAAGGCATGGGCCGACAATTATACCCGGATCTTGATATCTGGAAGGTTGCACGTCCACAGATGGAGCGCTGGATGAGTGAGCGTGTCGGCTTGCGAGGACTCTATCGCGGGACACGTAAGAACATACCTCATTGGCTGGATCGTTTGCCAGAATTACCGGGGAAGGCGATCGATCTTATGGAGAGATTGCGAGATGGACGGATTGAATTTCAGACTCGCTCGGATGATATTCAAAAATTGCGACTGGAGATAAAACAAGCAAACAAACGTACAGTAATGGCAATTGCAGGTTCAACATTTATCCTGGCGGCGGCGATTATCTATGGTCTGGATGGCTTCTCCCCGTTGATGTTCAGCGGTGCACCGCTCCTTTCCTGGGTATTTGGTATTGCCGGTATTGGCTTACTGGTATTTTCGTCAGGTGATTGACTGTTAATTCAAAAAGTGTGAGCCAATCAACAGACTGTTGTTGAACTGGAGTAAAAGTCATGGTCATATAATATAGTAACAACAACGGTAAAAGGGATATGTTATGACCATGCTATCCATGAGTTCCGTAATTGTCATATCAGTTGGCATGATTATCCTCCTGCAGGGATGCAGTTCCTCATCGCAATCAGTCCGTAACGAGACATTACCACGTCATCAGGCTACGCATCGTGAATCACGGCAGTCTTATCACCCGTCAGGGCAAGATTTTTATCCCATTCGTTGCAGAGGGAATGTCATCGATGTCGGTAATCCATTGCAACAGATTACCGCACATCTAGAGGCCCAGGCGATACCCTACAATTCCATTCCTCTGAGTGATTGTTCGGGCATGTTTCACCGTGTGTTATTGATGCTGGACAGTACCTGTCCCGGCAATAACTTTCCTACGTACAGGCAACAACGGAGCACACGACAGCTGGCAGAATGGTATCATCATCGAGGCAATCTTGTGCTGGTGCATGATGCCATGGCAAGTTCCTATTTGATTAAACCTGGCGCCGTGATGTTTTTCGGCAAACGCGGTAAACGTTATGCTGATTTTAATGCCAATGATCTTTTTACACGATCGAGGGGAATTGAACACATGGGTGTAGTTATTTCAGTACAAGAGGACAAAAGGGGAAGGGTAGTGAGTTATCGTATGTTTCATGGCAGGAAATCAGGCAATATTGCCAAGGCAACGACACATCTGCGGCATTACCACAGTAAATCATATCCAGCCTATGGCAATGGATCGCAGCAATGGGTAGCAGTTGCTCGAATTGTGAATTAGTCTGCGTTTGATAAAGCAGCTGCTATCGGCTTATCACCCTGATATAATTCAATTACCTTGCCGATGATGTCATCGTTTTCCAGGCAGAGCTGTATAGCTGTGACTACGTCTGCCCTGGGGACAGACTGTTCACCACTACTGGGTCTGGTTGTCCTTAGGAGTCCGTTTCCAGGATTGTCGGTCAGTTTCCCGGGTCTTAGGATAGTGTAATCCAGTGGACTCTTTAACAGGTATTCATCGGCTATGTGTTTGCATACATTGTAATGCTTTATGGCATCCGGTCCATTTTTCGGCTCTCCGGCATTGCGTGAACTGATCATAATAAAGCGTTTAAGCTTTTTCTCTTCACATGCCGAGATTGTCTTGATTGCACCCCACATATCAACAAGTATGGTTTTGTCTGCGCCGGTGTGTCCTCCTGAGCCGGCGCTGAAAAACAAGGACATCACAACCGTCCAATGCATGGAAAAATTGTCCTTCAAGATCACCAATGGTTACCTCTGCCCCCATTTTTTCCAGTGCTGATCGCTGGGATTCATTTCGAACCGTAGTACGCACTGAATGGCCGGATTCAACCAGTTTTTAACCAACTGTTTGCCAATTTTGCCGTTAGAACCGATGATCAATGTTTTCACAATCAATTTTCCATACAGATGGTTCGGATTGAATATTAAGGTAGATCTTTAACATGACTTCCAACTGATTTTCAGCTTCTTTCTCTTGCGCCCATAAAGAGAAAAGAGGAGGGACACAGGGTCTGTCGGGAGCCAGTGATGTCATCGAGGTGCTGTAAAATAGATGCATACCGCGATAAACTATCATTATAACTAATGTGCTTGCACATAAAGCCGGGATTTTTAATAACAACATTCAAACCTCATAATCAGCAAGCCGAATAAGGAGTCACTATGAAAATCTATCCCCAACTAGAAATTCCAGAAACCCTGGCTGCCGGGCCTGGGCCTGGAAACACCGACCCGAGAGTACTGGAGCGTTTTTGCAAGACTGGTGTGGCCGATCACATGCAGAAGGATGTCCTGAGGGGCATGATCGAGGCAAAGGAGATGCTGCGCGCTGCGTTCGGAACAAAAAATACCTACACCTTCGGGGTCGGGGGCACTGGCTGGAGTGGACTGGATTGTGCGTTTAGTCCGATACTGCCGGGCGACACCGTTGTAGCCTTTGTAAACGGGACATTCAGTGGTATCGATGGTCTTAATGTACGCATGAAAGCTGCAACCCGTGATGAACTGACAGCCAATCCGTTGGATCCAAAGCCTGCCAGTGTCACGATTGTCGATGTTCCCCATGGCCAGTCTGTCACCGGCGAGATCGTTGAAAAGGCGTTGGCAGACCACAAGCCGATGTGGGCAGTTATGGCTCACTGGGAGACTGGCAGTGGCCGCATCAATGATCTGCAGGGCTTTAATGATGCATGTGTGAAACATGGTGCGACGGGAATTATCGACGCGGTTTCCAGCCTAGGTGTCAGTGATTTTGATATTGATAACTATCCCGGTGTCAAGATCTGGGCTTCCTGTCCGCAAAAGGGTGTGCTCAGTTTGCCGCTGACCTATGCACCAGTCAGCTTCACCGATGAGGCCATTGATGTTGTTGCCAAGCGGGGCTGCTACACATATGTGCACCATCCGATTCTAGAAGCCCGTCACTGGGGAATATCGGCTGACGGCAAGGACGGTAGTCCGGCAGGTTATCACCGCACACACTCCGCTTATGCCGTCGCAGCCTTTCATGAAGCCCTGCGCATACTTCTTAATCATGGTCGGGCCCAGAAGGCAGCAGACTATGCTTACCATGAGAAGGCTCTGAGACAGGCCGTGGAAGCGATGGGTTGTGAGGTCACTTCAAATATGACCAGTCTGGTGGTATTGAACCTGCCCGGCAAGCTAGCAGGAAAGGAAAAAGACCTTGTGACCGGTTGTCGTGAAGAGAATTTCTGTATCTGGCCGACGCTGTCTGAGCCGGTGCAGGTTCGCATCGGAATTCTTAATCAGCTTAACGACAAAGCGATTACTGAAATAGTCAGTCGATTTGCTGATGCCATGTTGAAAATGGGCGCCGATTTCAACAAGGATGAAATCATGAAGGGACTGAAGTCTTATTTTGCGGGCTGATAACCGGCATTAGTTCTAGGATAGGGTGAAATCACTATCTGATTTCTCCCCGGATTTTGATGATCACCTTGGTGTCAGTGTCTCTCGTCATTGCTGTTACCTTGCGTGGCTGCATCGCTTGATAATTCGTGTACATAAGCGGTGTGTGCCACGCGATAACAGCTATTTCCCTGATTCTCTCTGCTATACATTCGGCATCTTTGCCGAGCTTATCCAGCACTCCGTCCGCTACTTCGACCTGTTGCCAAAATCTGTCCAGATCCAAACTCCCCTTATCAAGATCAGGCCGGATTATTTTCAGTTCTCCGAGTAATGAGGTCTTGTCTGACTTTGACAGGTTATTTGTTTCAGAAATGATCCGACCCAGTTCATTAATAAGCTGCTTGATTCTACCGAGGTCATCATTTATAAAACTACAGGCGATCGAAGAGTAATATTGCCCAGCTAATAACCCGCTGATTTTGGAAACGTGATGTTCTGTGGATGCTGTTTTGAAAATAGATTCATATTGGTTAAAGGTAGTTACGATATAGGTAATATTAGCCTCTATATTTTCTGCTAAATTTGATATTTTAATCTCATGGCCAATCATATGGGCCAGGGATAGTAATAGGAAATGTGCCTTAAGGTAGGTAATGTAATCTGTGTGGTGAATTTCCGCGGTGGAATCAAGATGGAAATAATGAAAACAGGCACATAATTTTATGCCGGCAGATATAGGATCCTTGAGCAGGTTTTTGATATAGTCATCATCAAATACGGTTAACCGTAGTAATACCGAGTGAGTTTAGTTGAATTAGATGGATGCATTTGAATCAGTATTTTGATTTGCATTTTTCAACTGCCTAGAGTGTAAAGTAATGCATTAAAGAAGTAAGTGATATTCGATTTGCAATGTCTGACTGCTTTTTTTTATTTTTTTAATATTAAATGGACTAGCCTCTGACCAAGGTTTTTTCAACTTCGTACCTTTTGTCTTTTCCTGACAGTATTTCGATCAAGGCAAGGGCAAAATCCATGGCTGTACCCGGGCCTCGTGATGTGATCACATTACCGTCAATGACTACTGGATCGGTTTTCAGATCGGTATCCGGCAGGTCAAGATTATCCAGGAATCCGGGATAACCCGTGGCTTTTTTATTTGAGAGTATACCGGCATTGGCTAGCACCTTAGGCGCTGCGCAAATGGCAGCTGTATATTTTTCATCGTTTGCCATCTTTTTCAGGAGGGACTTGATACGCATATCATTATCCAGGTGCTCGGCACCCGGGAGCCCACCGGGTAGGACAATCATGTCAAAATTTTGATCAATGGCATCATCAATGCTGATGTCAGGGATAAGACGTACACCCCGGCTCGCAACTACGGGTTCATCGTTCAAACCTGCCGTGACCACCTCAATTTTTGCCCGGCGCAACAGGTCGATGATTGTGACTGCTTCGAGTTCTTCACATCCCTGCGCCAGAGGGACCAGGACTCTGTGCATCGTTTACTCCGCCTCGCGTTGACTAAGCGAGATGCCCTTAAGTATATTCAATGCCTCGTATAGTTCATAATCAGTAATCGACAATCGCCGTTTTTCAGTTTGAGGTTTTTCATCCTCTGATACCTCGGCATCGGTCTCTTCCTCAGGCTTTGTGTTTTCCAGATGTCCGCTGAGATCGGCTTCCTTGACGATACCATTGCCATCTTCTTCCACTCGTTCTACGGTCAGCTTGTCAATGATGATATCCGGAGTGATTCCCGAAGCCTGGATCGAACGGCCGGATGGTGTGAAATATCTGGCGGTCGTCAATTTGACAGCTGCTTCATCAGCCATCGGCAAGATCGTCTGTACTGATCCCTTGCCAAAGGTTTGCTGGCCCACAATAACGGCACGGTCATGGTCCTGTAATGCACCGGCAACAATCTCGGATGCAGAGGCAGAACCCTCGTTCACTAGGATAACGATTGGCAGATCCCGAAACACATTTAATGGTCTGGCATTGAATTTCAGGTCAGAATTCTTGATACGGCCCTCGGTATATACAATCAGGCCCTTATCCAGGAACAGATCAGATACCTCCACGGCAGCATTCAGAACACCACCCGGGTTATTGCGAAGGTCCATAACGACACCTTTCAGCTTGTAATCATTTTCCTTTGACAGTCGATCCAGTTCCTGGCGCAGGTCGCGCCCGGTATTGGCCTGGAAACTCGATATCCGCAGGTACCCATAACCAGGCTCCAGAGTCCGTGCCCGGACACTGTTGATCCTGATAATTGCACGGGTGATGGTGATAACCAGCGGTTTTTCCTCGCCATTGCGGATGATGGTCAGTGTGATGTCAGTACCAGGCTTGCCACGCATGCGAGTGATCGCATCATTCAGGGAAAGACCTTTTACCGGCGTATCGTCCAGCTTGATAATCAGGTCACCGGCCTCGATACCGGCTTTCTTGGCCGGGGTGTCATCAATCGGCGCTATCACCTTGACGAAGCCATTTTCCATCCCTACTTCGATACCAAGGCCGCCAAATTCACCAGTCGTGCCTTCCTGTAGCTCTTTATAGGATTCTCTGTCAAGATAAGTTGAGTGCGGATCCAGTCCCGCCAGCATGCCCCGAATGGCATCTTCCAAAAGTTTCCTGTCGTCTACCTCTTCAACATAGTCATTCTTAATCTTGGAAAAGACTTCGGTGAAGGTGCGGATTTCATCCAGTGGCAGGTTTTCATCATCACCATGGGATAGCTGTAGTCCAATCCCTGTCAGGAAAATAAAAACTAGAAAATATTGTAGGAAGCTGCTCATGACTGACTCCGGGCTAATTACCGTACATAGACGGGGTTTAATTTTAGTTAATGGATAATTTATAGAATCCTAGGGGATTTCTTCAGTGGGCTAAAGCATACAGGGGGTGGGCAGTAACTGACAAGCGACAGAATCTGGACATATCAGCGTTTGCACCACAGAGAGGGGTCCAGGGGTTTGCCATTGTGACGGATTTCGAAGTAAACACCTGGCACTCTCTGACCGCCACTGTTACCGGCATAGGCAATGGTTTCCCCGGCCAGTACCCAATCCCCCGGTTTTTTCAGCAGGCTTTGGTTGTAACCATAAAGGCTCATATAACCTTCTCCGTGATCGAGGATAATTAAAAGTCCCAGGTTTCTGAACCAGTTTGCGAAGAGAACCTTGCCGGTATGCACGGCGCGAACATCATTGCCAGCTTCTGCACTTATCTTTATGCCCTGCCATTTCAAGTTGCCTACTTTGCGTCTTGCGCCATAGCGGTTCATCAGTTTACCCGATGCCGGCCAGTCCAGTTTGCCCTTTAGCGTATTAAATGGCGGAATTTCCCTCCTGTAAATAACCTTATCTTTTTTCTTCTCGAGTTGATTGATCAAGGCAAAAAGCTTTTGTTCCTCTTCAAGTAGTTTCTGCAGCTCCAGATCTTTTCGATGAATATCGGATTCGAGTTGTTTCAGGACCAGTTTACGCGATTCCCGAAATGTATTTAGATCACGGTTTTTGGTGAGTTGACTGGATTTCAGTTTCTCAAGTTCATCGGTTTCAGACTCTATGCGGCTTTTCAGTGAATTGACCAGATCGACCTGATCTTTAACTTGATTAATGGATTCAATACGTGCGCGGTTGTAGTAATCATAATACGCCAGCACCCTGCCAACAGTGTCCGGATCCTCTTGGTTCAATAACAGCTTCAGGTAGTTACCTCGCCCAGCCATGTAGGCTGAACGAACTTGGTCGGCAAGTATGGTGCGTTCTTTTTTCAGGGTGTACTTATGTATTGTAATTTCTTTGTTAAGATGATTAAGACGAGTTTTACGCTTCTTAATTTTTTCATCAATTTTTTTGAGCTTCAGAGATTCTTCACCGATAGAAACTTCGGCAAGCTTGAGTTCAGCTTGAAGTTTTTCATACTGGGTTTTCGCAGAAGTAATATCGGAGCTGATGTCCTGAATACGATCCCTGACAGCTTCCAGCTCCGCTGTATTGATTTCGAGCGATCCAGTCTCTGCTGAATTAGCAGAAAAGGATAATAACAGGAAGGAAAATAAGCATTGCCGAAAATAGCTCCGCAATGATATGTCTCGATTACTTGGCGGCAATGGCCTGTTCTGAAGATTCATGCAGTTTTATCAATGATGAACCGGTCATTTCATCGGGAACATCCAGGCCCATTAAATAACACATCGTCGGGGCAACATCTGAGAGGATACCTTCATCATGTGTGAATTCAGCAGGTCTACCGATGTAGATCATTGGCACCAGACTATTAGTATGGGCAGTATGGGCTTGTGATTTGATCTTTTCAGTCTGGTAAGCTTTCATTTGCTCTGCATTACCATGGTCTGCAGTAATAATGATTTCACCGCCCACACGCTTTGTCGTCTCAACCACCCTGCCCAGACATTTATCAATTGCCTGAACTGCCCGAATTGCGGCCTGAAAGTCACCGGTATGACCAACCATATCAGCATTCGCATAATTACAAATAATTGCATCATATTTTTTACTCTCGATCGCCTCAACCAGTTTATCTGTAATTTCGAAAGCACTCATTTCCGGTTTCTGATCATAGGTTGCCACATGGGGAGAGGGCACAAGTATCCGATCCTCTCCGGCAAAAACACGCTCCTCGCCACCGTTGAAAAAGAATGTTACGTGAGCATATTTTTCAGTTTCAGCGACACGTAATTGCTTTAGACCAAGTTTTGCAACGTACTCTCCGAATACGTTTTCTAGGCGTGCAGGTGGAAAGGCTACCGGGAACTCATAATTCGCCTTGTATTCAGTCAGACTGATGAAGGCTCCCAGACTCGGGAAACGCTCTCTGGGAAAACTTTTAAAGTCAGATTTGGTAAATGCACGGGCCAGTTGTCTGGCTCGGTCAGCACGATAATTGGCAAACACGATTACGTCACCGTCTTCAACCTTGACCGGTTGTTCACCGGTACGGGTGATGGCAGTTGGTTTCACAAATTCATCGGTTTCTCCGCGGGCATAGGCCATATCAACAGCAATAAAAACATCATCTGATCGATAATCTGACTTACCCTGACTGATGAGATCGTAGGCTATCTGGGTCCTGTCCCAATGCTTGTTTCGATCCATGGCATAATAGCGCCCGATTATGCTTGCAAATTTACCTTTACCAAGTTCGCGAATTTTCAGATGAGTTTCATGCAGAAATCCGGCAGCGCTTCTGGGTGGAGTGTCCCTGCCATCGAGGAAAGCATGCAGGTAGATATATTCCACGCCACATTTGGCAGCAAGCTTCATCAAGGCAAAGATATGATCCTGGTGACTGTGTACACCACCATTGGATAACAGGCCCAGGATATGGACAGCCTTGCCTTTTTGTGCCGCTTCCTTAAAAGATTTTGTCAGGATTTCATTTCTGTAAAAGGAACCGTCTTCCAGAGCCCGGCTGATTCTGGAAAACTCCTGATCAACAATACGCCCGGAACCGATATTCATATGGCCAACCTCTGAATTTCCCATTTGTCGGCTGGGCAAACCGACCGAAGTACCGGACGCATCGATCAGCGTATGAGGTTCTTCCAGCCACAGCCGGTCCCAATTGGGTTTATTGGCACTGTGGATCGCGTTGTAAACCGTATTTTCTGAATATCCCCAGCCATCGAGGATAATAAGGATCATGGGTCGGTGCTGGAGTCGCATCGGCAGACTTAAGGGTTAGGTATAAGGCATTGATATCAAAAAAAGTTAAGAGAAATACCGGAATTTACCTGCTCATATTTCCATATTCAGTGACTCATAGAATTGGGAACCATCTTGCCGGAACCTCTGCCTGCGAAGGCGCGCATAGTCTAGCATGAAATATACCCTGAAAGGTAAGCGACAGTGTCTCCTGGGTTTCAAATCTGGCAATTAATCACGTATGATTCTCACCAGCTTGTTACCTGCATAATAACCAGACTATACCAATGGAAAAAATCCCTGAATTTATAGCTAATCACCTGTTTCTATTTTCCCTGTTCCTCGGCTTGTCTGCCTTGCTTCTGTGGAATATCTTTGGAAACGTTGCTACGGGTATCCTGCCACTGAGCCCGCCGGAGATGACCCGGATTATGAACCATGAACAGGGTGTAGTATTGGATATTCGCAAGAATGAGGATTTTAAAGCCGGGCATATCATTAATTCGGTAAACATACCTGAAAACGAGATTGCTAAAAAAAAAGGCGCCTGGACTAAATACGCTAACCAGCCTGTGATTCTTTACTGCAGTAATGGCACGGTCTCCCCGAAGGTAGCCCGGACCATGCGGCAGGAAGGAATGGAAAAACTCTATTACCTCAAGGGCGGACTGACCTCCTGGCGACAGGCCAATTTGCCTGTTACCAGTTGATAACAGCCCAGATAACTGAAACCAGCCATGACAGAAAAGGATAATACCCAAGCTGGCTCTGCCAGTACTGATAAACCAACCGGTAAATTTGTTTTGCAAAAGGTTTACGTCAAGGATATCTCCTTCGAGACACCGAATGCCCCAGATATTTTCCTGGAGAAATGGAACCCGAAAGTCGACATGAACCTCTCTAATGAAACCAGGATAATTAACGATGACCTGACTGAAGTCAGTCTGGGGATTACAATCACTGCTAAAATTTCAGACAAGACCGCTTACTTGGTTGAGGTAAAGATTGCCGGCATTTTCATGATCCAGGAATTCCCGCCAGGGATTATCGAGCAAATCACGGCGACGACTTGCCCGAATATGTTATTTCCGTTTGCCCGAGAACTGATCTGTGATCTTGTGACACGTGGAGGATTCCCACAGTTGCTGCTTGCGCCAGTGAATTTTGAAGCAATCTATGCCGAGCAAAAGAAGCGCGCCAAGGAACAATCCAGTGTAAAGAATGACAGTAAAACAACCCACTAAAATTCAATTACCGGGTAAGGACTGAAGGAATAAATGTCCAGCAAGCCCGTTCTGGTGATTGGTGCAGGATCCTGGGGCACCGCACTTGCCATCGTTCTCGCCAGGAACAATCTGCCGGTATTGTTATGGGATATCGATTCGGAACACGTTCAAAGAATCAGGTCATCTCGCAGTAATGAACAATATATTCCCGGTATATCGTTTCCTGAAAGCCTGGAACCGACTGAAAATCTGCAAATTTGTCTTGAGAAAACCAGCGAGATTATCATCTCGACACCTTGCTCCGCACTTGAAGCAGTTCTTACAGAGCTCAGAAAAAAACAGCAAGTATATAATATTTGCCTCACCTGCAAGGGACTTGCGCCTGGCAAACATCTGTTAAATCACAAGGTAGTGGATGAATGCATTGGTGACAGCGCCAATGTGGCGGTGTTGTCAGGTCCGTCGTTTGCTATTGAAGTTGCCAGAGGTCTGCCAACAGCAGTGGCCATCGCATCCAGCAATCACAAAGTTGCACAACTGTTCTCCGACTATTTTCATAGTGATCTCTTCAGGGTGTATACCCAGGATGACATTATTGGTGTGCAGGTGGGTGGTGCTGTCAAGAACGTAATGGCCATCGCCGCAGGTATTGCCGATGGTCTTGGATTTGGTGCCAATACTCGTGCGGCACTAATTACCCGTGGACTTGCAGAGATTATGCGCCTGGGTGTCGCGCTAGGTGGCAGGCAAGAAACCTTTATGGGACTTGCGGGGTTGGGTGATTTGGTGTTGACCTGTACAGATGATCAATCCCGCAACCGCAGGTTTGGGTTATTGCTTGCCAGGGGTAAAACCACGGAGGAGGCATTGGACGAAATCCGACAAACTGTAGAAGGGTTGCGCACGGTGAAAGAGCTCGTGAGACTATCCGAAGAACACTCGATTCAGATGCCCATCTCAGAGCAGGTATATAATGTCCTGTACCAGGGGCTGTCGCCGAATGATGCTGTGCAGTCCTTGCTCTCAAGAGAACAAAAACCGGAACTTGATTAATTTTGTCCTAGAGTCAGTTATATTCCCGGGATCAGGTCTCAAAATTGATTTGGCGCCATGCCTCATAAACGATCACGGCTGCTGCATTGGATAAATTCATGCTGCGACTGCTGTCTTGCATAGGTATCCTAAGTATGTGTTGGTTGGAAAAGCCACCAAGAACATCCGCAGGCAAACCGCGGGTTTCAGGTCCAAATAGGAAACTGTCATCCTTCTTGAATTGACAATCGGCATACTGCCGCTGGCCTTTTGTCGATATGGCATAAAGTGTGTTGAATACTGCACCGGAAAAATAGCTTTCCAAATCGGGCCAAATCTTAAGATTATTCCAATCAATATAATCCAGGCCGGCACGTTTGAGTTTTTTATCGTTCAGCACAAAACCGAGTGGCTTGATCAGGTGTAGCCTGGCTCCAGTATTGGTACAAAGACGTATAATATTTCCGGTATTCGGCGGAATTTCCGGCTGGTAGAGTACGATGTTAAACATATGGGTATAATCCGGTTAATGAACAAGCAAGACTGTGAATTATTAAAACTTGAATTCTGTGGCATGTCCTTCAACTCGCCGTTGGTACTGCTTTCCGGATGTGTCGGTTTCGGAGAAGAATACACACGAGTCAAGGGCTTTTCCAATACCGATGTCGGTGCTGTCTGTCTGAAAGGCACGACAGAAAAGCCACGACTTGGTAACCCGGCCCATCGGATTGCTGAAACCTATATGGGTATGCTGAATGCAATAGGTTTGCAAAACCCCGGTGCCGAAAAAGTCGTCAATGAATATTTGCCCGGCCTTGATTTCTCGGAAACACGTTTTATTGCCAATCTCTCAGGGTCTACCGTCGAAGAATATGCCAACGTGACCCGGATCTTTGATGATTCACCTATCGATGCCATGGAGATCAATATTTCCTGCCCGAATGTCAAGGAGGGCGGTGTTGCCTTTGGTAATGATCCGGACATGTCAGCTCGCGTTGTTGAAGCCTGCCGCAACATGACTAATAAGCCACTCATTACTAAGCTCTCTCCCAACCAGACGGATATTGCGGAAAACGCACGACGCTGTATCGAGGCAGGTACGGATGGTCTCGCTGTTATTAATACCCTGATGGGAATGTCCATTGATATCGAGAGCAGGCAGCCAGTCATCGCTAATAACCAGGGGGGTCTTTCAGGGCCCGCAATCAAGCCGATAGCACTGCTTAAGGTACACCAGGTATATCAGGTCAGCAAAGAGCATGATATTCCGATTATTGGTCAGGGCGGAATAACTACAGGGAAAGATGCCCTGGAGTTTATTATAGCCGGTGCCAAAGCAGTCGGAATTGGTACGGCATTATTTTATGAGCCATTAATGTGCCCGAAGATCAATGAGGAGATTGCCGAATACCTCAGGCTGCAAAATATGAAAAATGTGTCAGAATTGGTTGGTACTCTGCAATTACATGGTGATGGAAACCAGCCAGCCTATGGCAATTAGTATTTATTGAGTTGAGTTATTTTTTATCCAGTCGTCTGAGGGCCACCTGCATTTCACGCATGGCTTGAATATCGCCTTTCTCACGGGCGACATTGACACCATGCTGCAGTGTCTTGCGGGCCTCATCTTGTTGCTGATTCTCCATCTGGGCCTTGCCAAGTAACTTCCAGGCAGCAGAATAATCGGTGTCAAATTCCAATGCTTTCTTTAGATGTAATATGGCATCTGAGTAGTCTTTTTGATCAAGATACGCTTTGCCCAAACTGAAGCGCAACAGAACATTGTCCTTCCCTTTGTCCAGCATGGACTCCAGATTGTCTATCATCGTCATTTTTTCACTGACGCCGTTGAGCGATCAACATGGCTTGGTCTCTGAATCCCGCTGAAGTATTACCTACAGTCCCCTCTTCATGATAGTAGATAATATGAAGTGGGCTGGAAAGTTCAAGCAACTCGTTTTCCGCCAACCGATAGCCAGGGTTAGATGGTCCGGTATCCGAGACACGTTCCCGGATAAAGGTCTGGTAAAATAGCAGGCCATTGATGGTCAGAGCTTTGCAGAGTGTGGGGAAAAGACTTCTATCGAGAAATTGGCTGACTACAATGACATCAAAACTACTTGATTCAGGCGGCTGCTTGATTACATCCCTGACCTGCAAATCAATTTTGAGTTTATGAGAATTTGCCGAATGCTCTAACCATTTTATAGCTTCATCCGATATGTCCCAGGCCGATGTATCGAGGCCATGACTGGCAAGATATATTGCATCCGCACCCCGGCCACAGGCGAGATCCAGGGCCTTGCCCCGGGCAGGCAAAAGATGGACAAACAATTCCAGCACTGCAGCAGGCGTGGAGCTTGCGTGTTCTCCATTTCTGTAGAGCGAATTCCATTTTTCCGCATCCCGTCCTTGCATGGTTATTTACGCCAGAAGGCCGGGGTTATTAAGACCAGCAGGGTAAAGATTTCGAGTCTTCCAAGCAGCATGGCAAAACAGAGCAACAATTTAGCTGTATCACTTACATCACCATAGTGCTGGCTAACCCCGCCCAGCCCTGGTCCGAGGTTATTCATACAGGCCGCTATCGCGGAAAACGCTGTTATCTGGTCCAGACCTGTGGCCATTAACAGTAACATCAACAATCCAAAGACGCAGATGTAGGTTGCGAAAAACCCCCACACTGCATTTATGACCCCCTCCTGGACCGGTTTTTTGTTGATCTTTATCGTGATGACGGCATTCGGGTGGATCAGACGCCTGATTTCGCGTAACCCTTGTCGAAACAACATGAGAGCACGAATAACCTTGATTCCACCCCCAGTCGAACCAGCGCATGCCCCGATAAAACTGGCGAATAGCAACATGACAGGCAACATCTCCGGCCAGAGATAGTGCTGTGCGCTGGTGAAGCCGGTCGTAGTTGCAATGGATACGGTATGAAAAATACCATCCATAATCAACTCTTTTGGATCAGCATAATCTGCTTTGTAAAAGAGAGTGACGCAGGTAATGATACCGACAACCACAAGGATGGTGAGATAGGCCTTGAATTCCGTATCGTAACGATATGGTTTGATACTGATATGTTTCCAGGCGAGGAAATGTAATGTGAAATTTATACCAGCCAAAAGCATGAAGAAAACAGCAATCATCTCGATGAAGGGATTATCAAAAAAAGCCATGCTGCTGTCATGGGTTGAAAAACCGCCGATTGAGATGGTTGAAAAACTGTGTGCTACTGCATCAAAGGCTGTCATACCAGCCAGCCAGTAGGCCAGTGCACAAAAAATAGTCATGGATAGATAAATATACCAGAGCGCCTTTGCTGTTTCGGTAATACGTGGTGTCAGTTTGGCATCTTTTAGTGGACCCGGGGTTTCAGCCTTGTATAGCTGCATACCACCAATCCCGAGTATGGGAAGGATGGCGACGGCAAGAACGATGATACCCATGCCTCCCAGCCATTGCAGTTCCTGCCGATAGAACTGGATGGATTTTGGCAGGAAATCAATCCCGGTAATGACCGTTGCCCCGGTCGTGGTCAACCCGGATAGAGATTCAAAAATAGCATCGACAACGGGCAGGTGTGGAGTATCAGAGAGAATCAGGGGAATTGAGCCGGTCATGCCAAGACCGGCCCAGAACATGACGACAACTATGAAGCCATCGCGTAGCCTTAATTCTTTCCTGATTTTTCTTACCGGTGCCCAGAGTAAAAGTCCGGTAAAAAGGATAATTCCAAATGAAACAAGGAAAGCATGGCGGGCAGGTTCGTCCAGCCACCAGGCGATAAACAATGGAGGTAATTGTGTGAGGCTGAAAAGGGATAACAGGATACCAAGAATGCGCTGGATGACGGTAAATTGCATACGGTAACCCGATAATCAGAGAAACGTAATTCCTACCTGGAAAAGTTTTTCCACCTCAGTGACATATTTCTTGTCAGCAACCAGCAATATAATGTGGTCCTCAGCCTCTATCACTGTATCGTGATGGGCGATGATGACATCCTCGCCCCTTATAATTGCACCGATAGTGGTTGTAGGTGGCAGTCTGATTTCATCGATCTTTTTACCAACCACTTTTGATGATGATGCATCGCCGTGTGGAATAGCCTCAATGGCTTCCGCTGCGCCTTTACGTAATGCATGAACAACGACTACATCACCTTTTCTGATATGAGCAAGCAATGTCCCAATGGTTGCCTGTTGAGGTGATATGGCAATGTCAATCATGTTGCTCTGGACCAGATTTACATAAGCTGCACGATTGATCAGTGCCAGGACCTTACTTGCTCCCAGACGTTTGGCCAGCATGGCAGAAATGATATTGGCTTCATCGGCATTGGTCAGCGCACAGAAGACATCGGTGTTTTCAATATTCTCCTCAAGTAACAGTTCTTCATCTGCAACATCGCCTTGTAATACCACTGTCTTGAGAAGTTCTTCTGAAACGGCCTGCGCCCGTTGGGAGTTCAACTCAATGAGCTTTACTTGATACCGGTCTTCTAGGGTCTTGGCAAGACGCATACCAATGTTCCCGCCACCGGCAATAATGATGCGTTTTGCCATTTTTTCCATATTACGAACGGTTTTCAGCAAGGAGCGAACATGCTTTGGTGCCCCAATGATAAAGAGCTCGTCTTCTGCCATGATACGCGTGCTGCCATCCGGGATGATGGATGCCCCGGCCCGGAAAATGGCCACGACCCGGATTTCCACGCCAGGTAATATCTCCGGAAGTTCTGACAATTGTTTGCCTGCCAGCGGTCCGTTGTAATGAGCTGAAATGGCAACCATCTGTGCATTACCACCGGCAAAGTCCAGTACTTGCAAGGCGCCCGGGAAGTTTATCAAGCGTTCAATATACTGTGTGACGATTTTTTCCGGGCTTATCAATACATCAATAGGAATCGATTCCTGATTGAATAATGCGGGATTGCTCAAGTATTCATTGTTTCTTACACGCGCGATTTTAGTGGGTGTATGAAACAGGGTATAGGCAACCTGACAAGCTATCATATTGACTTCATCATTGTTGGTAACGGCAATGATCATGTCTGCATCCTTGGCACCGGCCTTGGCAAGTACGGAGGGATGAGATGCAATACCGACTACTGTTCTCAGATCGTAACGCTCACTCATATTCAACAGGCTGGCAGGATTTGAATCTACAACAGTAATATCATTTGCTTCACTGACAAGATTTGCAGCAACAGAAGAACCAACCTGGCCCGCACCGAGTATTATTATTTTCATAACGGGGAATTATCTATGAAATTTCCGGTGAAAGTAACCATGAACGTTCCTTAATTAATTTTATCAGGCTAGTCAGGATTGATTTCTATGCCTAGAGATTTCAGTTTTCGATATAAATGGGTTCTTTCCATGCCAACATCTGCGGCAACCTTGCTGACGCTTCCATTCGCTCGCTCAAGTTTATATTCCAGGTAGGATTTTTCAAATTGCTCCCTGGCCTGACGTAAGGGAAGTTCGAAATTGGCATTATAGTCTTTGTCTACTACCCGGATCGGTTGAGCACCCAGTGTAAATTGCAATTCCTCAATATCAATTGTTTCTTTTGTACCCAGTATCAACAGTCTTTGCACCAGGTTTTTTAACTCGCGGATATTACCTGGCCAGTCATAGCTGCGCAGATAATTGCTGGCTGCATTCGTAAATTTTCTTCGAGGGAGCCCCTGGTCCTCGGCAAAGTGATCGATGAAAAAATCCATTAATACCGGAATATCGTTCCGATGTTCCCGTAACGCAGGTATTTTAAGAGGCAAGATATTGAGTTGGTAATATAAATCGTCTCGAAAACTGCCTTGTTTAACGAGCATATCAAGATTTTGACTACTGGCGAAAATGAACCTGACATTAATACTGACCGCTTGTTTGCCCCCAATCCGGATAATGACATTATTTTCAAGTGTATCCTGTAACCTGGCCTGAATAGGAAGTTCCAGATCTGCAATATCTTTCAGGAACAGGATGCCTTGATCAGCATTTTCTATCAGCCCCTTGTGAATACCCCCATCTATTTCACTACCATAAAGTGCTTCCAGTGCATTATCACTTGAGAGAGCAGATATGTTAACAGATATAAAAGGACCAGTTGCACGCTTGCCGTTTTTATAGACATATCGTGCAAAGGTTTCTTTTTCAGTGCCTGGTTCTCCAGTGATGAGTATTGGGGTATCGTGATTGGCAATCCGATCCATGTGACTATAAATCTGATGCATGACCGGGCTTTCGCCAATGGGCAGTTCGATATAGCCCTGTTGGTGTCTCAGGCGAATGTTTTCAGTTTGCAACCGGACCTTTTCGAGCCCATGCCTGACAGTGAGCAGAAGTTTTGCCAGAGACAATGGTTTCTCAACAAAATCATAGGCACCGAGCTTTATCGCTTCGACTGCAGTTTCAACTGTTCCATGCCCCGACATCATAATAATGGGCAAATTGAGTTGGTCATGCTGCTCCCATTGTTTTAACAGGGCAATTCCATCCATCTCGGGCATCCAGATATCCAGCAGTACCAGATCAGGCTTGAAACTGTTCCGAATCTCAATGGCTTCTCCCGCATCTTTTGATGTTTTTACTATATATCCTTCATCGTCAAGAATTTCCTTGACCAGGTTCCGGATATCAGGTTCATCATCAATAACCAGAATTTTTTCGTTCATGACAGTTGTTCTGATACCTGATCAATTATCTCTGCAACTGGCAGGCGGACTATAGCACTGGCACCATGGCCTTCTGGATTGTTTTCAACCCATATGATTCCACGGTGCTCTTCAACAATTTTCTTGGCAATTGCCAGGCCAAGCCCTGTACCTTTTGCCTTGGTTGTGGTGTATGGTTCAAATACTTGATCCATTATATCTTCCGGGAGACCCATGCCGGAATCCTTGATTTTGATCTCTACGAAACCGTTTTGTTTTTCTCTTACATATTCTGTGCTGATTTCTAGCTTCGAGGTTCTGGATTTCTCACAGGCATCCAGTGCGTTTTTTATAAGATTATTGAATACTTGTCTCAACCGGCTTTTGTCGACCGATATCAGGGGTAGATCATCTGCCAGTTTGGTAATGATCTCTGTGTTTTGGTTAAGATTCGAATAAAGGTCTACCACTTCAGAGACTAGGCTGTTTATATTGGCTGTCTGCAGGTTGATTTCAGGTATTCGAGAAAAATCTGTAAACGAGTTGACCATGTCTTTCATGGTCTCGACTTGTTGGATAATGGTATTGGTCAGGCGGTCAAACTTGTCTGCTTCCTCCTTGTCCAAACCCGACCGATATCTTTGACGCAGTCTTTCGGTAGCCAGTTGTATTGGTGTGAGCGGATTTTTGATTTCATGTGCCAAACGTCTGGCCATATCGCTCCAGGTTGCATTTCGTTGTCCCTGAATGACTGTAGTGATATCGTCAATCACGATGACATAGCCCTGCAAGATATTGTGTGATGGAGGCAGAATAGTTCCACTACACATCAGTGTTGAGCGTGCATTTTCACGAACCAGGCTAATCTGTTCACGCCAGTCAGTATCAGTGGAAAGCAGGTTGGCTGAAAGTAGTTTCTTAAAATTCTCTAGGTATGGATGATTCTCCGCAATTTCTTCAACACTGTGATCAACAAGCTCTTCAACCGGTATGCCGAGAATCTGGGAAACATTCTCGTTAGCGGTTCTAATCACGCTATTATGATCAAGCACGATAACTCCTGATGACAATCGACTCAAAACAGTTTCCAGATATGATCTTTGTATCTCGGCCTCATTTCGGCTCCTGCTAGCTTCATCCTGTGCCAGAGCAATTTTTCTGGTCATATCATTGAATGAAGCGACAAGAAAGCCCAGTTCATCATTACTTGGCACAGGTAACCGGGTATCATAATTACCATCGGCGACTGCCCGTGTGCCTTTTGCCAGGTTTGTTACTGGTTCGGCCAGTAATCTCGCGGAATAAAATGCCGCCCAGACTGTGCTGAATATACTGAACAGCAGGACCAGGGTGAGAACAATGACAAAACTTTTTTTGAGCTGTTCACGTAGATAGGCCAATTCCTTATACTTAACAAAGGAATTTTGGACACTGTTCGCAAGCAGATTAATTCGTTCGGATATCGTGAATAGGCCTTGGATTATTCTGGTTTCACTGGTGATGTTGGCCTCGGGCACATTTACAACAATACGAATACTCAAACCTGTATTTCCTATAGTGTCCAGACCAGCATAACTGTTCCCTTGTTGCAGTTGCAGAAGAATGGTTTCACTTGGGCGCTCAGGTACCAAACGTGTGGGGTCATCACTACTTGAAGCAATAATGCCACCTTGACGGGTTAACAAGGTAAATTCCTTGGCACCGGCTTGAACGCGTAAATCATCCAGGTCGAAAGGAATTGATGCTTCGGGTGTCATTGCAATTTTTTCTGCGGCCTGTTCTGTTTTTTTCAATAACTCACGCATTCTTCTGTCCAGTGACAGACGGCTCAACTCAAGGGAATCGTCCAGTGCTTGTTCAACCCGAAGGTCAAACCAGTTATCAATTCCGCGGATAAGAAAATCGAGTGAGAAATAATAAACGATTAACACTGGAGTCAGAGAAAGGATAGTAAACATGGTCACCATGCGTACTGTCATTCGCGCACCAGGCAGGCGCTTCTGTAATTGATGAATCAAACGCCTGAGATTGACAGAAATAAGAACGACCAGTACCAGCAGCCCAAGTGTGTTGAAAATCAACAACCCGAGATAGAATTCGCTGAAATGGCTTGAGTCCTGCAGCGCATTGCTCATCATTAACAATGATGACAGCATGAACAGGAACAGGAATATGCCTGCAAAAAAGATCAGTTGACCGCCTTTCCTCATTACTCGAGTCTCCATTCAACCCACTGGCTGGCCAGGTGCCACTGCGATGAGATATAGGCCAGTGGTTTAAGTGGTGTGGGTAGCGCCTTGATATTTAAGCGTGCCCTTAGTAGACCAGCATAATTCCTGTTTAAAGGAAATCTTCCGAATTCATATAGTTTATGATTTTCGATATTTCCGAGGTAATCCAGAACCTCGTCCAGGTTGAAAAATTGCTGACGACGACCGTTACTGATATTGGTGACGATATAATAATTGGTCAAGGGCTGGTAACTGAGTCTGTAGATAATCATATTGGAAAATATGGTCTTATTCCAAAGCCAGTCACGCTTTTCAATAATCTTGATTTCTATATCAAAACGCAGCGGGATGCCATGTATAAGCGCTTTCTTTGACTCTTCACTGAGTTCCACGCTCATGTGTGCGTCCAGAAAGTAGAAGCCTTCAGATAGGTCACAATTCACATAATCGATCTCAATACCGGGGATAGCCGCATCACTTGGGTAGGCAATTAAAGCAAGGCAGACCGCCAGGGCGAGGGGATGTAAAAATTGATAAAAATCAGCTTTTCTGGAAACACGCATAATAAAAACCATCCATATTGGCATCACCCGGCAGGGTTTGTCTGCCATACTCGGTTTGATGGCCCCAGTCCCCATCGATAGGGATTAATTTGGCGTCACTGTGTCCATCAAGAAAATCAGCTGCCTGCCTATCATTTTCCTCAGACAAGATCGAACAAGTGACATAGAGCAGCTTACCCCCAGAGCGCAGTAACGGCCAGAGCGATGAGAGTATTTGCCGTTGGGTTTGCACCGCTGTCTGAATATCATTGGCCTGACGCAGGTATTTGATATCCGGGTGCCGGCGAATCACGCCGGTTGCACTGCAGGGAGCATCGATCAGGATTCTGTCGAATGGAATTTGATCCCACCAGCTCTCTGTATCACAGGCGTCTGCCCGGTGGATGCTTGCCCTCAGATTCAGACGGCTGATGGTTTCCTGCAATCTTTCACAGCGACTTGCCTCTGGCTCGATGGCAACAACTTCTCCCAAGCCGGGTTCGGTTTCCAGAATGTGGGCCAGTTTGCCGCCGGGCGCTGCACAGGCATCCAGGATGCGCTGGCCAGGCCGGAGATCCATCAATACCGGTACAAGTTGTGCTGCCAGATCCTGGACCGAGACAAGGCCATCATAAAAGCCGGGGAGTTCATCAACGTCTACTGCCTGAATCAGTCGGATTGCTTGAGGCAGGGACGGCGATACCAGTTCTGCAGCAATCTTTGCCTCTTTTAGCATGCTTGAATACTGCTCCGCGGAAATCAGGCACGGGTTGATTCTTAGAGTCATGGGTGGCCTGCTGTTACAGGCTTTTGCAATCTCCAGCCATTTTTCAGGGTAATTATTCTGGAGCCTGCAGAGTAACCATCCCGGCATCGAAAAACGCGCAGAGGGCTCTTTGAACGCTTTTTCTTGTAAGTACTTACTATCTTTTTGATATTTTCTTAGCAAGGCATTAACCAGGCCTTTCGCCCAGGGCTTGCGAAGCTCCCGACTGCTATCAACCGTTGCAGAGACGATGGCATGCGGCGGTATCCGCGTATATTCAAACTGGTACAAGCCGGCCAGCAGCAGGGCCTTAATATCCATGTCCCGGGACTTGAGCGGTTTGTTTAGAAGTATTGACAGAATGTAATCCAGCCTGTGATACCAACGCATGACGCCGTAGCTCAATTCCTGGGCCAGGGCCCGGTCGCGTTTATCTTCAAGTGCGGGAAGAAATCTTGGCAATATCCTGCTCAGGTTCTGTTGCCTTGAAAATATCCTTGCCAGGATCCTGGCGGCACAAGTACGGGCTTGCATGCGTCAAAAATCCCGGGTGTTCAGGGCCATCAGGCAAGGTGATTATTCCAGTTAAAAAACCCGGGCTGGCCGTTCAGGAACTCGGCCACGGTCATGGGCCGTTTCCCGGCAGGCTGAATCCTGCGCAGGCGCAAGACGCCATCCGCCGTACTGACATCGATACCGGATTTATCACTGGCGATTATGACCCCCGGTGCCTGGGAGCTCTTTTCTGCGACAGGCTCTGCTTCCCAGATGCGAAAGGTCTGCCCATTCAATTCGCAATAGGCAACTGGGTGAGGATTAAATGCCCGAATCTGTCGGTCCAGTTCTCGGGCGGAACGATTCCAGTCGAGCCTCGCCTCCGCTTTGCTGATCTTGGCCGCGTAGGTAGCTTTCTGATCATCTTGGGCGACCGCTTGGATGGTGCCAAGCTCCAACTTGTCCAGCGTATTCTGCAGGCAATCTGCCCCTAGCCTGGCCAGCCGGTCATGCAGCGTGCCGCTGTTATCCTGGGCAGTTATCGGGCAACTGGCCTGGGCCAGGATTGGGCCGGTATCCAGCCCTGCATCCATCTGCATGATAGTGACACCGGTCTCCGTATCTCCCGCTTCTATAGCCCGCTGAATCGGGGCCGCGCCACGCCAACGGGGGAGTAAGGATGTATGGATATTGATGCTGCCCAACCTGGGTCGGGAGATGATGTCTGCCGGTAATATCATCCCGAAGGCGACAACAACCAGCAGATCCAGGTTCTCTAATTGCTGTTCCGGATCCATGGATTCGGCTCTATCTGGCTGATTTAAAGAGAGATTCCATTCCAGGGCCAGTTCCTTGATCGCACTGGCCCGGGGTTTCCTGCCTCTCCCTGCCGGACGATCAGGCTGGGTATACACCTGCTTGACGGGATGCCGGCCGGTTTCAAGCAGGCACTTGAGTACCGTTGCAGCCAGCACCGGTGTGCCCGCAAAGGCCAGTTGTAAGCCCACTTTAGAGGACCTGCACCTGCTGGCGTTCAAGCCGTTCCTGTTTTTCCAGTTTTTTTCGCAGTCGCTGTTGTTTCAGGGGTGAGAGGTAATCAATGAAGAGTTTGCCATCCAGATGGTCAATTTCATGTTGTATACATACTGCCAGCAATCCCTCCGCATTTGCCTCTACCGCCTGGCCTTCGAGGTCCAGATAGCGGAAACGTATCTTTTCGGCCCGCTCCACCAGGTCGTAATAGCCGGGCACGGAGAGGCAACCCTCTTGCATTTGCTCTGTCCCTTCAAGTTCGATTATTTCTGGATTTATCAAGCACATAGGATCATCCCGGTGTTCTGAAAGATCAATGACAATGACCCGCTTCTGGACATCGACCTGGGTAGCTGCGAGACCAATGCCACCCTCGGCGTACATGGTGTCCAGCATGTCCTTGGCGAGGGTATTGATAGTGTCATCGACTGTGCCGACAGGTTTGGCCTTCAGGCGCAGTCGTGGATTGGGAAAATGCAGAACGTTAAGTAAAGCCATCTGAAAATCTCAAAATGCAATAAGCTACTGAAGTATACAGAAAAAACCCAGTTCACACATATCGTACAAAAAGTGTGTACTCAGACGGATATTTTGCTAGACTTTTTGCTAATCTACATTAAGGATTGTGCGTAAGGTTATAGCTATGCTGAATAAATTCTTACTTATAATAACATTATTGGTGGTTGCTGTTGTCTCTCAGGCGGATGAAGTCCAGATCAGACCTGACCATCCCGATCGCTATGTGGTCGTCAAGGGAGATACACTTTGGGACATTTCTGATCGTTTTCTGGCCAACCCCTGGCTATGGCCCAAGGTCTGGAATGTGAACCCCCATATTGAAAATCCCCATCTCATCTATCCTGGTGATGTTGTCGCACTGAAATATATTGACGGCGTACCTTATCTTGAAATCAATGGTGAAATCATACCACCGCCACGAGAAGCTGCTATCCGGCGTGGTGGCGACCGAGATAGCCGCTATATAAAACTTGAACCCAAAATCCGGGTAATCGATAAACAACGCGCTGTTCCTTCCATTCCGATCGATATTATCAAACAATTCCTGGCCCGTCCGCTGGTTGTTGACGCAGACGAGATGGATGGATGGCCCTACGTGGTCTCGAGTTATGATCAGCATCTGATCGCCGGTACCGGGGATAAAATTTATGTACGTGGGGTAGCAGAAGACACAGATGTGACCCGTTATGCGATCTATCGCAAGGGGCAAGCTTATGTAAATCCGGTGAAGGATGAAAAGGAAATTCTTGGATACGAGGCGCTCTACATTGGAGATGCCTATCTCACTACAAGTGGTGACCCGGCCTCTCTGGTCGTTTCTGAGTCAAACCGTGAGGTACTTGTGGGTGACCGCCTTATAGAACAATCCGATAGCGAATACATTGGTGATTTCATCCCTGTGACACCGGACCTAGAAGTCAGCGGCAATCTGATTTCGGTAATAGATGGTGTGGCAGAGATTGGCCAATATCAGGTCGTGGTAGTTGATCTCGGGTTCGATGATGGTATGCAGCCGGGCACGGTCCTGGGTGTTTACCAGAGCGGTATATATGTTGAAGACTTCGTTGCTGCTGGCATAGAAAGGGATACAACCAAGAAGCAAAAATACCAGGAAACACTCGAAGATACGGATCTAATAGGTTATCTTGGCAGACCAAAATCCAAGGGTGAAAAAGTAGAGTTACCACAGGAATATGCTGGAGTGATAATGGTATTCCGGACCTTTGAGAAAGTGAGTTACGCTCTGGTGATGGAAGCTGTTGCACCCATGCATAAGTTTGATATCGTAACTAACCTCTAATATTCAATCCTGGTTAGAAATACAGACAGCGTCTCCGGACGCTGTTTTTTTATCTTCAACCCTTGCCATTTTTATTCAAATGCATGCAAAATAACCCTGTATACACATGGAGATCGTCATGGAAGACATCATGGAGAGTTGGCTCGTACTTTCAAGGGCGCCCGGTCTAGGCGCGGTTCACATCAGGCAGTTACTTGAACTTTTTACCACACCGCAGAATATCCTTTCCATTCCTGCCACGGAGTTAAGAGCAATCGGTGTACCTGAAAAGGCCATTCGATATTTGTCCGATCCTGATATCAAGGCTGTTGAAAAAGACATCAAATGGTTGAAACAACCACATCATTATTTGATCACAGTCAATGATGATAATTACCCGCGGTTACTCAGGGAACTGCCTGACAGACCGCCTGTATTATTTGTAAGGGGCAAACTCGCACAGCTACAGCGTCCCCAACTCAGTATCGTGGGTAGCCGCAATCCATCTCACTCGGGTCGGCAAACGGCTCATGAATTCGCTTCCGCGTTAATCCGCGCCGGATTTGTCATTAATAGTGGTCTGGCTACGGGTATCGATTATTGTGCACACCGTGGCGCGCTTGAAGAAGGTGGCATAACTGTTGCTGTGATGGGATGTGGGGCGGACAAGATATATCCAATGCGCCATAAACAACTGGCGAATGATATCCAAGCCAGGGGGGGAGCTTTGGTTACCGAGTTTGCGACAGGTATACCGCCGGTACCGGAAAACTTTCCCCGTCGTAACAGGATTATCAGCGGCATGAGTCTGGGTGTAATTGTAATTGAAGCTGCACAAAAGAGTGGCTCACTGATTACAGCGAGACACGCACTGGATCAGGGTCGCGATGTCTTTGCAGTTCCGGGCTCAATTTATAACCCGATGGCCCGTGGCTGTCATGATTTAATCAAACAGGGTGCGTGTTTGACGGAATCCATTGAGGATATTCTGGAGGAACTTTCCGGGGTGATAGGCCCGGGATTCATTAAAAAACAGCTGCCCACGGGTCCCCATGTTTTACAAGCAGAGCTTGACCGGGATAGTAAAATATTGCTGGAATGTATAGGACATGACCCGATATCCATGGATAAACTGATTAATTTGAGTGGATTGACGGCAGATGCCGTTTCATCCATGCTCACAATGCTTGAGATCAAGGGATTGGTGAGTGCGGAACCGGGTGGACTCTATATGAGAAAAAATCAGAGACTGTATTAAATGAAAGAAACTGTATTGGATGTCTTGATGTATATTTTCGACAACTACATTGAGGATGACCTCGAATTTACCCCGGATCAGGAATCACTCAAAAGCCAGTTAATTGAAGCAGGTTTCAGGGATCTGCAGATTGACAAGGCATTTTTATGGCTTGAAGGCCTCGCGACCCAAAGAGACTTTGCCGATACTGCCACCTCGGATCTTTCATCAATAAGAGTATTTAATGATCAGGAGCTGGATAGATTGAATGCTGAGTGCAGGGGATTCCTGTTGTTCCTTGAACAAGCCAGGGTTTTGAATGCCAAGGAAAGAGAGCTCGTTATTGATCGAATTATGGCTCTTGAAAGTTGTGAGATTGATTTACAGAGATTGAAATGGGTCGTCCTGATGGTTTTATTCAACCAACCCGACAAAGAGGCCGCCATCACCTGGATGGAAGATATTGTGATGGACGATATCAATACCAATCTACACTAGCCATCACGCTAAGCTTTTTTCGTACAGCATTTTTAATTTTAAATTATGAGCAAATCACTGGTCATTGTGGAATCGCCTGCAAAGGCAAAAACCCTGAATCGTTATCTCGGTAAAGATTACGATGTGCTGGCATCGTATGGCCATGTACGTGATCTATTGCCGAAAGCCGGTGCTGTCGATACTGAACATAATTTCGAAATGAAGTATGAACAGATTGAAAAAAACTCCAAATCTGTTGATGCAATCGCAAAGGCATTGAAGAAAGCAGATACGCTATATCTTGCTACAGACCCTGATCGTGAAGGTGAGGCGATCTCGTGGCATCTGTATGAATTGCTCAAAGAGAAGGGTGCATTGAAGGATAAAGATGTCCATCGTGTTGTTTTTCACGAAGTTACGAAATCAGCCATACAGCAATCCATTGCGCATCCTAGGGAATTATCAAAAGAACTTATCAATGCTCAGCAGGCAAGGCGTGCACTAGATTATCTTGTCGGTTTCAATCTGTCCCCCCTGTTATGGAAAAAGATTCGAAGAGGATTGTCTGCTGGCAGGGTACAAAGCCCGGCACTACGGATGATTGTGGAGCGCGAAGAGGAAATAGAAAAATTCAAATCCAGGGAATACTGGACTATCGATGCCGACCTTAGATTTGATAAATCGGAATTCTCATCTAAGTTGATGCACCTGGACGGAGAAAAACTCAAGCAATTCACGATCACTGATACCAAAACTGCCAATGCAGCCAAAGACAAGCTGACCAAACTGGCCAATGGCAAATTAATAGTCAGCACGATCGAGAAGAAACAACGCAGAAGACAACCGGCGGCACCATTCATTACTTCAACCATGCAGCAGGAGGCCATACGTAAACTAGGCTTCACTGCACAGCGCACCATGCGTGTTGCCCAGCAGCTTTACGAGGGTATCGATATCGGCGATGGTGCGGTCGGTTTGATTACCTATATGCGTACAGATTCTGTTACGCTCGCAAACGAGGCTATAGATGAGATCAGGGAATTTATTGCCGAGCGGTATGGAACAGATAATCAGCCTGCAAAACCACGGGAGTTCAAGACAAAATCCAAGAATGCACAGGAGGCACATGAAGGAATACGTCCGACATCAGTTCATCGCGTACCTGCAGACATCAAGTCACACCTGTCCAGTGATCAATTCAGATTGTATGAATTAATCTGGAAACGTACAGTGGCCAGCCAGATGAAGCATGCCACTATCAATACAATTGCAGTTGATTTCAACTGTGGTGAGGGCAATACCTTTCGGGCAAATGGCTCTACAATCGCTGATCCTGGATTCATGATGGTCTATCTGGAAGGACAGGACGATGCCAAGCAGGATTCTGATCAGAACCTATTGCCGCCCCTGAAGGAAGGCGACGTCGTCGAGCTGAAACAGATTAATGCCAACCAGCATTTTACCGAACCACCACCGCGATTTACTGAGGCAAGCCTGGTGAAGTCGCTGGAAGAATTTGGCATCGGGCGCCCATCAACCTATGCCAGCATCATCTATACGCTGATTCAGAGGGAGTATGTGGAACTGGATAACAAACGCTTCATACCCACAGATGTTGGCCGGATCGTCAACAAGTTTCTGACGGAACATTTTCATGATTATGTCGATTATGAATTTACGGCACGCTTGGAGGATGAACTTGATGCCGTTTCCAGAGGTGAAAAGGACTGGATTCCTCTCATGCGAGAATTCTGGAATGCGTTCGATAAAAAGGTCAAAGACAAGGAAGAAAATGTCAGCCGCAAAGAGGCCACCCAGGCCCGGGATTTGGGCATAGATCCCAAGAGCGGTTCCCCCGTTTCGGTCAGGATGGGACGTTACGGACCCTATGTCCAGATAGGCACCCGTGAAGACGAAGAGAAGCCCAAATTCGCCGGGCTCCGGCCCGGTCAGCGAATGGACGCCATCGAGTTGGCAGAAGCCCTGGAACTGTTCAAGTTGCCGAGATTACTTGGGGAGACGCCCGAGGGCGAGGAAGTTGCAGCCAATATCGGTCGGTTTGGTCCCTATATACGTTATGGCAGCAAGTTTGTGTCACTCAAAAAAGAAGATGATCCCTATACTGTGGGACTCGAGCGGGCGCTCGAGTTGATAGCCGAGAAAAAGAAGCTCGATGCCGAGAGAGAGATCAAGGTTTTTAAGGAGGAAGGCATCTCCATCCTCAATGGTCGTTATGGTCCCTATGTAACAGACGGCAAGAAAAACGCGAAGATTCCCAAGGACAAGGAACCCGCCAGCCTGACGCTGGAAGAGTCGCAAACCATCCTGGCCGAGGCACCGGCGCGCGGTAGAAGGAAGGCTCGACGGAAAACGGGATAAGATCAAGAAGCGGCAAGCTTGACTCCCTGGCACTTACGCATGGCAATCAAGGTACTTCACTCGGGTGGAGTGATTGCCTATCCTACGGAGGCTGTCTATGGTCTCGGGTGTCTGCCACACTTCTGGCCTGCAGTTTCCCGTATTCTCACTATGAAGCAGCGACCGGTTCACAAGGGGCTAATAATGGTGGCTGCAACAATCGACCAGCTTCTGCCATATGTGGAATTTCCGGACAAATCTGTAAAAAATCGGGTATTGGCGACTTGGCCCGGGCCGGTAACCTGGTTATTGCCCGCCCGGCCAATCGTGCCGGATTGGGTCCGGGGCAGTCACGATACCGTCGCAGTGCGGGTCAGTGATCACCCTGTGGTTCAGTCACTCTGTCGCCGGGCGGGGCCACTGATATCCACCAGTGCAAATCCAGCGGGCCTGCCACCAGCCAGATCCGCGCTAAAGGTCCGCTCATATTTTCCCCGGCAGCTGGATTACATTCTCACAGGCAAGCTTGGAAATCAGGATCATACGACGGAAATTCGCCATGCCGGGAGTGGAAAAATCATCCGCCCCAGCGGTTAAAAATTGTCAGCAAGGTTGTTGACACCCTATCCTAATTCATTGAAAATCGTCGGCTTACTTTTCGGAGGGGTACCCAAGCGGCCAACGGGGGCAGACTGTAAATCTGCTGACTTATGTCTTCGTAGGTTCGAATCCTACCCCCTCCACCATATATATATGGTGTGGGGGCCCGCAACAGAGATTCGCCGAATGAGGAGCCGCCGGGATTACTGATAATGGTAGTTAAAATGGCATTTCAGCGAGTTATAAATGTCATCCGGCTTGGGAAATATCAGGCGATGCGGGTGTAGTTCAATGGTAGAACCTCAGCCTTCCAAGCTGATAGTGTGGGTTCGATTCCCATCACCCGCTCCAAAATAGGGTGAATAATTAATGAATTGAATTCGCCCATATAGCTCAGTCGGTAGAGCACTTCCTTGGTAAGGAAGAGGTCACCGGTTCAAATCCGGTTATGGGCTCCAGTGTAATCAACGGTTGTGCCGGAATTGAGTGAAAGTCTAAATTTATTGTTTCGCTGAGGAGAACAATCAATGTCCAAGGAGAAATTTGAACGCAAGAAGCCGCATGTAAATGTGGGAACGATTGGTCACGTA
>WVYN01000047.1 GCA_011772965.1 Gammaproteobacteria bacterium
AAGCGCACGAACAGGCAGAACATCGTGAAGAACAGGCCGAAGCTGCCGACGAACGCCGCGACGTCCCAGAACGTCGGCGCGTAGTAGTCCCAGCTCGAGGGCAGGAAGTCGCGGTGCAGCGAGGTGGCGACGATGACGAAGCGCTCGAACCACATGCCGATGTTGACGAAGATCGAGACGACGAACAGGATNNTCCGCGCCTTCTTCCACCAGAAGATCTGCGGCGAGATCACGTTGCAGGTGACCATGATCCAGTAGGCCCAGGCGTAGGGCCCGAAGGCGCGGTTGACGAAGGCGAACTGCTCGTAGGGGTTGCCGCTGTACCAGGCGATGAAGAACTCGATGCCGTAGGCGTAGCCGACCATCGAGCCGGTGACCAGGATGATCTTGGCCATGTTCTCGAAGTGCCGCATGGTGATGATCTTCTCCATGCCGAACGCCTTGCGCGTGATCACCATCAGCGTCACGACCATGGCGAAGCCGGAGAAGATCGCGCCGGCGACGAAGTACGGCGGGAAGATCGTCGTGTGCCAGCCCGGAAGCTGCGAGACCGCGAAGTCCATCGAGACGATCGAGTGCACCGAGAGCACCAGCGGCGTGGCCAGCGCCGCCAGGATCAGGTAGGCCCGCTCGTAGTGCTGCCAGTGCCGGTTGGAGCCGCGCCAGCCCAGGGACAGGGCACCGAAGACCAGCTTGCGCAGACCCTGCTTCGCCCGGTCGCGCAGCGTGGCCAGGTCGGGGATCAGGCCGACGTACCAGAACAGCAGCGAGACCGTGCCGTAGGTGCTGACCGCGAAGACGTCCCACAGCAGCGGGCTGCGGAAGTTCGGCCACATCTCCATCTGGTTGGGGATCGGGAACATCCAGTAGGCGACCCACACGCGGCCGACGTGGATGCCGGGAAAGATCAGCGCGCACATCACCGCGAAGATCGTCATCGCCTCGGCCGAGCGGTTGATCGACGTGCGCCACTTCTGCCGGAACAGGAACAGGATCGCCGAGATCAGCGTGCCCGCGTGACCGATGCCGACCCAGAACACGAAGTTGACGATCGCCCAGCCCCAGCCGACGGGGTTGTTCAGGCCCCAGATGCCGACCCCTTCCCAGAACAGCCAGGCCGTGCTGATCCCCAAGAACGAGAGCAGGATCAGCGAGATTCCGAGACAGATCCACCAACCCGCCGTCGGTGGACGCTCCAACGGCTCGATGACCGCGTCGGTGATGGAACGGAAATCTTGCCCGCCCAGAATCAGCGGAGCCCGACCACGTACGGGATCGAGGTAGGCGTTGTCCTCGGACCGCTCCATCGAGCCGCAAACGCTACCAAACCGCCCTAT
>WVYN01000059.1:0-12904 GCA_011772965.1 Gammaproteobacteria bacterium
CGCTCATCCTGTTTTGCCTTGAGATAAGAGAGTGCCGCAGCCAACAGGGTACCGCCGATGCAGTAACCCACGGCATTGACTTCGTGCTCACCGGTAGACGTTTCAATCACATCCATCGCGGTGATCAGGCCATCGAAAATGTAATCCTCGAAGTCAATCTCGCTGTGGTTCTCATCAGGATTGATCCAGGAGATGACGAATACCGTGTAGCCCTGTGCCACCAGCCATTTGATCATGGAATTCTTGGGCTGGAGATCGAGGACATAGTATTTGTTAATCCATGGCGGCACGATCAATAAGGGTGTCTTGTACACGGTTTCGGTTGAGGGTGTGTACTGGATCAATTGCATCAGATCATTCTGATAAATAACCTGGCCCGGCGTAGTGGCAATATTTACGCCCAGCTTGAACGCTTCCTTGTCAGCCATGCTGATCTGCAACTGGCCGGTCCTGGGATCGAAATCCTTGCAGAAATTCTGAAACCCCTTCACCAGGTTCTGGCCCTGAGTCTGGAGCGCATGCTCCAGGACTTCCGGGTTCGTCAGCGCGAAGTTACTGGGTGACATGGCATCAACAAACTGCCTGGTATAAAACTCCAGTTTATGGGCTGCTTTTTCATCCAGGCCTTCAATGTTACTGACGGTCTTGAGGATCGCATCGGCACCCATCAGATAGGACTGCTTGATAAAATCAAAAAAGGGATTCAACTCCCAGGCCTCATGCTTGAAGCGACGATCAGTCGGCTTGTTATTGCCTTCTTCTGCCCCGGCCTTGCCCATGAACCGGGACATCGAATCCTGCCAAAGGCTCAGGCAAGAATCCATCGAATTCAACTGATCCTGCAGCAGCTGCTCAGGGGTGCCCGTCCAGGACTGTGTCAGGTCGACCATCGCCTGACTGAGGCCAAAGGGATCAAACAGATTATAGGTGGCCTGGCTGTCCTCAGTTTCCGTCTCTCTGGCCTTTTTCTTGGCTGCAGTATTATTCATGTTTCTCTTTTCCATTAAGGAGTTAGGGAACCAATCATCAATTATGGTGCACTGCAATATAGTCGCTAAGCGCCTGCTTGTCAAAAAATAGTCATATTCCTTGTGAACACGGTCAGGACGATATGCCGCTGTCCGGTTAGTAACCGGCTGCCTGTGTTGACGGGGTGTATGACTACAGACTGGAAGTATAAATGAGTACTAGCGGCCAGCACCCAGAACTGCTTCACGCTCCCGGCGGATATCCTCAATGAGTTTGTAGGCAACATAGTATTTATAGATATTACGCACATAGATCACGGGCTCTCTGCTGATAGTCCGTGAGGCGGCAACTTCCACATGCCCGAACCATTTATTAGGGTCAAAACCCATCTTACTGGCCTGCTTTCGTGCCTTAGTAATGTTTGCCGGTCCCGCATTATAGGCTGCAAATGAAAACAGCAGCCTGTCCACCGGGTCGATCTTCTTTGAACTGAAATAGCGATCCCGTACGAATCTTAGATACTTTACGCCGGCATGGACATTATTTTCAGCCTCGTGGATATTGTTGATGCCGACATTGGGATCCTTTGCCGTACTGGGTCGGACCTGCATAATACCTATTGCACCTGCCGGACTGCGTTTACTCTGATCGAGTTTCGATTCCTGGTATGCCTGTGCAGCAATCATTAACCAATCAAAATCATAACGCCCTGAATAGTGCTTGATGATCTCGATGGTTTCTTCATAGCGTTGCCTACTCTTGTTATCCCTGACATTTTCAACCCAATCCGTGTTTTTGAGATAGCGGTTGATCATGATATTACCTAACAACGTTCCTTTTCGTGCTGTTTTGACAAAGCCATTGACAGCCTCAAGGAGCTTTGGAGTGTCCTTTCGGACAGCCCAAGCAATAGAACGTCCCGAATGTACAGCAAGATCATCATGCACCTTGATCTTAGTGAACACCTGGGCCCAAAGTTCCGCCTTGTGACTGTCTACAATCACTGCAGGCAAGATCCCTGCGTTAACCATTTCCAGCAGATCATGGTCTTCAAGCAGTTCATCGGCCTTATGAATCGGTATCTTTCGCTTTTTCTCTTGCTTGCGACTATTATTCAGCAAAGTCAGATGCTCGTAGTAACTGCTGGATTCTCGCACATGTAATCCTGTTAAAATCAGATCATCGAATGACTTGACATCGGGTGCAGCAGGACCCGTGATGACCAGCTCACTAATGTCAGAATAAAGTGGATCTGAAAAATCAACCTGTTCCACTCGTTCAGTAGTAATAGTAAGATTGGCTGCAATAATTTCGCCCTTGCCTGCTAAGAGATTCTGAATCAGTTTGTCGCGCGAGACGGGCAATAACAGTACTCGCAGATGTCTGGCTTTCTTGCCAAATTGTTCCTTGAGGTAATTTTCAAAGGCCCGCGTTAATTCCACGATGAGACCATTCTGCTCAATGCCATCAAAGGTAAAAAAGAGCGGATTATAGGTCGTCAGTACACGAATAAATCCGTGCTCCAACATTCCATCCAGATTGCCTTTCCGGGGATCTCCAGCGTGGTCGAGAAAGACCTCTTTGTCTGATGGTTGATTTGCTGTTGCCGCTTGACTGAAGAGCAACATCATAAACAAAAACAGTTTAATCGTAGTTTTATGAATTAAATTAACCACGACTCTTGTCGTTATTATCCCGTCGGACACGCACTTCAATCGGCTTGCTGGCATCAAGGTGTACATCGCGTTGCGGGAAGGCGATGGTGATCCCGGCCTCCTTGAACTTGCGGTTAATGGCCTCATTGAGTTCTGTGATGGTCTGCAAGCGATCTTCCATGGACGGCAGATAGGCCCTTAACTGCAGATTGAGTGTGTTATCACCAAAGTTATCAAACGTCAGTAGCGGCGCTGGATCATCCAGCACATTCTCATGTTCATCTGCAGCCTCTTTCATCAGTTCCAGCGCCCGTTTCACATCACTGCCATAAGCAATGCCCACCTGAATATTGGCCCTGTTGATCGAATCACTGAGCGTCCAGTTCAGCAGTCGGCCGGTTATAAATTCCTTGTTCGGCACGAGCAATTCCTGCCGGTCCCAGTTGGTGATCGTTGTCGCCCTGATCTGGATTCGGGTCACTGTGCCGGTGGTATTACCTACGGTGACGATGTCACCAACCCGTATCGGCCGTTCAAACAATATGATCAGGCCGCTGATAAAGTTGGCAACAATCTCCTGGAGTCCAAAACCGATACCCACACCGAGGGCAGCAACCAACCACTGTATCTGGGACCAGCTACCACCCAGGAAAGTGAAAAATACGATGATCCCTATCGCAAAGATGCTATAACGCAACAAGGTTGCCGCCGTGTACCTTGCCCCCGGGGTGATCGATATCCGCTGCAACAGGATAAACTCCAGGATAGCAGGTAGGCCCCTGGCCGCTGCAATGGTCACAATAATAACAATAATGGCAAGCGCCATATCCGCCAATGTCACCGGCACGGATTTCGGCACCCCATCGACTATCTCGGTCTGGTGCCAGAGTGAAACATCTTCAAGAATACCGAACGCCGGCAGGACCGGTGCCCATATCAACCAGAGGCCGATAACACCGGCAAACAGGACAACCGTGTTCAACAGCTTTTGACTCTGCACATTCAGGCTAACGATATCGACCTCGTGCTCATCCACTTCCGGTGCCTCGTCACCGCCTGTCTTTTCGGATTTTGTCTGTGCAGTTTTCTCAGCACCTGTTTCATGCAGGAAAGCCTGTAATACAACCAGCCTTCGACCCACGATTAATAGCCAGCGAACCACCAGGCTGTGAACCAGAACCAGGAAAAATATCAGCCAAAGCATATCGATGAGATTCCGTGTGAGTGTTGCACCTGTGTAGAGATAACCCATCAGCACCAGTATCAGCATGGTGACAGTCAGAGTAACAAGGGCCCCCAGCCACAAAGGACGTAAACGATTCAGTACACTCGCGGTATGACTGGCCAGAAAATCAGCAATCACACCTCCGCGGGGAGTGAATACACGAATAATAAAAAAGCCAATGGATCCAATCGCAAACAGCACAACCAGCACTGCCAGTCCACCGCCATAGCCGACCCTGTCGATATTGACACTGTGAACAGCAATAAAGAGTGCTGGCAGGAAAAGCACCATCAACAAATTTAACTCCTGATGAATCTTTCTGACAGCGTTGACAGGCCAACGCAAATGTCTCGCAGCCAGACCATCAGGAATACAGATGTCGGCAAAGAACAACAAGATGATAAATTCACGGGAGAAGCGCATCAGTCCGACTCCCACCGCATTGGAGAATTCACTGATATCGGGTGCAGAAACTAGTAACCAGCCAATCAGCATTAATAACAACGGCAGCGGTGCTGCGGCGAGCGCCGTCCACATCAAAGCCATTAGCGTTTGAATAAAGTTATCACTAGGCGCTTGACGGATATCCTCACCTGTCAAAAGCACCTTTTTGAGAAAACGTCTGCGCAGAAGTATTAACAGTCCAAGTAGGACAACAGCAAAAGCGATTAGATAGTTATCAGTCAATTGCCTTCTCAGGTCCCTGACCGTCTGGTACCAGTTCCCAGGTGATAAGAGCCTGCCTACTTCATCAGGCAGGTTGTCAAGCAAGGAGAGACTGACTGGCTCGATACTCCGAATCCACAGCAGTCTTTTTCTGAGGTACTCGCTGTAGCTCTCAATGATGTCAATGAGCTGCCGCTGGGCAAGTTCAAGCTCTCCCAGTGCCCGCAGATAATTACCTTCGGTTGAAACCGCCTTCTTGAGCAGGTCCAGGCGGGTAGTGATCAATTCCCTGAGTTCACTTTCAATATCGTATACCTGGTGCGGTGGTAGGTCCTTGGTTAACTGGTCAATGTAGCTGTCAATGTCACGTAGTTTACGAAGCTCCTCGCCGTACTGTATCTGTCTTAGTCCCACATCAATGATCAGTTGTTCGCGTTCCCTGGCTTTCTGGCGAATCGATGCCAGCTCAGGTAGAGACCGGCGCTGTTCCATCAGCACCCTTCCCAGTGCCTCGCTTAATCCGGCCACTTCGAGTTTTTGTTTGACCGTGTTCAGTTCTTCCCTGAGGCGACTGGTATTTTCGCGGGCCTCATTGTACTCGCTGGTAATACTCTCCAGTTGCTGAGCTGTTGTTTTTAATCTATCACCAAGTGCGACATTGTTTTCAGCCAGGTTCTGGATCAGGGGGTGCTTTTCCTTGAGTTTCTCCTGAACCGCTTCCGCTTCCTGCTGGACTTGCTCGGCCTCTTCCAGGCGACTCTTACTGAGTCGATTCTCGAGCAGTTGTACACGAGTGGAGACATAATTGACATTGTATTCCGCGAGATCTCTCTCTGCTTCCAAAAGTCTCACTCTCGCCTGGTGACTGAGCAACTCATTGTCCAGCTTCTTGATCTCGTTGCTGAGTGCATGGGCCCGGGTTTCCTGTTCCCATTTCCGTGCCTGCTTCATCTCGGCGGTCTCATCCGGTGGTGCGGACCGATTCAGTTCCGCATTGACTTCTTCAAGTTCACGCTGGGCAGCGATCAATCTATCGCGAGCAACTGCAGGTCTGTTGATCTGGTTCTCCAACCGCTTGTTAATATCCGAAAGTTTTGCCTCGACAGCCGCCAGGTCAGCCCTTTCCTTCCCCAGTAAAAGCTCAAGTTCAGATTGCGTTACGTCCTCGGACAAGTCCAAGACCGCTTCGGGGGTAATCTTTTCTCTTCGCTCAAGGGTTTTCCGGATTTTTTCTGTCTCGGCCGGTGCACTCTGTCGTCCCTGCGTAAATAAATCCGCATCTGATTGGTAGTTTTGAGCCTGATTCAGATTGGTTAATGCCCTGCGATAGAGTTCTGTCAGCGTCGCCTTGGTCTGTTCATCCATGGCGGTTGCTGCGCTGACTTCTTCAATCTTGCTTTCCAGGACCTTTTGAAGTTCACCTGGTATCACCCAGTCAGTCTGCTCAGCAGCGCCGGCACTAACGGGAGCAATTATCAAAAACAGCCAAACGACTGAAAGGATGGCACGAATGGGTTTGGCAATACCTTGCTTAATATACCTTTTCATAATCCTGTTGTTTTTTTATTGAATCGCCGGGTAATTCAGTGGAGTTCCTGTGCACATTATCTGTCGATCGCAGAATCCAGCTGCTCAGCAATTTCATGGCTGAATTGATTGAGCACATCACTCATTGCCGTTGCGATTGCTCCGGGGTCATTTGAATTTGCGGCCTGGGACTCAAATCTTCGACGCAGCGGTGCCAAGATAGTATTCCGCTCGGAATCCATGAGACCCCATTGCATAATCAGAGTAACCTTACCATTAACATCTGCATCAAATCGACTGACACTACCAAGGATCCAGTAATCAAAATCAATGGACGTTATGTGTGGATAGGCTACAACAATGACATTACTGAGCAGACTGTCCAGATTACTTGCGATAACGCTGTGCATGGCCTGATCCAGTGGTTCAGCCCAACGGGAAAAATCATCGATAATGACCTCGGCATTGTCAGTGCGGGTGACAATCTGTGTTCTTTTCAGGTATTCCGGTATGCGCAAGGGACCCAGACGTACGATGATAGAATTCTCCGCATCGTTCTCCATGACTGGTTCATTTGGTTGAAGGCTGTAGTACCGCACCGGCGGTGAGCTGGCACATCCCACTACTAATGCCGACAGTAATAAAAGAATAATCAAATATGCCAGACTCGCACTGGATTGTTTTACCATCATTGGTTCTTTCCTCTTAACAGTGCCTCGGGATTACGTTCTACATAATCAAAAAACTCGCGTATCGCTCTGGCTGCTGACTCAACCTGATCCAGAGTGGACTCCAGCTGATACATTTGCACGGAGTCACCTTTTAACTGACCCCTGACCTCAATCAGAGTCTCTTCACTGCTAATCAGAACATCATTCAAGGCTGTCAATGTCGATTCAAAGCTGGTGCCCAGTGTTTCAACCTGTCCATCCGCTTCATTAAAGAGTTCTGAGGCTGCTGAGGCCGCACCCTGAAGGTCCTCAAGCGTAGATTGCATTTTATCCAGTGTGACCTGTAATGAGGTGGACAATTCCTGGGTATCTTTATCATTGATAATCTGGTTTAAACCAGCCAATGTCTCGCTAATATCGGGGGAATTAACAAGTCCCTCCAGCCCTTCGAGGACAGCGATGACTCGCTCCGTTAATTCCTTGAAGTCAACATTTTCTCCAAAATCCGCTATCCACTGCTCCAGCTTGGTCATGAGGGCCTTCAGTTCAGATGGAACCGTGGGTATCTCCGGATAGGGCGGGGATTCATCGCGCAAAATGGCGGGGGTATCCGGGCGTAAGACCAGTTTAACCACGAGTTGGCCGGTCACAAAGCTTTGTGTCTCAAGCTGGGCCCTCATGCCGGCATCATGAACGACTCGATCATGACTGACCTCACCGCGTTCATCTGAATCAAGTATTTTTCCGTTTTGCGTGACGATGAAATTATCCAGCAGGATCTGCATGGTCACCCGGGTGCGCGTATTAAAAGTCACCCAATCCATCAA
This sequence comes from Gammaproteobacteria bacterium, assembly GCA_011772965.1. Taxonomy (GTDB): domain Bacteria; phylum Pseudomonadota; class Gammaproteobacteria; order Eutrophobiales; family Eutrophobiaceae; genus SZUA-592. The sequence continues at coordinate 7,541 of WVYN01000059.1, forward strand.
TAAGGCGATATCGGTAACATAACCGACCCTCACCCCGTTGAGCAAGACATTGGAACCAACGCGCAACCCCTGGGTATCTTCGGTAAAATAGGCGACATATTTTTGACGGTTGGTGAAGATTTCAGACCCACCAAACAACGCAACCGATACTGCAATGAGAATCGCAGCGCCAACAACAAAGGCACCGATAAGCGTGGTGTTGATCTTCTTGCTCATGCGACTTGCACCTCGACCTTCCCACGATGCAGAAAGTTACGCACGACAGGATTACTATTGTGATCACGCAGTTCTTTCGGGTCCCCTGTCGCCAGCTGGGTCCTGGCATCAGTATCCAGAAACACTGAGTTATTCGCTATTGCAAAAATACTCGCCAGTTCATGGGTCACAACCACAACGGTGGTACCAAGGCTGTCACGCAGTTCAAGGATCAGATCATCGAGCAGTTTTGCACTGATGGGATCCAGTCCGGCAGACGGCTCATCAAAAAACAGGATCTCCGGATCCAGGGCCATTGCCCGCGCGAGACCGGCACGTTTCTTCATGCCACCCGAGATCTCATTCGGATAATAGTCTTCAAACCCTGCAAGGCCGACCAGCATCAGCTTATAGGCAGCCACCTCCCGTATTTCGGCATCACTGAGACTGGTATATTGCGTCAAGGCCAGGCCAATATTCTCGGAAAGGGTCATCGAACTCCAGAGCGCGCCCGACTGAAACAAAGTGCCAAACTTACGCTTCATTGCCTCTTGTTCTTTTATGCTGGAGGACCAGAAGGGCTTACCATCAAAATAGACCTCGCCCTTTGCAGGACTCTTCAGGCCAATCATGATCTTCAACAAGGTACTCTTGCCGCAGCCGGAACCGCCCATAATAATAAAGACATCACCATGATTGACGGTGAAATCAAGATCCCTCTGTATGACAAAATCACCATAGGCCATCGTCAAATCCTCAACGACGATATGCGCTTCGCCGGTTTTCATCTCATATCCCCAGGTTGATATAAATGACAGTGAGGATCGCCGCACTGACAACAATAAGAACGATTCCCAGGACAACGGCCCTGGTGGTACTCTGACCAACTGCCATGGCACTGCTGCCACACGCCATCCCCTGCTGGCATCCGGCCAATGCAACCAGACTACCATAGACCAGACTCTTGAATAATCCTCCAAGCAAGCTGTTCATTTCAACAGCACTAATCGTTTGCTGTGTGTATTGCACCAGGCTGACATCCAGCATCATAAGACCAACGAGCGTACCGCCAAGGATTCCCATCAAACTTGAATACATGGTCAACAGCGGCATCATCACCACCAGGGCGATAATCCGGGGCGTCACCAGAAAATCAATCGGGTTCACACCCAGCGTGCTCAAGGCGTCGACTTCCTCATTAACCTTCATGGTTCCAATCTGGGCAGCGTAAGCAGCGCCCGTGCGACCAGCCATAATGATCGCGGTCATGATCGCCGCCATTTCCCTAACCATGGCCACCGCAACCAGATCGGCAGTGTAGATGCCGGCCCCGAACAGACTGAGTTGTTTGACGCCCACAAAAGCGAAGATCATGCCAATCAAAAAACTGATGAGGCTAACGATAGGCAAGGCTTCAGCACCAGCCTCCTGAAAATACAGGACCAGATCTGAACGCAAATAAGTTGCCTTTCCCCGCAGATAACGGGAGAGCGACAGCATCAATTCACCGGTAAACCTCAGCAAATTCCTCTGCTCTTCATACGTGCGCAGGGTGGCTTCACCAACCTGATCCAGAAGTCCTTTCTCATCATGACCCCGCCTTGCGCCTTCACGCTCTTTTACCGCAAAGGCCAGTGCAACCAGCCGGCGCGCGCCCTCAGGCAAGCCGGTTTCATCAACCACTATCCCCTGCGAACTGGCGGCGTGTATGATCTTGATGACTGCCTTGATAAACCCGGTATTCCAATTGCTAAGCTCATCAGTAATAAAGACCAGTCGTTCAGGCCTGGGGGATTGCTTGAGCCGATCGACAATACTGTCCACTGACGGCAGGTCCTGACCCAGTAGCCAGTCACCCGCGAATGTGATCCCGAGGTCACCCCCCCCCTTGTCATCATATGTGAGTGTCGTGATGCTCACGCGCTGATGATCGTAAAAGGCATCCGTGACAATGCTATTTCAGGCCAGTTGGTTATCAAAACTTGGTTCCCAATCAATTGTTATTATCTAGGAAATGGCTATTCAGTCCCCCATGACTATAAATTAACATAACTGACTGAAAATAGGGCCTAGCGGAGGGATAACACCAGGTGAAGGGAATTCTATGATGGCGTCTCCAAGGGGACTGGCTGCGGTACTTCCCTGTGCCTTGCCGCTTCGCGGTCGCTGTGCGCTCCAAATCGTCTGTCCTGACGATTTGTCGAACCGAGAATTCTAATCCAAATTCGTGATTACCCTTCCCATAAAAAAAAAGGACCATAATGGTCCTTTTTTTATGGATGGCGTCCCCAAGGGGATTCGAACCCCTGTTGCCGCCGTGAAAGGGCGGTGTCCTAGGCCTCTAGACGATGGGGACTCCGCAGAAATAGTCGGGAATCTGGTGGAGCCAGGCGGGATCGAACCGCCGACCTCTTGCATGCCATGCAAGCGCTCTCCCAGCTGAGCTATGGCCCCAAAAATAAGGCGTGGAGAGTACGTTAGCCCCCTAAATCTGTCAAGAAGACCGCGCCTGGATAAATGTCAGGGCCTTGTCCAGGCGTGCCAGGGTACGTTCCCTACCAAGCAACTCCAGTGTTGCATCAATGGACGGCGAAACCCCACCACCGGTCACGGCAACCCTGAGTGGTTGGGCAAGCTTGCCCAGTTTAATCGCAAACTCATCAGTAATATCAATAATGCACTGGTGCAGTTGCTCGGCCTGCCACTCATTAATATTATCTAATTTATCCCGTAATGCCTTCAAAGGTTCTGCAACCACCGGCCGCAGATGCTTCTTGGCGGCATCGACATCAAATTCCTTGAAGTCCTCGTAAAAACAGTGGCTCTGGTCAGCCATTTCCCGAAGGGTTCTGGTCCGTTCTTTCTGTATCGCTACTAATGCCTTCAGATCCGGACCGGCAGCCAGGTTTATGCCATCCGCCTTGAGCATGGATTCCAGCAGATTGGCCAGGCGGGCGTCGTCTGCCTGTTTGAGGTAATGCTGGTTCAACCACAACAGTTTTTCCGGGTTCACGGATGCGGCGGATTTGTTGACGTCCTTGATATCAAATAACCGGATCATCTCCTCAAGACTGAATATCTCCTGGTCACCGGATGACCAGCCCAGCCGCACCAGGTAATTCAACAGCGCCTCCGGCAAATAACCCTTGATACGAAAATCCAGCACATTCACCGCACCATGGCGTTTGGACAAACGCTTGCCATCCTCGCCGAGGATCAATGGCACGTGGGCATAGCGTGGAGATTCAGAATCCAGTGCCTCGAAGATATTGATCTGCCGCGGTGTATTATTCAGGTGATCATCACCCCGGATGACATGAGAGATCTGCATGTCCATGTCATCGACGACCACGGTCAGGTTATACGTTGGCGTGCCGTCGGAACGGGCAATGATGAGATCATCCAGTTCCGTGTTTTGGTAACTCACCTTGCCCTGGATCAGATCATCAATGACCACGCCTCCGTCCAAAGGATTCTTGAAACGGATCACCGGCTGCACGCCTGCCGGGGGATTGTTTACCCCGGGCCGACACTTACCGTTGTAACGCGGCTTATGACCTTTTGCCATCGCCTCGTTGCGCATGGCCTCGAGTTCTTCCTTGCTGCAGTAACAGTGATAGGCCCGATCCTTATCCAACAACTCATTAATAATGTCCTGGTAGCGGTCAAATCGTTGGCTCTGATAGAACGGCCCTTCATCATGATCCAGGCCCAGCCAATCCATGCCTTCCAGGATGATCCGGATGGATTCATCGGTCGAGCGTTCGCGGTCTGTGTCCTCGATACGTAATATGAAATCGCCACCGTGGCGGCGGGCATAGAGCCAGGAGAACAGGGCCGTGCGTACGCCGCCGATGTGCAGGTAACCGGTGGGACTCGGGGCAAACCGGGTTCTTATTCTGGTTGTCATCGAATGCTTGTAATAATGAGGGCTGAATGTCAGAAAACGAGGCCGTATAATACACGGAACAGAACAAATGGGCGATTAGCTCAGCGGGAGAGCACTGCCTTCACACGGCAGGGGTCGCTGGTTCAAACCCAGCATCGCCCACCAATCTTTTCTGTAAGTTATCTTTGTTTCAACGATATAAAATTTATATCGTTTATGCGAAAGAGTTTGCTAGGGACAGGGGAAGGCGTCAGCTAGTATGTTAATAACTAGACGAGAAGCTTCAAGGTGGAGTTGTTCCGGGGTTTTTCTTAACTCGTATACCACGAGTCTTGCTAATTCGGTGTTAGTAGTTCCTTTGGGGAGACAAATATTTGCGTCCTTAACATTTCGAGCTTGATAGCTTGCTTCTGCATCTACGATGCCTGCAATATATCCATAACATACGCCTGCTTTTTCTGAGCTAGAGTTGACAAGTGCAGCCTCACAGCGATCCAGAATTTCATTTCCGAGGTAAAGCACCACCATGGATTGTGCCGTGCCCACAAAGAACAATAATCCGAAAACTAGCAGTACTTTTTTCATGCTTTTAGCTTAGCTAATAATCATCCCTATGTCTTGACCTCAACGCCGTTTTTATCTGCAATCCTGAGAAGTGTGTCAATTTCCGGCTTGCCAAGATGATCCCTTATTAGTACTAAACCCCTACCTCAGCCAAATCTTGGCAGGACATAAGCCAGAGCCAGGGGAATGGAAACAATACTGAAGGCATTGCCGTAGAGGACCATCGAGGCAACCTTTGCTGGTTCCTGCCTGAAGTGTTCGGCGAAGATGAAATTCATCACGGCCGGTGGCAGTGCCCCGAATAAAAACAACACGCCCTGTTCCAGTTTCGTTAAATCCAGTAACGGTGTGATGATGAACACCAGGATTACGCCGATGAGCGGGGCAAGCACTGCCGCCAACGTGCCGATGCGCCATTCGGACAGTTCGGTTTCCAGTAATCTCACCCCCAGTGAGAACATCAGGAGAGGTACGGCGATGTTACCCAGCATGCTGACCGGTTGCAGGATCAGTTCCGGTACGGTGACATTTAATAATAGGAGTGTGAGGGCCAGCAGCGTCGCCAGGATCATGGGGCTCATGAAGACCTTTAAAAGATCGGTGTGACGACTGAAGATGTAACTGCCCAAGGTGATGTGCAGGAAATTGCAGGTGATGAACACTACCACGGCCTCGCCCAGTGCTTCCTCGCCAAAGGTCAACACGATCAAGGGCAG
>WVYN01000059.1:12922-47641 GCA_011772965.1 Gammaproteobacteria bacterium
CGGGCAATACCCCAGGCAATGATCCCGGACAATAATATAATGAGTGCGCAACCAAAGGCGAGCGGACCAAACAGGCCCGTGACCCCGGCGCGCTCAATCAAGACCGTGAACAGCAGTGCCGGTGTGAATACGTGCATGTTGAGCTGGTTGGGCAGGGTCATGTCCGGCCTGAATCGACGGGCGTACAGCAGGCCTGCTAAAATGACAACAAAAATCGGGAAGGTGATTTCAAAGATGCGGACGGCGATCATGCCGGGCATTGTCCCCGGCCCGAATGAATAATTCAATTACCGGAACATGACTGACTAATGGACCTGATAATTAAAAACTCGCGAACGCTTTTTCTTTGTATTTTTATTCTCTGCATAGTGTTACTGGGGTATGGCCTTTACCTGGAACACGTTGAAGGCCTGGAGCCTTGCCCGCTGTGTGTGTTTCAACGCATTGCCTTTATCGCCATTGCCTTGCTCGCTTTTGTGGCTACCATTCACAATCCGCAGAAGCTCTGGCACACCATTTACAGCGTCTTGATGGCAATTTCTGCTTTAATAGGTGGCGCGATTGCCGCCCGCCAGGTCTGGCTGCAACACCTGCCACCCGACAAGGTACCGGAATGCGGACCGGGACTGGACTATATGCTGGAGGCCTTCCCCCTGGGCCAGGCCTTGAAGATGATCCTGAGTGGTTCCGGCGAATGCGCCGAGGTGCAGTGGAGTTTCCTCGGTTTCAGTATTGCCGAGTGGAGCCTGGTCTGGTTTATCCTGTTTTTTATCGCTTCGCTTTTTGCAATTATTTATTTTCGAAAAGAATAATCATCAGGCCGTTTCCCTGGTCTTTTTTTCAAGCTCTTGTTCCTTTTTAGCTTCATCCCGATTCTGGGCATCCACGACGGCGATGGTACTGGTGTTGATCATGCGCCGCACCGTGGCCGAAGGTGTCATAATGTGTGCCGGTTGTTTCAAGCCCAATAGCACCGGGCCAATGGTGATTGCATCGCCAAGCACCTTGATCAGGTCATAAGCAATCTTTGCCGCCTCTATATTCGGCATGATCAGCAGATTGGCGCCTCCTTTCAGGACGCTGTTCGGCAGGAGATTCTGACGAAGTTCTTCAGTTAACGCGGCATCTGCCCGCATCTTGCCATCGACCATGAGTTCGGGATCGTGTTGACGGATCCATTCCAAGGCCACCTGTATTTTTTCTCCCTCTTTGGTCTCGCTATCAATATTATTCGATGCACCGAGTAATACCGCGTTGGGAGTGATGCCAAATCGTCTGACGCCTTCCGCGGCAAGCAAGGTAATCTCTGCGATTTCTCTAGCGGTCGGATTTACGGTCACTGCGGTATCTGCAATGAAGAAGACACCTTTTTTCATTAATAATATGTTGAGTGCCGCGGGTTGGCTTACGTCCTCTCTTACGCCGAGCACATCGATTAACTGCACAAGATGGGCATGGTATCGACCCCTGATACCGCATATCAGAGCATCAGCATCGCCCTTCTTGATCATGGTGGCTCCAATACGTGTATTGTTGGGATCTTTCTGATCGGACACATCGACTATCTGAACATCCTTATCCGGGCGCATGCGCAGACCAAGCTCCTGGATTTTTTCAATTACATGCTCCCTGCGACCAATCACTATGGGTAAAGCCATACCTTCATCAATCATTGACTGCGCCGTTTGCAAAACCTTATGCGATTCCCCTTCTGTATAGACGATGCGTTTGGGATCAAGCTTGGCACGCTCAAACAACGGTTTCATAATCAGCACAGACTCGAAGACGTAACGAGTCAATTGATCATGGTAGGCCGACATATCTTTTATGGGACGGGTTGCGACGCCGCTGTCCATGGCTGCCTGGGCAACTGCAGGCGCCAGTTTTAATATCAAACGCGGATCGAATGGTTTGGGTATGAGGTACTCGTGACCAAACTTGAGGTTAATTCCTCCATAGGCTGCCACGACCGTGTCCGGTGCTTCCTCACGGGTCAGTTCCGCTAGTGCCTTGACGCAGGCGATTTGCATCTCCTTGGTTATCTTTGTAGCCCCGACATCCAGTGCCCCACGAAAAATGAACGGGAAACAAAGTACATTGTTAACCTGGTTTGGATAATCCGAACGTCCGGTTGCAATAATGGCATCGGGACAAACAGCCTTGACTTCCTCGGGCAGGATTTCCGGTATGGGGTTGGACAGGGCCATGACGATCGGTTTCTCGGCCATGGACCGGATCATTTCCTGCTTGACCACACCGGGACCAGACAGACCGAGGAAGATGTCTGCACCTTTTATGGCATCTGCCAGGGTCCTGGCTTCCGTATCATTAGCAAACAGTTTCTTATGCGGTGTCAAACCACTGCGTTTTCTGTAAATCACACCCTGTCGATCCACGGCAATGATGTTTTCCTTTTTCATGCCCATGTTGACCAGTAACTTGAGACAGGCGATCCCGGAAGCACCGGCACCGATACTTACCAGTTTCACGTCTTCAATCTTTTTGTTGACCAATGTTAGTGCATTCATTATGGCCGCGGCCACGATGATCGCGGTACCGTGTTGGTCATCATGGAAGATGGGAATATTTAGTCGGCTACGCAGTATGCCCTCAATCTGGAAACATTCCGGTGACTTGATGTCTTCCAGGTTGATCCCGCCAAAGGTGGGTTCAAGGCTGGCAATGATCTCGATGAGTTTATCCGGGTCTTTCTCATTGATCTCGATATCAAAGACATCAATGCCGGCAAACTTTTTAAACAGCACCCCTTTGCCTTCCATGACCGGCTTGGCAGCCAACGGACCGATGTCGCCCAGACCCAGAACAGCGGTACCATTGGAGATAACTGCAACCAGGTTGGAACGGGAGGTGACTTCGTCGACTATGGCGGGGTTATCGACAATCTGCCTGCAGGGCTCGGCAACACCCGGACTATAGGCCAGGGACAGGTCCCTCTGGTTTGCAAGGGGTTTGGTGGGAACAACCTCTATCTTTCCAGGACGCGGGTGTCGATGGTATTCAAGTGAAGCTTTATCAATATCATGTGCCATTAGTATAATTATAGTTATTGGTTAACAAGCAGCAAATGGCAGATGTTAAAAAGGCAAGCCGCCAGGCGGCATCTTGCCACCCATTCCCCGCAACATCTTTACCATACCTCCTTTCTTTGTCATTCGCTTCATCATCTTTTGCATCTGGTTGAATTGTTTTAACAGGCGATTGACATCCTGAATCTGTGTCCCGGAACCGGAGGCAATCCGTCTCTTACGCGAGCCATTGATTACATCCGGTTTACGACGTTCCACCACAGTCATTGAATTGATGATCGCTTCCAGTTTGGTGAACTCCTGGTTGCCTTTTTCTGCATCTATATTTTGCGGCATGGATGACATTCCCGGTAATTTATCGAGCATACTGCCAAGGCCACCCATTTTTCGCATTTGTTGTAATTGTTCTTTGAAATCTTCCAGCGTAAAGCCCTTGCCTTTTTTCAGTTTCCTGGCGAGTTTTTCGGCCTTGTCCTTGTCTGCCTTTTCCTCAACTTCTTCGATGAGACTGAGCACATCGCCCATGCCCAGGATACGGGATGCAATTCGTTCCGGATGAAACGGTGTCAGGGCATCTGTCTTCTCGCCGGTGCCCATGAACTTCACCGGCTTGCCGGTGACATGTCTGACCGATAATACCGCACCACCACGTGCATCTCCATCGGTCTTGGTAATGATGGTACCGGTTAATGGCAATGTCTCATTGAATGCCCTGGCTGCATTAACCGCATCCTGGCCCATCATGCTGTCGATCACAAACAGGGTTTCTACCGGATTAATTGCGGCATGCACCCGGCTTATCTCCTGCATCATTTTATCATCAATGTGCAAACGGCCGGCGCTGTCCACCAGCAAGACGTCCATGAACTGTTTGCTGGCCTGATCGACAGCGGATTTTGCAATGGCAGTAGGTTCCTGATCGGTACTGCTTTCGATGAATTCAACCTGTACTTCATGAGCCAGTGTTTTTAACTGATCAATGGCTGCCGGCCGGTAAACGTCACAACTGACCACAGCAACCTTTTTATCCATTTTTTGCTTGAGATGTCTTGCCAATTTGGCAATGGTAGTTGTTTTACCTGCACCCTGTAGACCGGCAACCAGGATCACTGCGGGCGGTTGTACATTCAGGTTTAATGCACTGCTGGTTTCACCCATCAACGCGATCAATTCCTGGTTGACGATCTTGATTACCGCCTGTCCGGGCGTCAGACTGGTGGCAACGTCTTTATCCAGTGTCCTGGCTTTCACCTGCTCGATGAAATTTTTCACCACTGGCAAGGCCACATCGGCCTCAAGCAAGGCCATTCGGACTTCGCGCAACGAGCTTGAAATATTCTCCTCAGTCAGTCGGCCCTGACCCTTGAGATCTTTTAATACGCGTTGTAATCGCTCTGATACGGCATCAAACATTTTGCTTTATAAGACCAACATTATTTTTCCGGTTAATGACCATTATATTTTTGACCTGTGCTGAATTCAGCAGAACAATTACCTTCAACGAATGCTACATTTGTGTAATGATTGGATTTTGGTAAAAACCTTATGCCTCTATGAACACCGCCATCGCCATCATATCCATAGCGCTTTACCTTATAGCTACCTGGATTCTGGCCATAGGTATCTTCAAGGCGGACAAGGATGAAACACAAAAATACAGGAAGCGGTTTTACGTTTCAGGTGTCTCTGCATTAGTGCTGCATGCCATCATATTATATCAAAATATCGATATAGCAGGCGGTCTTAATCTCGGTTTTTATGAGAGTTTATCTTTGATGGCATGGTGCATCTCCCTGCTGTTACTGCTCTTTTCCATCAGGAAACCACTGGCAGAGCTTGCGCTGATCATTTTTCCACTGACTGCATTCGCCCTGGTGCTTGAACTGCTGTTTCAAAGCCAGCGCTTGCTTCCTGAAGCAGCTCCCCCGGGACTTCGCATACACATGCTGTTATCGGTGGCGGCATACAGTTTTTTATCCATTGGTGCCATCCAGGCCATCATCCTGGCCTTCCAGGAAAGACAAATCAGCCGGAAAAAACCGGTCAAGATAATGCAACTTCCACCCATGCAACTCATGGAGGACCTACTGATTCAGATCATCACGATCGGGTTTTTCATACTCAGCCTGAGCCTCGTAACCGGCCTGGGCTTTCTGGAAAACATCTTCGCCCAACATCTGATTCATAAAACCGTGCTCTCGATCCTGGCATGGATTGTTTTCGGCCTGGTCCTCTGGGGGCATTGGTTTCGGGGCTGGCGTGGGCGGGTCGCGGCGGCCTGGGTGCTGGCTGGCTATGCGTCCCTGCTATTGGCCTATTTTGGTTCCAAGTTTGTTCTGGAACTGGTCCTGAACCGGGTGTGAAAGTCCCGCTGCCACCATCATTTTTAAATCAAAAATCCCGATTTCTCCTTGACAGCACCCCGTCCCTATCATTGAAAATATTTACTTCATTCTGACCCGGGCTAGATTTTTTTGGACGACATCCCCTTATCTGTACTGTTTGCATCATTGGCAGTACTGATACTTGTATCCGGATTTTTCTCCAGTTCGGAAACAGGCATGATGGCCTTGAACCGCTATCGTCTTCGCCACCTGGTCAAAGACGGTCACCGGGGCGCCAGGCTGGCCAGTGCCTTGCTGGACCGCCCGGACCGCCTGATTGGTCTGATCCTGCTTGGCAATAATCTGGTCAATATCCTGGCCGCATCCATTGCTACCATCATCGCGGTCCGGGTTGCAGGTGAAATAGGGATTGCGCTGGCACCATTGATTCTGACACCGGTGATATTGATATTTGCGGAAACGGCGCCCAAGACCTACGCGGCCATTCGCCCGGAAAAGATTGCCTTTCCCGCGGCCTATTTGCTGACACCGCTGCTCAAAATCAGTTACCCCGTGGTGTTTATCATCAACCAGATCAGCAATGCCATTATTGCTGTGTTTGGTATCGATCCGAAAGAAAAAGACAATTCTCCCATGACCCGGGAGGAACTCCGGACGGTCGTACATGAGGCGGGGGCAATGATCCCGCGGCGCCACCAACGCATGTTGCTGAGCATTCTTGACCTGGAAAAGGAAACAGTCGATGACATCATGGTGCCGCGTAACGAACTGTCCGGCATCGACCTGAATGACCCGGCCGATGAGATTATCGAGCAACTCACCCGCAGCCAACATACCCGGTTGATCGTCTACCGCAATGACGTCGACAACATTATCGGCATGCTGCATGCCCGCCATATCCTGCGGTTGCTAAGGGATAAAACCGATGTGCTGTCGGAAGACCTGGAGTCCATATGTACTGAACCCTACTATGTCCCTGAAGGGACGCCCCTGCACATCCAGTTACTGAACTTCCAGCGCCAGAAGAAACGCACCGGCCTGGTAGTGGATGAATATGGCGTGATCCAGGGGCTGGTCACGCTCGAAGACATCCTGGAAGAAATCGTGGGTGAATTCACCACCGACCTGCAGACCTTCAACCAGGACATCCATCCCCAGGAAGATGGCTCCTTCATCATTGATGGCTCGGCCACGCTGCGTGAAATCAACCGGCAGCTGCACTGGCAGCTGCCCGCTGACGGCCCAAAGACCCTGAACGGCCTGATCCTGGAACACCTAGAGAACATTCCCGAGAGCGGAACCAGCCTGAAGATCAAGAATTACGCCATCGAGATCCGCCAGATGGCGGACAACGCCGTGAAAATGGCGCGGGTTGACGTCCTCAAATAAGCCCTAACCTACCCGATCCAGGGCCTCCTGCAAGGTATTGATGGCCAGGACTTCCATGCCCTTGATTTCACGGCGAGGTTTATTGGCATGGGGAATGATGGCCTGTTTAAAGCCATGTTTAGCCGCCTCCTGCAGGCGCTCAGGACCATTTTGCACTGGGCGGATTTCCCCCGCGAGCCCGACTTCGCCGAAGACGACCAGTTCCCGGGACAGGTAGCGGTTTTTGAGGCTGGAAACCACCGCCATCAACACGGCCAGGTCGGCCGCGGTCTCGGTGATCTTGACACCCCCCACCACGTTAACGAAGACATCCTGGTTAGAAGTGGCGATACCACCATGGCGATGGAGGACCGCAAGCAACATGGCCAGGCGGTTCTGCTCAAGGCCGACGCTGACCCGGCGCGGGTTGCTCAGATGCGATGCATCGACCAGGGCCTGGACTTCCACCAGCAAGGGCCGGGTCCCCTCCCGGGTGACCATGACCACGCTACCCGAGACCTGCTGGTCATGCCGGGACAAAAAGATCGCGGACGGGTTGCTCACCTCACGCAGGCCCTTGTCGGTCATGGCAAAGACACCCAGTTCATTCACGGCCCCGTAACGGTTCTTGACCGCCCGAATCACCCGGAAACGGCTGCTGTCATCACCCTCGAAATAAAGCACAGTGTCGACCATGTGTTCGAGCACCCGTGGACCGGCCAGCGTGCCTTCCTTGGTCACATGACCCACCAGTATGACCGTGGTATTGGTTTGCTTGGCAAAGCGCACCAATTGCGCGGCGGTTTCCCGGACCTGGGCCACGGCCCCGGGAGCGGACTGCAATAATTCGGTGTACATCGTCTGGATGGAATCAATGATCAATACACCGGGGTTTTCCCTGCTGGCCGTGGCCAGGATTCGCTCCAGGTTGTTCTCTGTTAACAAACGGATATTCTCCAAGGACAGTCCCAGTCGGTCGGCCCGCAGGCGGATCTGGCGGGCGGACTCTTCCCCGGAGACATACAGGGTATTAACGCCGTTATCACGGTTGATGGACTCCACGACCTGGATGAGCAGCGTGGACTTGCCAATCCCGGGGTCGCCACCCAGGAGCAAGACCGACCCGGTCACCAGCCCGCCACCGACGGTCCGATCCAGTTCTGCCATGCCGGACGTTACCCGGCTATTTTGATCTGAAGAAACAACATTGAGCGTACAGACCTCGGCGGGCATGGCCTGGTGATCGCTAAAACGGGCCGAGTGCGAAGGGCCATTCTCGGCAATGATTTCCATGAGCGTATTCCAGGCCTGGCAATCCGGGCACTGACCCGTCCACTTGGGCGCCGTAGCCCCGCATTCATTGCACTGAAACTGGACCCGGGTCTTAGCCATGTTCGATCAGCCGCAAACGCTTGTGCACGCCGCAGAGTAATTCATAGGGTATGGTCCCGGCGTGGTTGGCCACTTCCTCAACAGGCAGCCCGTCACCCCAGAGCACGACGGGATCACCCACCTGTGCCGTGGGGTGTTGACGCAGGTCAACAATGAGCATGTCCATCGATGCTCGGCCAATCAAGGTGACGCGTTGTCCACTGACCAGCACGGGTGTCCCGGAGGGGGCATGGCGTGGATAGCCATCTCCGTAACCGGCGGCAACGATCCCGACCGGCATGTCTTGCGGACAACGCCAGGTCGCGCCGTAACCGACGCATTCATTTTTTTTCAGAGTCTTCACGGCAATCAGGCGCGAATGCAGGGTCATGACCGGCTGCAGTTGCTCGTCCCAGGCCGTGCTGTCGCTCATTGGAGAAATACCATAAAGCATGATCCCGGGACGGACCCAGTCAACATGGCTCTCGGGAAAGGCCAGCACGCCCGCAGAGTTGGCGATACTTTTTGGTGTGGCCTTGTCAGCGGTCAATTCAGCAAACGTTGCAATCTGCTGTTCGGTCATCGGGTTCTCGCGCTCGGAGGCCACCGCGAGGTGGGTGGCCAGATGCACTTTCGGGTCGATTGCCGGACAGGATTGCAGCCGCGCCCAGGCACTCTCGACCTGTTCCGGTAAAAAACCCAGCCTGTGCATCCCGGTATCGATCTTCATCCAGGCAATCAGGGGCTTTTTCACTCTGGTTTTTTCCAGCATTTCCAGTTGTGATGGGTCGTGGATCATAATCTCGAGGTCAAGGTCACTGATTTCAGCCAGTTCCTCACCAGAATATGGCCCTTCGAGCAGCATGATGCGTTTGTTGATATCGGCATGGCGCAGTTCGCGGGCCTCTTCCATGCAGGCCACGCCGAAGGCATCGGCCTCCGCAAGATGGCTAGCGGCGCGAATCAGGCCATGACCATAGGCATCGGCCTTGATAATTGCCATGACCCGGGAGTCTTTGGCAAGTTGGCGAACGCGTGCGAGATTATGTCGAAGGGCAGACAGGTTGATGATAACGCTTGCCGGTCGGCTCATTCATCATACCTGGGCATATAGGACGGTTCAGGAATGTAATTTTCGAAACGGGTGTACTGGCCCAGAAAGGCCAGGTTGAGCATTCCGATTGGGCCATTNNTTATAAACCTCGTCGCGGTAAATAAAAACGATCACATCGGCGTCTTGTTCTATGGCGCCACTTTCCCTGAGGTCCGACATCACGGGACGCTTGTTCGGCCGCTGCTCGAGGCTGCGGTTCAACTGCGATAATGCCACCACCGGGACATTCAGTTCCTTGGCCATGGCCTTCAGCGAGCGGGAGATCTCCGATATCTCGGTGGCCCGGTTTTCATTCGTGCCGGGCACCTGCATCAACTGCAGGTAATCGACAATGATGAGATCCAGACCAGCTTGCCGCTTGATCCGGCGGCTGCGGGCCCTGATTTCGGCAGGCGTCAACGCCGGGGTATCGTCGATGAACAACCTGGCGTCCTTCAGGATTTCGACAGCAGAGGTGAGTCGCGGCCAGTCGTCATCATGCAGTTTGCCGGTACGAACCTTGTGTTGATCGATGCGCCCCAGTGAGGACATCATGCGCATGGCCAGTTGTTCCCCGGGCATCTCCATGCTGAACACGGCCACCGACAGCTTACTCTTGATGGCCGCGTGTTCGGCAATATTGATGGCAAAGGCGGTCTTGCCCATGGAGGGCCGGCCGGCAATGATGATCAGGTCCGAGCCTTGCAGGCCGGCGGTCTTGTCATCGAAATCATCAAAACCGGTGGGAACTCCGGTGATATGGCTGTCGCGGCGGAACAGCTCATCGACCCGGTCCAACGCGTTGACCAGCAGGTCCTTGATGGGTTGGTAACCCTTGCGGCCCTTGCCTTCCTGCTCCGCGATTTCGAAAACAGTCTGCTCGGCATAATCCAGGATCTTTTCCGTACTGCGGCCCTCGGGGTTGAAGACCGTATCGTTGATCCGGTTGGTGGCGGTGATCAGTTGCCTGAGTACCGACCGCTTGCGGACTATATCGGCATAGGTATTGATGTTACTGGAACCGGAGGCGCTGTCCGCCAACGCGGCCAGATAGTTCAAGCCACCGGCATCTTCCAGTAACTTGTGATTGTCCAGCCACTCTGCCACGGTGACCACATCGATGGGATGGCCGTGCGAATCGAGCTTGTAGATAGCATTGAAGATTATCCGGTGGTCCTTGCGGTAGAAATCATCCTCTAAGACCCGGTCAATCACGCGTTCCCAGACACTGTTATCGGTGAGTACGCCTCCCAGGACGGCGATTTCTGCCTCTATCGAGTGCGGCGGTATCTTTAAAGATGCCGTTTCCTTGTCTCTGGAGCCCGCCGTCTCGATGATGTCCTGCATTCATGCCCTCTCGATGTTTGTACTACCAAGGATCATAGTACCCGGAGTTCGCTTCCGGTGACAGGTTGCCGCGGAAG
Organism: Gammaproteobacteria bacterium; assembly: GCA_011772965.1. Classification (GTDB taxonomy): domain Bacteria; phylum Pseudomonadota; class Gammaproteobacteria; order Eutrophobiales; family Eutrophobiaceae; genus SZUA-592. The sequence goes on from WVYN01000059.1 coordinate 23,571, forward strand.
AAAATAACAGAAAACGTTAGTCTTCTTCAGCGACAACATTAAGGGTGATTGTTGCCTGGATATCCGCATGTAATTGCAGATGAACTTCAAAAGTGCCGATACTGCGGAACGGCCCGTCCGGCAACAGGACTTCCTGCTTAGCCAGCTCGTTGCCTGTCTCTGTCACGGCCTCGGCGATATCAATAGTACTGACCGAACCAAATAGCTTGCCCTCGCCACTGGCTTTCCGGGCAATGGTAATACTCACGGTGTTGAGCTTGTCGGCACGCTCCTGGGCCTTGGTCAGGGCTTCTGCCTGTGCCTTTTCCAGTTCCGCGCGCTGGGCCTCGAATTTTTCCACGTTTTCTGGGGTGGCAAACACGGCCTTACCCTGAGGAATCAGGAAATTACGGCCATAGCCCGGTCTCACCTTTACTTTATCGCCCAGCTGACCCACGTTATGAATCGTTTCAAGCAATATGACTTCCATCAACACACCCTCATTTCAGAATACCGCATAGTTTAATCATCGCCCGCTGACTTGTCATTTCGCTTCCCGGTCAGGCGTTGCATCAAGGCAGAATCCACCATACCAAGACAGGCCAGGAACAAGATAGCCTGCGGTAACAACAGCAGCAGTAGGTAAAGTCCCACGAGCCAGCCCCTGGCCATTTTTCTCACCGCGACTGTCCGGTGTATCGTCGCCAGACCCTGGAAAAAATAAAGAAATAACAACAACACCAGGATGTCCAGGGCCAGTGACCCTTGCGGCGCCTTACCCAGTAGCAGCAAAACAAACACAGCCGCAGCCAGCAAAATCAGGACTCGCGGTAATTTCAGCGCATGAAATTCCTTCCTGAACCCGCCCTGGTAAAACAGGCTGGCCTGCCACCAGCGACCGAACAGGGTCGTGGCTGCCAGATTTACGAACAGCCCGGCGGCAACCATGGCCGTCATTAATGGCGCGACCTTGAGCAGGCGGTCCTCGATCAGGGTCCGTTGCTCCGCATCAAATACCTGCTCGACCCATAACTTCAACCAGTCTGTCCACCAGATATCCAGGTCCTTTACCAGCAGGTGCATCAGAATGATGAAAACCAGACTGCAGGCCCAGGCAGTCACTAGACATTTCCCCTGGTCCTTGGTCACCCTCAGCACATTGGCGCACAACCAGATCGGCGTCCAGACTCCAATGGCGAGCGCCACAGCCACCAGCGGATTCATACCTACCAGCAAGGTGATCACGCTGACCAGCAACAGACTGCCAATGATCACCTGCATACCGGCCACCGCATTCAAACGCAGGGTGACAAATGCCGGGACCAGGCCGCTGAAGACATATGAAAACAGCGGGATAACCAGGCCCAGCAGGGTTAACAGGCTGGTCACAAATACTGCCTGAAAACGACCGGCGAGTATGTAATTTCCCAGTTTTCGCATCATGTCCTGAACCCTGACAGCAATTCCGGGAAGCGACACTGGCGGATGCTGAAATCTGTCTCGCGCATCAGCCCGGTAGCTGGGACAAAATTATTCAAATCGGTAATGGATTACTCGTGACTGTCGCAATAGGGGATCAAGGCCAGGTAACGGGCACGCTTGATAGCACTGGACAGCTGTCGCTGGTAACGGGCATTGGTACCGGAGATCCGACTGGGAACAATTTTACCGGTCTCGGTAACGTAGTTCTTCAGCATGTTCAGGTCCTTGTAATCAATTTCCTTAATCCCTTCGGCAGTAAACCGGCAGTATCTTTTACGACGAAAATGACGTGACATAAGCTTTATTCTCCTACTGGCCGACTTTCCTGATCAACAGACTCGGTTTCTACTTCCGCAACATTATCAGAGTCTCTGTCTGAATCATCTTTGTTCTCATCTGAATCACTGTCAGCGGAATAGGCATCCTGTTCCTGATCTGAGGATTTGATCAACGGCGATGGATCGGTGTCTGCCTGGTCACGCTTGATAATGAGATTGCGTATGACGGCATCATTGAAGCGAAATGCATTGCCCAGTTCTTCCAGGGTGTTGGCATCACACTCGATATTCATTAACACATAATGTGCCTTGTGGATCTTGTTGATGGGATAGGCCAGCTGCCGACGGCCCCAGTCTTCGAGCCGGTGAATGGCGCCGCCATTGCCTTCGATCATTGACCGGTAACGGTCGACCATGGCGGGGACCTGTTCGCTCTGGTCCGGATGGACCATGAAAACGATTTCATAGTGTCTCATTAATATATCCTCTCGGTTAAAAGCCCCCTGAGCAGTGCAGTGGAGCAAGGATTATTGAGGGCGCGATAGTAATGCAAGTACGGGTGTCATGCAAATGGCGGTGGTGAAAGCCGGGCCGTGATTACCCGAGCGCAAGGCGTTGCCGCAAGACCTCGAAGAGGCAAATGCCCGTGGCCACGGACACGTTGAGGCTTTCAACGGTACCCTGCATTGGCAGCCGCACGATGGCATCACATTGTTTCCGGGTGTTTTCCCGGATCCCCATGCCCTCGGCCCCCATCACCAGGGCCAGGGGCCGGTCGAGATCCAGCTGATAAATCGTCTGTTCTGCCCGATCGCTGGTGCCCACAACCCAGACCCCGGCATCACGAATCTGTCGCAGGGTCCGGGCCAGATTGGTGACCTCAAGGATGGGCAGATTCTCGGCGGCACCGCTGGCGACCTTGCGCACACTGGCAGTGACACCAACTGCCCGGTCACGTGGCAGAATCACAGCCTCGACGCCCGCCGCATCCGCTGTGCGCAGGCAGGCGCCCAGATTATGCGGGTCCTGGACACCATCCAGGACCAGAAACAACGGGTTCGATTTGTAGGCATCAACCAGCAGATCTTCCAAATTGACCCGCAGGCCGGGGGGATGCTTTTGCTGGCGCAGGGCGATCCCCTGGTGCCGGCCAAACTCCGCAAGCTTGTCGAGTGTCTGTTTCGGGACGGACTGGACCGGGATGGATCCGGCAGACGCCAGCAGGGTCTTGATGTTTTTTGATTCCTGCTTGCCCTCCTGTACCCAGATTTCTATCACTTTGTACGCTGACTGTGACAGGACATGCCGGACTGCATGTAAACCGTAAACGACTTCGGTGGATTCGGACATTGCCGGACTCAGGCAAGCATTTCAAAATCTAGTTTCTTGTCGTCCAGGTCGACCCTAACGACCTTCACCCGCACGTGGTTACCCAGGCGATACAACTGACCACTGCGCTCCCCTCGCAAACGATGGCCGATTGGATCAAAATGATAGTAATCATTCGGTAATGACGTGATGTGCACCAGACCTTCAACAAAAATATCATTCAGTTCCACAAACACACCGAACGAGGTCACGCTGCTGATAATACCATCGAAGTCCTCGCCGACTCGGTCCTGCATGAACTGGCACTTGTACCATTGCACAATATCACGGGTAGCCTCATCAGCACGGCGCTCGGTTATCGAACTGTGACTGGCCGCTGCCTGCATGCTCTCGTGTGAATAGGCAAAACCGGAAGCCGTGCCCTTGCTCAACAGATGACGAATGGCCCGATGAACCAGCAGATCCGGATATCGACGAATGGGTGAGGTGAAATGTGTATACGCATCAAATCCAAGTCCGAAATGACCAAGATTATCGGCGCTGTAAACAGCCAAAGGTAAGCTGCGCAGTAATACTGTTTCAATGAGATGACGATCATCCCGTCCCTCAATCTTTTCCAGAAAGCGGGCGTAATCTTTTGCTGTCGGTGCATCTCCGCCATCCAGCGTCAGTCCGAATTCCGCCAAAAACTCCCTGAGGTCACACAGCTTCTCATCGCTGGGTGTTTCATGGATTCGATACACGGCCGGGATTTCCTTTTCCAGCAAGAAGTTTGCGGCCGCTACGTTGGCTGCCAGCATGAATTCTTCAATTAATCGGTGTGCATCATTACGTTCATAGGCAGAAATGTTCTTAACATTCCCTTGCTCATCAAACATAAACTTCGGTTCCTGGGAGCGGAAATCGATTACGGCGCAGGATTGCCGATGGGCATGCATTAACCTGAACAGTTGATACAAGTTATCGAGTGCAGGAATAATCTTTTTATACTGCTTGCGAAGTCTCTGATCCTTATCAACCACCATCGCCGCGACATTTGTGTAGGTCAGCCTGGCAGCCGATCGCATCACACCGTTAAGAAAGCGTGTGCGTTTGACACTACCCCTGGCATTAATATGCAGTTCACAGGCGAGGCAAAGCCGATCAACATCCGGGTTTAATGAACATAAACCATTTGACAATACCTCTGGCAACATCGGGATAACGCGTTGGGGAAAATACACGGAATTGCCACGTTCACCGGCTTCCTGATCCAGTCCCGAAGCTGGACGAACATAATGTGAGACATCGGCAATGGCCACGATCAGGCGCCAACCTTTGCCATCGGGCTCGCAGTAAACCGCATCATCAAAGTCACGCGCATCTTCACCATCGATGGTAACCAATGGCAGATCCCGCAAATCCTCCCGTCCCTGTTTATCTTTTTCGGATACGTCCGGTTTGATCTTGCGGCTTTCCCTGCTGACTGCATTCGGCCACTCCCGGGGAATCTCGTAACTCTTGATGGCGATATCAATCGCCAAGTCAGCAGACATCCGATGACCGAGTATTTCAATGATTCTGCCCACGGGCTGGGTATGCTTGTCCGGTTGAGTTGTGATCTCGGCAACCACGTAATCACCGGTCCTGGCCTTGCCCGTATCGGCTCCCGGGATCAGGATATCCTGGCTGATGCGCTTATTATCCGGCGCCACAAATCCTACCTGGCTTTCCCGGAAAAAACGGCCCACTACCTGCTGATTGGCCCGCTCCAGTACCTCGACCACCGTGCCTTGCCGACGGCCGCGCCGATCAACTCCTGAAATATGTGCCAGCACCGTGTCGCCATGCAACAAGCGGCGCATTTCCCTAGCCGTGAGGAACAGATCGTCACCACCGTCTTCCAGCTTCAAAAAACCATAACCGTCCGGGTGACCGATCACTCGTCCCCGGATCAGATCCATTTTTTCAACCAGGCCATAACCCTGGCGCCGGTTTTTAATCACTTGGCCGTCTCGCTGCATGGCTTCCAGCCGCTTTTCCAGGGCAGTAATGGCCACCGGATCATCGACATTCAATCCGCGGGCAATATGTTTGAGGGTGCGGGGACGATTGGCCTCTATCAAAAAACCAAGAATGGCTTCTCTTCCGGGTATCTCAACCTCGTGTTTTCGACGGGACGTTCTCTGCTTTCGTTTCTGGATTGACAATATATATCTCGCTGGGTAAAGTCCGCCGTCTGATCAGGTCACGGGCCGAGGTGGCGGAATTGGTAGACGCGCTAGCTTCAGGTGCTAGTGGGGGCAACCCCGTGAAGGTTCAAGTCCTTTCCTCGGCACCATAACACATCAATCATGTGTTAATGATTTATCAGTGAATAAATAATCTTTCAGTTCCTTATCCAATACCGGATCCTTGCGGCGAATCCATTCCAGCACCATAGCAGCATGTTCTTTTTCTTCATCGCGGTTGTGCCTTAATATCCCTCTCAGTTCCGCGTCCTTGCAGGCATCCATTCTCTGGTTATACCAGTCGACGGCCTCAAGTTATTCCATTAAAGAAATGATGGCCCGATGCATGTCCCGGGTTTCATCACTCAGTTCTTNNATTCATCAATCAAATGGATTACGCAACACAATAGTCTCTTCACGATCAGGACCGGTTGATACCATGTCGACGGGCGTTTCTGTCACTTCCTCGATGCGTTTAATGTATTTACGTGCCGTTTCCGGCAACTCATTAAACGTGCGTATGCCCAGGGTAGAATTCTGCCAGCCGGTGATTTCTTCATATACGGGTCTGCATTCGGCAAACTCATCTGCACCTGTGGGTGGTGTCAACCTGGTTTCACCATTACTCTGATAGCCTGTACAAATCTGGATTGTTTCGAGGCCATCAAGAACATCAAGCTTGGTAATACAAAGGCCAGACAAACTGTTGATCTGTTTTGAACGGCGCAGGGCAACTGCATCAAACCAGCCGCAACGACGCGGCCTGCCGGTAGTTGCACCAAATTCATGCCCTTTGCTGGCCAGGTGTTCGCCCATCGCATCAAATAATTCTGTCGGAAACGGTCCGGAACCTACCCGTGTGGTATAGGCCTTGGTAATTCCAAGGACATAGTCAAAATTCAACGGCCCGACACCTGTTCCTGTCGCTGCACCACCAGCGGTAGTGTTGGAGGAAGTAACAAAAGGATAGGTCCCGTGATCAACATCCAGCAAGGTGCCCTGGGCGCCTTCAAAGAGAATGTTTTCACCAGCAGCATGCATCTGGTAAAGCATCTCGGTAACATCGGTAATCATGGATTTGAATTGGTCGGCATAAGCCATCGATTCATCCAGCAGCACCTGGAAGTCCAGGGTTCTGGTTTTATAAAAATGCTTAAGAACAAAATTATGATAATCCAGGACTTCACCCAGCTTTGCTGCAAATCGCTTGCGGTGCAAGAGATCACCTGCGCGCAGGGCACGTCTTGCTATCTTGTCTTCGTACGCCGGCCCGATACCCCGTCCCGTTGTGCCGATGGCTGCTTCCCCACGTGCCTTTTCCCGGGCCTGGTCCAGTGAGATGTGATACGGCAGGATCAGGGCAGAAGCTTCGCTGATAAATAATCGATCACGGGCCGGTATACCGTTTTTCTCCAGCATTTGCATCTCCTCCAGCAACGCCGAAGGACTCAGTACCACCCCATTACCGATAAGACACTTGACACCGTCTCTGAGGATGCCGGAAGGAATGAGATGAAGTACGGTTTTCTTGCCGTCAATAACAACTGTATGGCCGGCATTATGCCCGCCCTGGAAACGCGTAACAGCACTGGTGTACTCGGTCAGTAAATCGACGACCTTGCCTTTACCTTCGTCTCCCCACTGGGTGCCGATGACAACCACATTTTTACCCATGCTTGTTCACACCTTTTTGTTTCATACGATAGGAATTCTTCTGGCAGGAACTACAGCTTGACGACTTGCCACTGTCCGTCTTTCAATTGCAGTTTGCGATCACAACCGGCCTGCCTAGCAGATTGTTTCTGACCCGGCAAAGCCCGGATTACAATTTCCCCTTTTTTTCTCAGTGCCACAATTTTCTTATTCAGTTTTTTATCTTCTTTCGCGGGGGCAAAAATGGCCTGCCGTTTGAACTCTTTTTGTCGACCCACTGACAGCAGTGTCTTGATGTCTGTGCTGAATCCGGTTGCAGGACGTGCCTGACCAAAGGCTTGGCCGATGGCATCATAGCGACCACCAAAAGCAATACCCTGGCCGCTGCCTGGAACAAATGCAGTGAACACAATGCCGGTGTGATAGTGATAACCACGCAACTCGGCCAGATCAAAAAACAGCGGGGCACCCGGCAGGCATTTATTGACCAATGCAACCAGGGTCTTCAATTCTTTCAGGCAATGTTTGATTGAACCGCTGGAATCGGTCAGCTCTTTAGCGGCCCGATCCAATATCGAAGCGTCTCCACAGGCCATGATCAAAAACCGCAGCTTGTCCCCGAGTTTTTTCGGCAGAGACCATTGCTTCAACAGATCATTCAATTCAGATGTCGCCTTACGTTGCAGAATACTGAAAAGTTCGGTTTCCTGGTTTTTATCGAGGCCAGCGGATTTCAGTATGGTTTCATAGATGCCGACATGCCCCAGATCGATGTGGATATCCTCGACACCGGCGAGCTTGAGTGTTTCCAGCATCAGGCAAAGGCTTTCTGCCTCAGACTCAATACCGGCGTGACCATAAAGTTCCGCTCCCACCTGTAACGGGCTGCGGCTAGCGCCGCTGGACTCGGGGCGGGTATGTAATACTGTTCCCAGGTAACATAAACGGTTGGGGCCTTCGGCCTTGAGGTTATGGGCATCTATGCGGGCCACCTGTGGTGTTGTGTCAGCACGGATTCCCATCATGCGTCCACTGATTTGATCGGTGAGCTTGAAGGTCTGCAGATCCAGATCCTCGCCCGTCCCCGTCAGCAGGGATTCGAGGTATTCAACCAGGGGTGGCATGACCAGTTGATAGCCCCAGGTACGATAAAGATCGATGATCCGCCGGCAAAGGTTCTCAAGCTGTTCAGCATGTGGTGGAAGGATTTCCTCGATACCTTCCGGAAGTAACCAACGTTTATGTGTCACCATGCTAGTTCACCAGATAAAGGAGCAAAACACCACAGACCATGCAACTGAGACCAACCACACGCAGTGTGTGATCATCCATCTGTGAAACCTGAATCATCATTTTTCTCAATGCCCCGGGGCTGATGAAAGGGGTGATCCCTTCTATCACCAGCACCAGCGCAAAAGCTGTGAGAATTTCCTGCCACATTTTAAACTCTTCGGGCCTTTACCGGTAACTGACACAAAAAATCCGGGGCGTCCCCCGGATTCCTATTTCCGTTTAGGAAATCTGTTATATCTGAAGGACAAGGCATTGCCTTAGACGCATATTGTTATTTGATTCCCCGGGGATTATTAAAGTATTTAAAAAACTCTGAGTCAGGTTCCAGCAACAGGATATTATTTCCTTCACTGAAACTGTTCTGGTAAGCCGTCAGACTACGATAAAGCGAATAGAATTCCTGATCCTTACCAAATGCCAATGCATAAACCTCGGTTGCCTTGGCATCACCTCTCCCGCGAATTACTTCAGCATCCTTGTAGGCCTCGGCAAGAATCACTTCACGTTCACGATCTGCAGCGGCCCTGATCCGTTCTGCCTGCTCCGCACCGCGAGCGCGGAAGTCCTTGGCCACCCGATTACGCTCTGCACGCATTCGGGCATATACCGAGTTGCTGACCTCAGTCGGCAGATCGATACGCTTGGTCCTGACATCAACTACACGTATACCTAGTTCGTTTTCAAGGCCCGAAGTTGATTCAGTGACGATGTTCAGTATCTCTGTCCTTTCACCGGCCACCACTTCCTTTACGGTTCGTGCACCAAACTCATCACGCAAGGCACGGTTCATACGTTTGTCCAGCCGGTTATTGGCCGTGAGGATGTCACCCTGGGTGGCAAAGTAGAATTGTTTCGTATTGGAGATTCGCCATTTAATGAAGTAGTCAACCAGAACATCCTTCTTTTCTTCTGTGAGAAAACGTTGTGCTTCCTTGTCGAGGTTCAAGAGACGGTTTTCGAACTTCTTAACGGTGTTCATGATCGGTATCTTGAAATGCAAGCCAGGACCGATGTCCGTTTTCTTGATTTCCTTGAACTGGAACAGGATGGCCGTCTCCCACTGGTCAACTTTATACAGGCAGGTCGACGCAATAATACCCAGTACGATAGCAATAATTATAAGTCTCGGAATCATTATCTTGCCCCCCTGCTTCTGCTGTCACTGTAGGGGTCGGCCGGCTGTGATTCCGAGGGATTGGAGGATTCTGTCCTGAACTCACGGCGCGTACTCGAACGTCCTGAGTCGGATGAATCCTTCAGTATCCGATCAATCGGTATGTACATGAGATTGTTACTGCCTTCTGTATCCATAAAGACCTTGTTAGTATCAACTAATACCGATTCCATAGTATCCAGATAGAGTCTCTCACGTGTGACACTGGGTGCCTCTTCATACTCCGTAAGCAGCTGTTCAAAACGGCTGGCTTCGCCTTCCGCCTTGGCAATTACACGCGCCTCATACGCATTCGCCTCTTCCCGAAGGCGTGCAGCCCTGCCCCGTGCCTTTGGGATGATATCATTACTGTAGGCTTCCGCTTCATTAACCAGGCGCTGTTCATCCTCCCTCGCCTTGATGGCATCATCAAAAGCTGCTTTCACTTCATCCGGTGGCTTAGCAGCCTGCATTTCGACACCTATAATGAGAATTCCAGTTTCAAAGTCATCCATGATTTGTTGAATCAGTTTCAGTTGACTCTGTGCAACCTGGCTACGGCCTTCCGTCAGGACAAAATCCAGGTTGCTTTTACCGATGACATCACGCACCGCGCTCTCGGTGGCCTGGTGCAGGGTGGCCTCGGGGGCATAAACATTGAATTTATAGGCATGTGGATCACTAATACGCCATTGGACAGCGACCTCGACATCAACGATGTTCTCATCCCTGGTCAACATGCTGGCCTTGTGAGTTAGCGAGCGCTCCTGACCGACATTCACAATCAGGATTTCTTCTATGGGCCTCGGGAAACGGAAATTAAGCCCGGGTTGCAGAGTGGCAACATGTTCACCAAACCGCAGGACAATGCCGCGTTCCTGTTCATCGATGGTATAGGTCATGTCAACCAGAACCAGGATCGCAAAACCCAGAGCAACCAGAATCCAGATAAAGGATGAACCATCCTTATCACCGCTGCCGTGTCTGCCCCGGCGGCCAAATATACCACCAAAACCCTGTTGCATCTTGCGGACGATTTCGTCCAGATCCGGTGGCCCGTCGGGATTCTTGCCCCGGTTACCCCAGGGATCCTTACCGTTACCTCCACCGGAGGAATCATTCCAACCCATTCAATTAGCTCCTGATAACATAATAAATTCTCTGTAATTGGTGCCACTTACAACCAGTAAAACAGAGACCAGATCTTAATGCGGCAGACACTATCACTGCAAATTGATATCTTCCAGTCCGGATTCCCGACAGAGTGCGGACAGCCGCGGCGTTGCCATATTGATTTCCATTAACCAGCCGCCGTGTTCATCGGTTTCCTCATTGCGCACGGCACCGATCTTGAACAAGTGCGCCCGCAGTTTGGCTGCCGTGGCTGGCAAATGCAATGAATGCTGTTGCCCGTTGCTGGAAATGAATTCACGGATGGCAACGCACAGCAATTCCAGACCCTGGCCTGTTCCGGCTGATAACCAGATACGTTGTGGCAATCCATCCGGGCCGTATTCCATTCTCGGTTCCTGTTGCACGATATCGATTTTATTGTAGACCTCTATCTGGGGAATATGCTCCGCTCCGATTTCCCGGATGACTTCATTGACCTGTTCGCTATGGGCGTGCCGTTGGCTGTCAGTGGCATCAATTACATGCAGCAAGAGGTCGGCCTGACGTGTTTCTTCCAGTGTGGCATGAAAGGCTTCAATCAGATCATGCGGAATATGCCGAATGAATCCGACCGTATCCGAGAGTATGACCGGTATTTCGGGAGCAACCTCGAAACGGCGAATGGTCGGATCCAGAGTAGCAAACAATTTGTCCGCGGAATATACGTTGGCACCAGTCAGGCGGTTGAACAGGGTCGATTTGCCAGCATTGGTATAACCCACCATTGATATCATCGGCATGTCCGAGTTCAACCGGCGCTTGGCGCCTTGCTGGCGCTGTGAACGGACTTTGTCCAGACGATTATGGATGGTCTTGATGCGCCGGCCGATCAACCGCCGATCAGTCTCCAACTGGGTTTCACCAGGACCACGCAGACCAATACCTCCTTTTTGTCGCTCCAGGTGAGTCCAGCCCCGGATTAAACGGGTAGAGAGATGTTGTAACTGGGCCAGTTCAACCTGGAGCTTGCCCTCATAACTGCGGGCACGTTGGGCAAAGATATCGAGAATCAATTCCACCCGATCGATCACGCGACATTCTAGGGCCTTCTCGAGATTACGCTCCTGACCCGGACTGATGGAATGATTGAAGATCACTACGTCGGCATCATCACATGTGACCGCCTCCTTGATCTCTTCAAGCTTGCCTTCACCAATGAAATAACGTGGGTTGGGAACGGACTTATGGCAGGTGATGGTGGTGACTGCTTCCACTCCTGCCGAACTCACCAGTTCAGCAAATTCTTCCAGGTCTTCATTGAACTCCGAGGACTGGAAATCGATATGGACCAGTACTGCTCGGGTGCTGCTCTTTGCGGGCTCAGTCAAACGCCCCGTTCCTGCTTTTCAAGATCATCTATTGGCTTTCAGCTCCACTGTCATCCTCCATCCTGGGCATTTTCACGTTGCGGGACGGCACGATTGTCGATATAGCATGTTTATAGACCAGTTGACTGACTGTGTTCTTCAACAATATGACGAATTGATCAAACGATTCAACCTGTCCCTGTAACTTGATGCCGTTGACCAGATATATTGAAACGGGAACCCTTTCCTTGCGTAATGCATTCAAAAATGGATCCTGTAATGTGTGCCCCTTACTCATCAGGATACTCCTTATTATTTATTGTTATATATAAGGTACAGCTGCGCTAACATATAAAGCCTTGCTATTATAACCTGCATAGTATATTACAATTTAATCGATTTTTTTTCCTTTTTTATCATATAGTTATAAACACTATCTGTCAGATCACTGGCCAATGAATCAAACCAGGCCGCATTTTCCTCACGCCGCAGCCAAGTCAGTTGGCGCTTGGCCAATTGTCGCGTTGCAGCAACAGCATGCGCCTTCATTTGCTCATAATCAAGTGTCCCGGCCAGATATTCCCAGACCTGGCGGTAACCCACCAGGCGCATTGCCTGCAAATTGGGGCCCAGGTCCTTGCGTTCATAAAGTGTTTGCACTTCTTCAACCAGCCCCTCCTGCAGCATTTTTTCAAAACGTGAGCTAATACGGTCGTGCAGGACCCGCCGGTCCTTCGGGGCAACTATGATCTTGATGACCGGGTGCTCAAGTGATTGCGATGGAAGATCGTGAAATTCACTGATCACACGACCCGTCAATTCATAGACCTCGAGCGCCCGTTGCAGGCGCTGGGGATCATTGGGATGTATCCGATCAGCCGCTGCGGGATCGACGGCCGCCAGTTTGTCGTGCATGGCGGCCCAGCCCTTTTCTTTCGCCTCGGTCTCAATTCGCAAACGTATCTCCGGATCGGCAGCCGGCATCTCTGACAAGCCCTGCTCCAGCGCGCGGAAATAAAGACCGGTCCCACCAACCAGTAAGGGCACACCTCCGGCAACATGAATGCTTTCAATTTCACGACGGGCATCCTCGGCGAACCGGGCCGCGGAATAACATTCGGCAGGATCACAGATGTTAATCAGGCGATGGGGAACTTCATCCAGGAGCTCTTTGCCGGGCTTTGCCGTGCCAATATTCATGCCTCGGTAGACCATCGCCGAATCAACACTGATGACCTCCATGGGCAGACGCCGGCAAAGTTCCACCGCCAGATCGGTCTTGCCACTGGCAGTCGGGCCCATGAGAAAAACAATAGGTGTATCCATTTACAACAGATCTTTCAGGGACTGTGGGTCAAAGTGACGGTAGGCACGACGGAAATTTCTCGGATTAATTTTGCCTTCAATGTTTTTCAAATCTTCAGCGAGTTGTAAGGATTGTTTTTCTGTCAGGGGAACACCGGTATCGTTGGCATGAGAAGCACAAGCATCCAGAAGAGAGTCCATGAGCGTGGCCGTGTCCTTGCACCGGTTCAGCGTAGTAACGACGTCATTGATCAACGCCAGAGCATCGGCATTGGCCAAAGGTACCGGCAGACCTTTTATCATGACAGTGTCCGGCGCACTTTGTTCAAACTCAATGCCCAGGGATTGCAGTAACATTTTATTCTGATCCAGCAATTCAATATCACTTTCACTGAATATAGCTGACAAGGGCACCAGTACCGGACGGGACTGGATCCCGGAGTGTTGCTCTTGCTCTGATAACCGCAGTTTCATGATCAGCTCAAGGGCAACTGGCATATCGATTAAGACAAGACCCCGGTGATTGACCAGCAGATATCGGTCCCCGATAACCAGGGTCTTTCCACACCCGCTTGCGGATTGCTTGAGCTTGTCCCGATAAATGCTTGTGGCTTCTGTGATAGCGATTGGCTCCTTGCCATTGACAGTGTTCTTCTGCAGAACGTCAGTTGCGGACGCATTTATGGCGCGTGTTATCACAGCCTGGAGAAAATCAAAGATCTGGCGCGTCTCCTTGAAGCGGACTTCGTACTTGGCTGGATGAACATTGACATCCACATCTCTGAGTGCAGTTTGCAAATAAAGGACATATGCGGGGTACTTGCCGGGATAAATACGGTCCTGGAATGCCGAGCGAACTGCATGTTGCAGCATCCGGTCGCGGATGATCCGGCCATTCAGGTATATGTATTGCTGGTCCGTCTGGCTGCGCGCAGCGTCTGGTAATCCGATCCAGCCATGTAAACTCAGGTCACCCGCCGTCTGGTTAACCGGCACAGCATGCTGATAAAAGGCCTTGCCCAAAACCTCTTGAAGCCGTTGCTCAGGTGTCTGATCACCGCTTGAAGTGGCGAATACCTGACGCTGGTTATGCAACAGGCGTAAGGATAAATCCAGACGACTCATAGCAACCCGCTTGACTAGTTCCAGGATATTCAGGTACTCGGTTTTCTCGCTGCGTAAGAATTTTTTTCTTGCCGGAGTATTGTAAAAAAGCTGGTTGACTTCGACAGTGGTGCCAACAGGGTGCGCAGCCGGTTGAATCGCTGGTTTACCATTTCTCTCAAGTAGTAACGTCCGGGCATAATCCTGACCCGACCGACGGCTGGTCACACTGAATATTGAAACAGCGGCAATACTGGAGAGGGCCTCACCCCGGAAACCGAGAGTTGCTATGGCAGACAGATCGGAATCTGCCAACAGCTTACTCGTGGTATGACGCTCGATAGCCAATGGCAGATCATCTGCATGGATCCCCCGGCCATTGTCCATGACCCGAATCAGGCGACTGCCGCCGGATTCGATCTCCACCGTGATACGATCCGCCCCGGCATCCAGACTGTTTTCCAGTAGCTCCTTTACCACGGATGCCGGTCTCTCGATGACTTCGCCTGCCGCAATCCGGTTTACCAGATTGTCAGGTAAACGATGTATTCGTATGTCCGGATCAATCACCGCCATAGGGCCTATGATACGGCAGTCGTGAGATAGCTTATAGTTGCAGGATTTGACTAGCTGCTGGGAATGGTGAGCGTTTGCCCGACCTTTATGATATCGGACTTCAAACCGTTATGATCACGCAGACTCTCGGTGCTGATCCGGTAACGCTGGGCAATGCCCGACAAGGTATCGCCCCGGGCAATGATATGTTTTTTGGGCACCTTGCGCATCGCAATCAGGGTATTGTCTGGTGCATGTTCGTAGAAATAACCGCGGATACCACTCAGGATCGCCCGTGCCAGCTTGGCCTGATAAAAGCCGTTTCTCAGATTACGTTCTTCACTGGGATTGGAAATATACGCTGTTTCAATCAATAAGGAAGGGATGTCAGGTGACTTTAAAACGGCAAAACCCGCGGCCTGAACATCGCGTTTATGGACCTTGCCAATACTTTTTAGTCCATCGAGCACCCGGTCCGCCACCTCAATACTGGCTTCCAGGCTGGCAGTCTGGGAAAGATCCAGCAAGACTGATGCCAGCACATCATCTTGCACATCCAGGCTCACACCACCAATCAGATCAGATGCATTCTCCTGCTCTGCCAACCAGCGTGCGGCCTCACTAGTAGCCCCGCGCTGCGAGAGTATGTAAACCGATGATCCATGTACGCGGGAGTCCCTGAAGGCATCCGCATGAATGGAAATGAAGAGATCGGCTCTTGCCTGGCGGGCCTTCTCAATGCGTTTACGCAGTGAAATGTAATAGTCACCTTCCCGGATCAGCACTGCGCGCATGCCATATTCCTTATTGATCAGGCTTGCCAGGCGATTTGCTATTTGCAAGACAACGTCTTTTTCATTCGTTCCCCCCGGCCCTCTGGCACCAGGATCTTCCCCCCCATGCCCGGCATCAATCGCAATGACCACATCACGCGCCTTGGGTGGCGTTTTATCAACGGAAACTCTTTGTAATGCGTCACTACGCGAGGGTTCATAGAGATCAATTACCAGCCGGTGCCCGTAATGCTGATTGGGAGGCAAGAGGAAGCTTTTGATCTCGGTTTTTTGTTTGAGGTCGAGGACGATTCGAAGATCGTTCTGATTACGGACGCCATTGCGGACCAATTTGAGGTATTTATCGGCCTTGGTTGGCTGCGCCGGCGCCCTGGTGATCCGGGTATCCTGAATATCCACGACCACGCGATCCGGGCTAGTGAGTTCAGACAGCTTATGCTGAACGGGGCCCGAGACATCGAACACCACCCGGGTATTATCGGGTGCTGCCCAGATACGAACATTTTCCAGTTTGACCTGTTCGGCCCAGGCGGGCAGACCCAGACAAAGTAGCACAGTTAACCACAGAGCTCGCATTGGAATCCCTTGAAAATTAGTTACTCACTCTCTAGTTATTGGTTGTTAGGTAAATAATTTCAAGTTTTTCCGAGAAAATCAACATATATTATTGTTTTGTATCTTAATTAATCACATTTTTTGAGGCAGTAAAGGATCCCAGCAGGTGGCGTCCCACTGCTGATTCCGGTATCAGTTCCAGTTCCCGTCCAGACGCTGTGGCCCGAATTTTTATCCTGAGATCACCCCGGAACAGTACGCCAGCGGCCCGGTCCGGCCATTCCACCAGGCAGATAGCGCGACCATCAAAATAATCCCTGAGGCCGATGCCTTCCAGTTCCTCCTGGGTATTTAGTCTATATAAATCAAAGTGATAGTAGTCCCTGCCGGCAATGTGGTAAGGCTCCACCAGGGTATAGGTCGGGCTTTTGACCTTGCCCTGATGACCAGCTGCCTGAAGAAAGCCGCGGACAAAGGTGGTCTTGCCGGCACCCAGTTCCCCTTCCAGCAGTAGTGTTGTCCCGGGTTTACAGTGAGGAAACAGCCGGGCCGCCAGTGCGACCATGGCATCAGCCGTGGGAATTTGCAGTGGCATTTCAGGGGTTCACCAGCCGTCTGAGTTCCACCATCAGGTCGGTTGCCAACATACCGCGTTCACCGTCCAGGGCCGCGGCATCACCTGCAAGTCCATGACAACAGACACCAAGTCGGGCGGCATCCGCCAGCTCCAGTCCCTGGGCAAGCAGGCCGGCAAGCACACCGGTCAGGACATCACCCATACCACCCGTTGCCATGCCTGGATTCCCATAAGGACAGACAGAAACAGTCCCGTCCTGGTCTGCAATCAGAGTGCCATTGCCTTTCAACACCACGACACCACCATAGCGTTGTTGCAGTTCCAGAACCGCACTGAAACGATCGGACTGAACCTCCAGGGTGCTGATCCCCAATAACCTGCCTGCCTCCCCCGGATGGGGAGTTATGATCCAGCGATCGTGATAAACGGGGTCGGCAGCCAGCAGGTTCAGGGCATCGGCATCGAGCACCAGTGGCAGAGAACTTTCCAACACCCTGGCCATTAACCCCTGCGACCATTCGGTCTGTCCCAGACCCGGACCGATGGCAATCACACTGCATTTTTCAATCAGTGGCCCCAGATCAGTCGGTCTGCCCACCCCATGCGCCATGAGTTCGGGAACGGCCAGGCTGATCAGGGGCGCATGACCCGGGTCCGTGGCCACACTCACCAGACCTGCACCGACACGGCCAGCGGCCTCTGCGGCCATTCGAATTGCGCCGGAAAAGCCGGGCAATCCTCCAACCACCAGGACGTGGCCAAAGTGTCCCTTGTGGACGCCCGGTAACCGAGGTGCCAACAAGGCCTCGAGTTGCTGGAAATCCAGCAGGCATGCAGAAGGTGTCAGGCTCTCCAGAATATCTGTCGGTGCACCCAGATCGCTGAAATGGATCTGGCCGCAACAGGTCGGGCCCTGGCCGGTGAACATCCCCTGCTTGAGACCGATAAAGCTGCTGGTCGCCTGTGCCTGGATGGCTACACCCATGACTTCACCGGTGTCTGCATTCAGACCGGATGGGATATCGATGGCAAACACCTGAGCTTGCAGGGCATTGAGTGCTTCCAGGACCCCGGCAAGTTCGCCGGCAACGGGTCGATCCAGCCCGGTACCGAGTATGGCATCGACAATCAGTTCTTCCTGTTTCGGCCGGACATAGGTGTCGATAATGACCCCGGCTTGCTTAGCCCGCTCTGCTGCAGTCTTTGCATCGCCCTGCAATTGTTCGAGCGGTTTCACGTACAGGCAGCGTACCTGGTAACCGGCTTCATGGGCCAGCCGGGCAATCACGTAGCCGTCACCACCGTTATTGCCGCCGCCACAAATAACGGCTATCTGTCTGGTTTTGGGCCAGAGTGACTGGAGGGTGGTAAAAGCTGCGCTGCCGGCTCGTTCCATTAATTCGATGCCCGGTATCTGACCCTGCTCAATAACCCGGCGGTCCAGTTCCCTGACCTGCTCTGCCCGGTAAAGATTGACTGGTAGTGAGCTTGTCATAGGCGTTTCTTACTGCGGTTTCAAGAAGTTTTCCCGGTAAAAACGCAATTCATCGATCGAGTCATGGATATCAGCCAGTGCCAGATGTGAAGACTCCTTGGAAAACTGCGTTTGCTCAGGGTACCAGCGTTTCATCAGCTCTTTCAGAGTGCTGACATCCAGATTCCGGTAATGAAAATACTCTTCCAGGCGTGGCATTAATCGGTGCAGAAAGCGGCGATCCTGGCAAATACTGTTGCCACACATGGGTGAGGCCTTTGCCGGAACGAACTTTTCCAGGAATGCCAGGGTCAATTGTTCAGCATCTGCTGTTGTGTAACCGCTTTTCATTACACGATCAGTCAGTCCTGACTTGGCATGTTGCCTAGTATTCCATTCGTCCATGGATTGCATAATGCTGGCATCCTGATGGATCGCTACGACAGGGCCTTCATCGAGTATATTCAACTGACTGTCGGTAACGACGGTCGCGATTTCGATGATATAATCCATGTCTGTATCCAGACCTGTCATTTCAAGGTCTATCCATATCAGGTTATCTGCGGATTGAGCCATCTTTTACCTTATTTTTTGCGGGCTTGGCGTATTCTAGCAACATACCACAGAGATCTGATAGGGTGATAAATATATAAATCCGGATGAGAATTGAATGAATGAATTTACCGTAGTCTTTCTGGTTGCCCTGTTCCTCAGTGTCGCCTTGCAATGGTTGTTGGGTATGAGACATATCCATCATGTACGCCGACATCGTCAGGAGGTACCTCAGGACTTCAGCGAAAACATTCCACTGGATGCACACCAGAAGGCAGCCGATTACACACAGGCCAAGGTCAGGTTTGGTCTGACTGAACTTGTTATTGGCACAGTCATATTGTTGATCTGGACACTTGGTGGTGGATTACAATTGCTGGACCAGTTTGTTCGTGATTATGAGCTATCTCCAATCTGGACTGGAACCTTTGTTATACTGGCCTTCCTGCTGATTTCTTCTCTGCTGGATCTGCCACTGTCTTACTTGCGGACCTTCAAACTGGAACAGGCCTTTGGTTTCAACAAGTCCACCCTGAGGATATTCCTCACCGATGTTATCAAGCAGGCGGCCATAGGTTTCCTTATCGGTACCCCATTAATCCTCCTGGTATTATGGATCATGGCGACGACCGGTGATCTCTGGTGGTTGTATGTGTGGTTTACCTGGCTTGTTTTTAGCCTGTTCATGATGTGGGCCTATCCGGCTTTCATTGCCCCGCTCTTCAACAAGTTCAGACCCCTGCAAGACCAGTCACTGAGACAGCGGATTGAAAACCTGCTCAGCCGGAACGGATTTACCAGTAAAGGGATTTTTGTAATGGATGGTTCAACCCGTTCCACGCACGGAAATGCCTACTTTACCGGTCTGGGTGCGAACAAGCGCATCGTGTTTTTCGATACCTTGATAGATGAACTTAGCCCGGATGAGATTGAGGCCGTACTAGCCCATGAGCTGGGACATTTCAAATGCAATCACATCCGTAAACGCATCATCACTCTAGGACTGGTATTCTTCGCAGGTCTCGCACTGCTTGGGTATCTGATTGACAGGCCGTGGTTCTACCAGGGACTTGGTATTGAAGAGGCGTCAAACTACATGGCATTAATCCTCTTTGTCCTTATCTCACCGGCTTTCACGGTTTACCTGCAACCGATATTTTCCTTTATCTCCCGACGACATGAGTTCGAAGCTGATGACTTTGCCGCAGAGCAGGCACAGACTGGCAATCTTATCAAGGCACTGGTTAAGCTCTACAAGGAAAATGCAAACACCCTCACACCGGATCCCTGGTACTCAGCGTTTCACGATTCTCATCCGCCGGCACCCATACGCATATCACATCTGAATACCAAGACTGCATGACTAAAAGCCTGCCGGTATTGTTGTTAATTGCTTCCCTGCATGTCCATCACTCTTCCCTTGCCGGTGAGCCAGAACTGGGCCGGCAACTTCATGACAAACATTGTATGAATTGTCATCAACCTGCTATCTATACTCGGGAAAATCGAATAATCCATTCTTTTAAAGAATTGTCCGAACGGGTCAAGCAATGTGAACTCTCAAATGAGTTAACCTGGTTTGATGAAGAAATAGATTCGGTAGTTGAGTATCTCAACAGCACCTATTACCGGTTTGAAAAGTAGGGTTTGATCTTACCCTGGTTCTAGAATTCTCGGCGGCCAGCGAGTGCATGCAGTATTGTATTACTGCCTACGTATTCAAGTTCCCCGCCCATTGGCACACCATGGGCGATACGGGTAACCCTGAGTTGACGCTTTCTGACCATTTCACCAATGTAATGGGCCGTGGCCTCGCCTTCAACCGTGGTATTGGTGGCCAGAATCACTTCCTTGATTTCATCTTCATCCAGTATCGCGCTCAGTTTGTCCAAACCCAATTCCTCTGGGCCAATACCATCCAGTGGTGAGAGATGTCCCATCAACACAAAATAAAGTCCCTTGTACTCGGCGTCTTCAATAGCGTAAACATCTGCAGGGCTCTCGACCACGCATAGTAATGAACGATCACGCTTTTGACTGACGCAGATTGAACATTCATCGGTTTCACTGAATGTCCGGCAACGGCTGCAGTGACCGATTTTCTCCATTGCTTCGGTCATGGCAGCTGCCAGATGCCGGGCACCCTGACGGTTTCTTTGCAGGAGATGATAGGCGATTCGTTGTGCCGATTTGCGTCCAACACCAGGCATGCAACGCAATGCCTCGATAAAACGTTCAAGGACAGTCGATTCAGGCATCAGTGGCTTGGATGAAATAAAAAAATTAAAAAGGTAATTTCATGCCCGGGGGTAATCCTATACCACCGGCAAGTCCGGACATTTTCTCCTGGGTTGCCGACTCGACGCGGCGGTTGGCATCGTTAATAGCTGCCGCAATGAGGTCTTCAAGCATCTCCTTATCATCACTTAACAATGAGGGATCGATTTCCAGTTTTTTGACATCATGGCGACCGGTCATGGTCACTTTGACCAGGCCAGCGCCCGATTGCCCGATGACTTCCATATTGGCAATCTCTTCCTGGGCTTTTTGCAGGTTTTCCTGCATCTTCTGGGCCTGTTTCATGATATCGCCCAAACCATCTTTCATTTCAGTTTGTCTCCTCCTGCTGACTTGATTGCTGTGAGACGGGATGAATGGATGACTTGTCGACAACAGCATCGAACATCTTTTCCAGTGTCTTGATATTGGGATCATTCTCAATAGACTGTTCAGCCGCTTTTTGCCTTTCCTGTTCCTCGCGATCACGAATTTCCGCCGGTGTCTCCATTGCCGGTTCCTCAATGATCAATTCAACTTTCAAGTTTTCACCAAAGTGGGCTTTTAATGCACCGATCAGACGTTCTTTCTGGGTGGCATTGAGCAAGTGTTCCCACTTGGGTGACAGTGACAGATGTATCCGGTCCAGGGTATGTTGCTTCAGGCTGCAATGACCGGCGAGTTCCCGGACCAGACCGACCAGGGCCATGTCATCAATAATATGCCGCCATTCTTTTGCATTCTCTGCTTGCTCATTTGACTTCACGTGGCCGGAACCATTACCTGGCATCTGATCAGGATTGTCATTCAAACCAGCCGAAGCCTGTGATTGATAATCCGGTTCCGGCTCAGATATTTGTGGTGATGATTTCCTGACGGTACTGCCTGACACCGCAGCTGCCGGACTGAAGGCCAACATCCGGACCAGCACCATTTCAAACGCACTGCGTGGATCAGGCGAGAGTGCAATATCACGACGACCATTGAGACCAATCTGATAAAAAAGCTGGATATCCTCTTTATCTGCCTCATCTGCAAAACGGGAAATCTCTGGTTCTGCCTCAACTGCGCCATCTTCATCCAGTATCTGGGCCACAGCAATTTTCTGTAACAGACCAATCAACTCAGACAATACAGCATCATAGTCCGGGTTTTGCGTTGCAAAGGAGGCTACCTGTTGCAGCAGACCACGACCGTCTTTCTTCAATAATGCATCCAGCAGAGCCACCAGATCCACACTATCAATTGTCCCCAGCATCGACCGGACCTGCGATTCTTCCAGCACACCGCCGCCAAAAGAAATGGCCTGGTCCAGCAGGCTGAGTGCATCGCGCATGCTACCCCTGGCAGCAACAGCAATCAGGTGCGTGGACGCCTCATCGTGTTCAATAGACTCCTCATCCAGGATCAGGGTGAGTTGCTTCTTTATTTGTTCAACACTCAACAGCTTGAGATTGAACTGCAGGCAACGCGACAGAATGGTTACGGGGATCTTTTTCGATTCTGTGGTCGCAAGCAGGAATTTGACATGCGGTGGCGGTTCTTCCAGCGTTTTCAGTAAGGCGTTGAAACTGTGATTGGAAAACATATGAACCTCGTCGATGAGATATACCTTGTAGCGACCGATGGACGGGGCATATTGCACATTGTCCATCAGGTCGCGTGTCTCATCGACCTTCGCCCGGGATGCAGCATCTACCTCGATCAGATCCACAAACCGTCCCTCGTCAATACTGATACAGGCTGAGCACACACCACAGGGGGTGGAACTCACGCCCTGCTCACAGTTCAGACATTTTGCAAGAATGCGGGCCAGGGTGGTTTTGCCAACACCACGGGTGCCGGTAAACAGATAGGCGTGATGTAAACGATTATTATCCAGGGCATTGGTCAATGCCTGTAAAACATGGGTCTGGCCAACCATATCGGCAAACAGCTTTGGCCGCCATTTTCGAGCGAGGACCTGGTAACTCATCGGGCAGAAATACTCATCCTGTTCCAGTCTTGGATTCATTTACGGGCAGGGGAAATCGTGCCCTGAATCCATAATCATACCTTGAAAACACGAGTCCTGCCCGCTTGTCAAGCAGGACTCGTGTAACCGGGTGGCGGCCCATACCCGCCTGACCCCGGCACCCGCAGCCATTGCTACCGCTGCTCCCTTCCGGGCCTGACGGGGTTCACAACTTCGCGTCGCGGGGGGACCGGCACAGGCCACCAATGAGCGGACGATGTTAGTATTAAACTGACTGCAAAACAAATCTGGATTTTTTGTTTCATATGAATGATTTAGAGTAGACTTACAGACAGCTTTCAAAAATTTATATCTGACTGGTAATGGTCATGGCCAAATCATTGAATGAACTGGTTCACGGTCTGTTTTTACAGGGCTTGGGCCAATTGTTGGTATTGAATGTTGATAATAAAGAAACCCTGTTGGGAAACATCTCCTTTGAAAAAGGAAAACTGATCATGCGCGATAATGGCCATTTGAAAGATGTAAAACCCGAAATCATGGCCCCCTGCTGGGAATACGGGTTGATGGGTGGCCTATACACATCAAAAGTAAAACAGAAGTGGGAAAGCCTGACATTCTGTGGCCCGGCTCATTGTGAATTGCCGATTAATCTCAGCAAGACGCGGCAAGGTGCTCTCAAGGTGGCAGAAAACGAGTTAGGTGATAACTTGAGTACCTTCTTTGGCAGTGTGTATCGCGCCTATCAGTTAATGCTGGAGAATCATTATTTACCGGTCATTATGCTGAAACCGGTAAAGATCAAGACCGGTGAATTCGGGCTTGGGGTCTGCGACCTGCGCGCAGCACCCATTGATCTCAATGTGATACGCAAGGTAAATGATGCGCTCAGGGAATCCATTGCTAGGCAAACTGAACTTGGTGTCGAGGACATGAATCTGACCTTGGAAGATTTTGGCAAGATGTTTGGCGCATACCTTGATGAGAAAAAATGAAATCCAGGTTTTTTAATCATTTGAAATTCTAATTAAATTCTGCAATCTCTA
>WVYN01000059.1:47713-62675 GCA_011772965.1 Gammaproteobacteria bacterium
AAACCCGGCACTGCCCCCGCAACGGTAAGTGAGTCAAGACAGGCCAATAAGCCACTGTGTTCTCATGGGAAGGTGGTCTAGTCGGGTGGTTTCCAGCCATCGCTCACGAGTCCGGATACCGGCCTGTAACAGGATAATGTCGTGTCGCGGAGGGCGGTATGCAAGGTTCAACCTGTCCAACCTCCTGATTCCCTTATCGGGCACTGTTCACGGCAACAATAGGTTACCAGGCTGCGGGCGGCGCCGAGGTCAATCCGATTGCAGATGCCGTCGGTGCCCTCTCCAGTCCCTAATCCTGAGTATGAATACATCTGCCAGGCATTTTGCAGGAGGGGGATGAAAATCTCGCAAGGAATCTGTTTATCCATATTATTATGGACGATTGCACCTATATCACTTGCTGAAGGGACAACTGAACTTAGCTCGCTTGATGTGGTTGCTTCCCGGCTTGATGAAAATGTGTATATAAAGCCGGGTAATATAACCATCATTTCCTCCGAGGATATCGAAAAGAGTCCAGGTAAATCATTACCTGAAATTATCTCCCGGGAAGCCGGCATCAACAGTCGCTCATTATTTGGTGCCAATACCGGTGGAACAATCGATATTCGTGGCTTTGGTGCCACGGCTACACAAAATACTCTGATACTCATTGATGGTCGACGACAGAACGACATTGACCTTTCAGAAATTAATTTTCCAGCCATCCCCCTGCATAATATCGACAGGATTGAAATCATGCGCGGCAGCAGTGGGGGAATATTATATGGGGACGGTGCGACAGGTGGTGTCATTAATATCATNNATTAATATCATCACCAAGCGGGCTCCAATAAATGTAATCAATGCAGAAGCGAAACTGGGTTATGGTTCTTACCACACCAGCCAGGCAGAAGCAGCATTTGCCTATGGCACTGATTCCTCAGCTGTAAATATCGCCGCAAATATACTGGATTCAGATAATTACAGGAATAATAATAAGATTCTGCAAAAGAATATTCAGTCTGATTTAAGAAAATATACAGGCAGCTCCGAGATATACCTCAAAGTAGCTGCATCTGATCAGGAACTGGAGCTACCGGGCGTGCGCACAGTGGATTTGGGGACGGGACTTGATGAAATTAGGGATAACCCGCGAGGTTCCAGAACAATAAATGATTTCGGAAATGAAGATAATTTTAATACCGTCCTTGGTATTACTTACAGGTTTTCAAACACGTCCTCGGTAACTGTTGATGGAGGTTATCGTAACAGGTATCAGGAAGCTTTTTTTGATGATTACGATTTTGGTGGACTATTCAGTGAATTTGTTGAAACCGAGATCGATGTGTATTCGATAACACCCAGATTTAACATAACTAGTCAATTATTGGGTCACTCACACCATTTAATCGGGGGTTTTGATTTTTATCATTATCAATATGATTCTATCAGATCCCAAAACAAATCTGTTGCAGACAGACCGAAGAACATTCTGGACCATTACCAGAATTCATATGCTATATATTTTAACGACCTCATCAATCTCAATAAATCAACAATTATGGATATTGGCATGCGACTTCAGCATGTGAAGCTGCAAGCGAAGGATGCTTTTGATCCAACAGCACCAGGGGCATTTGGTAATGAGGCGGAAGAACTGAATCGTAAAGATACTGAACCCATGTTCAATCTTGGTTTGCGTCATTACCTTAATGATGGGGTTTCTATATTTGCATTGGGAGGCAGAAGCGTAAGATTTACTACAGTTGATGAGATCTTTCAGGTCAATCCAGCTACATTTTTACAGGAATTTTCCATTATCGACCCACAGACAGCCAGCCACATTGATATTGGTATTAATTATAATTCACAGAAATTATCAGGAGCTTTGACCGTATATTACATGGATCTGAAGAATGAAATATTTTTTGATGCTACGACATTTGCCAATATCAATCTTGACCCAACGGAACGATATGGCATTGAATTATCTTCCTTATTTCAAATCAGGGAAGATCTGAAGGTCATTGCTAATTATTCCCATTTACGATCTCGATTTAGCAAAGGACCATTTTCCGGTAATGATGTGCCTCTGGTCCCCAGAAATACTGCCACAGTAACTTCCACATGGAATTTATTTGAAAATCTTGCAATTTTGTCAGCTACCTGGTCCTACGTAGGAGAGATGTTCTTTGCAAATGATCCGATCAATACTTTTATAAAAAAGATTCCCGATTATAATTTGCTGGATTTGAGTCTAACTGGTTCATGGTATAACTGGTCGTATTCGATTGCAGTAAATAATATTACAGACGAGAAATATTATAACTTCGGTGTTAATAGCAACACTGCTCCAAGATATAACGGTTATCCTCAACCGGGCAGAAATTTATTTATATCCTTAAAGTATCTTTTCAACTAGAAAATTTTTTTAGATTAAATATTAGTCTTTGATTAATCATGAAAAACTGTATCTTATTGACAATAACCATCATATTACTAATGTCAAACGGCTGTTCGGGGGAAAGTCCAACTGATTTTGATACTAAAAATACTCCGAAACGAATTGTGGTGATATCGCCAGCGATAGCAGAAATGCTCGATAGGCTGGGTTTGGCCGATCGAATTGTCGGGATTGGCCAGTTTGGTCCCTGGCCCGAAACACTTGAAGATCTTCCGGTTGTCGGTGGTTATGATAACCCCAATGTTGAACAGGTAATCGAGCTTGGCACAGATGCAGTCCTTA
Source organism: Gammaproteobacteria bacterium (assembly GCA_011772965.1). Classification (GTDB taxonomy): domain Bacteria; phylum Pseudomonadota; class Gammaproteobacteria; order Eutrophobiales; family Eutrophobiaceae; genus SZUA-592. The sequence continues at coordinate 50,442 of WVYN01000059.1, forward strand.
ATGTCAAAAGCCAGGCCGCAATGAATGTGCATCATCGTCTGGAAACTGCGGGAATAGAAGTAATGGCGCTTGATACATCCACTGTTGAGGGCGTGTTCGAGTCATTAAAACTGATTGGTAAACGATTTAACCGGGCTGAAGCTGCCTCTGAAACCTCTGAATCAATAAGAAGAGAATTATTTCAAATCAGTCAAATAACGGATAATCTGTCCCGACCCAAGGTATTATTCGTCGTCGGAAGGAATCCGATTTATGTTGCCGGTCCTGAATCACATGTTGATTACCTGATCAAACTGGCTGGTGGTGAAAATATTGCCAAAGATGCAATAGCACCCTATCAACAAATCTCCCTGGAAATCATTCTTGAACGTAAACCGGAGATCATAATTGATACTTCGTATAATCATTCCGGTTCGCTTCGTGGCCAGACAGCCGGACATTGGAGGACGTGGCCATTTTTGCCTGCCGTTAAAAATAACCGGGTTTACTGGGTTGATCCGTCCCAGGTTGTGATACCGGGTATCCGCATGGCCAATATGGCACGTTTAATGGGTAAATTCATTCACCCTGAAATTTTCGGCAAACCTGCCCCTGGGGACTTCCTGAAATATCGTATATCGGGCCATGTCAGAGCATACTAGCCCACTGACCAGACAACGTCTCGTCATGGTAATCGTCAGTATGATACTGGTTTTGCTCATCTGTATCTTTTTCGCATCTACCAATGGTGCCGGAACAATCCCCCTGAGGGTTCTGTTTTATCCGGCTGACGCTAGCGAAGCACAGAGAATCATTCTGTTCGATATACGTATCCCGCGTGTGTTAATTGCCGGGCTAATAGGTGGTGCACTCGCCGTGGCAGGCGTGGTATTTCAAGCGCTGTTAAGAAATCCTCTTGCGGATCCTTATGTACTGGGTATTTCAGGGGGCGCAAGTATCGGTGGCGTCCTGGCACTTGTATCCGGAATCGGGGTAGCCGCAGGGCTGTTGGATAACCTGACAGTACCGATATTTGCCTTTGTCGGGGCGCTAAGCGCCCTGTTTTTAATTGAGAGAATTGCGACCGTTGATGGCCGCTTGAGCGTTTATACAGTGTTGTTGACCGGTGTCATATTCAATGCCTTTGCCGGTGCCTTGATCTATTTTATCCAGAGTATCGCATCACTTGAACAGCTGCATGATATTGTATTTTACCTGATGGGCAGGATCCCTTCACTGGACAAAAGCAACTTACTTGCTTTGGCAATTTTTATCACAATTTCTACCCTGGCACTGATTACCATGAGTCGAGATTACAATGCACTCAGTCTTGGAGAAGATGGTGCTGCAAATCTAGGTGTTGATGTCGATCGCCTCAAACGCAGGACTTTTATTCTGGGATCATTACTTACCGGAATCTGTGTTGCCTTCGCAGGTCTTATTGGCTTTGTCGGGCTGGTCGTTCCACATATCTTGCGGCTGATCCACGGGCCTGATCACCGTCTGTTGTTACCGACTGCATTCTTTGGTGGTGGCAGTTTTCTGATTCTTGCAGACCTGTTTGCACGAATTGTAATCACACCAGGCGAACTGCCCGTGGGTGTCGTCACCGCATTGGTTGGCGGTCCATTTTTTCTCTACCTGTTAAGAAAGCGTAGCCGGATATATGGAATCTGACAGAGACAAAGCCATCGAGGTAAGTCATCTTAATTTTGCTTATGGATCAAGCAAGATTTTGCATGATGTTGCATTGACCGTCGAAAAGGGGAATATCGTTGGTCTGTTGGGGCCAAATGGCTCNNGACTCAGTCAGGGTATTTGGGAAAAAATTATCCTCTCTCTCAAGAAAGGAAATTGCCAGGTTAATATCTATGGTCCCCCAGGAATCTTTTTTTAGCTTTCCTTTTTCCGTGCTAGAGGCTGTCATCATGGGACGTTATCCCCATATAGACACCTTTGCATTTGAATCCCAACAGGACATAGCCATTGCACATGAGGCATTGGAGCGTTGTGGTGCTTTAAACCTGGTATCGAGAAAAATACATCAATTATCCTCTGGAGAAAGGCAGCGAGTGGTATTTGCGCGGACATTGGCACAACAACCAGATATTTTGTTGCTGGACGAACCAGTAAGCTTTCTGGATATAAAATATCAGGTTGATCTCTATGATATTGTTCGAAAGCTGGCAAGGGAAAAAAAGTGTGCCGTATTGACTGTCCTGCATGATTTTAATCTAGCGGCGGAATACTGTGACAGGATATACCTGCTGTCTGATGGTGAGATCAAGGCCGGTGGTGATGTTATGCAAGTGCTTACCTACAGTAATCTTAAAAACGTCTTTAACACAGAAATTTATATCGACATCAACGATCTGACCGGGAAGCCACTGATCATCCCTCTCAGTAAAGATGTACATACGCGATTTAATCAGGGATAAGATTAATCCACAGCAAGCTCTAGGCGGGTATTAAGATTACAACATGGTCCTCGATATTTTACACGCATGTGACATCATTACATCAGGAAGATTAGACATGTCTGATATTCGTAACCTTGATTTAGATCAAGGATACTCCTGATTTTATTAGGGTAAAATGATTCCCCCTGAAGTTGCACTGCAACATCAGGTTGCGATATAACCTCTAATAAACCCTGGAAAAGTATTGTTAAAGAATAAATTTCTGCTGCCTTCATTGCTGATTTCATTATTCAGCCTGTTGCCTGCAGAAGTGACTCTGGCGGATGACCCATTTTGGGAAGCACTGACCTCCGGAAAGGTGGATTTCAGTGCCCGCTACCGCTATGAAAATGTCGATGATGATCTGGCACCCAAAGAAGCCCATGCCTCCACTTTACGTACCGCACTGGGCTACAAGACGGGCATCTTTTATAACTTCGATGCTCGCATCCTGCTTCAGGATGTACGTCCTGTGGGTACGGATCACTATAATGATGCCACGGGCAGGCCGACGGCGAAGACCCAGTATGCGGTAGTAGCAGACCCGTCCAATACCGACTACATCGAAGGCTACCTTGGCTTCCGTGGTGTCAAAGACACCTATGCAAAACTGGGTCGCCAGTTGATCACTTACCGTAAGGCACCTTTTCACCGCTTCATAGGTAATATCCTCTGGCGCCAGAACTGGCAGAATTTTGATGCCATGTCCCTGCAGAATACTTTTTTGCCGAACATTACCATTAACTATGCCTATGTCTGGAATGTAAATCGTATATTTACCGAAGACGCGGTTGCCAGTGCGGCCGCCAATTTTGACAGCGACTCGCACTTCATCAATGTAAAATACAACGGCCTTGGATTTACCCGGCTGGAAGCCTATACCTATCTGCTGGACTTCAAAAATGCCCCGCAGTTTTCCACCGACACCTTTGGCATGCGCGCCGATGGCACCATTTCACTCAACCAGTCGCTGAAGGTTCTTTATGCTGGTGAGTATGCCTACCAGAGAGCTGCCGGAGACAATATGTCGGGTTTCAGCGGTAATTACATTCTGGGTGAACTGGGTGCCAGTATCGTCAAGCCATTCAGCCTGATTGATTCATTAACTTTTAAAGTCAATTATGAACTGCTGGAAGGGGATGGCAATGTCAATGCTGGGATTAACTCGTTTAATACAATCCTGGGTACAAACCATGCTTATCAAGGCTGGGCCGACCGCTTTCTGATCACCCCCGATAACGGGATTCAGGATTATTACCTTACTGGCATCATCAAGGCGTTCGGTGCGAGTTTTATCGCCGTCTATCATGATCTCAATTCTGACAACCTGGATTATAACTATGGTGAGGAACTAGATCTGATGGTCACCCGCAAATTCCTGAAGCATTACCTGGTCGGACTGAAGTACGCGGACTACAGTGCTGATAGGAATGCCAATAATAGTGGCGCTACCGCAGCCGATGTCTCCAAATTCTGGGCCTGGATCGCTGTCAGTTTTTAATTGATGGTCTGAAGAGGCGTGTTGTCCATAAGGCATTATTATGATATTCAATCAGTCTTTTTGCGCCGTGCTCGGTGTCAAGTCAAGCATTGCTTTTAAAGTATCCCGGCGGCTTATCAGACCGATTAGCCGGTTATCCAGTATCACCGGATAGCGCCGGTACTTGGTCCTTAAAAACAGCTCCGCCAGATCCAGGACACTCATTTCCGGAGCCACTGTCTCGACGTCACGGCTCATGAATTCGGACACCTTGCCGCCCAGTTCTTCAAAATAACCGGCGTTGAGCGTAATTTTGAAACAATCCCTTTCCGTCAGCATCCCTACAAGATTTCCAAGATCGTCCACCACCGGAGCGCCGGAAATTCCATGGTTGACTAGTAATTGGCTTGCTTTGAGTATGTCCATATCGGGAGCCAGAGTAACGATGGAAGTTGTCATATAGTCTTTTATGGTTATTGGTTTCACTTTGGATCACCAGTTCCGTTGTTTGCTGTCACAGGAGCAAGTCCTGCATTCTTGATTTTTTTCATCTACGCGATCTACATTGCCACAAGTATTGTTTATGCTATTTTTCCCGAACAGCAAACCAATAGCCATGGCCAACATAATGAATAGAAAAATGAAAAAGCTGATGATATATATTTCCAAGATTTAACCCCCGAAATCGTCCAACATGATATGACCCTTTTCCACGCCGAGGTCCTCGAGCATCTTGATCACAGCGGCATTCATCATGGGGGGGCCACAAAGGTAGTATTCGCAGTCTTCCGGCGCCGGATGATCCTTGAGATAGTTGTCAAAGACGACCTTATGTATGAAACCTGTGTAACCTGTCCACTGATCTTCTTCCTTCGGATCTGACAGGGCAATATACCACCTAAAGTTCTCATGACTGGCCTGGAGTTGATCAAAATCATCCTGGTAAAAGATTTCCTGGCAGCTTCTCGCTCCATACCAGAAAGTGATTTTTCTCCTCGTTTTGATGCGCAATAACTGATCGAAGATATGTGAACGCATTGGTGCCATTCCAGCACCACCACCGATAAAGACCATTTCATTTTTAGTATCCTTAGCGAAGAAGTGTCCATAGGGTCCTGTCACAGTTACACTATCGCCTGGTTTCAGGCTGAACAGATAGGAAGAAACAACACCCGGGGGAGTGTCCGGGTCTGAATCCGGGGGCGGTGTGGCAATCCTGACGTTGAGCATTATAAGGTTATTCTCTTCCGGATAATTTGCCATGGAATATGCCCGTGTGGTTGGTTTCCTGGTTCCTGTTTCGTATCGCCACAGGTTGTGTCGATCCCACTCAGTCCTGAATCGCGGATCAATCTTAAACTCCCTGAAACTGGCATGATAAGCGGGGCATTCCACCTGAATATAACTTCCAGCCTGGAAATTCATAGTGACTCCGGGAGGCAACTCAAGCACAGTTTCCTTGATGAAGGTGGATACATTCTGATTTACACGAACAGTACAAATCCATTTCCTGATGCCAAATATCTCCGGAGGCAAAGCCAGCCGCATGTTCCGTCTGACGACTACCTGGCATGCGAGGCGTACACTGTTGGCGACTTCGCTTTTACTGATGAGTGAGGTTTCCGTAGGCAATATAGCTCCCCCACCCTCAAGCACGGTTACCTTGCATTGCCCACATGTCCCCCTGCCACCACATGCGGAAGGAACTAATAAACTTGCACCTGACAGTACATCGAGTAATTTTTCACCCACTGAACCGGCTATGGTTCTTTCCCCGTTAACGAGGATCGTTACCTCCCCTGTGGGGATCAAATATGATCTCACAACAAGAATGATGGCAGTCAGTACCAATATCAGGCTTGTGAACAACATGATACCCAGTATCAGTTCAAGCATTTAACAATCCTCAAAACACATTTTTCATAATTTTATGCCCGTGAATGCCATAAAACCTAGTGACATCAGACCAACAGTTATAAACGTAATTCCCATGCCTTGCAGTCCTTCCGGAGCATCACTGTATTTGAGTTTTTCGCGTATACCGGCAAGTACAACAATGGCGAGTGCCCAGCCCGTTCCCGTCCCAAATCCATAGACGATGCTTTCACCAAAATTATAGTTGCGCTCTACCATAAACAGGGACCCGCCGAGGATAGCGCAATTCACTGTGATCAAGGGTAAATAAATGCCCAGGGCCTGATGCAATGTCGGGAAAAAACGATCCAGAATCATTTCCAGAATCTGGACCATTGCTGCTATCACGCCGATGTAGCAGATGAATCCAAGAAAACTCAGATCAACTTCCTGGAGTCCCGCCCATGTCAGCGCCCCATCTTTTAACAAATAGTGGAAGATCAGGTTATTGGCAGGCACAGTGATCGTCTGAACGACAATGACTGCAATCCCTAAGCCAAATGCTGTTTTGATCTGCCTGGATAGCGCTAAAAACGGACACATCCCCAGGAAGAAAGCCAGGGCAAGGTTTTCAACAAAAACCGCTTTGATAAACAGATTGATTAACGCTTCCATCAACTTGCCTCACTCCTGACCAAAGTGTGTGTACGAACAACTGTCTGTTCAAGCTGCGGCTTCTGCCAGCTCCGGATCAACCAGATTAAAAGTCCAATAATAAAGAAACCGCTTGGAGCCATCAGCATAAGGCCAATGGGATGAAACCAGCCACCGTCTTTGGCCAGGGTCAGAATTGAAACACCCATGAGAGTGCCTGCACCGAGAAGCTCTCTCGTGCTGGCAACAATTACAAGAATCAAACTGTATCCAAGACCATGTCCTAAGCCATCGAGAAAACTCATACCAATACCATTATTCATGGCAAATCCTTCCGTGCGTGCCAGTACAATGCAGTTGGTAATAATGAGGCCGACAAAAACCGATAATTGTTTGCTTGTTTCATAAGCATACGCCCTGAGGATTTGATCAACGATAATGACCAGTGAAGAGATAATCGTTATTTGTATGATAATTCGAATACTACTTGGTATATGGTGGCGGATAAGGCTGACAGAGACATTTCCCAGAGTTGCAACACTGGTTAATGCCATGCACATGAGCAATGCTGGCAGCAGGGAAGTGGTTACAGCAAGCGCAGAACAAATCCCCAGCACTTGCAGGGTGACTGGATTGTTATTGATTAACGGACCCAGAAAAATTTCTTTGGCCTGATTTTTCATGCTTATTCCTCGCTTTTGTGAAACCGCTCCAGGTAAGGTTGAAATCCGTGCTCGCCAAGCCAGTATTGAAGTAGGTTTGTGACACCCTGGCCTGTAAGTGTTGCCCCGGAGAGTCCGTCAACCTCGTGCTTTGAGCCAAGCGGCGCTTTACGTCTGGCGACTTTGATGACAGGAACGCCGTTATCGTAAACATTCTTGCCTCGCCACTGATTGAGCCAGGAAGGGTCGTCTATCTTGCCTCCAAGACCGGGGGTTTCTCCGTGTTCATGGAATTTCAATCCCGCAACTGTATTCCCATCAGATTCGAGCGCAAGATAACCATATAAGGTTGACCACATACCGGAACCATACACCGGTAAGATGATATATTTAATATAAGAATTTTCTTTCAACAAATAGACTGTTGCGTATCTTGCCCGACGGCCTATATTTGCAGTATCAAGTTTCTCAGGGACAGGTATGCCAAGGACCGGATCTTTTGCTGCCTCACGCTGGTTATATTGTGATATATCCATATTCTCTTCATATTCACCAGTGGCAAGATCGACTACCTTGATATCCATCCGACTTATTACGTCTTCAACATTCATGTCATATTGAATTATTTCAATCAATTGCAGGATATTTCTATGTCCTCCGTAGAACAACTGGTTTTCAAGATGCTTTGGTTTCAGGAGTACCGCCGTGGTTGAGACCAGTACTGAACAGATCAGGCTGACCAGCAACGCCACCATGACAGTGTTCTTCACGCTGTCTTTGTGAGCACGCGATAAATGAATACTTCCGGTCATGATATTTTTCTGCTGCATCTTGCTAAATCACATCATTGGCAAGGCCTTGCTTCACATTAATATCGAAGGGGACGATAGACTGGAGCCCCAAATCCCCGGCTGTCCTGGCCTAGATAGGCTATTGTGATGTTTCAGGTACATTAATTCAGTATCTCCGTTCCACAAGATATCTTCTCCTTCTTTTGATGTTTGCCTGTATAACACCGTGATCGATAAGCGGTGCGAATATGTTAGCCAAGAGTATCGCAAACATGACTCCTTCGGGAGACACCGGATTGGTGACGCGGATAATGATTATCAACGCACCTATTACCAATCCGAAAATCCACTTGCCGGTATCAGTGGATGCCGAAGTGACCGGATCGGTCGCAAGAAACATTGTCCCGAATGCGAATCCGCCCAGAACCATATGCCAATACCAGGGCATTGCGAACATCGGATTGTTATCACTACCGACAAAGTTGAATAACCAAGTCGTCAATATCATACCGATCAGCACACCTGTGACGATACGCCACGAAGCAATACCGGTGACGATCAGAAAAACACCGCCAATCAGACATGCCAGCGTTGATGTTTCCCCCATCGAACCTTGCATCTGGCCAAGAAAAGCCGTTTCCCATGTCAGGCCAGTACTAAAAATTGATTCCATCCCATCTGTTTTCACGATCGCCAGGGGTGTTGCGCCGCTGAATCCGTCGATTGCCGTCCAGACAGAGTTGCCCGACATCTGTTCGGCATAGGCAAAGTAGAGGAATACACGCCCCGCCAATACGGGATTAACAATATTCATCCCCGTGCCGCCAAAAATTTCCTTGCCGATGACGATGCCAAAGGAGATCCCCGCTGCCGCCTGCCAGAGCGGGATATCAGGGGGCAAGGTTAGGACAAAAAGAATGGATGTGGCCAGAAATCCCTCGGAGATTTCTCGTTTCCGAACGATTGCAAATAAAATTTCCCAGAAACCGGCGACAACCACCGTTACAACTAATATGGGCAGAAAATATATCAAACCATGCCACATATTGGCCCAGAGGCTGTCAGGATTGTAACCCCCACCTAAGAGGTAGAGTATGGTGCCGCGCCATCCCGGTATTGAAGTAACCCCGAGCTCGGCCATTGCTAAATTAGCCTGTAAGCCCGTATTCCAGATGCCAATTAAAACACAGGGTGTAACAGCCAGGATGATTAACGCCATGACGCGTTTGAGGTCAATGGCATCACGTACATGAGGGGGTTTGCGGGTAACCGTGGGCGGTGCATAGAAAAACGTATCGGCCATGTTATAAATAGCAGTGTACTTCTCAAATCTGCCATTTTTTTCAAAATACGGCTTTATGCGATCCAGATAATTGCGCATGAAGTTCATTATCTGCCCGCCTCGATTTTTGTCAGACAGGAGCGAAGTGCGGAACCATACTCCTGTTTGCTGCAGCATACGTAGGTACACAAGGCCAGATCTTCTTCGTCCAGTTCAAGGCATCCGAGCGCTTCAGCAGTTTCAATGTCCATAATCAGAAGGGACTTGAGCAGGGGCACTGGTAACACGTCCAGTGGCAAAACACGTTCGAAGTTGTCCAAAGGAAATATTGCCCTGCGGCTGCCATTCAGTGACGTGGTGAAGTCAAATTTGTGGTTCCGGGAAAAATGGGACATAAACAGGTCATTGACTGAGAATTTTTTTCGCCCAAGGCCCAGCCATCCCAGGAATTCACGCTCATCGTCTTCTTTTACAACACTTATCTGGTTATGATAACGCCCAAGAAAATCAGCCGTCCCTTCTGCCTGCCTTCCCGACAAAACAGATCCCGACAAAACCCTGTTCTTGCCTGACATTAACTCACCTTTTAATAATTGCTGCACTTCCGTACCCAATCGAACACGCAGGAGACGTGGATGCAATACCTGCGGGCCTGCCAGAGAGATAATGCGTTCCACCCACAACCGCCCGCTGGTAAAAAGTTTCCCAATTGCGATCACATTCTGATAATCCAGATGCCAGATAGTTTTTTCAGCACCTACCGGATCAAGATAATGTATGTGTGTTCCGACCAATCCTGCTGGATGAGGTCCTTCAAATTCAACCACCCTGATTTGCCCATTGATAACTGCAGGAATCTCCGTCAAAGGGGCCTTACATATAAATACCGGTACGTCCGCCAGTCTTGACAGGATCGTCAAGCCGTCAACGAAATCATGCCTGTACTCATTAATGATCACTGCCGGATCTGCGGCAAGTGGATTGGTATCTATCGCGGTAACGAAAATTGAATGGGGTGTTGTTCCAGGAGAGGGATTTTTGCTGAATGGCCGTGTGCGAAAAGCAGTCCATAAACCTGACGCGAGGAGATTATTTTTTACTTTTTCTGATGAAAGCTTATCCAGGGCCAGCCGTGAACTCGAAGGAAATGTTTCTTCCTCATGTCCATCGACTCGAACAACAATAGACTGGAGGATGCGCTTTGATCCCCATTGGACATGACTGACAATGCCACTGGCGGGTGAGGTATATCTTACCTGTGTATGTTTATCTGCAATCAATGCCTGGCCCAGTTTTACCCGCTCACCTTCGTTGACGAGCACTTTGGGTTTGATGCCGTTGTAATCCTTTGCCACGAATGCGACGGAAATCGGCTTCATTGCAGCATGAATGACCTGCTTCGGTTTACCGTTTATTGGCAGATCAAGACCTTTCTTTATTCTTATCAGCATTTCATATGATAATTTTTTTCAGCTATTCTACCACCATCACACTGGACTATTCACCGCTGATTCAGGGTCATGGCTGTTTAATAACCGTCAAAAACACAGGATGGACGATGGAACTGCATAAAGAGTGCCCAAAACCAACATTAATTATTTGATCCATATCAATTATCTTTTTCAAATCCTTCACGCATAAAGAGAAAACAGCGTTTGGGGCTTTCTGTGTATTTTACGAAGAGAGAGGGACTGGCTGCGGCAGATCCATGCGCCTTGCCGCTTCGCGGTCGCTACGCGCTCCAAATCTTCTGTTCTGACGATTTGTCGAACCGAATGGTTCTCATCAAATCCTCATCTCATCCAGATATAAAAAAGCCCTCTTGATGAGGGCTTTTTTATATCTGGCGGAGAGAGAGGGATTCGAACCCTCGATACGCTATTAACGTATACACACTTTCCAGGCGTGCGCCTTAAACCGCTCGGCCACCTCTCCTAAATTATTCATATTGACCACGAGTTATGGGTCCATCTCTGGTGGGGCTACCAGCTGGGCACCTTTCCATTATGAATTCTTGGCAATCGCGAAACCGGTCCTTCCTTGAGGGCTTTTATGCTAATCAATCTCTATTACGAAACACACCCGAGATTGGAGCGTGAAGGGTAAACAAAAAATCTGAGCCATGCAATTTCAAATCGGTCAGACCATCTCGTAACCACTTGTTTGGCTATCTGCTCCTTGCCATGCCTCAAGGTCGCTGATGGTATCAATATCTCTGAGCACAGGCAGTTCAGTCCAACACCAGCTGTATTCACTCAGGCGTTGCCGTGTCATGTCTGCAACCCGTTCAGTACTCCATGGTATGTCTTTAAATAATCCTGAATTCATCTGCCGCAGGCCAAGGAGATAATAACCCCCGTCTTCACTGGGCCCGAAGACAGCATCGTTCCCGGAGGCCAGTGCCCGCCAGGCCCTGTCCAGAATCTCGCTGCTGATGCCCGGACAATCCGAACCAATCAATACAGTGTAAGTGTGGTTTGCCAATGACTCCTGAAATGCCCGCAGCATGCGTTCTCCCAGATCCTTACCCTGCTGCGAATGGAGACTAATATTAAATCGTTGTTTACATTCCTTGAACCAGTCATGTGTCGTATCGGGAGAGCAATACAGACGGACAGCAGAAAATGCCGTGGCAGTGGCCTGTTCAAGTGTGTATATGATTAGTGACCGGTGAAGCTCTGCTGCCCGCTCCGGCCCCAACACCGGGATCAGGCGAGTCTTGGTTTTACCGGGTTCCGGTGCACGGGCGAATATGAGTAAGGCAGACTCATGCCTGTTCATAAAAGCGGGCCAGCCTGGAAGGATTGAATCCGATGCTGTATGCCAGTCTCAGGCACCACATCTTCAGGATAGTGCTTAATACACCGGCGGTTTCCCAGCGCCGGCTGGAGGTTACCAGCTTATCCTCCAGGCAGATGGGGCGTATTCGTTTCCTGAGTTTTCTGGAGAGAGCAATATCCTCCATCAATTCAATATCATCAAAACCACCGACACGCTTGAACAGTTCGCGGTTTACAAAGATAGCCTGATCCCCCGTGCATATCCCGGACATCCTCGAGCGGAAATTCATTCC
>WVYN01000059.1:62712-82277 GCA_011772965.1 Gammaproteobacteria bacterium
TGCTTTGGTAAGCGGGTATCCGCATGCAGGAACAGCAAAATATCGCCGCTGGCAAATGCGGCACCGGTGTTCATCTGCCGCGCGCGGCCCCTGGCAGCAGTAATGACCTGGTCGGCAGAGGGATTGGCCAAATCACAGGTATCATCTGTACTGCCGCCGTCAACGACGATGATTTCATGCCCCGCTTTTTTCATTGGTAACAGGGCCGTGAGGCATTGATTAATTTCATTGGCCTCATTCAATACCGGAATTATGACCGAGATTTTCCTGTTCATGACAAAGCCCCTCCACAACTGCTGCCCTGACCAGCTGTGCAACCAAAACAATGATTTCCTGTAATGATTGGTTTCCCCTCAAGTGACATTTGCATGAGGTCAGTAATATGCAGTTTTTCAGATTTGTCCGATTCCAGTTCGAGGCCCAGTATCTGGTTGAAATCACAATCATAAACATAACCCTGCCAGTCAACACTGATCAATGATCGACACATGACGTTATCAAGATTTTCCTCGCGATGTGCTTGCTTCAGTAATGTCATGTAGTCGTCAAACTGGTTATTGGAAATGAGCATACTACCAAAACGTTTGATGGGCATATTGCAGAGGGTGAAGAGTTGGTTGAAACTGATGTTATATTTTTCTTTGAGTATGCGCTTGTAATCAGCTTCCAAAGTTGCCTGATTCGGAGGCAACGACGGGCCTTGGGGATTGTAGACCAGATTTAGCAACCGACCACTGTTTTCCTGTCCGTAGCCGAGCTGGTTCAATGACTGCAACGCTCGGATGCTTTTTTCAAACACACCCCGACCACGCTGACGGTCAACATTTTCGACAGAATAACAAGGCAAGGAGGCAGTGATCTCGACATTATAGGTCGCCAGAAACTCCGCCAGCGTTTCCTGTCCGGGTTCCAGTAAAATTGTGAGGTTACAGCGATCAATCACATGGGTGCCAAACGCCTGGACTGCCTCGACCAGGCTTCTGAAACCGGGGTGTAGTTCCGGGGCGCCTCCGGTAATGTCCAGTGTCTCAACGCCGGACTGCTCTATAAAATCGACCACTTGCTGGAGGGTTTCTGGGCTCATGGCCTCGGTGCGTTTCGGACTGGAATTGACATGGCAATGGATGCATTGCTGGTTGCATTTCAGGCCTATGTTGATCTGCAATGTCTCAGTTTTGCGTCTGCTGATGTCGGGAAACGTTGTCGGCTGCAAAAGATGCAGGGTATTTTGCATAGCAACAATTATAGATCAAATTTAAGCATACTGTCACACGCCAGATACATGAGACCATAGCCGGGTTAATCCCGGCTGACGACGCCTATATCTCTGACAGGAAAAACTATTTTAACCTGCAGGTTATCCCCCTCTGCATCTCGCATGTTGGATACACCCTGGAAGACCTTGAGACGCGGTTCATCATAGGCGTATACCAGTCGGGTGGTGCCACCCAATAGCCGGTAGAAAAAATTATCCGGTTCGACGTGAATAACCCGGCTACGCTCACCGTCTTTCATCTGCACTTCCGCCTGATAGATGCGGAAATCATAGAAACTCAGGAGACCGGGAATCAGGAATTTCCGGGTGACCGGCTTGTCGGCAACAATGTCTTCCCACTGGGAAATGATCAATTCGTCAAACCCGGCATCGGCAACGGCATCCTCCGGCAGGGGCAGGGTTTTGGATTCAATATCGGCCTGATCACTCTCGCTGAATTTGACTTGATACTTTTCTCCGCGATTTTTTCCGGACTCGGTATGCCCGGTACGGCTGTTTTTCAGGTGAAAGTCAGGGGCAAGCGGGTTCGGACTATAATCGACATTTTTGACGGCAAAGAGTTTGCCATTGGCATCATGGTAGGTCACAGTGTCTGAGATAATTCGTCCATCTTTTCTGATCTCGTTGTGTGTTTCGGTGTAAATCAATTCTCCGCTGTCCTGCGCATAGGCATAACCAACGCGCTCTGTTTCCACCGCATGACCAATATCGGGCAAAAAGTTGGCTGAAATAAATATAATCGTGAACAAAGTTTTCATCATAGGTATCTCAAGACGCTGTGTGTCCCAGTAACAAGGTTTTTATATCTCCATTTGATTTCATCAGTGCAATAAACAAGTAGAGACAACTGATAATATTTCCCAAAATCATGATCGAAGCAATCCAGACGCACACAGTCAGAACATTTTCCTCACGCAAGATGACCCAGCATGAGAAAAGTACAAAGCCGATGTATACATCCACAAGAGTCAGGATCCCCCACGGCAATTCCATTAATATGGCACCCTCTTTTGCAAAATCGCCCTGGATAAATGCATGAGCAATCGCCATCGACATAATTACAATACCTGACAGGGCCAGAAATGTAAGCACCAGTAATTTAAATTTATCCCGGTTCATGCTTTCCGTTTTTGAAAAAGATAATGGCTGACCCACCACTCCTGGCCATGGTGATAACCAAAAAGCTCAGCACAGGCCATGAAAAAAATACGCCAGCGTATCCACCATTTCATGGCATCTTCTTTGCCGTAAATTGATTCAAACGTGTCCCACAATTCCTTTCTTGCATCCATGTTTTTAAGCCAGGCATTGGCGGTCTTTTCATAATGTGTACCCGGCCAGCGCCATTGCTCTGCAATGACCAGGTCATCCTGGAAATAGTGTGGCAAGTCATCACTGGGCATCATGCCGCCAGAGAAGAAATAACGGCTCATCCAGTCAGATGCATCACGCTCGATAAATGCATAGGGAACCAGACGGTGACAGAAGACGTGCATGAAAAAACGTCCATCATCATTCAACCATCCGGCGACTCGTCCAAACAACTCACGATAGTTGCGCATGTGTTCAAACATCTCAACCGATACAATACGATCAAATGTTTCTTCGATATCAAATTCATTCATATCAGCAGTAATGATTTTGATATTTTTGATACCTTCGGATTGAGCCTTGTTGAGAATAAACTCGCGCTGAGAGTTTGAATTGGACACGGCAGTAATACTTGTTTCAGGAAATTGCCTGGCCATCCAGAGGGTCAGTGAACCCCAACCACAACCCAGTTCCAGGATCTTTTGTCCATCAGCGAGATCAGCATGCTCGGCCGTGAGTGCCAATGCCCTGGCTTCCGCCTGATCCAGTGATTTAGTGGATGTATCCCAGTAGCAACAACTGTATTTCAGATTGTTGCCCAGCACTTTTTGATACAAGGCAGCAGGAACCTCATAATGTTGTTCGTTGGCCTTATCCGGTAACAAGGCAATCGGCGAGCGATCCATTTCGGCAATGAAAGATTGCAGTCTGGCCGCTGCGGTCTCACAGTTATTGGCTTCGATCTCCTGCAGCCTTGTCTGACACAGTCGCCGGATACTCTTTCGTATCACCATATCGGGCACATAACCGCGCTCGACCCAGTTTATGGATAATTCGGTTGCTGTTGTCATGATGGTTCACCAGTAATTTGTTTTTTGGGTAATGGAATAAAACGACTGGTTGTACTCTGGTAACGCCGGTAGGCATCTCCCCTGCTGCGCAAGGCCTGCTGCTCTGTATAGGGAATGCCGGTAACCTTGACCAGGAAGACCAGCATAACTGCCACACCCAGCCAGGTTATCCACCAGACGTCAGAGCCTATACCTATCAGGACGTAGGCCCACCATTGCATCCATTCAAAGAAGTAATTCGGATGCCGTGAATAACGCCACAGACCCTCCTCGCAAACACCCTGTTTACCCGAGGATTTTCGTCGATATTGATGCAACTGCCTGTCTGCTATTGCTTCACCAGCAAAACAGGCCAGCCAGAGAATCAGACCGGCATAATCATTCCACTGGAGCATCTCACCCGGTGCCCGGGCAGCTGCCCAGATTGGCAGGGCAAACATAACAGCCCATAAGGCCTGAACCTGGAAAAAAACAAACATGAAAGGCTGAACTTTAGATCCGAGTTTACTGCGTAGATATCGATAGCGACCATCCTCTTCCTCAATAAAGGCCCGTTGTGTGAGGTAAATTCCCAGTCTTAATCCCCAGATTGCGACGATGAACGCCAGTAGCATCTGGCGTGCGCTGTGCCCGGCGTCATTATATAAGGAGAAATAGATGCCCAGGATAGCCGTTGCAAAAGCCCAGGCGATGTCGACGATGCCGGCGTTCCGGGTGCGGGCCTGCACCAGCCACAGGATCAGCATAAGTATGGCAACCGCAATCCAGCCTGTAAGAATCAATTGACCAATAGGCATGCCTTTACCTCGAGAATACCTTGATGATGGATTGTTGAATGTGACCGTTTTCGATTTCGGATTTCTCCGTGATCCAGAGCAACAACAGAATGGCAATGATCCACTCTATTCCGATTGCGATGAGGGCAGTCGTATGATCAGCCAGAACAATTGCTGAAAATTTTTCTCCGGCATAGTAGGCCAATGGCCCAAACACAGCACCGCCCACCATACCCAGGACATAACGGCGCCTGAGCCATGACAGGCAATAACGCAGGGTCAGGGCAAAGTTGATCCAGAGCGTGACCATCCAGATTGTGGTTGGCATGCCTGCCTGGGCATAATCAGGAAACGTGAATTGCCCGGTTAGTACCAGAAAGGAATCAGCCAGATAACCAAACAGCCCCGCGACAATAATAATTCGCAGATCGATGAATTTGTCTGGAACGATCGAGAAATGGATGAGCAGCCAGACCAGGGTAAAGGCTGGTCCTGCCAGCGGATAACCGATACCGCTGAAGTAGCAGGTCACAAACCAGCCAATTTGTAGCGCGGCGAAGTTGAATAGTTTGAATTTGGTCATGGGTTTGTATCGTCCATAAATTGGGGCAAAGCCGGAGCCCGGCATGCCGGTTTGCTGAAAAGAATCTGTAAATCCCCGAGGTATCGTTCTCTGAAGCCGGCTTCGCAATAACACAGGTAGTACTCCCATAACCTCAGGAAATCACGACTGTAACCAAGCGCCAGAATCCGTTCTTCATTTTTCATCACATTCTCAAGCCAGCAACGCAGGGTATCTGCATAGTGCGGACCGATATTCTCGACTTGTGAAACCTGCAGATCAGTCCTAACGACTGAGGCATCCAATATGGCATTAAATGACGGGACACAACTGCCTGGAAAGATGAACTGTTGAATGAAATCAGTATTTTTAAGGTAATCTTGATAGCGGTCATCGGGCATAGTAATGGCCTGCAATAACATCTGGCCATCAGGTTTCAACAAGCCTGTACAGATTTTAAAGTATTCGGGTAGAAACTCATGTCCAACGGCCTCTATCATTTCAATTGAAACCAGTTTGTCATAACTACCCTGAAGATCCCGGTAATCGGCCAAAAGCAATTCGATCTGGCTGGATAAACCCTCTGCTCTGATGCGTTCTCGAGCAAGTTCATACTGTTGTCTGGATATAGTGGTGGTTGTGACATGGCAGCCATAATACTTGGCGGCATGAATTGCAAAACTGCCCCAGCCGGTACCAATCTCAATAACTTTATCTTTGACATCAAGATTCAGTTTCTGACAAATGCGATCCAGTTTATTAATTGAAGCCTGCTTGAGCGTGTCCGTGGGATTTACAAAAATGCCGGCCGAGTAAGTCATGGTTTCATCAAGAAACAGTGCAAAAAAATCATTACCGAGATCATAGTGATCATGAATGTTTTTTTGACTTCCTTCCCTGGTGTTGGCTCGTCTGCTGTGCCAGCGCCTGAAACACCACATGCCTGTTCTGGCGAGACCGGACTCCATGGAATCCAGTAGATCAATATTACGAATAAACAGGCTGAACAGGCCGGTTAAATCATCACTGTTCCAGTAGCCGGAGCGATAGGCAGCGGCAGCACCATTACTGCCGCCGAGTGCCATCTCAAGATAGAATGCAGAGTTAAATACCTGTATATGGATTTGCTGACTGACGTTTGACTGGCCCAGCTCAACTTCTCCCCATTCATCCTGTAACACGACCTTGCCCCCGACCAGCTGGTCCAGTTTTGCCAGAATACGGTTACGTAAGAACCAAGTCACACTCCTCGCCGGTTTCCAGGCCCGTCCCGTCGTTAACGTGCGTTCTTCTATTGTCATGACTGACTCTCTCGTTTCATATAATGTTTTGGGTGTTCTTGGAAAGGCACCCGTTTCAACCAGAGCCGCAACGCCTGCCAGTAAATCGCAAGAATGACCTTCAGGGTCATAAATGGAAAATGAACAAGTGCCAAGGCAAGTGACTTTGAAGAAATCGGAGCTTCTTCCAGTTTGCTCCAGGCATTAAATATGTGCCTGCCACCCTCGTAATTGCACATCTGCACTGACAATTGCTCAGCTGGGGCGGTGAACGACCATTTGTAATCCTGATCCATCGACATGAACGGGGATACGTGAAACTCCTTTTTGAATTCAAATATTAGATCCCTGTCCTTATCTGCATCCAAGACATAGCAATGTTGTTCACCCCAGGGGGTGTTATGGACTTCGGCAACGATGAATTCGATTGCATCGGCAGTGTCATTCCAGCAGTAATAGAAACTGACTGGGTTCATGACATAACCAAGGTAACGCAGATGTGTCAGCAGACAAATGGGACCTGTTGGTGTTTTTCCTGTCTCGTTCCGGATCAGGTCGATGATCGATTGTTTCAGGGGCTGTGAGGAATCGCCGTGATGATCACTGCGCCTGAACCAAGCCAGATTGACACCGCGGGATGACCAGAAAAGAAACCTATCAAACAGAGTGGGTAATTCATCCAGATCAAGATACAACATGAATACCTTGTAATGGAATCTGTGCGAGCATGGGTACAGGCGTTCATGGCCCAGTGTGCCCTTGTAAAGTCGGCTACGCATCACAGTACCTCATCAAAGGCAGAGCAAACCCGTAAGGCACTACTGATACCGTCTTCATGAAATCCAAAGCCCCAGTATGCACCACAATATGAAATACGATTGTTCCGGATCAGACGTTCGTGATCATTCTGGACCTGGTCTCTGCCGGTGCTGAATTGTGGGTGTTGGTAAGTAATGCGATAGATGATTCCTTCCGGATCAATATCAGCGGTTTGGTTTAAAGATACGCAGTAGGTGTCTTTTGAAGACAGGCCCTGCAACATGTTCATGTTATAGGTCACCATCCCAACATCCGTGGCGGACTCAGGAATTCGGTAGTTCCAACTTGCCCAGGCATTTGGCGATTTCGGTAACAGGCGGGTATCAGTATGCAAAACCACATCATTGGGTTGATATTCGAAATGTCCCAGCATTTCCCTTTCTTCGGTCTGCGGATTTTCCAGTAATTGCAGGGCATGGTTGGCATGTGTGGCTATAACCACCTCATCAAATTGTTCACTACCGCCATCTATGAGAGTCAGTTTGACTGAAGATAACTGCCTGCTGATCTGTTTTACTGGTGTGGAAATCCTGATTTTGTCTTTATAGGGTGCAGTTAGCGGTCCAATATAGCTGGATGACCCACCAATAACTGTTTTCCAGATTGGACGTTGATTCACTTGCAACATGTGGTGATTGGCCATGAATTCAATCACGAACCGCATGGGAAATTCCCGGAATCGACTGGCGGGACATGACCAAAGTGAGGCACCCAGCGGTACCAGATAATTTTCAACAAATCCATCACTGTAATTCATGTTATTCACATAATCAGCAACTGTGACCTGGTCATCAAGACCACAATCAAGCGAAACCTTTGCATCATCATGAAAACGCAGGATGTCACGTAGCATGAACCAGAAGTCTGGACGCAACAGGTTGCGTCGCTGACTAAAAATACCGTTCAGGCTGGTACCGTTGTATTCAAGTCCAGTTTTTTCACAATGCACACTGAAGCTCATATCCGAATCACGGCTTTCCACACCAAGCCTGTCAAAAAGTTGACAGAGATTAGGATAATTCGTCTCGTTAAAGACAATAAAACCGGTATCTACTGGCAGTGTTTTCCCGTGATCTTTAACAAATATCGTATTCGTATGTCCGCCAATGTAATTATTGGATTCGAAAACGGTAATATCGTGGCGATAATTTAAAAGCAGCGCCGTGGTAAGTCCGGAGATTCCTGTTCCAATCACCGCTATTTTCATCTCCCTGTTCCCGCTTCGTTTAATACAACAGCGGGAACTTCCCTTATCTCACTGATCAATCCCAGCTTGTTCAGTGTTTTCAGGACGATATAGGTCAGATCAAGTTCCCACCAGAAGAAACCCTGCCTGGCCGCGGCGGGATAACGATGATGATTGTTATGCCAACCTTCACCAAGGGTCAGCAATGCAAGTAACCAGTTGTTCCTGCTGTCGTCGCGGGTGTGATAACGCCTCTTGCCGAATTTATGCGCCAGTGAATTGATCGTATAGGTAGCATGATAGAGCAGCACGGTGGATACTATAAATGCCCAGACAAAGACCTGGGCGCCATTCACACCCAGATATGGAAACCATAAGCTGAGAAGTTCACCCAGTAGATAGCAGCCGAGACCATAGAGAACCAAGGGAATCCAGTCAAATTTTTCCAGCCAGCAAAGTTCTGGGTAGCGTAGCCAGTCCTTGACATATTTTCTTTCAATCACGAACTTGTTCCGGCGCAGAAACCAGAGTAGATGGCTGTTCAAAAATCCCTGACGGGGTGAGTGAGGATCCTTGTCACTGTCAGACTTGGCGTGGTGTACACGGTGATGGCTGGCCCACCAGAGTGGTCCGCGTTGCCCGGCGGTGCAGCCCAGACATGCCATCAAGAATTGAACACTCCTAGAAACCCGGTAACTGCGGTGGGAAAAATAACGATGATAGAACGCCGTGATGAAAAACATTCTGAGTAGATAACTGCCCAGTGCGAGAACCAGTGCTGCTGCCGACCAACCAACAATAAAGATTAACAGGCAGGCTATATGGAACAGCGCAAGTACTGCCACCCGAGGCGGGTCGAGCCTTGTTCTTTTTTCCGACGGCACCCCGTCTAAGCGCGATTCGTCATTCGATATCCATCTGGCAAATTCCCGTAAATACCCTGTTGATTGTACTTTTTTGAGTATCATTTCTTATTTAAACCGGTTTGATTGATCCCTATTCTAGACGAGGCCCTGTGAAAAAAGAGTGAAATCAGTGTGAAAAATGGATAAATCCTGCTCTAGACAGCTGGTGGATGTCGAGCGGTCGTATTCTTTTCGGCCTCGGGGAATATGACCGTTACTTTTGTGCCGAAATTTAGTTTGCTTTCAATAGTAATTGGCCATTTGAACCGGTCAGACAGGAATTTGACGATAGTAAGCCCAACCCCATAACCGCCAAGCTGTTTGCCTTCATGAGTGAAAAACGGCTTGAAGACCTTCTCCATTTCCTCATCTGGAATACCGACACCGCTATCTTCTATGATTAACCTGTCGTTCTCAATGTACATATCCACCCTACCCTCCTCCGTATAGGAGAAGGCATTACGTACCAGGTTTCCAATCAGTACCGACAAGACCTTGTCAGAAGCGTTAACCCTCAATTGATTCGATTCATGAATATCGAACGTGATGTTTTTATGCCTAAACAACTCCCGGGCAAAGTCGAGTTCCTCCCTGACGACATCATTTACACAGACATTTTCCATCGATAGGCCATTGTCAGATTCCCTGGCCAGCATCAGCAAGGCCTCTATCAATTCTTCCATATCCTTGGCAGATCGCTTGATCCGCTCCAGTGACCTCGTTGCACTCTCACTGAGTGTTTCATCTGCCAACAACATATCTGCGGCAATCTTAATAACTGTCACAGGGCTGCGCAGTTCATGGCTGGCATCTCTTGTGAAATTTCTTTCCCGTATCACAAATTCATCTATACGGCGTAACAAGTCTGACAGGGCGCGGGAGAGGTTCATGACTTCCTGGTCCGCATCCCCGGAAATATCAGACAGATTGATAGCAAAATGTTCTGTATTCTTCGGATCCAGGTTTTTGACCTGTTTTGAGAGCCGTATCAACGGTGACACGGCCCGGCGCGAAAAGCGGTACAGGAACCAGGTCGTGAGGTATATGACAATCAGTACACCGGCCAGAGGAATGGTACCGAATAATAATGCGAGTTCACTCACGCTCTCACCATCGAATTCCAGGTACAGTTTCCTGCCATGACGCTCAGAGACATGAATGATATACACATCAACACTATCACCGGGCAATTTGTGAATGCCTTCTTGCAAGTTCCGGATTTTTTCGGGGACAGCATCTCTGCCGGCCAGATAACCTTTCATGTTATAAGTGTCAGGCCTCGGAAAATCATTATTATCTGCATAGCGGCCCCAGAAATGTTCCGCCTCGCTGTTCAGGGCACTGCTGATCAGAACATCACTCAGAACAAATCGTGCAGCATAGATGCCCAGGATTGCCGCAACGGCAATCAGTCCTGCCTGGATAACAAAGGCTTTCCACAGTCTATGCCCCAGCCCACCCTGTCTAGTCATGGTCTTCGAGCTTGAATCCCGTGTTCTGGATAGTATGCATCAGTTGTTTTTCGAAAGGTTTGTCGATGACTTTGCGGAGGTTATACATATGGCTGCGCAGAGTGTCACTGTCTGGCAGGATATCGCCCCATATCTGCCTTTCGATCTCTCGACGGCTGACAACCTTTGGTGAAGCGCGCATGAGAATCGCCAGAATTTTGAGTCCGATGGGTGATAGTTTCAATTCTGTTCCGGAACGGATCACCCGCATACTGCTGGTATCAAAACTCAGGTCGGCAACACGCAGCACTTCCTGGGTTACTTCACCCCGATTACGGCGCACCAAGGCGCGAAGCCGGGCTTCAAGCTCCAGTATCTCAAAGGGCTTCACCAGGTAATCGTCGGCCCCGGCCTCAAGCCCCCCAATCTTCTCCTGCAGGGTATCGCGCGCCGTTAAAATTAACAGCGGGGTTGTCTTCCTGGCCTGATCGCGCAATTTCTTCAATAAATCAATGCCATCCATACCGGGCAGCATCAGATCCAGAATGATAGCGTCATATTCATTACTTACCGCAAGGTGCAGGCCAGTCACCCCGTCCGAGGCATAATCTATAATAAAATCTCGGCGTTCGAGATACTCGCAGACCATATCCGCGATATCCCGGTGATCTTCAATTAACAAAATGTTGTATTTCATAGCCACGGCAGATTGCATCAATCCATAGTTACTGACAACAGCGTTATCATGCCAGATCTGATAGTCATGTGAATTCAAGGGATTCTTCAGGCGCGGCGAAGGCCATATGTTAAACTTCAAGACTTATATACAGCATATCGAAACGCCCTGGTAGCTCAGTGGATAGAGCAACCGCCTCCTAAGCGGTAGGTCGCAGGTTCGACTCCTGCTCAGGGCGCCAGTTTCTTCCCGCGATCCGGCAGGCAATCAAAGCCTGCGTCATGCTGATTGATCAGGAAGATGCTACTGCGTGAAACACTTTTGCCTGCATTGGTGCGGATATCTCACCTTCCCCGAACTCATCAAGTAAATCTGCTTCGACTGTTTCAACAGCATCAGACAAACCGCGTTCGGCGAGCTGTGTTGCCAGAGGCGACCCGGCCGCCAGCGCAAGGGCAACGTCTCTTGCCGAATCAGCGCGGCTCTGCTTCTTTACTACGTCAACGCCTATATAACGGAAACCGGCTTCTTCCAGCTGTCCCTTGATAACTTCAACATTATGGTAGCCATAGGGCAATTTGAGAAAATCAGGCGGATTGACCCGGTCCAGCTTGATTACTGATTCATGGACTGCCCTGGAAAAATGATTATTGTCCAGCGAATCCCAGACATTAAACATAAACTCACCTCCCGGTTTAAGGACACGGTACACCTCGCGATAAGCCTGGATCAAATCCGGGAAAAACATAACGCCAAACTGGCATAACACTACATCAAACGAGTCATCGTTATAATGAAGATCAATAGCATTGGCCACATTAAATGATATATTGTTGTACTTGGCCAGATTTTCCCGAGCAACATCAAGCATTGTCGAATTCAAATCAGTTGCAATTATTATCACCCCTGATGGAAGACGATTTGCCAAGCACTCTGTCAAAACCCCTGTACCGGCCGCAATTTCAAGAATTGTGGCACCATCAGGAACCGACACACGACTGACAAGATCTTCCGCATAGTCAGAAAAGATCAATGGAACCAGATACTCATGATATGTACTCGGTATTGAGCCCTTAAATATATTTTCAGTAGACATTGATTTACCAGTTATTCGTTATGATTGTTGGATTAAACCCAGTGCTTAAGTATTTAAAGCATAAATTCGAATACATAATACGTATTAATGATTTCAGTTATCATATAAACTCTTTTCGCCTTCCGGCCGCGTCTTGAAGCGGCGGTGTACCCAGAGGTAATCCGCCGGGTTATCGCGCACCTGTTGTTCCAGTAATTGGTTGATGCGCGTGGTGTCTTTCACGATGTCGTCAGATGGAAAATTTTCCAGTGCCTTTTCAAATTTTACCCGGTAGCCCTGGTAATCCGGCAGGCGCTGTTGAATGATGGGGACAACCGGTGTGCCGTATTTTGCGGCCAGGCGGGATGTCGCCGTGATGGTGGCCGTCTGGACAGCGAAGAACGGGACAAAGATGGAATAGCGCATACCAAAATTCTGATCAGGGATGTAATACAAGGGAATATTATCGCGCAGGGCCTTGTACATACTACGCATATCTTCATGAGAAATGGCCTTGCCGCAGATATTGGCGCGGTTACCGCCGATAAATTCCTCCATCAATGGATTGTTATGCTTTCTGTAGACGGGGTACATTTGCGTATGTAAATGCATGATACGTCCAGCAATATCCAGCGTGGTGAAATGACCGGCCAGTAAAATTGCACCTCTGCCCCGGGAAAGAACCTCTTGCAGGTTGTCCAGGCCCTCGATAATTGCGAGCCGTTCAATCTGTTTATCACGCCACCAGGCCGCAATGCCAAAGTCAAAAGGGGCCCTGCCGAGTGACTCGAAATGCCTGTCCAGCATGTCCCGGCGTTGCTCATCGGACCATTCCGGGAAACAGAGTCGAATATTGATCTCCGCGACCCGGACCCGTTTCTTGCCGATATGTTTTGCCAGCTTGCCCAGCAAATTACCCAGCTTCATCTGCCAACGAAACGGAAACAGCGAGGCCAGATGTATCAAGCCGATAAAACACCAGATAGGCCAGAAGCGTGGCTGTAAATATTTCATAGGTATGTATTCAGTAGTTGTCCTTGAGAGCCTGATAACAGGCCAGGGCTGTTTTTCTGGCTTCATCATGATCAACAATGGGACCGGGATAGGTTTTACCCAGTTGAATTTTTGCTTGTTTCATTCTATCAGCCGGGGCATTCCAGGGCTGGTGGATGTATTTGTTTTCCAGTTGCGCCAGTTCCGGTAGCCATCGCCTGACGTAGTCACCCTGCGAATCAAAACGTTCACCCTGCCGGACCGGATTGAAGATCCGGAAAAATGGCGCCGCATCTGCGCCGCTACCGGCCACCCATTGCCATCCGAGGGTATTGTTTGCGAGGTCCGCATCCACCAGCGTATCCCAAAACCAGCGCGCACCTTCGAGCCAGTGGATCAAGAGATCCTTGACCAGAAATGAGCCTACGATCATACGGACCCGGTTATGCATCCAGCCGGTTTGCCAAAGCTGGCGCATGCCGGCATCAACTATGGGATACCCTGTCTTTCCATGCTGCCAGGATTCGAGTAAACGCCTGTTTTTTTTCCAGGGAAAGGCAGCAAATTTGCTGTACATGGGTTTGTCAGTAGTCTCCGGAAAATGATATAGCAGGTGATGTGCAAACTCCCGCCAGATCAATTGCCTCAACCAGGCGTCAGCAGCCTTGCCCGGGCTAAGTCGTCCCTGTTTGTTTTCATGCCTCACTACAGAATGCCAAATCTGGCGCGGCCCGATCTGGCCAAAATGCAGAAACGGCGACAAACGCGAAACGCCATCGATGGCCGGATAATCACGGTCTTTCGGATAACCCTGGATTGGTCCGTCGAGGAATGTTACAAGATAATTTTTTGCCGTACATTTCCGCGGATCCCAGAACTTATCAATACCCTTATACCACTTGATCCTGGGGATCAAACCGAGATCCCTGATAGATAAAGATTTGGGCCACTTGCCGGGTGACGCCAGTTTCTTAACTGATGTCCCGACTGGTGCGGGAATTTCAAGTGCCTGGTAATGTCTCCAGAAAGGTGTATAGACCTTGAAGGGATTGCCCTGCTTATTTTGAACCTGATGTGGTTCATATAACAGGTTAGCATTATAGCTTTCGACATCAATCCCGTTTTTCCTGAGTGTCTTTTTAATCCGGGTATCACGCTTGATAGCAGCCGGTTCGTAACAACGGTTCCAGTAAACGCTGTCAACAGATGATTGTCTGATGATTTTTTCCAGCGATTCAAGACAGGGACCCCTCGAGATAACCAGACGCGAGCCAAGATCCCGAAGCTCTTTTTCAAGTGATTTTAAAGCATGATGTAACCAGTAACGGCTGGCACTGCCGGGTGACCACATGCCCTCTTCATCTGGTGACCAGATATACAATGGAATGATCGCCCTACCAGATTTTATGGCAGTAGCCAGTGCAGGATTATCGTTAAGACGCAGATCCTGCCTGAACCAGACAATGACTGTGGTACTCATGAATTCAGGAGCTTATTTCTTTTTGATTATCAGGGTGGCTAACGCGGGTAACAAAAAACTTGCCCCCAACATGTTAACAAAAAACATAAACATTAACAGAATTCCCATATCGGCCTGAAATTTCAGGGGTGAAAATACCCAGGTCATGACTCCGATTGTGAGCGTAATAGCAGTAAAGAATACAGCAGAACCGGATGTGGCCAGGGTCATCTCGTAGGCACGGGACATGGTCAGACCCTCGTCCAGGAATGAAGCAAGCCGGTGATAAATATAGATGCCGTAATCCACACCGATGCCTGCACCCAGAGCAACAACTGGCAGGGTATTCACTTTTAAACCGATTTCAAGGATGCTCATAAGCGCATACGACAGCAGCGAAACCAGCGCTAACGGTATGACAATACACAGTGTGCCAGCAATAGATCGGAAAGTAATAATGCAGAGAGTAATAATAACGGCGTAGACATACATTAATATTGGAAACTGTTCTGCCTCTACTTCTTCATTCGTTGCGGCCATAACCCCTACGTTCCCGGTCGCCAGTTTGAACTGGATGGTTTCGGAGTTGTTCTCATTGGCAAAAGCCTTGACCTGGTTAATGATGGTCCTGATGGTTTCTGCCTTATGATCCCGGGTAAATACTAGTACCGGCATGACACTGCAGTCACTGTTCAGAAGGCCTGAAGATGTTGGTACATAGGAAACCGATTGGGTCAGCACAGACTGGTTACGCGGCAACACACGCCATTTGATATTGCCTTCATTCCAGCCAGCATTAATAATCTTGGCAACGCTTGGCAATGCCATTACCGATTGCACACCTGGTGTATTGGCCATGACCCATTCAAACTCGTCGATGGTTTTCATGACCTCATAGTTGATGCATCCTTCGGGTACGGTCTCAACGATTACAGACAGGACATCCACGCCGATGGAAAATCGTCTGGCAATCTCCTTGGAATCCCGATTATAACGAGAATCCTCATGTAATTCAGGGATACCGCGGTGTTGATCACCAATCTTTACATCACTCCCTTGCCACAGTCCAAATGCAAGCAGAAATACCGAGATGATAATTACTGTTATTGCATTTCTACGCTGAGTTACCCTGGATAACCGGTGCCACAATGGCAATAAGCGAGTGGCACGTCGATGCAACCTATCTGGATAACCGGGATCAATTTCCAGCAAAGAAAGCAATAATGGTAATAAAACAAGGTTGGTGAGGATAATGACGGCAACACCAAGACTTGCCGTAACCGCCATTTCCTGGATGATTTCGACATCGATCAACAATATGGTGATGAAACCGACCGTATCACTCAGTAAGGCAATGACACCTGGGACAAGTAACTTGCGGAAACTGGAACGGCAGGCCGATTCACAACCGAGTCGTTTCCATATGCCACTCCGGACAGCATTAAGCATTTGCATGCCATGGCTGACACCGATTGCAAATACCAGAAATGGGACCAATATGGACATCGGATCAATACCGAAACCGAACAAGGGTAATAATCCAAGTTGCCAGATTACTGCAACCAGGGAGCAGCCCAGCGGCACTATAGCGAACTTGACAGACTGGGCGTAATAAATCACAAGGCAGGCCGTGATCAGCAGGGCAATAAAGAAAAACAGGATGACCCGTTTCGCACCAATTGTGATATCGCCAATCATCTTGGCAAAACCAATGATATGGTAATCAATATTTACATCGGTTTGTTCACTTGAATATTTTTGCCGGATTTTCTCTTCAAGTTGACGCGATACCTCGACATAATCAAGGCGTTCACCGGTATTAGGATTGATATCAAGTAGTTGTGCACTGACCAGGGCCCCGGAAAAATCATTGGCGACAAGCCTGCCGACAATACCGGCCTTGATGATGTTTTGTTTTACTTTCTGGAGATCTTCCCTGGAATAATCGAAGTCATCCGGAATAACATTCCCGCCGGAGATACCATCTTCCACAACCTCGGTAAATCGCACATTGGGCGTGAACAGTGACTTGACCTGGGCCCGGTCTACGCCAGGGATAAAAAAAACTTCGTCAGTCACATCTTTGAGCGTCTTAAAAAATTCCGGGGTAAATATGTCTCCTTCTTTTGCTATCAGNNTTCATGTATTCATGTTCAAGCGGGAGGGTTTTCTTAAAACCGGTATCTACCCTGAGTTGTGTCATTGAAATCAACATCAACATGGTGATGACACCAAATACAATCAGTACCGGTTTCCGATATGAAAACAGGAATGACTCGACGGCAGC
This sequence comes from Gammaproteobacteria bacterium, assembly GCA_011772965.1. GTDB lineage: Bacteria > Pseudomonadota > Gammaproteobacteria > Eutrophobiales > Eutrophobiaceae > SZUA-592. The sequence goes on from WVYN01000059.1 coordinate 79,620, forward strand.
AGTGTATTTAGACTCACTCATCGATCAGTTCCAGGCTCTGAAGTAAAAGACTGCGGATTCCCTTGTCGCCGACCGTTATGATTTGTTCATCCTCCGTCTCTACCACCGCAGCAAAATTGTTGCGCTCCCGGGTCATGACAAGTTTGAAGTTATAACCCGAATCATAACTCATTAATAATAAGCCACCCGTTCCGGCCAGTATGATGTTGTTGTTATGCAGACGAACACCGCTGGAAATTGTATTGCCGGTATGAACAATAATTCGTTGCCAGGAGTCTCCACCATCGTCCGAGCGATAGAGGTGACCGCGCAAACCGTAGACCAGCACAATATTGTTCTCAAGCGCCAGGACTCCAAAGAGAGAACCTATGTAGGGCGATGGCAGTTCGTCCCAGGTTTTGCCACGGTCTTCTGAGCGATAGATTTTCCCTGCTTCTGCAACGATATACAGTATGCCATCTGGCGACTCGGTAATTGCATTCAAATGAAGATCATAAAGTTCAATCAGTTCCTCGCTTTGTCCCAGCCCCTCATCAATTTCATCACGCTCGTTTATCTGCATATCTACCGGCAACCAGGTCTGCCCGGCATCCTCGGTTACCAGGTAAAGACCATAAGCACCAATGGCAATACCCCGGTTTTCATTGTCAAACCAGACATCCAGCAAGGGTGTCTCATCCTCTGGGGAGTAATGCTGGATTTGCCAAGTACGGCCCGCATCAGCTGTTGCCAGTATGGCTGCATCATGCCCCACAGCCCAACCCAGGTTCCGGTTAACCATGTCAATCGCGGTGAGTGTGGAGTTAACCGCTACCTCGGCCTGGTGCCAGGTCCTGTAATCTTCAGTCCACAAGATATGACCCCGATCTCCCACTGCAATAACGAGATCATCGGCAAGATCAATATCAATCAGGAGTGATTCTTCTATTAATGGATAATCCTCGGAGGCGTTATGGCTGTCACCGGGTGCGTCATGGGCAGTTACCCAGGTAGTTGCAAAATATAATATTGCAGTGAATACACACGATATGGTGCAAGCAGTTTTCATCAGCAGCCCGGTAATAATTATTTATACCTATGAATAAAAACGCCCGGATGTTCAATCCAGGCGTTTAGTATCAATTATTGTTAGAGGCAGTCTAGCGAATCCCCTGTCTGCGTAAGGCAGCCGGGGTAAAATCAGATTCGGAAAGCTTGACCCTGAAATTGTAAGGTTCAAATTCATTGGTTAAACCGATAGCGAGGTAACGCCCTGCCTGTAAATCTGTATGCACTTCCAGTGTGGTCCAGAGATTGGGGACATCATAATGATTTATGGCAAAGCCCTCGGACACACGCCAGAGCTGATCCCGGTTATCGTATTGATCGGCGGCCAAAACTTGCCAGGAATCTTCATCGATGTAAAAGGTTCGGCGCTTGTAGATATGCCGAGCGCCCGGTTTTAACACAGCATCGACAATCCAGACACGGTGTAATTCATACCGTGGGTAATCCTGGTTAATATGTAGCGGCGTAAGTATGTCACTATATTTCAGAGCCGGGCTTTGTAACTGGTAATTATTATAGGGCACATAAATCTCTTTCTTACCCACAAGTTGCCAGTCATATCGTTCTGGGCTGCCGTTATACATATCAAACTGGTCATTGGTACGCATACCATCAGAAGCGGTACCGGGGTTATCAAATGCCACGTTGGGTGCCCGCCTGACCCGGCGCTGACCGGGATTGTATAGCCAGGCATTACGATTTTCCTTGTTCTGGTTCAGGGTTTCATGCACCAGCAGGATACCGCCGGCCAGACGTGCCGGTGAAACGACTTCCTGTGTGAATTTAAGGATAATATTGTTGAGTGCCTCCTCGGTAATGCCGGGATGACTGTACTTGATTCGGATCTCATCATTAAATTCAACCAGCGTATAATCTCCGCCGCGGGTCGGTGCTGCCTGGCCAATATGCCGTTTCAGGTCAACACCCCGCCAGCGCAATAAATGATTCCAGATGACTTCAAGGCCGTTTGATGGTATCGGAAACGGTATCCCAACGACCGCACCCTGGACACCGTTTCCATCCGGTGTCAATCTCGCGGTAGCCGCGACTGTTTTTGTGGCATCGTATATACGTTGGGGCGCAGCGGCAGTTCGGCGGGTGGGATAGATATTCATCTTGTAGGAATCACTGTAGGTACTCAGCAAAGCCTTGTGTCCTTCGGTCAGTTTGTCTGCATACTCAGACATGTTCGATGATGTAATCGTAAACTGCACAGCATCGGAAAACGGATCGGGATAATGCTGGCCGTATACAAAGCTCGACGGTGCCTGGGTCAAGCCACCGTCCCAGGCCGGAATGCTGCCATCGGCGTTACCGGCCTTTTCCCCGCCCAGTGGCGTCAGGTCCTTGCCCAGGCGATCGATCTGATCCGCCGAGAGTTCAGCAATCGCCTGGTGCGACAGGCTTGCAAATAACAGCAGAGGAAAGATGAATTTTATTTTTCTGGGCATGCTTGTCCCCTGGTTAGAATGAATAACTGATGCTGAAGGATACAAAGTCGCGGTCATAAAGCAGGTTTTGGGTTCCGGCGCCGAAGAAACTGGTATAGCTCAGATCGGCCTCCCATTCATTCAAATATTCAGCACCCAGACCGACCGAGACGGCCTTGTT
>WVYN01000015.1:0-1935 GCA_011772965.1 Gammaproteobacteria bacterium
ATCTGGCTGTAAAGCTCGTACATGACCGGGCTGGTGCCAACCAGTTCCTCTTCGTCAGCTAAGTGACCATCCTCCAGTAACGAGTGGGACAGGTCGCCCATGCCATGGGCATGTCCCAAAATGACCAGCAGCCGATCCAGATCCAGGGGATAGGTGTGATAGTCGTAACAGTAATGACTGATGATCTGACGCCGATCCGGCGCCTCGACACTTTCAGGATTCAGTAACCCGATCCAGTTGATGGAATCAGTCGATGAAAGAAGTTCATTGGTACCCGTATCATCATGGGTAGCGGCAGATCCGTCTTCCAGTACTGCCACACCGACGTTCATACGGTGTTGATTGATCAGATTACGCGCTTCATCTATGGCGTGGGTAAAATAGGGCTGCCAGCCAGCAGCCTGAATGCGATCCAGTAAGCTTTCTACCCCGTCACTCTTCCCAAACCATATCATGTCGCGCTGTTGTGCAGCGGCTTCCATGATTGCCTCCTCGGAATATTGTTATTTCTTATCGGTTGGCCTTCATGGCCATATACCGATCACCTTATGTCAGCGGGCCTTCTTGTGACCATTACCCATCTGACGGCGCTTCTTCTTCTAAGCTCTCTTTGGCGCTATTACATTTATAGTTAATGCTCTGTAACAGATTCATTACAGAAGGTACTCAACAACCGACGTAATTTTGATACTAGCATATGGCGATTGTAATGGANNAGTAAGTCACTGAATTAAATAAAGTAGTTGATGTTTCATAGATAAGCTACTGATCGATATTATGAAACGAACCCGCGATAAAATTATTGCTCGAGCAAATAAAAAACCCCCAATCTGGAGCGGATTGGGGCCCTATTTGGGCAGTCCGGCAGCGTTTTACCCGCAAACAAGAGGTTTCCTCCCGGTGATTTGAAGAGACGATTACCCGGTCATATCCCCCCGGGATGGGCGTGGTAAACATCCGAAGTAAAGTACCTTTGCCGAGTTCGCTGGACGTGCTACTCAGCGAGAATAAGCTGCTTGATTGTGAGCAAGGCGACAAGCCAGCAGCCAAAATACGCTGCTGACAATCCCACCGCCTTGAGCTCATGGAGCAGTTTTTCTTTTAGATCCATACTTCTTCACACATACCATGACTACCTCGGCAGGCCCTTGAACATTTCATTGATCGCGTATTTTATTCTCAGCTTCGCCACTTCAGGTTCCAGGTTTTTGTATTCCGCTATCGCAATCGATACCCAGGTGACAAATTCCGTCTCTGGATCAATTAAGAGCACAATTAATCCAGCCTGCGGGACATTTTCCAGGGTCTCGAAATCTGTTTCCGGGTCTTGTTTCGCTTGAAGGGCTTCCATATCGATGCCCAGAGCATAAGCTACCAGCATATCCGGGTTGGCATCATCTTCTCTCATGCCCCGGCTTCGTAATGCATTGTTTATTTGGAGCGTGATCTCTGAATCGGCATCGAATTGCGGCGGTTCCCATTGGCCCTGTGGATCTTTAACAATACCTACTGCACCCAACCAGGCATAAGTCTTGTAACCACTGAAGTTTACTTTGGGATCGGCCTCGGACTGGATTTGAATGTCGTCTTTGGGAAATGTACTGCAACCGGCAATAAAGACAGCCAGAATGATTGCAGACAGGATGCGCTTGTTCATGTTTTACCTCTCTTAAACAATTAACAGTGAGACAATAACCCGTTATTGAAATAATTGCATGATTGTAGCCCAGCATTATCAGGTACGACTACAGGGACGGAGAAAGAAAAACCCCTGATGCTTACGCATCAGGGGTTTGAATATTAAAGCCTGGCAGTGTCCTACTCTCGCACAGGGACAGCCCTGCACTACCATCGGCGCTAAGCGGTTTCACTTCCGAGTTCGGGATGGGATCGGGTGGTTCACACTCGCTATGGCTGCCAGGCAAACTGGCGTTG
>WVYN01000015.1:1968-2517 GCA_011772965.1 Gammaproteobacteria bacterium
ATCGATTGCGTCGTCAACCATCACACAAACAAACTGTTTGGGTTATATGGTCAAGTCTCACGGGCAATTAGTACTGGTTAGCTTCATACGTTGCCGCACTTTCACACCCAGCCTATCAACGTGGTAGTCTTCCACGGCCCTTCAGGGGAGTCGAACTCCCAGGGAGATCTCATCTTGAGGTAGGCTTCCCGCTTAGATGCTTTCAGCGGTTATCCTTTCCGTACATAGCTACCCGGCGGTGCCATTGGCATGACAACCGGAACACCAGGGGTACGTCCACTCCGGTCCTCTCGTACTAGGAGCAGCTCCTCTCAAATCTCCAACGCCCACGGCAGATAGGGACCGAACTGTCTCACGACGTTCTAAACCCAGCTCGCGTACCACTTTAAATGGCGAACAGCCATACCCTTGGGACCTGCTTCAGCCCCAGGATGAGATGAGCCGACATCGAGGTGCCAAACACCGCCGTCGATATGAACTCTTGGGCGGTATCAGCCTGTTATCCCCGGCGTACCTTTTATCCGTTGAGCGATGGCCCTTCCATACAGA
>WVYN01000015.1:2611-4863 GCA_011772965.1 Gammaproteobacteria bacterium
GGGAGGCGACCGCCCCAGTCAAACTACCCACCATACACTGTCCCCGACCCGGATAACGGGCCCAGGTTAGAACCTCAAACAAACTAGGCTGGTATTTCAAGGTTGGCTCCACGCAAACTGGCGTTCACGCTTCAAAGCCTCCCAGCTATCCTACACAAGTTTATTCAAAGTCCAGTGTAAAGCTGTAGTAAAGGTGCACGGGGTCTTTCCGTCTAGCCGCGGGTACACTGCATCTTCACAGCAAGTTCAATTTCGCTGAGTCTCGGGTGGAGACAGTGTGGCCATCGTTACGCCATTCGTGCAGGNNAGGAATTTCGCTACCTTAGGACCGTTATAGTTACGGCCGCCGTTTACCGGGGCTTCGATCAAACGCTTCGCCGAAGCTAACGTCATCAATTAACCTTCCGGCACCGGGCAGGCGTCACACCCTATACGTCCACTTTCGTGTTTGCAGAGTGCTGTGTTTTTAGTAAACAGTCGCAGCCACCTGGTAACTGCAACCCTCTTCTGCTCCAGCCGCAGGGCTTTCACATACCAAGGGCACACCTTCTCCCGAAGTTACGGTGTTATTTTGCCGAGTTCCTTCACCCGAGTTCTCTCAAGCGCCTTAGGATTCTCTCCTCACCCACCTGTGTCGGTTTGGGGTACGGTCACTCATAATCTGAAGCTTAGAGGTTTTTCCTGGAAGCAGGGCATTAATCACTTCGCTCCCTAAAGGAGCTCGTCATCACGTCTCGAGATTGCACCCCCGGATTTTCCTAAGGGTACTCCCTACTCGCTTAAACCGGGATATCCAACACCCGGCTGACCTAGCCTTCTCCGTCGCCCCATCGCAATTATGAGTGGTACAGGAATATTAACCTGTTATCCATCGACTACGCCTTTCGGCCTCGCCTTAGGTACCGACTCACCCTGCGCCGATTAGCGTCGCGCAGGAAACCTTGGGTTTTCGGCGTGCGGGTTTTTCACCCGCATTATCGTTACTCATGTCAGCATTCGCACTTCTGATACCTCCAGCAGACCTCTCGATCCACCTTCGACGGCTTACAGAACGCTCCTCTACCACACGTACAAGTACGTGTCCGTAGCTTCGGTACACAGCTTGAGCCCCGTTACATCTTCCGCGCAGGCCGACTCGACCAGTGAGCTGTTACGCTATCTTTAAAGGGTGGCTGCTTCTAAGCCAACCTCCTGGCTGTCTGGGCCTTCCCACATCGTTTCCCACTGAGCTGTGATTTGGGGACCTTAGCTGACGGTCTGGGTTGTTTCCCTTTCCACGACGAATTTTATCACCCGCCGTGTGTCTCCCGTGATTGCACTTCCTGGTATTCGGAGTTTGCAATGGTTTGGTAAGTCGGGATGACCCCCTAGCCATAACAGTGCTCTACCCCCAGGAGTGAGACACGAGGCGCTACCTAAATAGCTTTCGAGGAGAACCAGCTATCTCCGGGCTTGGTTAGCCTTTCACTCCTATCCACAGCTCATCCGAAGACTTTTCAACGTCTCCCGGTTCGGGCCTCCAGTGGGTATTACCCCACCTTCACCCTGGCCATGGATAGCTCGCCCGGTTTCGGGTCTACTCCCAGCGACTGATTCGCCCTATTCAGACTCGGTTTCCCTACGCCTACCCTATTGGTTAAGCTTGCCACTGAAAGTAAGTCGCTGACCCATTATACAAAAGGTACGCAGTCACCCCCGAAGGGGCTCCTACAGCTTGTACGCACACGGTTTCAGGTTCTATTTCACTCCCCTCACCGGGGTTCTTTTAACCTTTCCCTCACGGTACTAGTTCACTATCGGTCGACAAGGAGTATTTAGCCTTGGAGGATGGTCCCCCCATGTTCAGTCAAGATAACACGTGTCCCGACCTACTCGAATCATACTGGATAAGCTTTTGTGTACGAGGCTATCACTCGCTATGGCCGCACTTTCCAGAGCGTTCCACTAGCTAATCCAGCACTTTAGGGCTGGTCCCCTTTCGCTCGCCGCTACTCAGGGAATCTCGGTTGATTTCTTTTCCTCCAGGTACTTAGATGTTTCAGTTCCCTGGGTTCGCTTCCCCAGCCTATGTATTCAGCTGAAGATATCCCGCAAGCGGGATGGGTTTCCCCATTCGGACATCTCCGGGTCAAAGTCTGTTTGCCGACTCTCCGAAGCTTTTCGCAGGCTACCACGTCCTTCATCGCCTCTTGTCGCCTAGGCATCCGCCGTGTGCGCTTAATCACTTGACCATATAACCTCAAACAGTTTTT
>WVYN01000015.1:6674-126665 GCA_011772965.1 Gammaproteobacteria bacterium
ATTGCTGGATCAGGGTTGCCCCCATTGTCCAATATTCCCCACTGCTGCCTCCCGTAGGAGTCCGGACCGTGTCTCAGTTCCGGTGTGGCTGATCATCCTCTCAGACCAGCTACTGATCGTCGCCTTGGTGAGCCTTTACCTCACCAACAAGCTAATCAGACATAGGCTCATCCAATAGTGCGAGGCCCGAAGGTCCCCCGCTTTCCCCCGTAGGGCGTATGCGGTATTAGCTTAAGTTTCCCTAAGTTGTCCCCCGCTACTGGGTAGATTCCTATGCATTACTCACCCGTCCGCCACTCGTCAGCACCAAGTTCACCCCGAAGGGATCCCAGCGGTCTGTTACCGTTCGACTTGCATGTGTTAGGCATGCCGCCAGCGTTCAATCTGAGCCAGGATCAAACTCTTCAGTTTAATCATTGAGCAGCTTGAGGCTGCAAATCTTGGCTCGATAGTCGCAAATTGACGTTAAAGTGTTTGCTTCCATCGATGTTCTAGTGGTGATACTCACCATCGACGCAAGCGCCCACACAAATTTCTTAATCAGGAATTTTTAAAGAGCGAGACTGGGTGTCCCCCAGCCGAGAACGCGAAATTATACACTTCGATTAAAGTGGGTCAACAACTATTCCCGTTATTTTGAAAATAAATAAATACTTGAAAAATCGGGATTTTTAATTGTGCTGAAACTGCCTGGATCGGCGTACTGACGTGGGTGCTGACTGCCTGTCTGAAGTCTGATAGCGCCGACTCAGGACAGCGTAATCCGGGCAAATTTGCGCTTGCCCACCTGGACCACAAAGCTGCCGGCCTTTCTGAATACGGTCTCCCGATCGGTGACTTTTTCACCATCCAGTTTGACCGCGCCCTGCTTGATCATGCGCATGGCCTCGGAGGTGCTGGCCGTGAGCCCGGACTGTTTCAGTAGATGCCCTATGCTGAGGCCGTCCTTGCCCAGCCCCAGCTTGAATTCGGGCATGTCCTCGGGCAGGGCACCCTGTTGAAAGCGCTGGATGAATTCCTGGTGGGCCTTTTCGGCAGCCGCCTTGCTGTGATACCGCTCGATGATCTCCAGGGCCAGCTCGATTTTGATGTCACGGGGATTGGCACCTTGCGCCACCTCCTGGCGGAACTGCTCTACCTCGGCGATGGGCCTCAGACTCAATAACTCAAAATAGCGCCACATCAGGTCATCGGATATGGACATCAGCTTGCCGAAGATCTCGAAGGGCGGCTCAGTGATGCCTATGTAATTATTGAGTGACTTGGACATCTTCTGGACCCCGTCCAGACCCTCCAGGAGGGGCATGGTCAGGACAATCTGGGGTTTCTGGCCGAAGGATTCCTGCAGCTGGCGGCCGACCAGCAGGTTGAATTTCTGATCCGTGCCGCCCAGTTCCACATCCGCTTCCAGCGCCACCGAGTCATAACCCTGGACCAGGGGATAGAGAAACTCATGGATGGCTATCGGCTGGTTTGCGCTGTAACGCTTGTTGAAATCATCGCGTTCCAGCATGCGGGCCACGGTATGGCGGGCGGCCAGCTTGATCAGGTCGGCGGCATTCATCTGATTCATCCAGCGTGAATTAAATTCCACCCGGGTCTTTTCAGGATCCAGGATCTTGAAGATTTGTTCCTTGTAGGTCTCGGCGTTGGCCTTGACCTCCTCTACCGTGAGGGCCGGGCGGGTGGCGCTCTTGCCGGACGGGTCGCCGATCATGCCCGTGAAATCGCCGATGAGAAAAATGACTTCATGGCCGAGATCCTGGAACTGGCGCAATTTATTAATGAGCACCGTATGTCCCAGGTGCAGGTCCGGGGCCGTGGGGTCAAAACCGGCCTTGACCCGCAATGGCCGGCCGAGCTTGAGGCGCTCCTCCAATTCCGCTTCACGGAGGATTTCTTCCACGCCGCGGGAAAGGATCGATAATGTCTCTTTTTTGCTCGTCATCGACTGCTATACTCGGCCCCCTGCCGTGCAAATAAGCGGCGTAGCTTAGCACAGCTTTCCCCATATCGCCCCCGCTCAGGAATATTTGACGATTCCGGATACAGCGGCTATCGTTAAAGAAATTTTGGGTAAAAAACCGTGACTTACAAGGTCAATATAAAGAAAGACTATAAACCGGAAATCCGCCATGTCCGCTCCCAGGCACAGCGTCGCGGCAAACGTGGCCACTGGTTGCTGGCGTCGGTGCTGATCGCTTTGACCGGAGCAGTCCTGTTACGGATGGGCGGACATGATGTCGAGGCTGATGTTATCCAGCCCAGCGCCGAGGCCGAACCGGCCACTGCCGTTGAAGTTACAGTGAAACAAGACAGCGGCGAAGATAGCGGCTTCCAGTATCAGACGATTGCCTATATTAATGAGGACCCGGCTCCCGGGATTGACTCTTTAAGCACCGAGACTGTGGAGATCAGTCAAACCCTGCCGCTGCCGGCCAAGCAAGAAGCCGCAGAAGACCTACCGCTGGAATTGCCAATCGTGGAAGATAAGCCGGCCGAGGATCGACACATTATTAAATCCGGTGACAGCCTTTCCCTGATTTTCGACAAATTGCATCTGGGCCCGCAACAGGTCTTCAAGATAATTTCCGTCGGTAAACCGGTGGCCATACTCAAACGACTGACGCCCGGCAATGAAATGCGCATCTCCCATAAGGATGGTGAGGTGATATCACTGGAATACGAAATTGACCTGCTTAATACGCTGAAGGTCAGTTTGAATGATGACAAATATGTTGCGGAAACCCTGAAGACAACACTGGATACCACGGTCAGTATGCGCAGTGGTGTAATTTCGGACTCGCTGTTTCTGAGCGCGCAGCGTGCCGGCCTGTCTGATAACCTCACCATGCAACTGGTGCATCTCTATGGCTGGGACATTGACTTTGTGCTCGACATCCGCGATGGCGATCAGTTTTATGTGATCTACGAGGAAAAATTCAAGGACGGCGTCAAGGTAAAGGAAGGGCCGATTCTTGCCGCAGAGTTCGTTAATCGCAATACACCATTCCGTGCTTTCCGCTATACGCATACCAATGGCCGCACTGATTATTACAATGAGAAAGGTTACAGCATGCGCAAGGCCTTTCTGCGCACCCCCGTTAATTTCTCACGAATCAGCTCCGGCTTTTCCCTGAAACGCAGGCATCCGATCCTCAATACCTTTCGCTCACATAAAGGCGTTGATTATGCAGCACCGACCGGCACGCCGATCAAGACCACCGGCGATGGAGTAATCACATACTCTGGTTACAAGGGTGGTTATGGCCGGGCAGTCATCATCCGTCATGGCAGCCAGTATGAAACTCTTTACGGCCACATGTCCCGGGTAGCCCGTGGCATGCATCCGGGGAAGCGGGTCAAGCAGGGTCAGATCATTGGTTATGTCGGCAGCTCCGGTCTTGCCACCGGACCTCACCTGCATTACGAGTTCAGATTGAATGGCGTCCATCGTAATCCCCTGACGGTGAAATTGCCCAAGGCGATGAGTATTCCAGAAACAGAAATGCCAATTTTCATGGCTTCGACACAACCCCTGTATGCCCAACTGGATGTGTTGACCGGGCGTTCCTCCGAGACCAGTCCTGATGCTCCTCCTGTTATTGCCCTGATTGAAAAATCAGAAGAAGACCAGCCTGAGGTTGAATAACCTCTTTAACACACTTTAAACAGTGCTCTACATAGGCCTGATATCAGGAACCAGTATGGATGGCATCGATGCCGCGCTGGTCGATTTCAGCGATGATGGCCAGAAGCTTGTGGATTACCAGCAGCAGTCCCTGACCAGTGAACTACGCAAGGAGCTGAAGGCAATCAACAAGAACAGCCCGATTGGCCAAATCAGCAAACTGGACGTGCAACTCGGAGAGCTGTTTGCAGATGCGAGTCTTGATCTCATCAAACAAAACGGCATCGCAGCCGGGAAAGTGTCCGCGATTGGTAGTCACGGCCAGACCGTGCTGCACAAGCCCGAGAAACCTTTCCCTGGTACGTTGCAAATCGGTGATGGCAACATCATTGCCTGCCGGACAGGCATTACCACAGTCACAGACTTCAGACGTATGGACCTCGCCGCAGGCGGCCAGGGTGCCCCGCTGGCACCGGTGTTCCATAACTTCGCTTTCAGGCACATGAGCAAGCACCGGATTGTGTTAAACCTTGGCGGCATGGCCAATGTCACCTTACTGCCGTCGCATGAGAGTAACGACGACATCATTGGCTTCGATACGGGCCCGGCCAACGTACTGCTGGATGACTGGATATATACCCACAAGGGAGAAACTTACGACAAGGACGGTAACTGGGCAGGTAGCGGTGAGATCAACGAGACATTATTGAATCTCCTGCTGGACGATAATTTTCTAAAACAGGCGACGCCCAAGAGTACTGGCCGGGATTACTTTAATCCGGAGTGGCTGCAGCGGAAACTCTCACAACTTGAAACACAGCCCCCGGCGGTCGATGTGCAAGCCACACTGCTTGAGCTTACTGCCGTTTCGATTGCAGAAGCTGTCAAACACAGCAAGCTTGCCGTCGATGAACTCATAGTTTGTGGCGGCGGTGCTCATAACTGTTACCTTTTACAACGGCTTGGCGCCAACTTGCCAGGCCTGGAAATCAGGAGTACAGAACCCTTTGGTATCAGTCCTGATGCGGTAGAAGCAGTTACCTTTGCCTGGCTGGCCATGCGACGTATTCAACATCTTCCGGGCAACCTGCCCTCGGTTACCGGCGCAGACTCTGAAAGGATACTGGGTGCAGTCTACGAGGCTGGCTGAAATTATTTGTGTTTACCCATTATATTTTTCTTGGCAGTCTCATACTGCCTGACCGTCAGGATGCCTTTTTCACGCAGTATTCTGTGTTCATTGAGCTCTGCAGAGAGTGCTCCCTGAGATGAGTACTTCTTGTCCTTCCTGAGCTTAGAGATGTTTTTTTTCATGGCAGAGATAAACCGCCTGAGCTGCTTTCTATCAGGAAGCTTGCTATAAAACTCAACCACTGGAACACAACCATGCGCCGATTTAAAAACCAGGGAAGTCCTGACTGATTTTACAAGCATGTAGAAACAATATAACGAAAGACCTGCGCAAAAAATGGCCAGACCATAGATATACAGCGGATCAGCTAATTCGATACCATAGATCTTGGTGATTATCAAAACACAGGAAACAAGAGCAAAAAAGAATGTGGCCAGTAATAATCCGCGCCTGATATTGAATGACCGTGTCGGGCGACGGGCCAGCATAGCGAGATGTAGCAGATAAGAATGCTGCTTGTTCGCGGATTTCTCACCAACACCAAGTATCTGGTTATCATAAATCCTGAAAAACCTTTTGGTATTGGTTTTCTTGTTATATTGGGAGAGTTCGCTGGTTATTTTTCTTAATTGTGATTCTACTGGACGAAGATCGACTTCACCTGACTCCAGCATGATTTCCTCATCTACGGTACTTTCCATGTCTGATACTCCGGGTTGGTTAGACGAAACACCGAATTATTATAGTAGATGAGTGGGGCAGATTGCTCCCCACATACGGGCGTGTTTCACACTCGCAAAAATCTTGTCCGGGAAGAATCCTGTTATAAGAGTATTAGATGATCTGAGCAATCAAACAGAGAATGAAGAACCACAACCGCAGCTAGTGCTTGCGTTGGGATTGCGGATTACAAACTGGGCGCCCTCAAGACCCTCACTGTAATCTATTTCTGCTCCCATGAGATACTGGATGCTCATGGGGTCGATGAGTAATTTTACGCCCTCATTTTCAACAACAGCGTCACCTTCGGTGACATTTTCATCAAAGGTAAATCCGTATTGAAAACCGGAACAACCTCCGCCAGTAATAAATACGCGTAACATAAGCGCATCATTACCTTCATCAGCAATTAACTCCCTGACCTTTTTTGCAGCCGAGTTTGTGAATATCAACGGGCTTTCGACAGTTTCAACCATAAAAATCTATTTACTCCTAACTAAACATTATTCCGGTGCTTCCAGGGCTTGGCCATGGTTCGCGGGTAATGGCATTTCCCGCTCTAGTTCAGCGTGGACCAACTTCCCGTTAACCTCGGCGCCAATCGTCATCTCAATCAAATTATAATACACATTACCTGTGACCCGGGCCTTTGAGGCAAGTTCAACATGCTCACTCCCGTGAACATCGCCAATGACCTCGCCGTTGATCACCACATAGGGAACGTTGACCTCGCCTTCAACCGTGCCCTGTTCGCTCAGTGACATCACCGAATGGCCATCATTCTCTGCAGTCACATTGCCCTTTACTTTTCCGTCAACATGAAGGCCGCCGGCGAAACAGACATTGCCCGTGACTTCCGTGTTCTGACCAATGAGTGTATCAATTCTGGCGGTCTTCCGCCTTTTGTTTCTGCTCCACATTTCTCTCTCCAAGCTTTACTAGCTGACCATCTCTGACCAGATGAATACCCTTTTAATTTTAGACAGCCTCTTCTCACGGGGCTGGAGATTAACAATGACCCTGCGGGGTTCAAATCCTTCCGGTATCGAGATATTGCCCTCGAAACGCTTGAAATTCCTGAACTTGAATGACAGGTCCAATGCAGTATCCATGGCCAGTTCCCTGATATTGAGAACCGTCAGCTTTCCATTCTTAACACCCTCCAGGGCAATATCAACACTACCCTCAATAACCTGTTCCCGTTTTGTGACATGTGTCAGGATTAATCTGAAGCGGTAATTTCCCTCTGCGGGCAAGGCGTCGACCTGCATGCCCTGGATATTCAGACCGGCCTCGGAACTGGTAGAAGACATCACTCCCTGGTAAAACTCAAGTTCACCTTTCAGTCGGTAAATTTCATCCTGTAAACTTCCCAGGGAATCATGCAGTTCGGCGGCCATCTGACTGTCGATCTGGGTGGTCCGCTCCAGCATGATAATGCGGTCTTTCAACTCCTGATTTTCACGCAAGAGGGCCTTGTTTTCTTCCATGAATTTCATGGTCTCATTGCCCATGCTGGCGTGTGACTTGATCCTGGCCCAGTGATTTTCATCGAGATAAAACCAGGTTGCCATGGAAATCAGCAGGCTGAGCGCAATGACAACAATTGCAATTTGATATGGCTTGTATTGCTTGATAATTACGTGTGACATGGATTCCCCTGTCTGACGCCTGCGCTGCGTGCAAAGTATAACCTATTCACGAAGGAAGTTATCACGGAAGCAAGGCGGATAAATCCAGGCCGCTGGTCTCATCATATCCGCACATCAGGTTCATATTCTGGATTGCCTGCCCGGCAGCTCCTTTAACAAGGTTATCAATTACCGAGAGGACAACCAGCATGTCCCTTTGCGGTTGATGCAGGGACATACGGCAGACATTCGAACCCCGGACAGAACGTGTTTCCGGATGTGATCCAGGCGGCATGATATCGATGAAGGGCTCAGTCTCAAACCGCATTTCATAAACGGACTGCACGTCCACATCCTTTTCCAATATGACATAGGCGGTTGAATGAATTCCGCGGACCATGGGGACCAGATGGGGTACAAATGTCAGCGATACAGATGATTGTCCAGCGGCCTCCAGAGACTGGCAGATTTCCGGGTAATGTCTGTGACCACTGGCACCGTAGGCCTTGAATGACTCTCCCGTTTCACTGAACAAGGTATTAATCGCTGCCTTACGACCGGCACCACTGACGCCGGACTTGGCATCGACGATGATCCGGTTGGAACCCGAAATACCCTGCTCTACAACAGGCAATAAAGAGAGTACGACTGCAGTTGGGTAACAACCCGGATTGGCCACAAGTTGCGCTTTCTTGATCGCTTCCCGGTTCAGTTCGGGCAAACCATAAACTGCCTGGGCCAGTAATTCCGGTGCGGCGTGGCTTTGGCCGTACCACTGACTCCAGACCTGTGAATCCTTCAGCCGGAAATCCGCGGACAGGTCAATGACCTTGATTCCGGCATCGAGTAACTCACCAGCCTCCGCCATGGCAGTGCCATTCGGAGTTGCATAAAACACGACCTCACAGTCCCGTAATGCTGCAGATTTTGGATCACTGAATTCCAGATCTAGCAGGCCTCGCAGGTTTGGAAACATCCCGGCCACCGGTTGGCCCTGCTCAGAGCGTGAAGTCACGACGTGAATCGAAATATCCGGGTGTTTCGCCAACAGGCGTAACAACTCTGATCCGGTATAACCCGTTGCGCCGACAATACCTATTTTTGACATAGCTCGTTACCCGTGAACCGGCATGTTTGATACTGGTTATTCAATTGCGAACTCGCTTCGTGTGCTTTGGGAGAATCCATTTGTCCGCGATATGTATTGCATTGCTTCAGACATCCACCAGTAAGTGTATCCATGCACGAGTGGTATACATTACGTCCTTGTAGATTACACATCGCTTCGGAGCGTCCTGCACTCGCGATGTACAGTACATCCATGTACATAATAAAAAAGCGGCTTACGCCGCTTTGAATGCATTGAGATCTTATTGTTGTTATATGTTTGAAATAGCGGTTAAGAACCGGATATTTCGGGAAAAAGGTTACTTTCAGGGAAAATCGTTGTCAAGGAAATATTCCCGAAGCATTATTGCACTGCATTTTATCCGCGGCCTGGCTGTGAGTTGATTTTCCGCCAGTTATAAGCCCTTGTAATATTGGAACTTTCAATCACGGCCAAAACTCAATATAGTTGTTCTGAATCAAGATGGTCCAATTGACCGGCTCGCCGGGGCTGGCTGTCAGAATAGCGCGAGGTATCAAGCTCATGACCACTGTAGAAATTATCGCCCTCACCATGGGGGTCGCCTGGGCCAGCGGCATCAACCTTTATGCAGCGATTTTTATGCTGGGTTATCTGGGTTCAACCGGGCATATCATTCTCCCGGCAGAACTTGAAGTGGTCACAGACCCACTGGTTATGTTCGCCGCCGGATTGATGTATTGCATAGAATTCTTTGCCGACAAGACGCCAGGCGTCGACAGTGCCTGGGATGCCATCCATTCCTTCATCCGAATACCGGCAGGCGCCGTGCTGGCAATGGGCGCCGTGGGAGAAACCTCTGCTGCTGTGCAACTGGCTGCTTTCTTACTGGGTGGCACCCTTGCTGCCGGCTCGCATTTAACCAAGATGGGCAGCCGTATTTTGATCAACACATCCCCGGAACCTGTCAGCAACTGGGCCGCCTCTGTCACTGAGGATATTGCGGTCATACTGGGGCTATGGACCGCACTCTTTTATCCCTGGCTCTTCCTGGCTTTGCTGGCCGTCTTTGTCGTGTTAATGATCTGGTTGTTGCCCAGATTATGGCAGGGGACCAAGCGTCTGTTTTTTTACATTAGGGATCTCTTCAAGGGCAAATACCCGCAACCAACCACTATCGAGCCTGACCAGACAAATCAATGAAATCGATATCATCACTCATTGGCGGCTGTTGCCTTGTATTGCTGGCGTTAACGACCTGGTTGTGGTTATCACACAGCAACCTGACGAGGGCGCCCGAGGTTTCTTTCAAAACGATTGATGGCCGGCAAATAACCATGGCCTCCCTGCGTGGCAACCCTGTACTGGTGACTTTCTGGGCCACGACATGTTCCGGCTGTGTCAAGGAGATGCCGCACCTGGTCAATTTGTATCATGAATTGCGTCATTCGGGTTTTGAGATTATTGGCGTTGCCATGGCCTATGACCCGCCAAATCAGGTAGTGCAAATGGTCGAGCGCAGGAAAATTCCCTATCCAATTACATTGGATATTGATGGCAGTCTTGCCAGGGCCTTTAATCATGTCACGCTGACTCCCACTTCATTCCTGGTAGCTCCGGATGGGCAAATTGTGCAACATGAGATCGGGGAAATGAACATAACCGTACTCGAACAAAAAATACAGGATCTGTTGTCTCAGAAAAATCTGGCAGATACCAGGTTAAAACCACTTGAATCTAATACTCTTTAATTCAGGCAGCCATGTTGTGGGTTAAGGCATTACACCTCATTTTTATGGTTACCTGGTTTGCAGGACTTTTCTATCTTCCCAGGTTATTTGTTTATCATGCCATGAGCACCGATCAAACCAGTATTGACCGTTTCAAGATCATGGAACGTAAACTCTTTTTCGGGATCATGACACCCGGTGCCATTCTGACATTTGTTTTTGGTTTCTGGATCTTGTTGATGAATGGCTGGGCTAGTTACTCAGGTGAATTGTGGTTACATGCCAAGCTTGCCTGCCTCTTGCTCCTGCTGGTCTACCATATCTATTGCGGGAAATTCTTAATGGCTTTCAAAAACGACCGGAATAAACATTCTCATATCTGGTACCGTTGGTTTAACGAGATACCTGTAGTGTTCCTGGTTGCTATCGTAATTCTGGCTGTTGTCAGGCCATTTTAAATCGAGTTTGTTTTAGGCCTCTTTAAATTTCTATCATTTCAAAATCTTCTTTCCTTGCTCCACATTCAGGACAGACCCAGTTCGGCGGTACATCTTCCCATTTGGTACCGGGCTCAATTCCATCCTCCGGCCAACCTTCTTCTTCGTTATATACAAATCCACAAATAACACACATGTAAGATTTCATTATTAAAGCTTCTCCTTCATATATTTTCGTAAAATTAAAGTGTGTGTGTAGAATGTATTTTATGGGAAACACATCAGGAGAAAAACCAACTGTATTGATTTTCGCGGGGCATGATCCCAGCGGTGGCGCAGGATTGCAAGCAGATATTGAGGCTATAGGCAACAACCGCTGCCGGGCTGTCTCTGTTATTACAGCACTGACAGCCCAGAATACCGGCAAGGTCGGCAGCGTTATTTCCCAGTCAGCAGATGCCTTTTCTGAACAGACAGATTACCTCCTGGAAGATATACATATAGATGCTTGCAAGATCGGCCTCGTGGCCAGTGCCGAGATCATTGACGTGATTGTGCAAAAGATCAAACCTCTGGTGACCATCCCGGTTGTACTGGATCCGGTAATCACAGCCGGCACCGGCGATCCGCTGAATGAGGCGGACACCCCAAAGCTTATCATGGAGAAACTTGCTCCATTGTCTTACATAATGACACCCAACTGTGAAGAAGCCAGGCGACTGACAGGAGCAATGGAACCGGACAAGGCAGCCAGCATCTTACTGGAAACCGGCTGTAAGGCAGTGTTAATTACCAGTGCTGAAACCAACGAACGGGAAATAATTAATCGGCTCTATCTGGAAAATGGTGAAAAGCAGGACTTTCCATGGAAAAAGCTGCCGGGAACCTACCATGGTTCGGGATGCACCCTGGCTGCCAGCCTGGCTGCACTACTGGCGCGTAATATTGATATCAAGCTTGCTGTAGAACAGGCCCAGGAATACACCTGGCACAGTCTTGCGAACGCGCAACAAGTGGGTCATTACCAACTACATCCGGACAGGTTTCTTGAATTAACCGGCGATACCCATTAGCCATGAAGTTACCACCTTGCGGTCTATATGCGATTACAGATTATGATCGTCTGACGCACCAAGAGATACTGGATAAAACCCGGGAAATACTCAGTGCCGGTGCGGTTTTGTTACAGTTCAGGAACAAGACCGGAGAATACGCACAATTGGAAAAACAGGCCATGGACCTGAAGTCACTTTGTGTCGAATTTAATGTCCCCCTGATTGTGAATGATAACCTTACACTTGCCAGGACAATAGATGCGGACGGCTTGCATATTGGTAAAGATGATGCTGATCTCAAGGAAGCCCGTGACCAGCTGGGGGATCAAAAAATCATAGGTATATCCTGTTACAATGACATTCATCGCGCCCACACAGCAGATGCAAAGGGCGCCGATTATATTGCCTTTGGCTCATTTTTCAGGACAAGCAGCAAGGATAATACTGTCAAGGCGGATATCTCTATACTGAGACAGGCTAGCCTGGGTCTGGATCTTCCTGTGGTCGCAGTAGGCGGAATAACAACTGACAACGCCTATACACTGGTCGAAGCCGGTGCCGATTACCTGGCAGTAATCAGTGGATTATATCAGGCAGAGAACTGCTTCAGGACAGCTGAACAATACATACAAATAATCAATAAGAAACATAATGAGTGAACAGCTTTTTAATTCAGCAAAAAAACATATTCCAGGCGGAGTCAATTCACCGGTCAGGGCATTTAAATCAGTAGGCGGGACGCCTGTCTTTTTCAAAAAGGCAAGTGGTGCCTATCTCTATGATGAATCCGGTAATCAGTATATTGATTATGTCGGGTCGTGGGGTCCCATGGTTCTCGGACATGCTCATCCGGAAGTTATCAGCAAGGTAAAATCCGCTATTGAAAATGGCCTGAGCTTCGGTGCTCCGACAGAGATCGAGACCCGAATGGCCGACAAGATCTGTGAATTGATGCCCAGCATAAAAAAAGTGCGTATGGTCAGTTCCGGTACTGAAGCTGCAATGAGCGCTATCCGTCTCGCTCGTGGTTTTACCGGTCGGGATAAAATTATCAAGTATGAAGGCTGTTATCATGGCCATGCCGACTCACTGCTGGTGAAAGCCGGATCTGGTGCACTTACTCTAGGTGTGCCAACATCGCCGGGGGTACCGGCAGATTTAGCGAAACATACCATTACGCTGACTTACAATGACCCACAGGAAACTGAAAAAGTTTTTTCAGATATGGGTGAAACGATCGGCGCTGTTATCGTAGAGCCTGTGGCCGGTAATATGAATTGCATACCAGGCACACAGCAATTCCTGCAAACACTCCGCCAAGCTTGTGATCAATACCAGACAGTTCTGATTTTTGATGAGGTTATGTCCGGATTCAGGGTAGCCCTGGGTGGGGCACAGTCTATTTACAACATCAAACCCGATCTTACTGTACTCGGTAAAGTTATTGGTGGTGGCATGCCGGTTGGTGCATTTGGGGGCAGTGCAGAAATCATGGATCATATTGCGCCTGATGGACCTGTTTATCAGGCCGGAACTTTGTCCGGCAACCCCGTAGCCATGACGGCTGGCCTCACTACTCTGGATCTGTTGTCAGAACCCGGTTTCTTTGAGACGCTTTCTCAAAAGACCTTATCATTGGTCACCGGTCTGAAAGACGCAGCAAAGAGGGCATCAATTCCACTCACTTGCAATCACCAGGGCGGGATGTTCGGTATTTTCTTCAGCGACGAACCTGAAATCAGAACCTTTAAACAGGTTATGTCCTGTGATCAGGAACGTTTTAAAAAATTTTTCCACGGAATGTTGGAGCGTGGTGTTTATCTGGCGCCGTCCCCTTTTGAAGCCGGTTTTGTTTCCAGCGCCCATGCCGAGCAGGACATCAAAAAAACCATTGATGCGGCTGCAGAAACCTTAATTGACTGCAAGGCTTGAATTATATTTCTTCACCAGTTGTTTGAATTCACTGGCGGGCAAGGGTTTGCTGATGTAATAACCCTGTATTTCCTCGCATTTCATTTTTTCCAACATCCTGTATTGAGCCTCGGTTTCAACACCCTCAGCAACCACATTGAGGTTGAGGCCATGCGCCAGAGCGATGATGCCCTTGACGATGGCAACACTGTCCTTGTTACCCGGAATGCCAGAAACAAACGCTTGGTCGACCTTCAGGCTGTCTACCGGCAGTTGCAGCAGATAAGACATTGACGAATATCCAGTACCAAAATCATCAATTGACAGGTTAAGACCAAATTCTTTCAACCTGTTAAGTATCTGGATCGTACGTTCATGATTTTCAAACGTGGTTCGCTCGGTAATTTCGAGTTCCAGATTCTTTGCCGGTATGGCTGTTTTCCGTATAATTTTCTCCAGGTGACTGATCAGGTCCGGTTGACGAAACTGTTCTGCGGAAAGGTTTACAGCAATTTTTACATCTATCCCTTCATCCAGCCATTCCTTGCATTGCCTGCAGGCCTTGTCCACTGTGTGGTAACCAATTGGTACAATGAGTCCGCTCTCCTCGGCAATATTGATGAACCCTCCAGGCCCCATAAAACCATGGATTGGGTGATTCCAGCGCAGGAGTGCCTCGGCAGAATAAATATGGCCTGTTCTAACATCTATTTTTGGCTGATAGTACAGCTCAAGCTCATTGTTGGAGAGTGCTTTACGTAACTGATTGCTGATTTCGAGACTATGCAAGGCATCATCATCCTTGTCTTCATCATAAAATTCATAATTACCCGGGCCGATGATCCTGGCCTTATCTATTGCTGAATCCGCATTTTTGAGAAGGTCATCCATTGTTTCACCATCTTGTGGGAAGATAGCTATACCCATACTGGCGGTCATGAAGATCTCCCTGCCTTCGATATTCAGAGGTGATTTCATTTTATCGATTATGGTGTTCGCGAGTCTTGCTGACTCACTGTAGGCCTGGTACAAACGCTCTACACCCATTATCAGGAACGCAAACTCATCGTTGCTCAATTTAATCAAGGTCACCTTGTCTGTAGCCAGGGTTCTCAGAAGATTGGTGATCTCAAGCAAAACAAAATCACCTGTTTTATGCCCAAGACTTTCATTAATGATCCTGAACCTGTCCAGATCAACAACAATCAAAGCAATGTGAGAATTATCCTGATTTGCATTAATTATGGCCTTGTCAAGAATTTCCTTGAAAAAGACTCTGTTGGGTAATTCTGTCAGTGGATCATAGTAGATCTGCTTCTCCAGCTTCTCTTCCCAGGCTGAGTTGGATAATACCACTGCGGTATGATCAGCAATTTCATTCAACATACCTATCTTTCTTTCTGATAATTCTATATAAGAAGAATTACCAAAACACAGGATACCGGCCAGTGTGTCCTTTATATAGACAGGAAAGACATAGAAATATTTGTCGCCTTTATCTCTGGCAACTGCTGTATAACTCCGTTCATCATTATCGCCAAGCAAAATTACTTTTTTATCCGGACTAAGTTCTCTTTTTTCATTTTCACTTATATTTATCTTGAATGTCAGAATATTTTCATAATTATCATCCACATTGATATTCAGAATTGCCAGATTATCGTTTTTCTCATCATTGAACCTGACGATGATCACATGATCAGTTTTCATGATCCTGTTAAGACGCATGATCAATGTTTCAATAATATAATCGGCATCCTGTGTAGACAGCATCAGGCTATCTACTTCAGCGATCAGCTTGATGATGTTGATATGTTCATCAATCTGCCCCGCCATCTCATTAAATGACTCTGATAGAATCTCAAGTTCATCACCACTTTTTACTTTAACTGGCTGGTTAAATATTCCCTTACCAACGCGAATGGTACCTTCCATTAATTTCTCAACCGGTTCCATATAACGCTTGATATTGATCAGGCTCAGCAGGGTCACAAATACACCTGTGAGGAGCAAGGCCTGCGGAAATACGGACTTGTAATTCTCAACGATAGTAAAGACTGTCTTTCTGGGAATGGCTATTAAACTGACAAGATCTTCACTGTGGAATTCCGCATCGAGAAACAGACTCCATGTCATTCCAGCATATTTCTCCTCAGATCCCGAATCAAAATAAAACAGAATCCTGTCATCCGGTTTCTGGCCCAATACAGAAAACAGCGCATTTTCTTCAATAATTATTTCCGAACAGGCTATGGGCGATCTCGACAGGGTCAGGACGCAGGCAATCTGTGGAGGATAGATACTGAAATTCCATACATATTCAGGTTTCATTTCGCCTACAATCAAGCCCTGGTTTTTATTTATGTTGATTTGCTTAACCAAAAACAAACTTGACATGTCCTTGCCACGGTAATCCAGTTGCAGGATTGTTTTTCCCTCGTCCAGGGCTTGTCCCTGTGCTATCGACAGCAATCCTAATTTTCTTTCGGAACCAAACAACAAATCCGTATTGCCTGATTCATATAATATGAACATCGAACTGAACAGTTCCCGGATCCATGCATCATCTACGGCTTGCGTGTCTCCCGGGTTTTGTTCAAGATTATTCTGAATAATTCTAAGACCGGTTCTTCCAGAAATAAGCCTGTCCAGTAATACACTTCCCAGGGCCTTGCTTTCTCTGTAGACATTACGGCGGGTTTCCTCCTGCAACTGATCGGTTATATGCTGGTAGGAAATGATTGCAACGATGACGAGAGGAATGAACGCAGCAAGGACAAATAGCGTAAACATTTTCTGCGCAATCTTGCTGCGCAGAGATTTAAGTTCCAGCTTCATTATGTTTAATCAGTAGTCTGTAGCAACTCCATAGAAACTACCGTTACGCCCCCTGACGATATCATCGCGGCTGCTTTTGGCTGTCAATGGCGCTGTAGTCTTGCCATCAGGCCCCACACTATACAGATCATAGTCTGAATTAATAGGTACCAGGTTCTTGTCCTTGCGCATGTCTCCTAATCCTGATGGCGGTGTGTCCTTGATCTTCAGATACTGGTATTCATTTCCCCAGGGATCCGTGGGTACCGGGTTGAATATATCTGACAGAGAGTCCGGATATACCCCGTTATCGAGAAAATATTCATCGATAGCGTCTGATATTTCCTTAAGCTCATCAAGGACGTTCTCTGTATTGGCTTGAACGATAAAATTATTATATACCGGTGTTATCACACCAAATGCCAGGGCCAGGATAATCAGGACCAGGGCGATCTCAAGGATGGTAAAACCGATTTGTTTATCCATTGTCACGTTTCTTTATTTATTGAAATAGAACGGCATCCCCGTTGCTGGAACAGGGAATAAGTGCGTCCCTAAACAGCTGACCTTATAATATAAATTTATACTAAATACCGGATTTAGTGGGTATTTCTCTAAATTTATGCTCTGATTGTGATTGATGTTGCAGTTTATCTCAGATTTAAATGAGAATTAATCTCAATTTAAATCATGCCCTCAAGTGCGTGCCTAGAAATACTGGACTGACCCGGATACGGTCACTGTCAGTGCGCTGGTTCCTGCTTCCACGGCTGGTGGTGTCGCATCCATAGAAAGGGATCTGACTGCGGAGGTTTCATACCTGACCGGTGGATGCTGCCGACCGGTATTTATGTGTACTTCAATTATCCGGTATTCCCTGCCATTCATGTGTTTCCTGAGCTGCTCTGCCCGGTCCCTGAACGCCTGCATGCCCCCGTCTACCAGTCGGGCCTCAAACTGATCTGCTTGCTCTTTTGAAGGGCTGAAACTCATGTTCCTGACCTGAAGCCGTTGTTGCAGGGTCCCCGTCAACTCACTGAGTTTACTGATTGATTCACTTTCGAGCACGATTTCCTGCACCGACCGCCAGGCACTGATTGTTTGTTTGTTATAAATTGGCATTGTTTGGTAGTTTCCTGAGCGGCTATCAATTTCAGGGTATTGTTTGATGATATCAAGCGCCCAGCGCATGGTTTGATTGATAGTATGACTTATCGCCCGGGGATCGGTCCCTTCCTTTTCTGCAGCAAGTATCACCTGCATATGATCATTCGGAACCTGGGCCTCAACCTGGACCTGGAGTTTGATGACATCAAACAGGACATCGTCATCATGTGCCGCAGTCACTGTGGGCAGTGCAAGTAAAAGTATTACAAACAACGAAGTAAACTTATTCATGTTAACTTATCTAATCTAGTGTGAACTCGCACCCTCGGCACCAAGACCAGTTTGTGAACGTACATACTGATCCTGAAAAATTTCTTTTTCCTGCTTTGCCGATTCACTTTTATCTAGTAACGATATGATAATGATCATACTGAATGCCACTGACATGGACAGCAAGGCCGGGTGCTTATATGGGAAAATGGGCTCCGCATTTCCCAGTATATCAACCCATATGGTTGGCCCAAGTATCATACAGGTAATTGCAGTCAACAGGCCAGCTGCACCGCCAAAAAAGGCACCGCGGGTACTGAGACCCTGCCAGTACATGGACAGAAAGAGAATGGGAAAATTCACACTGGCAGCAATCGCAAAGGCGAGACCAACCATATAGGCGACATTCTGCTTTTCAAAAATAATGCCCAGTAATATTGCAGTAATTCCCAATGCAATAGTCGCTATCCTGGAAACGCGAACTTCCTCACCTTCGCCGGCCCTGCCATGCCGTATTACACTGGCATATATATCATGTGAGATGGCCGAAGCTCCCGAAAGTGTCAGACCAGATACAACTGCAAGTATCGTGGCAAACGCAACTGCAGATATAAAACCGAGAAATACATCTCCACCGACGGCCTGGGACAAGTGAATGGCAGCCATATTATTACCCCCAAGAATGCCGCCGCTTTCGATATCAAGGAATTCCGGGTTATTGGTCAGCATGACTATGGCTCCAAACCCGATTATGAAAGTAAGTATATAAAAATATCCAATAAACCCTGTAGCATAAAAGACCGATTTCCTGGCTGCCTGCGCATCAGGAACCGTAAAAAAACGCATGAGGATATGAGGTAAACCTGCGGTTCCAAACATCAATGCCAGACCCAGAGAAATCGCCGACACCGGATCCGAAACCAGACCGCCGGGAGACATGATAGATACTCCCTTGTCATGAGTTTCAATCGCACTGGTAAACAATGTCTCAAAGGAAAAATCCATCTTGAACATTACTGCCATGGCAATGAAGCTTGCCCCAAACAGGAGAAGTACGGCCTTGATTATCTGTACCCAGGTCGTGGCGATCATCCCGCCAAAAGTTACGTAAAGAATCATCAGGAATCCGACAATAAATACAGCTATATAGTATTCAAGGCCAAAAAGGATCTGGATTAGTTTTCCGGCCCCCACCATCTGGGCGATCAGATACAGCAAGACAACGCATAGCGTGCCAGATGCCGCCAGGCTACGGATTGGTAAAGGTTTCAGCCGGAAACTAACCGCATCGGCAAATGTATACTTTCCCAGGTTGCGAAGACGCTCAGCCAAAAGAAACAATATAATGGGCCAGCCAACAAGGAAGCCGATGGAATACAACAAGCCATCAAAACCGGAAGCGAACACCAGTCCGGAAATACCAAGAAAAGATGCTGCAGACATGTAATCTCCAGCTATGGCCAGACCATTCTGTAAACCAGTAATACCACCTCCTGCCGCATAAAAGTCCCTGGTGGTCTTGGTTCTCTTGGCTGCCCAGTAGGTAATTCCCAAGGTTGCAATGACAAAGGCCAGAAACATCAGAATAGCCGTGATATTAAGTGGTTGTCCTGCAACTTCACCTTTGCTGCTATCAGCCAAGGCGCTTTGGCAGACTATGAGAAACAACAACACCAGCAGGGCTTTCATTTTAATTATCTGTTTTATCAGTGCTGAATGAATCAATAATTTCTCTGGCTATTACATCAAATTCACGATTGGCACGGTAAACATAGATACCTGTAAGGATAAAACTGATCACGATGACTATTATGCCCAGTGGTATGCCCCAGGTTATGACGGTTGATTCTGAAAGGGTGGCTGCAAATAACTGCGGTTTGAAGGCAACAATGAGAACAAAAGTATAGTATGTGAATAATGTCAACGTAGCCAGAGTCCAGCTGAAACGGCGACGCTTTGATTCCAGATCATGAAACCGTGGATCCTTGTATATTTTCCGGTAGAGATCCTGCATAAACGCTGCTAGTATAAGTTACTATTTTTTTAAATAATATTGATGGTATTAGCTTGCAGGTGCACAAGCAATTTTCTGCGAGGATGTAACGATGCCATCGGCATCAGCGTATAGATATTCTCCGGGCCTGAATACCACTCCGGCAAAGCTGACACTGATGTCCCTGTCACCAGCACCTTTTTTTACACTCTTGCGGGGGTTGGTAGCTATCGCCTTGAGACCAATTTCCATCTTTCTGATAGCGTCTGAGTCCCTGATACATCCGTAAACGATGATACCTTGCCAGCCATTCTCCATTCCCAGTTTGGCCAGCATATCACCCACCAGCGCACAGCGCATAGATTCACCACCATCAACTACCAGTACCTTGTTCTTTACTTTTTCCTCAAGTGCAGCGCGTACCAGTGAATTATCCTCATGTACCTTGACGGTCACGATTTCTCCACAAAACGACGACTTGCCACCATAATCATTAAACATAGGTAAGGCTACCTGCAGATTTTCACCATGTTCGTCGTAAAGGTCCGCCGTGGCAAATGTCATGGTTATTTTCCTTTCTTTTGTGTAAGTGCCTTGTAATATTCTGGGCGTCGATCACGCAAGACCTCGTTATGAGGTGTAATGCTCTTGTCACGGGCGAGTCTGGGATCGATATCCATGATAAACAGTTCTTCACGTTGGGACGCTGCTCGGTGGATCAGTGTCCCGCCAGGCGCAACAATCTGGCTACGTCCGGTAAAACGGAGATTTCCCTGAGGCCGATTGTCATAACCAAATCTGTTGGTCGTAATGGCATACACCTTGTTTTCGAGACAACGTGTCAGCATGGTTTGCTGGCAATAGCCCAGTACCAGATTGGAGGGGTGACAAATAATATCTGCACCCTGCAAGGCAAGTGTTCTTGTGACCTCGGGAAACACCCAGTCAAAACAGACCATAATACCAATTCTGACCGGACCTATTCTGTTGACCTGCAAGGGTATATTGCCCTCATCAAACCATTTTTTTTCTTCATTAAATAAATGCAGCTTTCGATACACATGTTCAACACCACGTGGGCCGATCAGAAGGGCACTATTAAAGTACTTATCACGTGCTTTCTCTGTAAAACCGGTAACAATACGGAAATTTTGTTTCTTGCACAGTGCGGTCAATGTATCCACGGTTACTGACCGACCGGGATCTTCTGCAAGAGCCTTTACTTCAGCCTTGTTCCTGAAGTAATAACCCGTGAATGCCAATTCAGGTAAAACGATTAGATCTGCAGCGGCACTGCCGAGTTTTTTGACTACCTTATTGAGATTATGACTGACCTTTCCAAACTGGGGCCGGTACTGATAATATCCTACTCTCATATTATGTTAGTGTTTTGTTTTTCCAGGTCGTTTCCATTTTTTAACTACTTTTTGTTCCGTACGACTGATGGCGAGAGCATCTTCTTCAACATCCCGACATACTGTCGTTCCAGCGGCTATGGTTGCGCCATTCTTGACGGTCACGGGCGCCACCAACTGGGTATCTGAACCAATAAATACATTATCGCCTATGATTGTCTTATGCTTGTTTGCACCATCATAGTTACAGGTGATAGTTCCCGCACCTATGTTAACGTTCATACCAACCTCGGAATCACCAACATAGCTCAGATGATTGATTTTAGTGCCATGACCTATTGTTGATTTCTTCAATTCAACAAAATTGCCGACATGCACATGATCCTCAAGTACAGCATCCGGCCTTATTCGCGAAAAGGGACCAATTTGACAGGCATTTCCAATCACTGCATTTTCTATAACACAATTGGCCTTTATCTCGACATCATCTCCAATAACCGTGTCCTTTATGATGCAATTGGGTCCAATACGGACATTTTTGCCTATCCTGTTCCTGCCCTCCAGAAGCACGTTAATATCAATCTCAACATCCTGACCTACTTCCAGATCTCCACGCAAATCAAATCTTGCCGGATCGAATATCGTCACACCCTGACGCATCAGTTCATGTGACTGTATCAACTGGTAATATCGTTCCATCTGTGACAGCTGGGCCCGATCATTAACACCGTAAATTTCTATTTCCGAGCCAGGCTGCAGGGTTTCGATCTCGCTGCCTTCTGAAACAGCGATCTCTATAATATCTGTCAGATAATACTCTTTCTGTGCATTATCATTACCAAGTTTCTTTAACCAGGGCTTCAACAGTGATGCTTTTACCACCATAAACCCAGTGTTGATCTCATTAATCGCTTTTTCCTCCGGTGTGGCATCCTTCTCCTCCACGATTCGCAACATCCTGCCATTTTCGTCGCGAATGATCCGACCATAGCCCCTTGGCTCATCAAGAAAAGCGGTAAGTAAACTGAAACCCGATGATCGGCCGGTTTCTACCAGCGCTTTCAGTGTGTCATTTGTTATCAGTGGGACATCACCGTAAAGAACCAGAACCAGGTTATCATCATCTATATTCGGTATGACCTGTTGCACGGCATGCCCAGTTCCCAGTTGCTCAGCCTGTTCTACCCATTCAACATCCAATGCCGGGAGTGATTCATATACTTCATTACCGCCGTAGCCATAAACAATATAAATGCTATCAGGATTGAGCGTCTTAGCTCCGTGGTAGACGTGAGTAAGTAATGGTTTGCCCGCAAGTTCATGCAAAACCTTAGGCTTGTCGGAATGCATGCGTGTACCCTGACCCGCGGCGAGAATGACGATATCGAGTTTCATCCTCATAAGGTATACGAAAAAACAATAGATAAGAAGATCAGGAGAGAAATTTGTTTGCCGGATCATGCCGGCAGGCTGTCAGAATATTTACTGACAGTACAGATTACAGTGTAAATTATAGTCAGCTACTGGAACGTTTACGCAGTCTTTCTATCGCTTTTAATTGCGCAATAGTCTCTGCCAGCTGTGCCTCTGCCTCGGCATATTCAATTTTGGCCTCTCGATTATGCAAGGCCTTCTCTGCTTCTTCCTTGGCTTTCAATACTGCTGCTTCATCCAGATCAGCCGCCCTTTCTGCCGTATCGGACAACACAGTAACCACATGGGGCTGAACCTCAAGGATACCACCCGACACATAGATCGATTGTTCTTCACCATCAGGCACCTGTACCCGGACTACACCAGGCTTTAGACGTGTTACCAGGGGAGCATGACGTGGAGCAATACCTACTTCCCCCATGATCGCGGGTGCAAATACCATATTTGCCTCACCTGAAAAGATTTCTTTTTCAGCACTGACAATATCAACCTGTATGGTAGCGGCCATGTTTATTATTGACTCTCTAGATTTATTTTAACGTCTTGGCTTTATCTACTGCCTGTTCAATCGTACCAACCATGTAAAAGGCCTGTTCCGGCAGATTATCATGCTTACCTTCAACAATTTCCTTAAAACCACGTATTGTTTCCTTCAAGGGAACATATTCACCATCCTGGCCAGTAAATACCTTTGCCACGAAGTATGGCTGTGAGAGAAAACGCTGGATCTTTCTGGCCCGAGCCACGATTAGCTTATCTTCTTCTGACAGTTCGTCCATACCCAAAATAGCAATAATATCACGCAACTCCTTATAACGTTGCAGGGTATTCTGGACAGCACGTGTTGTATCATAATGCTCCTGCCCAACAATCAAGGGATCCAGCTGGCGACTGGTAGAATCGAGCGGATCAACCGCAGGATAAATACCCAACTCTGCAATCTGGCGCGATAAAACCACCGTTGCATCAAGGTGAGCAAAGGTTGTCGCGGGAGATGGATCTGTCAGGTCATCTGCAGGAACATAGATTGCCTGGATAGAAGTAATTGAGCCGGTCTTGGTGGATGTAATTCGCTCCTGCAATTTACCCATTTCCTCGGCCAAGGTCGGCTGGTAACCCACAGCAGAAGGCATACGTCCGAGCAATGCAGAACATTCCACACCCGCCAGGGTAAATCGGTAAATGTTATCAACAAAAAACAGCACATCTCGGCCCTCGTCCCTGAATTTTTCTGCAAGCGTCAGGCCTGTGAGGGCGACGCGAAGGCGGTTACCTGGCGGCTCGTTCATCTGACCATAAACCATGGAAACCTTGGAATCTGAAAAGTTCTCGACATTAACAACCCCGGCTTCCTGCATTTCATGATAGAAGTCGTTTCCCTCACGGGTACGCTCACCAACACCGGCAAATACGGAAAGTCCGGAATGTGCCTTAGCAATATTATTAATAAGTTCCATCATGTTCACAGTCTTACCGACACCGGCGCCGCCAAACAGGCCAATCTTGCCACCTTTGGCAAAAGGACAGATCAAATCGATGACCTTGATGCCCGTTTCCAGCAGTTCGGTTGACGGACTCAGTTCGGTAAACTCAGGGGCCTTGCGATGGATGCTCCATTTTTCTTCTGTTTCGATCGGACCTTTTTCATCAATGGACTCACCCAGAACGTTCATAATCCTTCCAAGTGTTTTCGAACCAACGGGAACCGAAATCGGATTATCGGTATTTTTAACAGGCAAGCCACGAGTCAGCCCATCAGTTGATCCCAACGCAATCGTTCTGACCACTCCGTCACCAAGCTGTTGCTGTACTTCAAGGGTAGTATCCACATTCTCATGGTCTACCAGTAATGCATCGTAAATTTTCGGTATGGCTTCTCTTGGAAATTCCACATCGACGACTGCGCCGATGATTTGTACGATATTTCCCGATTTCATTTTTTAATTTCCTCTTGAATGTATCTTACTTGCCTTGATACAGGAATTACGAATAACTAATCTTCCTGCTTAACACTGTTACAGTTGCACCTACTGTATGGTCTAACATCATACTGCTGCCGCCCCACCTACGATTTCAGATAATTCCTGTGTAATAGATGCCTGGCG
This sequence comes from Gammaproteobacteria bacterium, assembly GCA_011772965.1. Taxonomy (GTDB): domain Bacteria; phylum Pseudomonadota; class Gammaproteobacteria; order Eutrophobiales; family Eutrophobiaceae; genus SZUA-592. The sequence goes on from WVYN01000015.1 coordinate 31,090, forward strand.
TGCCTTGTTATAAATGAGCTGCAATTCATCAATAAGCTTACCGGCGTTGTCCGATGCACTCTTCATTGCAACCATTCTTGCTGCCTGTTCACATGAAATATTTTCAACCACACTACTGTATACCAGTGACTCAATATAATTCTTCATGAGATGATCCAGAACTTCTTTCGCATCGGGCTCATAAATATAGTCCCAGTATGCCTTGAGTCGATCATCACGACTGGGCGGAGTCGGCAATATTCTTTCAATAGTTGGAGTCTGGGTCATTGAATTTATAAATTTATTGGAAACCAGATACAGTCGATCAATTTTTTCTTCCCTGTAGGCATCAAGCATAATCTTGATTGCCCCAATAAGATCTTCCATAGCAGGTTCATCGCCCAGATGCGTTGCCTGCCCAAGTACATTGCCACCGATACGGTTGAAAAATCCAACGGCCTTAGCGCCGATGATAACCATATCCATTTCCAGACCTTTGCCATCCCATTCCTTCATATGCTTAATAGTTTCACGGAACAGGTTGGAATTGAGTCCGCCACATAATCCACGGTCCGTTGAGATAATGATCAAACCAATTCGCCTGACATTATCCCGCTCTTCCAGATAAGCATTACGGTATTCGGGATGTGCCTGGGCAAGGTGCGATATAACGTTACGGATCTTTTCTGCATAAGGACGTGCAGCACGCATGCGATCCTGTGCCTTACGCATTTTGCTGGCCGCAACCATTTCCATCGCCTTGGTAATTTTTTGTGTATTTTTAACGCTGGCGATTTTGGTACGGATTTCCTTGGTGCCTGCCATCTAATATTCTCTCGGTATTTATTACTGTGGCTTATCGGTAAATTAATTACCAACTATGGTTCTTCTTGAATTCGTCGATGCCTTTCATGAGGCCGTCTTTGATTTCATCATCATAATCGCCGGTGTCATCAATCCTCTGCATGAGGTCCTTCTTTTCACTATGCATGAAGTTATGCAGTGCATGTTCAAAATCTCCGATTTTTTCAAGTTCAATATCATCGAGAAATCCGTGCTCTGCTGCAAACAAACTAGCTGCCATCGTGGAGATGCTCATCGGTGAATATTGCTTCTGTTTCATTAATTCCATCACCCGCTGACCACGATTCAACTGTTTGCGCGTGGATTCATCAAGGTCTGAAGCAAACTGGGCAAAAGCTGCAAGCTCACGATACTGAGCAAGGGCCAGACGCACACCACCACCCAGCTTCTTGATAATTGTAGTCTGTGCTGCACCGCCGACACGTGACACTGAAAGTCCGGCATTGATAGCAGGTCTAAAACCAGAATTGAACAGGTCAGTTTCAAGGAATATCTGACCATCTGTAATGGAAATCACATTTGTTGGTACAAAAGCAGATACGTCTCCGGCCTGCGTTTCGATTATCGGCAGTGCAGTGAGAGAACCGGTTTTTCCCTTGATTTTGCCATTTGTAATTTTCTCAACATATTCTGCGTTAACACGTGATGCCCGTTCCAGCAGTCGTGAGTGCAAGTAAAACACATCACCTGGATATGCTTCACGGCCCGGAGGACGTTTTAGTAGTAATGAAACCTGGCGATAGGCCCAGGCTTGCTTGGTCAAATCATCATAAATAATCAGGGCATCTTCACCCCGGTCACGGAAAAATTCGCCCATGGCACAACCGGCGTATGGGGCAATGTATTGCATTGCGGCAGATTCCGAGGCCGTTGCAGCAACGACAATAGTGTGTTCCATCGCACCATGTTCTTCCAGTTTACGAATAACCGTATTGATTGATGATGCCTTCTGGCCAATAGCCACATAGATACATTTAATGCCTGTCCCTTTCTGGTTGATGATGGTATCTACGGCTACTGCTGTTTTACCAGTCTGACGGTCACCAATGATCAGCTCACGCTGACCACGGCCAATGGGAACCATGGAGTCGATTGATTTTAGACCTGTCTGTACCGGCTGGGATACAGACTTACGGGCAATTACGCCTGGGGCAATTTTTTCAATGGGTGATGATCCCTTGCAGTCAATTGCACCCTTACCATCAATGGGGTTTCCAAGAGAATCAACCACACGGCCCAGTAATTCCTCCCCTATCGGGACTTCCAGGATTCGCTTGGTACACTTGACCGTATCACCTTCGGATATGTGCTCATAGGATCCCATGATCACGGCACCGACTGAATCACGTTCAAGGTTCAGGGCCAGTCCGAAGGTATTTCCGGGAAACTCAATCATTTCACCCTGCATGACATCACTCAGACCATGAATGTGGGCAATCCCATCAGACAAGCTGACAACGGTGCCTTCTGTCCTGGATTCTGTCTCAAGATCCAGACCCTTGATTTTCTTTTTAATCAGATCACTGATTTCTGTTGCACTGATAGACATGGTTATTCCTCTTGTCCCATTACTGTTTTAGATCTTTAATCTGTCAGTCTGTTACTTAACTGTTTAAGTCTACCTTTTATTGAAGCATCAATTACGGAATCTCCGGCACGAATGATGACTCCACCAATTAGAGATTCATCGACGCGTGTATTGATTTCAATTTTCTTGCCAAGACGTTTCCCCATAATGCCGGCAAGCTTTTCTTTCTCACCTGAATCAACGGGGAATGCTGAAACAACTTCCACTTCAACAAGCCCTTCCGCTTTTGCGCGATTCTTCTCGAACAGCTTGAATATATATGGCGCCAGGGAAAGTCTGCCGGCATCAATAAGCAGCTTTACAAATTTTTTTCCTGAATCTGTAAGCCTGTCTCCACAGACATCAGTTACAAAATCTGATAAAGCTTCGTTTGACACCCTGGGATTATCGAGTACCTGTTTCACTTGCGGATCGGAAACTAGCAGATTTAATATATGCAACACGCCGGACCATTCCGCCAGCTTCCCTTCTTCCTGTGCGTGTTCAAAAGCAGCTACAGCATACGGCCTCGCCTGTGTAATAAATTGTTGCATATGAATTTTTTCTAGAGTGAAGCAGAAACCTTATCAAGTACTTCCTGGTGAGTCTTTTGATCAACCTCACGCTGAAGAATCTGTTCCGCACCGGTAATCACCAGAATAGCGACTTTTTCGCGTAGAGCATCCCTTGCCTGTCGTTTTTCTTGCTCAATTTCAGCATGCGCTGAAGCAATGATACGTTCAGCTTCCTCTTTTGCATTTTCCTTGGCTTCTTCAACGATCTCATCGTGACGTTTTTGTCCCTGGCTTATAATTTCAGCAACCTTTTCCTTGCCTTCATTTACCAGTTCATCATAGCGCTGTTTAGCATCTTCCAGCTTTTTTACACCTTCTTCACCAGCTGCCAGTCCATCAGCAATCGTTTTTCGACGTTGCTCCAGAGCATTAAAAACCGGCGGCCAGATAAACTTCAGACAGAACCATACAAAAAAGATAAAGGCTATACTCTGCCCAATTAATGTCAGATTAATATTCATATCCCTTCCTCGGAATGATTACTATTATTGGAGGGAAATAATTAAACGACTGCGAACAGGACGTAGAACGCTATACCAACAGCAATCATTGGCACTGCGTCAACGAGACCCATCACGATGAAAAACTGCGTACGCAGCATCGGTATCAACTCAGGCTGACGCGCTGCTCCTTCAAGGAATCGACCACCCAGAATGCCGATACCGACGGCGGCTCCCAGAGCGCCCAGACCCATCATTATGGAGCCTGCTATGTAATATAATGCTTGTTCCATTTTTATCTCCTCTTACTTAAAGAGTTTTGGTATTGAAAAAATTATTTGATTAATGGTGCTGATGGGCCATATCAAGATAGACAATTGTCAGAACTGCGAAAATAAATGCCTGTAACAACACTATCAAGACATGAAATATCGCCCAACCCAATTGCAGAAAACCACCGAATATACCCAGTGAAATATGCGCACTGTACATAATTGCAATCAGGATAAATATCATCTCACCCGCATACAGATTACCGAACAGGCGTAATGAATGAGATACCGGCTTGGCAACCAGATTTACGAATTCAAGCAGGAAGTTAACCGGGATAAACAGGATTTTGAGGGCTATGTTATTCGGGGAGAAGGGTTGCAGGCTAAGTTCACCAGCGAAACCTCCAATACCCTTGATTTTGATACTGTAGAAAAGAACCAGGGCAAAGACTGAAAGTGATAATCCGAAGGTTGCATTGGGATCAGTGCTCGGGACAATCTTCAGATAGGGTATACCCATCATAGCCGCCAGGTGAGGAACCCAGTCTACAGGAACCAAGTCCATTAGATTCTGAAGCAGGATCCATACGAAAAGAGTTAATGCAAGGGGGCCAATCAGTTTATTCTTTCCTGAAAAACCATCCTGAACCAATGACTCGATAAAATCGATGACCCATTCTACAAAATTCTGCCATGCGCCAGGCACACCTGCCGTAGCTCGCCGGGCCGCCATCCGGAATGTGATAATAAACAAAAGGCCCAGGGTAATTGAAAAAAACATGGTATCAAGATGTATAGCCCAGAAACCCATTTGTTTGGCTTCTTCTGCACCGTGTGCAATACCCCAATTACCATCAGGAAGTTTTCCATAGGTGAGATTTTGCAAATGGTGTTTGATATATCCAGAAGCAGTTAATGCGTCTTGTTCAGATGCCATAGTTTCGTGCTGTATTCCGGTTATCGTTAAATCAAAATATCTTTAAAAATTTTTTCTGCTTTTGTGGAGAGCTACCTGATTAACAACTATCATTAATACAAACATCATAAAAAGAGCAATTACATTAATTGGTCTTATCAATGCAAAGGACAAGGCAAAGATCACGCCTGCTAATACCAGCTTTCCAGTCTCACCAATCAAAAACCAGCGCAATAATACCTGCGGAGTTTGCTGTGCAGAGGATCTGAAAACAAACCTGACAAAATATGCGCTAGGTAATATGTAGGCTAAACCACCGAGTAATACTGAATAGGCTGACACCTGTGCCGACAAAATCAACAAGAGCAGGGATATGAACGCCGTAAGAAGTAACTGTATCCCAAGTATCCTGTAAGCTGCGGCCCGGTTTTTTCTTATATCCTGTTCCAGATCCAAACTTGGGCCACCCAGGGAATTCTTTTCAGTTCACTCTAATTGCCACGCCTTGAGGACCACATTTGTACCCCCCTCCATCGCGGAGCAGCAAGTATAATCAGGTGGGGGCCCCGGATCAATACGTTGCAGCGCACAAAAACTGTGCCCTGGGCTTATCTACAGTTAACTGCTTGAATTGTTTATTTAAATCGCTTCAAAATTCCTTCCAGATGGTCCAGCGAGCTGTAATGTATCTCCAGGCTACCCTTACCGCCACTGCGATACCGGATTTGTACTTTCGCACCCAGTTTATCCGAGAGTTGCTCCTGCAGTTTGCGAATATTCGGGTCGGGTTTCGATGTGCCGGATGATTTCTTTTTGCGTGTCTCTCCGGCCCTGCGGACCAGCTGCTCGGTCTCCCGGACCGATAGCCCTTTTTTCACAACTCGGCGGGCGATTTCCGGCTGTTGCTCCAAGGGCAAGCCGGCGATGGCGCGGGCATGACCCATTTCGATTTCACCGCTGGCCAGCAGGGCCTGCACTTCCTGATTCATTTCCAGCAGACGTAAAAAGTTGGACACCGTCGAACGGGATCGGCCAACGGCCTCGGCAACTGACTCATGGGTCATGCCGAATTCCTTCAACAGCCTGGAAAATGTGCGTGCCTCTTCCAGGGGATTCAGATCTTCACGCTGGATGTTCTCAATCAGGGCGACACAGGCAGCCTCTTGATCGGTGACATCGCGGACGACGACCGGTACATCTTGCAGGCCTGCCATCTGTGCGGCCCGCCAGCGGCGTTCACCGGCAATAATTTCAAATTTTTCGCTCCCCTTGAGCGGGCGAATCAGGATAGGCTGGACGATACCCTGTGAACGAATGGAGTCCGCCAGTTCTTCCAAGGCCTCGGGGTTCATGGTCTTGCGCGGCTGGAACTGACCGCGCTGAATCAGGTCAACCGGCACATGTTTCAGCTTGTCCGGGCTGTCTACGAAAGGATCCACTGTGCCGGTGCTGAGCAGGGCGTCTAATCCACGGCCCAATCCACGTTTCTTGGCGACCATCCCTTAGGCCCCCCCGGCAGCAACAACCTGCTGTTTTTCCCGGCGCAACATCTCACCGGCCAGTGATAGGTAGGCCAGTGCGCCACGTGAAGCGCGATCATATTTCAATACCGGCAGGCCGTGACTGGGAGCCTCGGCCAGCCTCACGTTTCTGGGGATGATCGTCCGATAGACCTTTTCACCAAAATGCTCAAGCAGCTGGGCTGACACCTGTGTGGCCAGGTTGTTTCGCGGGTCATACATGGTTCGTAACAGGCCTTCGATTTGCAGTCCGGGATTGAGATATTTTTTTATTTTTTCAATGCTGTTCAACAGGGCCGAGAGGCCTTCCAGGGCATAATACTCACATTGCATCGGGATCATGACAGAGGTAGCAGCAACCAGGGCATTCACGGTGAGCATGTTCAGCGACGGCGGACAGTCAATAAAAATGAAGTCATAATCCTGCTTCACTTCATCGAGCGCCGTGCGCAGCCGGACTTCTCTGGCTAACTCCTCCAGCAAGGCAACCTCAGCGCCAGTCAGGTCGGCGTTGGCAGGAAGCAAGTCAAAACCGTTTTTGTCTGCGGGAATGATCGTTTCCCTGATGCTTCTCTCACCCATCAGCACATCATAAGCGGTGAATTCCAGTCCGGTTTTCTCAACACCACTGCCCATGGTGGCATTTCCCTGGGGATCCAGATCCACCAGCAACACCCGGCGTTTGGCTGCAGCCATGGAGGCAGCCAGATTAACGCTGGTCGTGGTTTTACCCACACCGCCTTTTTGATTGGTAATGGCTATGATCTTGGTCATGATGGTTCCCGCATAGGCAAGGATATTCTCTCAATGATCCCTGCAGCTATTATTGCATAGTCAATTCGTTGTTGGTAAAGGCCTCATTTCAACCAAAGTCCTCCTGGCATCGAGTCCGGGTACCTGTAATAGATGAATACTGGTTTCAACGCACTCATTGAGTGCCGCTGTCCCGGTTTCATTAACTTCCCCCTTCATGGCCAGTATGCGGGATGATGGCCCGAGCAAGTGACGGGTTTTCTGATAGATATCCACGAGTTCGCTGAATGCACGGGTAATAATACAGTCAATGCTGGCAGCGGGATGCCAGTCCTCGACCCGTCCGGTAATTACCGTCACGTTTGCCAAGCCCAGATCCAGCACGGCCTGGTTAACGAAGCGAGTTTTCTTCTGATTGCTGTCCAACAGGGTCCAAGCCATCCCGGGAAGCGAAATGGCGAGTATCAACCCGGGCAAACCGGCACCGGTACCCAGATCGAGGCAGTGTTCGCCCCGCAGGTAAGGCAGCACCGAAAGGCTATCGAGGACATGGTGCGTTACCATGCGCCCGGGATCCCGGATTGCTGTGAGATTATAAGCCCGGCTCCATGACTCAAGCAGTTCCAGGTAATCTACAAAACGCTCCACCGGAAGTGCGGGCGGAAGTCCCGACATACTCTCGATACCCAGGGAAATCCGGTCGGCCAGTACTTTTTTTAGACCGGGATTGATCAAGCGCTTTTCTTGAGTGACGCCGAATGCTTCTTAATATAAATCCGCAACAGCGAGATCGCCGCGGGTGTGACACCGGGAATACGGGATGCCTGGCCAAGATTATGCGGGCGATGTTCTGAAAACTTCTGAGCGAGTTCAGCTGAAAGACCCCGGACCTGATTATAGTCAATCCCTTCTGGTAACCGTGTTTCTTCATGAATGCGGTTTCGCTCGATGTCTTCTGCTTGCCGGTCGATATAACCACTGTATTTCGCCTGGATATCTACCTGATTGGCCACTGCGTCGTCGACGTGATCATGAGCAAGACCAAATAAGTCCAACAGTTCCCGGTATCTGGCTTCAGGTCGTTTGAGTAATTGCATCAAATTATATTCGTGCGCCAATGGCTTACCGAATACAGCAGTTACTGCATCAGCAGGTGCCGATTCAGTATTTACCCAGTGTTGCTCAAGGCGAGATCGTTCTCTTTCAATCGACTCACGTTTCTCTGAATACATCTGCCATTGACGATCAGTCACGAGCCCAAGCAGCCTGCCCTGTTCTGATAACCTCAGGTCGGCATTGTCCTCACGTAATAACAATCGATACTCGGCACGGCTGGTAAACATGCGGTAAGGCTCATTGGTTCCCCGTGTAATAAGGTCATCAATCAGGACACCGATATAGGCTTCATCACGACGTGGACTCCAGGTGCTTTCACCCCTGACCCGGCGCGCCGCGTTCAGTCCGGCAATCAGACCCTGTGCAGCGGCCTCCTCGTAACCTGTTGTGCCGTTGATCTGGCCGGCGAAAAACAGACCGGAAATAAATTTTGTCTCAAGCCAGGGCTGCAGATCCCTGGGATCAAAATAATCATATTCGATGGCATAACCTGGTCGCGTGATGTGTGCATTTTCAAATCCCTTGATAGAGCGCACCAGTTCCAGCTGAACATCAAAGGGCAGGCTGGTCGATATGCCGTTGGGATAGACCTCTGAGGAATTCAGACCTTCTGGTTCGATAAAGATCTGGTGCGAGTTTTTGTCCGCAAAGCGCATTACCTTGTCTTCCACAGATGGGCAATAACGGGGGCCGCTGCCCTCGATATTGCCGTTGTACATAGGGGAGCGATGAATTCCACCGCGGATGATCTCATGTGTCCTCTCATTGGTCTGGGTAATGTGGCAGGCGATCTGTGCCGGATGCATGTCGCGTCTGCCTAGAAATGAGAACACCGGCACCGGCTCATCACCGGTCTGAATCTGCAGCTGTCTGTAGTTGATAGTCTTGCCATCAATGCGTGGGGGCGTTCCGGTCTTCAAGCGCCCGACCCGGAAAGGCAGTTGCCGCAAGCGTTGAGCCAGTGCATTGGCCGGGGGATCACCGGCCCTGCCACCACTGCTTTGCTTATCACCAATGTGGATGCGGCCACCGAGGAAGGTACCAACAGTCAGTACCACGGCATCGGCATAAAAGCGCAGGCCGGACTGTGTCACCACGCCGCTGATCCGGTCGCCTTCGACAATAAGGTCGTCCACGGACTGCTGGAACAGGTATAGCCCGGCCTGGTTTTCCAGAGTGGGCCGAACATAGGCCTTATAAAGGGAACGATCGATCTGGGCACGCGTGGCCCGGACCGCCGGGCCCTTGCTGGCATTCAGGATCCGGAAATGAATGCCGCTGTGATCTGCAGCAATGGCCATCATCCCGCCCAGGGCATCAATTTCCCTGACCAGATGACCCTTGCCAATACCGCCAATGGCCGGATTGCAGGACATCTGTCCCAGCGTATCGACACTGTGTGTCAATAACAGGGTTTTGGCACCCAGACGTGCGGACGCCAGGGCGGCCTCGGTTCCCGCATGGCCACCGCCCACAATGATAACGTCGTATGTCCGGGTTGAATTTGTCATGGCACGAATAATAACAGTAGACCCCTGGCTTATGCTTTTGCAATTCCTGCCAGTGTTTCATTCATGAATACAGGTAATGACTGACAGGCGATATGAATGTCTGCATTGTAATAACGGGTCGGGAAGCCCTTTTTCCGTGCCGCGGTTTCGCGAAAGCCGTTGAGCTTCTGTCCCTTGCGTGCCAGGGTCGCACTCCACCAGCCAGAGGGATAAGTACACTGTGGAAAGTGAATTGTCTTGATATCATTCGCGCCGGCTGCATGCATGGCCTTATGTATGGAAGTAATAATTTCCATGTCAAACAGAGGAGATTCGCTCTGCGCGACCATGACACCACCTTCGCGCAGTACCCGGAGGCAATCACGGTAGAAATCAGCAGAAAAAAGCCGCGATGCCTGGCCAACCGGATCGGTGGTGTCCAGCAATATCACATCAACACTGGACGCCGAGGCATCTGCCATCCACTGGATAGCATCGACAAACAGTAATTGGGCACGCTCATCTCCGTTCGACTCACACAGTTCCGGAAAGAATTCTTCAGCCACCCGTGTTACTCGCTCATCAAGTTCCACTTGCAGGACTTCCTCAACTTCACGGTGTTTTAATACTTCTTTTAAAGTACCGCAGTCACCACCACCGACGATGACCACATGTTTCGGGTTGGAATGAATAAACAGGGCTGGATGGCTCATCATTTCGTGATAGATGAAATTATCACGACTAGTCAACATGGTCAGACCATCAAGCGTCAGCAACCGGCCAAAAGTTTCCGTTTCAAACACTTCGATATGCTGAAAAGGGGAATTTTCATCATGGATTTTCGCCGTGATCTTCAAGGCCATGCCGAAGCCTTTGGCCTTCTCCGTAAACCATGAATCTTCAGTCATGTTCGTGCTCCCCACCATTAATCTCTGGAAAGCGCGGCATAATAACGAAAATAATCAGAATAAACGAGACATGGCCTGGAAGAACCTTATCCGGTGCGGTACTTGTCTTTCAATCTGGAATAATGTGCCGAGGAATATTCAAGAAAGGCCAGTTCGTTTTCGTTTAATTCACGAAGCTGTTTCGCCGGGCTGCCTACATAAAGATATCCACCTTCAAGCTGCTTACCGGTAGGCACCAGACTACCAGCACCAATAATAATCCTGTCGCCCAGCACGGCACCATCCATAATGGTAGCCGACATGCCAATCAGACACTGGTTGCCGACCGTGCACGCATGCAGGGTCACCCGATGCCCGACCGTAACATCATCTCCAACTTTCAGTGGGAAACCACCCGGTGAAAATTTTCCGTCATGGGTCACGTGCAGCACACAAGCATCCTGGATATTGGTGCGCTTGCCGATGGTAATGGAGTGGACATCTCCACGTGCCACAGTCATGGGCCAGATCGACGAGTCCGCCCCGATCGTGACATCACCGATGATAAGGGCTGTGTCATCAACATAGACAGTGGGATCGATGGCGGGTGTCTTGCCCTTGAAGCTTCTAATTGGCATTAGATTCTGTTCCTGTGATTGAACATTTTGATCTCCCGGGAAGTCTGATATATGTATACGGTCATTAATGACTACCCTACTTTAAGCTAACCAAAACCTCCTGAAGTAAATCCCGCATCATTGCGGGATTTGCACCTTGTTTAGCTTGCCCAGTATTCTTCGGTAGGGCCCCTGCAAGATCTCGCCCGCCTTTTTCTTGACCTCCTCCAGATTGTCCGGCTTACCGACAACGATGACGCCCACCATACCAAAGCCGATGTGTGGCTCACAGACATAGGCATAGGTGCCCTCAATATTCAGCGTGATCTTGAGATTTTCCCCCAAGGCACTGCGCCAGTGCTGGGCCCCTTCCGGGATCAAACCATCCACCGACACCGTGTTATGCGAGGTCATGTTCCTCCAGCTGACACTATCACCTGGTTGAATGTATATAATGTCAGGATTAAAGACTCTGGCCTCGGCATTGATAGTATGCGTTTGAGGTGCTGTGGATTCCCCGTCTGTCGCAGTCGCTGGAGACGGTTCAGGTTCAGGTATGCCGACGGATTGCTCTTCTGTTGCAACGGCCGGAGTTGGTTCCGGTGCGGCCTCACTAACGGTTGTCTGCTCAACAGCTGCTGTTTCGGAAGATGATGGTGCAGATTCCTCTTTACCACAGGCGGATAGAGACATCAAAAACACACCCAGAAATATCCAGACGATTATATTTATTCGCATTGATCCTGCTCCGTTGAAGTCATTTACTGCTACCGAACCCGATTATCCCGGCCCAAAAACAGGAGAAAATTATAACAAATCGTGTATGTTATGCCTCTGACAACCATCTCCGGTTTGCAATGATGTTTGACGAAAAGCTACTACACGACTTCTGCGAAAATCACTGGGAAAAATCAGCCATCCCGGAACTGGTAGAGTACATTCGAGTACCGAACAAGTCTCCCTTGTTTGATCCGGACTGGGATGAACACGGTTACATGGAAGCCGTGGTGGCCCAGTTTGAAAACTGGTGCCGGCAGCAGGACATTCCGGGCATGCAGCTTGAGGTGGTACGTCTTGAAAACCGTACTCCGTTGATATTGATCGATATTCCTGGCCAGTCAGAGGATACCATCCTCCTCTATGGCCACCTTGACAAACAGCCCGAGATGACCGGCTGGCGTGAGGGCCTGGGGCCCTGGACACCGGTAATTGAAAATGACCGCCTCTACGGCCGGGGCGGCGCCGATGATGGTTATGCTGTGTTTGCTTCTTTGACGGCTATCCAGGGTTTACAACAACAGCGCATTCTGCACGGCCGTTGCGTTGTCATTATCGAGGCCTGTGAAGAGAGCGGTAGCCCGGACCTGCCTTACTACATCGATGCGCTGCAGGACCGTATCGGAAAACCGGACCTCGTGATCTGTCTTGACTCCGGTTGCGGTAATTATGAACAACTCTGGTGCACGACGTCACTGCGTGGATTAATAGGCGGAGAGCTCAGGATCCGGATCCTTGAGGAAGGTGTACATTCCGGGGATGCCAGCGGTATCGTTCCCAGCAGTTTCCGAATACTGAGAGAACTGCTGGGACGGATCGATGACAGTAAGAGTGGCTGGATCTCCACGCCTGAGTTCAATGAAGAAATTCCGGAACAAAGGCTGAAACAGGCAAAGCTTGCGGCCGCAGTCCTGGGTAACACATTATATGAACGCTTTCCCTTCACCAAAAGCGCGCGGCCAATGGTGGAAGACCCGACTGAATTGATACTAAATCGTACCTGGCGGCCGGCACTTTCTGTTACTGGTGCCGATGGCCTGCCCCCCATCACCGACGCGGGTAATGTGTTGCGGGCTGAGACCGCAGTAAAAATTTCATTGCGATTGCCGCCGACAACGGACGCGACAAAAGCCTCACGCAAGCTGAAGGAGATGCTCGAAGAGAACCCGCCTTATGGTGCTGAAGTGAGCTTCACACCAGACTGGAGTTCCGGTGGCTGGCACGCACCCGTGATGGAACCGTGGCTGGAAACAGCCGTGCAAGAGGCCTCGGAAAAACATTTTGGCAGGCCAGCGATGCACATGGGGGAAGGCGGTTCGATTCCTTTCATGGGCATGCTGGGCGAGAAATTTCCCGATGCCCAGTTCCTCATCACTGGTGTACTCGGGCCTCATTCCAATGCCCATGGGCCCAATGAATTTCTTCATATTCCCACCGTGAAAAAACTGACCTGCTGTGTGGCCGAAGTCATCGCTGCTCACTATCGCAACCTCTGATCCCGGGAGATCACTGATGGACAGGAAATTCACTGAGCAACCGCAATGGACAATTGCTGACTCGCTGGATCTCTACCAGGTCCCGGCTTGGTCGGAAGGTTATTTTGATATTAATGACGCGGGCCATGTCGTCGCTCGGCCGGACAGGGACAATGGCCAAAGTATCGATCTTTTCGAACTTGCCAGGGATCTCAAACAAAAGGGACTGACGCCGCCGATACTGTTGCGTTTCAGTAATATCCTGCATCAGCGTATTGATTCCATGTGTCAGGCCTTTAAACAGGCCATGGATGAATACCGTTACCAGTCCAGCTATACCGCTGTTTATCCGATTAAAGTCAATCAGCAACGCAAGGTTGTGGAGGACATCATTCAACATGGCCAGGAGCGTATCGGCCTGGAGGCCGGCAGCAAGACAGAGCTGCTGACCATTATTGCACTCTCTCGAATGGGTAATACCGTAATCTGTAACGGCTACAAGGATCTCGAATACATTCGTACCGCGCTCATTGGCCAGGAACTGGGGCTGCGGGTCTTCATCGTGGTCGAAAAACTCTCGGAATTGAAACTCATTATTAATACGGCGAAGGAAATAGATATTCGCCCTCATCTGGGCGTACGAGTCCGATTGTCCTCAGTCGCGGAAGGCAACTGGCAGAATACCGGTGGTGAGAAGTCAAAGTTTGGCCTGCATAGTGCCCAGGTCATCCTAGCCATTGAGCAACTGGAAACCGTCGACATGCTCGACTGCTTGCAGCTCTTGCATTTTCACATTGGTTCACAGGTTAGTAACATCCAGCATTTCCAGCGTGCTTTGCATGAGGGTAGCCGATTTTTCAGTGAGCTTTGCGCCATGCGTGCCCCCATTTCCTGTGTCGATGTCGGTGGTGGCCTGGGAGTGGATTATGAAGGCAGCCAGTCCAAAAATTTCTGTTCGGTAAACTATTCCATGCAGGCCTATGCCGATACCGTCGTGCATGCCTTCGCCTCTATATGCGAACAACACGCGTTACCACAACCCGAGATCATTACTGAATCAGGACGAGCCATGACAGCACACCACGCCATGCTGATTACCAATGTTATCGGTATTGAACAGGCTCCGGGGCTGGTAAAACCGGAAGCGGCAAAGCGAAACGAGATGGAAATCATCCGTTCACTCTGGAAAATATTGCAATCCATCAAGAAAAAAAACGCAGTACAGTCTTATCACGATGCCCTGCATTATTTCGACGAAGCCAAGGAGATGTTTGTGCATGGTCTGTTAAACCTGCAACAACGGGCCAGGACCGAGACAATGTTTTATGCGATTTGTCGCAAGGTACAGGGACTAGTGAAAGCGGGCCAGAGAGAAATGCTGGATGAGCTGAATGGACGGCTCGCGGACAAATATTTCTGTAATTTCTCGTTGTTTCAGTCCCTGCCGGACAGCTGGGCTATAAAACAGATCTTCCCGGTCATGCCCTTGCATCGCCTCGGAGAGTGCCCGGACAAGCGCGCAATAATTGAAGATCTGACCTGCGATTCCGACGGGATGATTAATCTTTATGTCGATCAGCAGGGCATCAGCAGCAGCCTGCCGATACACGCACCCGGAGTAAACGAACCCTATCTCCTCGGCATATTTATGCTGGGGGCCTACCAGGAAATCCTCGGGGATATGCACAACCTGTTTGGCGATACGGCCTCAGCTAACGTCGAACTGATACCCGGTGGAGAATATCGGCTGACCGAGATACACAAGGGCGATACGGTCGTAGATCTGCTTGATTATGTGCACATCAGCGGCAAGACCCTCGAACATTGCTACAAGCAAAAGATCTATGCCGCCGACCTAGACAAGAATCGGCAGCTGCAATATCTGCAGGAGCTGAGTCAGGGTCTTGACGGTTATACCTATCTTGAAGATTAAGCTATACAGCAGACAGGAGTGAGTTGGATGAAGGTTGGTGTAATTGGACTGGGTGCCATGGGTGCTTACATGGCCCTGAATTTTCACAAGGCAGGTTACCTGCACAGGATCTGGAACCGCAGCCAGGATAAAGCCGAGGCAGTTGCTGCCAAGACCGATGCCGGGATAGCGGTTGACGCTGAAAGTCTTGCTGCAGAGTGTGATCTGGTGCTGACCTGTGTCTCCAGGGACAACGATGTTCTGGAGATGATCCAGCAGATTGCCCGGGGAATAAAACCGGGCAGCGTCGTGGTGGACACCTCGACAGTCAGCTCGGATACCGCCAACCAGGCTGCAGCGCTCCTGTCTGAAAAGGCGGCCGCATTTCTGGATTGCCCGGTTTCCGGCGGCGTCGAAGGTGCGAAGAATGCCACCCTGGCCATGATGGTGGGTGGTGACGAGACCGTTCTGGAATGTGTGCGCGAGCCGCTCGCCGCCATTGCCAAGAATATCGTCTATATCGGCCCGACCGGCAGCGGCCAGGCTTGCAAGGCGGTCAATCAGATCATGGCGGCCGGCCTGAACCAGGCAGTGACCGATGCACTGGCCTTTGGCCAGGCCATGGGACTCAACATGGACAGGGTCATCGATGTGGTCTCCACCGGTGCAGCAGGCAACTGGTTTCTTTCTCACCGCGGCAAGACCATGCTGGCTGACCGTTACGAACCCGGCTTTAAACTGGGCCTGCATCACAAGGACCTGACCATCTGCCGGTCAATGTTACAAAAGATTACCGAAGCCTCTCTGCCCACCCTGGAAATGACACTGGGGCATTATCAGCGCCTGATCGATGAAGGTTATGGTGACGAGGACATTTCGGCCCTGTTCCGCCTGAAAAAGAAGCTGCTTCAGACCTGAAGCTGAATAATTAGCCGGTATTGACGGAACCTGCGGCCCGCATGCGGGTCAATTCGTTGACGATGGTCTGATAATGTGGAGAATATCCACGCTTATCTACCTCCGCTTGCGCGATAAAACAGAATAAATTCAGCAAACGGCGGGACTCCAAGTAAAATCCCGGATAGCAAACAACCTGGATACAGTGTTGAGACAGGACTATTAACTTGAACAATACAGTTGCAAATCCGTTGATAGAAATACACGGTCTGGAAAAACGCTTTGGGCCCATCCATGCCGTGCGGGGCATCTCCTTTTCTGTCAGCAAAGGAGAGGTGCTTGGTTTTCTCGGCCCCAACGGTGCCGGCAAGTCAACAACCATGAAAATGATTACGGGCTTCCTTGAACCCACAGCCGGGAGTGTGGCGGTCTGCGGGTTCGATATCGCAGAAGACCCGATCGAAGCCAAAAAAAGGATCGGCTACCTGCCGGAGGGTGCTCCCCTGTATGGTGAAATGACAGTCTTTTCCTTCCTGAATTTTGTCGCCGAGATTCGTGGCATGAGTGGCGAATATCGCAAAAACCGGATCGATGAAGTGATTAATAAGATCAACCTTGAAGCTGTTCGTCACCAAAGCCTGGAAACCCTCTCCAAGGGCTACAAGCGGCGAGTGGGTGTGGCCCATGCCCTCTTGCATGACCCTGAAATCCTGATCATGGACGAGCCTACTGATGGTCTGGATCCGAACCAGAAACATGAAGTGCGTGCACTGATTCAGGAAATGGCACAGGAAAAAGCGATTATTATCTCGACTCATATTCTGGAAGAGGTCGATGCTGTTTGTACCCGTGCAATTATCATTGCTTCAGGACAACTGCTTTTTGACGGCACCCCGAAAGAATTGCTGGAAAAATCAGGGACTGGAAAACTGGAAGATATATTCCGTGATATCACCACCCGTTTTTATGAAGAAAAAGGAGTGACGGAACACTCATGAATAACATCAAGGCCATCTTCAAGCGGGATTTTTCCAGTTATTTCGCCACACCTGTGGCCTATGTGTTTATTGTCATCTTTCTGTTTCTCATGGGGATCTTCACCTTTTACCTGGGTGGATTCTACGAGCGCAACCAGGCAGATCTGGAACCCTTTTTCCGATTCCATCCCTGGTTATATCTATTCCTGATCCCGGCCATTGCCATGCGTCTCTGGTCGGAGGAGCGTAAAACCGGAACGATAGAACTGCTTATGACACTGCCTATTCCAACCTGGCATGCCGTCATGGGTAAATTTCTTGCTGCCTGGGCTTTCACTGCCGTTGCAATCGTCCTGACTTTCCCGATGTGGATAACGGTTAATTACCTTGGGGAGCCGGACAATACCGTCATACTGGCCAGTTACATTGGCAGTATGCTGATGGCCGGCGGTTTTCTCGCCATTGGTTCCTGCATATCCGCATTGACCAAGAACCAGGTTATTGCCTTTGTTATCAGTGTGGTGATCTGTTTTCTTTTCCTGCTTAGCGGTTTCCCGCTGGTGCTGGATTTTTTCCGGGGCTGGGCACCCCAGGCTGTAGTGAATGCCATTGCCTCGTTTAGTTTCCTGACCCACTTCGAGTCAATCAAGAAAGGTGTGATTGATATACGTGATTTAATCTATTTCATGGCGTTAATCTGTTTCTGGCTGTATGCGAACGTTGTGGTAATTGAAGCCAAAAAGGCGAGCTAGTCGTTGATATGATTAAAAAGAACATCATTTCAGGAACCGGGTTGATACTGGCGGCCATTTTGTTTGTCTGTTTAATTATCGTGGTCAACGCCACTTTCACCAATATGCGTCTGGATCTGACGGAAAACAAACTGTTCACGCTCTCAGACGGGACAGTAAATATTATAAACAGTCTCGAGGAACCGGTTGTCCTAGATTACTATTTCTCTCAACAACTCTTGACCGGGTTGCCATCACTCAGTAACTACGGTGTCCGGGTCCGGGATATGTTGCAGGAATTTGCAGCGGTCTCAAACGGCATGTTAATTGTTAATATTATCGATGCTGAGCCCTTCTCGGAAGCTGAGGACCAGGCAGTCGCCAGTGGATTGCGTGGTATACCGGTCAACAACGCAGGAGATCGTGCCTATCTGGGTCTTGTTGGGACAAACTCGACCGATGACGAGCGGGTGATACCATTCTTCCAGGCTGACCGGGAGTCGTCTCTCGAATACGATATTACCAAACTAATCTATAACCTGGCTCATCCCGAGAAACCCGTGATTGGAGTCATGACATCGCTGCCGATGTTTGGCGATGAAGATGATCCGAATATCGGTCCCTGGACCATCATCAGCACCCTGAACGAATTTTTCGAAATGAAGCAACTGGGTACCGATCTGGATAAGGTGGACGAGGATGTGGATGTATTGATGATCGTTCATCCAAAGAAATTAAAACTGCGTACGCGTTTTGCCATTGACCAGTATGTTTTAAATGGCGGCAAGGCCATGGTATTTGTTGACCCGCTGGCTGAATCTGATCGCACACCACCGGATCCGAAATCACCGGGCACCATGCCGGATTTTGATTCCGAACTGCCTGACCTGTTGAAGCAATGGGGTGTAGAAATCCCCGGGGAAAAAGTTGCAGGTGACGTCAATGCAGCAATGCATGTGCAGACCCGCGGTCAGCGGGGCCTTCGTGAGGTGGCCTATCTTCCCTGGCTAAGACTGGCAAAGGAGAGCTTCAGTAAAGATGATTTCGCGACCAGTGAACTCAGTGTCTTGCATATCGGAACAGCAGGCGTGATCAATCGCCTTGATGACGCAATGACACAAATCACACCACTTATCGAAACTACCAAACAGTCCATGTTGCTCGATCGGGATTTCCTGGTGATACAACGCGACCCCAGTATTATTCTCGATAATTTTAAATCAGATGAAGAAAAAAAATCGTTGGCGGTTCGCATCCAGGGTAAAGCAAAAACCATGTTTCCTGACGGGATAAGTGGTGACAAGGATTATGATGAGGAACAAGACGGGTTAGATACTGGTAAAGGCGATCAACTCATGGAAGGAGATATCAACCTGATAGTGGTTGCTGATACGGATATCCTGACTGATCTCTTCTGGATACGAACCCAGTCCTATTTCGGGCTGGACATGCCACAACCTATTGCCGATAACGGTAACTTTATCGTCAATTCCATTGACAACCTGTCCGGCAGTAATGACCTCATCAGCCTGAGAAGCCGTGGAGAATTTGTACGACCGTTTGAACGTGTCGAGGTGATTCGTCGAGATGCCGAACTCAAGTTCCGTGAACGCGAGCAGGAATTACAGGTAAAATTGCAGGAAGCAGAACAGAAACTCCAGCGGCTACAACAGGAACAGGGTACCGATGCCAACCTGATACTGACACCGGAACAAAGTGCTGAACTGGAACAACTGCGCGAAATTCGGCTTGAGACTCGCAAGGAGTTACGTGCTGTACAACATGAATTAAAGAAAAACATCGAGGATCTCGGGACCCGCTTACGCATCATTAACATTGGCCTTATCCCGGTCCTGGTTATACTCATTGCACTGGGAACAGGAATTTATCGAACAAATCGTCGCCAGTAAGATCCTGATACGGTATGAAAAACAAAAATCTGATCATACTTTGCGCCGTAACACTGACAGTCATTATCGCAGCAGCTATCAGCAGTAATCTGCAATCACCCCGGGAAGACTTTGAAAAACCCATACTGTTTCCCGAACTGGCCAACCGGATAAACGATGTTTCAAAGATAAGCATCCAGGGACCCGGAAATACTGTCAGGCTTCAGGAAAACAATGGTAAATGGTTTATTGCCAGTAGCGATAACTACCCGGCCGCATTCGACAAAGTCAGGCAGACTGTACTTAATATGTCTGCACTCAAGCTGGAAGAGAAAAAAACCGATAACCCGAATTATTACGCACAGTTGGGTGTGGAAGATCCGGGTTCAATAAAGGCCTCCTCACATCTCGTTACTCTGTTCGATGCAACCGGTAACACACTCGCCTCGGTGATTATTGGCAAAGCAAGACAATCATCGGGCAGCAGCCCCGGCTTGTATGTTCGAAAATCCGGAGATGCACAGTCCTTGCTGGTCGAGGGTATTATGGAGGTTAGCAGTGACGCTGCTGACTGGTTTGACCGGCAATTATTTGATATACCGTTGGAAGAAATGAAAGAAATTGTCATCCAGTACGCAGATGGCAATACGTTTGAAATTTACAAGGAAACCCGCGAGCAATCAGATTTCAAAATACGTGACAAGGATGATGTTCCCTCGGCTGCAAAGATTATCGTCAGGCGGATTGCATCGGCACTTGAAGAAATGCGGGCAAACGGTGTGCGGGCAGCCAATAATTTCGAATTTTCTACGGAAGAGAGCATCAAGACTATCTATAAGACATTTGATGGTCTGATCATTGAATCCCTGTTGGCAAAGATTGATGACCGTGCCTATGGCCTTTTTTCAGCAAGCCATGATCCAGCCCAAGCTGTCATGCCCGAGTCAGATTCAACCGATGCAGAAGAATTAACTGAAAAAATAAATGAGTATGTCGATACACTGAACGACAAATTGTCGGGGTGGGTCTATGAAATACCAGTCTTTAAATACGAGGCAATGACAACCAATATTGATGACCTGACACGATTCCCGGTTAACTGATCCCGGATCCGGATTACATACACATCACATCGGTATCAAGATATACTCTGCCAGCATTGTCCCTGTATTGGAAATCTCGTGGCAGATACTTCAACAGAACAACAAGTTACCTTCCAGGAGTTAATTGCCAGGCTTCAGGACTACTGGGCCCGGCAGGGTTGCATCATTGAACAACCGTTTGACATGGAAATGGGGGCCGGCACCTTCCATCCGTCCACATTTCTCAGGGCGATTGGACCGGAACCCTGGCATGCGGCCTACGTACAGCCCGTCAGACGGCCTACCGACGGCCGCTATGGTGAGAACCCGAACCGGTTGCAGCATTACTACCAGTTCCAGGTGATGCTGAAACCCTCACCGGACGACATCCAGACATTATATATTGACTCACTGACCAGCCTGGGCATTGATCCGCTGGTGCATGATATTCGCTTCGTGGAGGATAACTGGGAATCCCCGACACTTGGGGCCTGGGGCCTGGGTTGGGAAGTCTGGCTGAATGGCATGGAGATCAGCCAGTTTACCTATTTTCAGCAGGTTGGCGGACTGGATTGCAAACCCGTTGCCGGTGAAATCACCTACGGCCTGGAACGGATCGCCATGTACCTGCAGGAGAAGGACAGTGTTTTTGATTTGCTTTGGAGTAACACGGCCGTAGGCCCGGTAAGCTATGGTGATATTTACCGGCAATACGAGGCCGAGATGTCGGAATACAATTTCAAACTGGCCGATACCGATTCACTGGCGGCCTGGTTTGATACCTGTGAAAGAGACTGCAAGAGACTCCTGGAACTGGAGTTACCCTTGCCGGCCTACGAACTGGTCCTGAAGGCCTCCCACTCCTTCAACCTGCTCGATGCCAGGCACGCCATCTCCGTTACCGAGCGACAACGTTATATCCTGCGAGTCAGGGGCCTAGCCCGGTCAGTGGCCGAAGCCTATTACCAGAAGCGCGAAGCGCTCGGCTTTCCCCTGCTCAAGAACAAGTAACATTTAATTCGTCAATGTCTGATACCCGAAACCTGTTAATCGAGATCGGCACAGAAGAACTGCCGCCCAAAGCATTAGCCGACCTGGCAGAGGAATTTCATGACCGGCTAACTGGATACTTGTTTGATTTACTAGAGAGTGAGGCCAAGACACATTTTTACTATTCACCACGTCGCCTCGCGATTATTATTGAAAATCTACCGATGCAACAACCAAATCAGAAAGTAGAACGGTTCGGCCCCAGTGTGAAAATAGCCTACGATGAACATGGCAAACCGACAAAAGCGGCCGACGGTTTTGCGCGTTCCTGTAATATCTCGATTAATGATCTCCAGAAAAAAGATGGCAAGTTATTCTATGCCACGACTCATAAAGGAGGACTCACGGTCGAATTAATCCCGAATGCAATTAATGATGCACTAGCCAAATTGTCCATTCCTAAACGCATGCGCTGGGGTAATAACGATGCAGAGTTCGTCCGACCACTACATTGGGTTGTTATTTTATTCGGCAAGGAAGTGATTGACTGTGATGTAATGGGAGTTAAATCTGGTCGAATTACCTATGGACATCGCTTTCATCACCCGGATGCAATCGAGATTAAAAATGCTGATATCAGTCAATATAAGAATAAATTAAAACAGGCCAAAGTCTGGTTGAATGAAACAGCCGATCATGAAATTCAACAATTTATTAGTGAACGTGCAAAAGCTGAAGCAAAAAAGATAAATGGTATTCCATTAAATTCCGATCGAGAATCTGATCTGGTCACTGAAATTGCGGCCTTGGTGGAATGGCCACATGCCCTGTTAGGCGATTTTGATAAAAAATACCTGGATCTGCCGAGAGAAGTACTTATATCTGTGCTGGAAAAACAGCAGCGATACTTTCCTGTTGAGGATAAAAAAAACGGGGAACTGCTGCCTTACTTTATTGCGGTGAGCAATATCGAGAGTAAGGATGAGAAACAGGTCATCAAAGGTAACGAACGAGTCATCGTTCCACGACTCTCTGATGCCATGTTTTTCTGGAAAACCGACAAGGCAAAACCACTGGCAGGCCGTCTGAAAGAATTGAATGGCGTTACATTTCAGAAAGAACTGGGCACTATCGGCGATAAGACCGGCCGTATTATCAGACTGGCAGAGTCCATAGCGCAGGAGTTGGGAGTTAATAAAGCACAGGTATCCCGGGCTGCCATGCTGTCAAAATGCGACTTGGTAACCGACCTGGTCGGCGAGTTCCCGGAATTGCAGGGTATTGTAGGTCGTTATCTTGCCAAGAATGACCAGGAACCAGATGAAGTCGCACAGGCAATCGAAGAACATTACCGGCCGCGCTTCGCCGGTGATGAACTACCAAAAACCAAGACTGGCCAAATACTCGCATTGGCCGACAAGCTGGATACACTTGCTGGTATCTATGGCATCGGTCAACAACCGACTGGCGCCAAGGACCCCTTTGCCCTGCGCCGGGCTGCCCTGGGTGTGGTGCGCATCCTGGTTGAAGAAAAACTTCCACTATCATTGTTTGAATTGGTCAAGTCAGCGTTTGAGATACATGGCAATATGGTAAAAGACGCTTGCCATGAGCTGGAAATCTTCATTTTCGAACGAGCCCGCGGTTACTTCCTTGAGCAAGGAATAACCGCCAATGGCGTTGAATCTGTACTGGCCGAGCGTCCAACACGCCTGGATTTGATACCGGCCCGACTGGAAGCCGTTGCTAGCTATAGTCATCTGCCGGAAGCGCCAAGCCTGAGTGCCGCGAACAAGCGCATTAGCAATATCCTCAAAAACCTTGACCATATACCGTCCGGGTTTGATGAGTCCCTGTTCAAGGAGAAAGAAGAAAAAGCACTGGCAAAAGAATATTTGAAACTCAAGCCGAAACTTGATGATCTCTACAAAAAACAAAAATTCACACCAATGCTACAGGAGCTCGCTATATTAAAAGAGCCAGTGGATGCGTTCTTTGATAAGGTAATGGTCATGACAGATGACGAAACATTAAGAAATAACCGGATCGGCCTGTTGAACGATCTCCGTCAATCGATGAACCGGGTGGCTGATCTTTCCAAGCTGGTGACATGAAGCTGATCATTATCGATAGGGACGGGGTTATCAACCGGGGCACAGATGATGAAATTAAATCTGCCAATGAGTGGCAGGCGCTGCCAGGCAGTCTCCCCGCCATCTCCAGACTGTCACAAAACGGGTTCCGAATCATTGTCGCTTTGAACCAGGCAGAAACCAAAAAGAGAAAACTTGATATCATCAAGTTAAACAAAATACATCAAAAATTACTTGATCACCTGTCACAGTACGGGGGCACTATTGATGCATTTTTTTTCTGTCCTCACGAGCCAAGGGAAAAATGCGAGTGCAGAAAAACTAAAGCCGGCCTGCTCGACGTCATTGCAGAGCGCTTGCGGATTTCCCTGCATGGAGTACCGGTTGTAGGGGCCGAACCGGGTTATATGGATGCGGCAATAGCAGCAGGTGCCATACCCTATTTTGTCGGCTCAGATAATTATGAAGAGAAAGAAAAAAATCATGGTCTTTCAAGCCTCGTGAGAGTATGTGATTCACTCGACGATGTGGCCAATGAATTAATTCCCGAGTAATCCATATGCAATGGTTACGTGCATTTCTGTTTTATGTCGGAATGGCGCTATCTACCATTATCATTTCACCAATCTGCTTACTGCTGTATCCCCTGCCGTTCAAAACACGTTTTTACGTCACAACCCGTTGGACAGTATTTAACCTCTGGTGGCTGCGGATGACCTGTGGGCTCGACCATCAAGTGACCGGCACCGAAAATATTCCGGAGGGTCCCGCCATCATCATGTGTAAACACCAATCGGCCTGGGAGACACTTGTCTTGCAACTGGTTTTCCCAGCACAGGCCTGGGTACTGAAAAGAGAGCTGTTATGGATCCCGGTTTACGGCTGGGGGCTTGCTGCCATGCGCCCCATTGCTATAAACCGCGGTGAAACTTTCCGTTCATTCAGACAAATTGTGGACCAGGGGTGCCAGCGCCTGGCCGAGGGAATCTGGGTGGTTATCTTCCCCGAGGGCACACGGGTATTGCCGGGGGAAAAGAGACGCTATTTACCAGGTGGTGGTTTACTGGCTGAGAAATCCGGTTACCCGGTTGTCCCGGTTGCACATAACTCAGGATACTTCTGGCCGCGCAACAGCTGGCTGAAAAAACCCGGCAGGATTGATATGGTCATTGGCAAGCCAATTGATAGCAGGGGCAAGACTGCAACAGAAATAACGCATGAAGTTGAGACATGGATCGAGGAATCAGCCGCGCAATTGCCTGCACCTGCTGGTGATTGATCTCTTTTACGCATAAAATTTTATAAAAAAGGAGAGTTGTGATGCTGTTAAGTACCCTTGAGTATGTGCCGGGAAAAAATATTAGCAAACATCTTGGCCTGGTACAGGGTAGTACGGTACGTGCCAAGCATGTGGGCCGGGATTTCATGGCCGGTATTAAAAACATCTTTGGTGGTGAATTAAAAGGTTATACCGAATTGCTTCATGAATCGCGTGAGGAAGCTATTGATCGTATGCGTCAGCAAGCAAAATCAATCGGTGCTAATGCCATTCTGAATATCAGATTCTCCACATCGACAATTACCCAGGGTGCCTCAGAACTATATGTTTATGGTACAGCGGTGATACTGGAGTAAATCATGCTGGAACTGATCATTTTTATCGGACTACTGATGCTGGGTTATGTCACCGGTTCAGCACTTGAAAAGCGCCATTATAAATCCATTCTCCAGCGGGAAATGGCGCTGAGAAAATTACCTCTTATTGCCAGCAAGATTGTACCCGAAGAATTTACACCCTGTAAAACCAGTATAGTTCTTGGCAGTGTTGTAATCTCGGTTGATTTTTTCAAACATTTTGTTGCGGCTCTGCGCAATATTCTGGGTGGCCGTGTATCCAGTTACGAAAGCCTGATTGACCGTGGACGCAGGGAAGCCTTGCTTCGCATGCGTGAGCAGGCACGAAATATGGGTGCAAATTTTGTATTCAATATAAAAATGGAGACATCATCGATTTCCAAGGGCCAGAGAAATGCCATCGGTTCAATCGAGGTACTGGCATATGGCACGGCCGTGATCCTTGAACAAGATAAACTATCGGTAAATGAAACTCGTGATGCATTGAACCTCAGGCCGAGAACGATTTAATTCATAACAGAGAGTTGTAACAATGGGAAAATATATCGGAGCCGGTGTACTTGTCAGTGGCGTGATGATCATATATGCACTCAGCAAATCATCCATCAATATATACTGGTTAACTGCCGGTATAGTTATCCTGATTGTAGCGCTGTGTTTGTTTATAAGGGAATTAATGCGTCTTTAACGATTATTACTCCGTAACTTCGACCATGGATTATTCCAATCCCGAAATCCCAGAAGGCATTAACACCAGTCAGGGACATCCTCTCAAGGATTTTTTTATTCTGCTCGCCAGCGTGGGTATTTTAATAAGCCTGGCCGTGTTGATTCTTAGCCTGATAACTGAACAGCTCGCCTCGCGAATCCCTTTCTCAATGGAGAGGGAACTGGTCAACCGAAGTAATTTTNNNNCCATACCTGGATACTCCTGAGGGTATTCAATACACCCTGCATCATGTTAATAGCAAGGTAAAAAACGCCTATGCCACGCTGGGTGGGCATATCTATATCTTTCAGGGTTTGATAGAGGAATTACCCAGCGAAAATGCACTGGCGATGGTTGTCGCCCATGAAATGGCGCACATAAAGCACAGACATCCTGTGATTGCGCTAGGCCGTGGTGTAGTGATCGGATTATTCCTGGCTGGGCTTGCCGGGTTTAGTGGTGATCAGCTGGTCGGCCAGATAGTGAACAACACCGGGATGCTGACATTGTTAAAATTCAATCGCGACCAGGAAAGAGTGGCTGACCGCACGGCACTGGCTGCCGTGGCCGGTTATTATGGCCACATTGCAGGTGCCGATGATCTTTTCAAAAGCCTGCAAGACCTTGAAGCAAGGTATGGAATGCAGATACCTGAGTTTCTCAGCACTCATCCGCTGGGAGAAGAACGCATCGAGAATATATATGAACTTGCATCGGCAAAGGGATGGCAACTGACCGGCAAATCGACACCGATACCGGCCGAGGTGCTTTACTGCCAATGTGAATAATCAATCCTGACTTATTCCCGACTGTGATAATGGCAATACCGGGCAAGATACCTTTATGTTTTAATTCGGTTTTGCGATTTTTTTTATATTTTCCCTGACACGTTCTGCAATCGATTTCCTATCATTATTTTGACCGTCANNAACATGATGAACCAGATGAATTGCTATGGGTACTGCCCTTGGTTTCCGAAACTGCCCTTATTGTTCCAGAAGGTGCACACCATGTTGTGGGAGACAGCAGCGTTTGGGGTTTAATGCCGATAAAATGCTCGCTGTAAGGGCCTTCGGTCAATAACCTAAATGTTCGCTCACAAACCGCCATGCGTTCTCCACGCAGATACTCATGACCTTCATCATCCCTGATATAGCTGAATGGTCCACGATAGATTACGGCATGCCCCCGATCAATACATTCAGTGGCTTCCGGTCTGGTGGCAGTAATGGTTGCTGAACGAAATTCAATGCCCTTGACAACCTGCCAGGGCTCGGCAGACCATTTATCGACGGTAATGGCCACAAAACCTGCATCAAGCAGCTTGTGCAGGATTTCCCGCTCATGGAAAGCACCCGAAATGCATCCTGTCCAGAGTTTTTCATCCTGTTTCAATTGCTCAGGGATAGGTTCATCACAAATAATATCGGATATGGCTATCCGGCCACCGGGCTTAACCACACGATATATCTCCCGTACCAGAGTATCTTTATCTTCATCCCTGACGAGGTTTAGTACACAATTCGAGATCACCAGATCAACACAAGCATCCTGAATCAAAGGTGTTTCCCTGCGTTGTTTTTCCTGCCATTCGTAAAGTGACACTAGATCATCGTGGCTGCGCACAGGATTCTGTGTCAACCATTCTTCCATCTGCCGTATATCAAGTGCCAGATCCTGGATTTTTCCTTTCAGGAACCTGACGCGGTCTCCGCCAATCCTAACTGCCATGTCGTTTCGGTATTTTTCTGCCAGGTTCAGCATGTCATCATTCATGTCAATACCGATGACCTGACCTTTTTCACCAACCAGTTGTGCCGCCATGTAGCAGATCTTGCCGCTGCCACTACCCAGATCCAGAACAGTATCCCCATTTCTGACATAACGGGAAGGATCGCCACAACCATAGTCCTTCTCTATAATTTCGTCTGGGAGCAATTCCAGTAGAGTGGTGTCGTAATCCACCGGGCAACACAATGCGTCCTGTATTTCTTTTGCTCCCTGACTATAACGCTCACGAACTGCTGATTCCAGTTCCATCAATATTCCCCCTATTTATATTAAGAATTCATTTATGAACTTTGGTAAACGGTTGCTTTATCAAGGTCATTAAATTTACCACATCCAGACCTTCAAATTCTTTCAAACCAATTTTCATCCGTTGGTGCCCCAGTTCCGGTTGCTCACGGTAGGTGGAAAACAACCTGTCCCACCATGGAATACAAAAACCGAAATTGCTATTTGTTTCGGACCGGATTTGTGAATGGTGTACGCGATGCATGTCCGGTGTAACCACCAGATATCGGAGATAACGATCAAGAGTAACCGGTATACTTACATTCCCATGATTAAACATGGCAAGACTGAACAATATTATCTCGAATAATATCACTGCAATCACGGGCGCACCCAGTAACATAATAAAGGCCATCTTCAGGATCATGGACAAGATAATTTCAATGGGATGGAAGCGTACACCCGTAGTGACATCTATATGCGCATCGGTATGATGCACCCTGTGAATTCGCCAGAGCAAAGGAATCTTGTGAAACAGGACATGTTGCCAATAGATTAGTAAATCCAGCAACAAAACACTGATAATTATAGAGAACAGAGGATTGATATCGACCTGGTTGAACAGGCCCCACTGCATATCACTGGCAATGACCGCAGAGCCCACTGCTGCAACCGGAAGCAGTAAAGCTGTAACTACAACATCAACCAGTAGCAGCAGCAGATTATTAAGACGCCGTAAACCTGACCTGGCGATTACTCGCCGCCTGGGTGACAAGGTTTCCCACAGGAACATAAGCAATAACAATGCACCAAATACAAAAATACGTATAATCTGTTCATTATCCATCGGGCGGCTATCAGATATGATGCTGGTTTAAATTAACGCAGAAATAATCCGGTTGATTCGAACTGATGACAAAATTCAATAAAAAAAGTTTCCCTGCTACCCGCATGCGGCGTATGCGTGCCAATGAGTTTTCACGCCGATTAATGCAGGAGTCGCAACTATGCACGGATGATTTAATCTTCCCCCTGTTTATCGCGGAAGGCAAGAACCGCCGCGAACCGGTTCCTTCGATGCCTGGCATCAAGCGTTTGAGCCTGGATCAACTCCTGAAAGAAGCTGGAGAAATACTGGAACTCGGGATACCGGCTATCGCCCTGTTCCCGGTAGTACCGGAAGAAATAAAATCGGAGGATGCCGCCGAGGCCTATAACCCGGAAGGCCTGGCTCAGCGAGCCATTCGCATGTTGAAGAAAGAACTGCCGGAACTCGGCGTCATCAGCGACGTGGCACTGGATCCCTTCACTTCACACGGGCAGGACGGCCTGATTGACGAGACCGGTTATGTGTTGAATGACGCCACGCTGGAAGTTCTGGTCAAGCAGGCCCTGTCACATGCAGACGCCGGTGCAGATATTGTTGCACCATCAGACATGATGGATGGGCGTGTAGGCGCTATCCGGGAGGCCCTGGAATATGCGCGCCATGTGAACACCAGAATCCTCGCATACTCTGCCAAGTACGCATCCAGTTTTTATGCACCGTTCCGGGATGCGGTTGGTTCGGCATCCAGCCTGGGCAAGGGTAATAAATACAGTTACCAGATGGACCCGGCGAACACCGATGAGGCCATAAGTGAAGTCGCGCTGGATATAGCAGAGGGTGCCGACATGGTAATGATCAAGCCTGGCCTGCCCTATCTGGACATCGTTCAGCGCGTGAAATCCGAATTCAAGTTACCGACTTTTGTTTATCATGTCAGTGGTGAATACGCCATGCTCAAGGCTGCTGCCGAAAAAGGCTGGCTTGAAGAAAGAGCCGTTGTGCTTGAATCCTTACTCTGCTGCAAGCGCGCCGGAGCAGACGCCATTTTGACTTACTATGCCAAACAGGTTGCGATCTGGTTACAGCTAGACAAATAGCCAGCAGGGTTATTTGCTGATGAAGAAGCCCCTTTTTTTTGTCATTTTCCTGACTGTCGTTGGCATCTTAGTTTATCTACCTGCAACTGATAAACAACCTGCCACTGAAACGGGCAGGGAACATCTCCTTCGGGCACAGAACTTCACCAGGAGTGATGCCAACACCCAGGTGCGGGGAAGCGGTGTTGTTATACGATTACTCCCCGATGACCGGGATGACAGTCAACACCAGCGATTTATTATTTCACTGGCTTCAGGGCAAACCCTGCTGGTTGCCCATAATATTGATCTGGCACCTAGAATTGATTCACTCAACCCGGGTGACCGGGTTGAATTTTTTGGTGAGTACGAGTGGAATGAGAAGGGTGGCGTGATTCACTGGACACATCACGACCCGGATGGCAGCCATATCGATGGCTGGGTGAAGCACAAAGGAAAATTGTATCAATGAAGATTGTGTACAAGGCAAGGGACATTACCGAGGCTCATATCGTTTCCGGTATGTTACAGACCAACGGTATTGAGGCCCACGTAGGCGGTCATTATCTCCAGGGGGGCATAGGCGACCTGGCGGCTCTCGATTTTGCCAATGTCCAGGTGGCCGATGAAGATATAGACAGGGCCAGAAGCCTGATTGCTGAATACGAAAAAAACTGTCCTGATTAAATCTTAACTCGCAAGCCCCCAGTCCTTGCCGCGTTTTTCTGCCATATCAGCCTGCAGGATTTCTACCCAGTAACCATCCGGGTCTTTTACAAAAGCAATACCCTGCATTTTCCCGGCATCAACCTTTTTCACAAATTCAATTCCCAGCTTTTCCAGACGCTCACAGGCCTTGTATACATCCGGAACCGTAAAACCCAGGTGGCCGAAACCTTGCGGTTCCTCGTTGCCACTATGATAACTCACATTATCATCATCTTCTGTCCCCCAGTTATGGGTCAGTTCAAGCATGGCCTTGTGACTGAATGCCCAGGTAGCGCGTTTACCGGCATCTTCCGGTATATCATTATCATCGGGTACCATGGCAAGAAAATATAGTGTGAATTTCATTTCTGGGAAGTCAAAACGACGGACCAGCCGCATACCGAGTACCCGGGTATAAAAATCCAGAGACGTTTCCGGATCCTTGATCCGCATCATGGAATGTCCAAACATATAATTGCCTGTTTCCGGATCCGGGCTTTCACATAAACCCTTTGCCTCATCGAAATGTCTGCTCATGATTTTCTCCCTGCTATTAAATGATGATATATACTGATATGCCGATAGGGTATCGCTTCATGGAAAAACATCAACCTCGGTCCGAATGAAAAAACGGTTACTTATCAGTTTAATTGTTTTCCTGGTAGGCGTATTTGCAGGGGCTGGTCTGATGTTACTGGCCTATCCCTTTATATTTCCTCCCGCTGTTGTTAATGAAGAATTGGACGAGCAAACAACCAGGCAAACACTGTTGACCGGAGAATTTATTCATCCAAATCCGTCTGATCCGATACATTGGGGCAAAGGTGGAGTTGGCCTGTATCAACAGGAAAGCACCGAAATCATATTCCTGGAAAAGGATTTCGAGGTAGGGTCAGGACCTGCCTATCACGTCTATCTATCGGACAGCAAATTGATTCGTTCCAATGAAGATTTCAAGGCAGCCCGAAACACCGATCTTGGAAAACTGAAAAGTTTAAGGACGGCCAGATCTATGCGATTCCGGATGGCATCGCGAGCGGGCAAAGAGTGTCAGTGGTAATCTGGTGCGAGGTCTTCAGCCAGCTAATCTCCTCTGCAACACTCAAGCCGGTTAACGATAACTAGAGACCAAGTTCCTTTAACTTACGACTCAGGGTGTTACGGCCCCAGCCTAGCAAGCGGGCGGCCTCCTGACGCCGGCCACCGGTGTGTTTCAAGGCAACCTCAATCATTATCTTTTCAAACCTCGGCACAACATCATCCAGTATGTTCTTGCCACCCTGGGACAGGGCCTGGTCTGTCCAGTGCCGCAGCATATCTTCCCAGTCTGTACCTGATTCAACAGTACTCTCTCCGAGTTGTTTCAGTTCTATGGGCAAGTCGTCCATATGAATGTCACGGCCGGAAGCCATGACTGTAATCCAGCGACAGAAATTTTCCAGTTGCCTAACATTGCCCGGCCAGTCCAGCTTCTGAAGGTAGTCGCTCGTGTCAGGTAACAAAGATTTTGGTTCTGTATTAAGTTCCTGCGCAGCCCGATTTAGAAAATGTTCTGTTAACGGAATGATGTCCACCCGGCGTTTTCTCAATGGCGGAACATGAACACGGATTACATTCAATCTGTGTAACAGGTCTTCACGAAAAGTGCCTTGCTTAACGTGTTTCTCCAGGTCCTGGTGTGTCGCGGCGATTACCCGGACATCAACCTTGATTGGGGTATGACCTCCTACCCGGTAAAACTCACCATCAGCCAGTACACGTAACAGCCGGGTTTGCAATTCAGCAGGCATATCACCTATCTCATCCAGAAACAGGGTGCCATGGTTCGCCTGTTCAAAGCGGCCGATTCTCTGGCTGGCCGCACCGGTAAATGCGCCCTTCTCATGTCCGAACAATTCAGATTCCAGCAGGTCCCGGGGAATAGCTGCGGTGTTCAAGGCAATGAACGGTTTGTCTGATCGGGGACTGTGTTTGAACAGGGCGCGGGCAACAATTTCCTTACCGGTACCGGATTCACCGGTGATTAACACAGTCAGGTTGGAACTGGACAAGCGACCGATAGCACGGAACACTTCCTGCATGGCCGGTGCAGAACCGATAATATTTTCATCCGGAAAAAATTGTGGCTCAACCTTTTCTTCCTGAAGCCTGGTTTTATTCCGGACTGCACGTTTGACCAGGGTGACCATTTCATCAATATCAAACGGCTTTGAAATATATTCAAAGGCGCCTTCACGAAAGGCTGAGACGGCATGGTCCAGGCCAGAGTAAGCTGTCATGATGATCACAGGCAATTCAGGTGAGTACTGCTTGAGTTGCTCTAGCAATTCTATCCCGTTCACCCCGGGCATCCTGATATCACTGATGACAAGATCAGGAACCTCATGCTTGATTTTCTCCAGCGCCTTTGCAGGGTCTGAAAAACTGGTGATTGATACATCATTACTGGAGAGTGCTTTTTCCAGCACCCAGCGTATGGATTTGTCATCATCTACAATCCAGACATTGTTATGTGCCATTGTTTCTCTCCGTGGGTATATAGATACTGAAGATAGTAAGGTCATCTTTCCTCTCATACTCAATTAAACCTCCATGTGCGCTAATTAAAGACTGGGCAATGGATAACCCCAGACCCGTGCCTTCCGGTCTCCCGGTAATCAATGGATAAAAAATACTTTTCTCAATATCTGGAGGAATACCCGGACCATCATCAATAATATCAACCTGGATAACATGCCGGTGGACCACCTTGTGCAGCATTACCATCCTTAGTATTCGTGTTTTGAGCTGGATAAATCCGGATGACCTGTCTATGACCTGTACGGCATTGCGTGTTACGTTCAGAATGGCCTGAATAACCTTCTCCCTATCTACTTCAATATTCGGCAAACTGGGATCATAATCCCTCGCAATACGGAATTCTCCTTCGTATTCTGCCTCGACAATTTGACAGACATATTCCAACAACTCGTGAATGTTCACGAGTTCGTATTCCTGTTGCTGATCACCCGCCAGCATGCGATCAATAAAATTTCGTAACCTGTCGGCCTCCTGAATAATGATGCGGGTGTATTCATTCAACTCTGACTGGCCTTTGTTCAGTTCGCTTTCCAGAAGTTGTGCAGCGCCGCGTATTCCACCCAGGGGGTTCTTGATTTCATGGGCCATGCCACGCAGTGACTGGCGTGCGGCATCATGCTGCAGAGTTATGTTCTCCTCTCGCAGAATGCGTTGGATGGTATTGGCATCTACCAGTTCGACAATTACTTCCTTGCACTTATGCCCGGCCAGCAATGGTGTGACCCGGCAATCGGCCAGCACCGCATGGGCATTGTGTGTGGCAATCTCCAGCGCCCGCTTGGAGTAAACCGCCCCGGTTTCGCGACTCCTGTGAATCATCTCAACCAGGTCTGGCGGTGATGGCAGCACCTGTTCGGGTTTTAGCCCCATCAGGCGTTTTCTGCTGGCAGCCAGCAGGTTCTCACCGGCCGAGTTGATCCAGACCAGGTTCAATCGCTTGTCAAACAAGAGGATGGCCGTGGTCAGATTGTCGAACAGCTGCAGGGCCGTTTTCGCAGAAATGCTCATGTGAAGCTCATTATTGCACTACTTTAGTGCAAAGGATAATGCTCCTGGTCAGCATCAATTTATAGGAAAAATATTTAATTTTATAAACAACAGGTTATGGA
Organism: Gammaproteobacteria bacterium; assembly: GCA_011772965.1. Classification (GTDB taxonomy): domain Bacteria; phylum Pseudomonadota; class Gammaproteobacteria; order Eutrophobiales; family Eutrophobiaceae; genus SZUA-592. The sequence continues at coordinate 65,571 of WVYN01000015.1, forward strand.
GGCCTGATCAGGACGTACCGATACCTGCGGATTTACATAGCAAGAGTCAGACCAGCTCAGGGGGTGGTCGGTGTTGGGGGGGGTGGTGGTGGGGGTGGTAGGTTTCGGTCTCGGGGTGGGTAGCGCGGGGGGTTTTGGTTAGAGTAACGAAGCACCGTAATGGTAACCGGATCAGATTCAATGATGACCTGGCCATTGCTGCCCTTGACCCGGGCAACCAGGGTGTGGGTGCCGCGATCAATATTACTCAGCGAGAAGGTGCGACTGCGACCGGCACCGACTTCCTTGCCGTCCATCGTCAATGACAGGCTATGTCCATAGGCGGTCTTGAGATCGGGTTTGATCGACACATTCACAGTCACATTGCCAGCATTTTCCCTGACAGCGGTATTGTTTTCCGGCGAGGTTATGGCAATTGAGTTATAAACGGCCGGTTTTTCCGCGGCCTGTTCACGCGATGGCGTGTACTTAAACTGGGGAATATTAGGCGTATCTATTGTCTGAACATCCTGTTTCTTGATCTTCTCGGCCCCCTCGGTAGGCTTGTCCGAATAGGTGATATTGCCGTCCTCATCGACACTTCGATATACCTCAGCCACCGCCTGGCCGGCAAGGAAAAGTAGGCTTAACAACAAGATACGCATGGTTCCAGAGTAGTGTATTTCTGTCAGGGTCACAATCATTAGATTTTATATGGCGCGAGTAAGTTCAGGGCCAACAGTTAAAAAGCCCCCTGTCGGGGGCTTTTTCAGGCCATATACATCTTCTGCACTTACAAGCTGTAGTACATATCAAACTCAATCGGATGGGTGGTCATCCGGAAGCGGGTCACCTCGTCCATCTTCAGTCTCAGATAACCATCGATCATGTCATCAGTGAATACACCGCCGGCCGTGAGGAATTCACGATCGGCATCCAGTGCTTCTAGGGCACGGTCCAGTGACGATGCGACCGTAGGGATCCCCCTTTCCTCTTCCGGTTCGAGATCATAGAGGTCTTTATCTAACGGACCGCCCGGATCGATTTTATTCTGGATGCCATCCAGCCCGGCCATCATCATGGAGGCAAAGGTAAAGTACGGGTTGCCACAGGAGTCAGGGAAGCGGACCTCAAGCCGGCGGGCCTTGGGACTGGCAACCCAGGGGATTCGGCAGGAAGCGGAACGATTACGGGCGGAATAGGCCAGCAGCGTTGGCGCCTCGAATCCCGGCACCAGGCGCTTGTAACTGTTGGTAGCGGAATTGGTAAAGGCGTTCAGGGCCCGGGCATGCTTGAATATGCCACCGATGTAATAAAGGGCTTCCTGGGACAGGCCCCCGTACTTATCACCCGCGAACAGATTATTACCGCCCTTTGCCAGAGATTGGTGAACATGCATGCCGTTGCCGTTATCACCGACCAGCGGCTTGGGCATAAAGGTGGCGGTCTTGCCAAAGGCATGGGCCACGTTCTGCACAACATATTTCAGGATCAACAGCTCATCGGCCTTGCGCACCAGGCTGTTGAACCTAGTACCAATTTCCGCCTGTCCGGCCGTAGCTACTTCGTGGTGATGCACTTCAACGGCCACACCCATTTCCTCCAGGGTAGAGCACATGGCAGAACGAATGTTTTGCATGGAATCCACGGGTGGTACCGGGAAATAACCGCCCTTGACGCCGGGACGATGACCTATATTGGCTTCCTCACCCAGTCTGCCGGTATTCCAGCTGCCTTCCTCAGAATCGATTTCATAGAAGGCATTGCTGATGGAATCATCCCAACGGACATCATCGAAGATAAAGAATTCCGGTTCGGGTCCGAAAAAAGCGGTATCCGCAATACCGGTAGATTTCAGATACGCCTCGGCGCGCTTGGCAAGCGAACGCGGATCACGTTCATAACCCTGCATGGTATTGGGTTCGAGGACATCACAGCGCAGGTTGATGGTTGGATCGTCAAAGAAAGGATCGAGTATCGCTGTTCCGGTGTCCGGCATCAATACCATGTCGGATTCGTTAATCCCCTTCCAGCCAGCGATGGAAGAACCATCAAACATTTTGCCGTTCTCAAAAAAATCCGTGTCAATCGTGCTTGCTGGGACAGTGACGTGTTGTTCTTTACCAAGAGTATCGCAAAAACGTAGGTCAATAAACGAGACATCGTGGTCCTTTATTAGCTGTAGAACTTTATCGCTAGACATATTCATAAGCTCCCAATTAAAAAATTATTACTATTATTTGGTGACGTCCCCGTGACAAAAAGCCTGATAGTCCCCCCAGAAATCATTCTTATCACAGAGAAGATTTACTGATAGAAATAAGGAATACATTGCAATGAATGCAATCAACCGAAAATGCCCAGCCCGCGGTTCTTCTCCTGGCAGGATCTTCTTGTTCTGATCTGAGCAAATGCAATTCCGAAAAATTATAACGGGACTGCGGCCTAACTTCTAGTTCCTGTATCGACCCTGAATCTTTTGGCTTGTAATATTGCATGCTTGAGAGGTACTCAATCTCTCACGGATTGGCAGTAACAACCTGTTGGCGAAAGCCATTCAAAAACATAAGCTTAAAAAGAAATAATCAGGAATTAATGGACTTTTTTACTGGCTTTCTGGTACCCGTGACTGTTGCCATCAGCCGGTTTGCCAAGGGCGCCAAGCGCCGGTGATGAAGTCTGGGTTGCCCGTTACCTGCTGGAACGCACCGCAGAGAATTACGGCCTGGCCATCGAGTGGCATCCAAACACCCTGGGTGATACCGACTGGAATGGTTCCGGAATGCATGCCAACTTCTTCAATACCGTTATGTGTGAAGCCGGCAAGCAGGATGTCTTCACCAAGATCTGCGAGCAGTCTGGCAAGAAGGTCAAACGCCACATCAGCGTCTATGGTGCCCATAATCACCAGCGCCTGACAGGCAAGCATGAAACCCAATCCATCAACCAGTTCAGCTATGGCGTCTCTGACCTTGGGGCGCCCATTCGCATCCCGGTCAGCACCGTGGAAGATGGATGGAAGGGCCAACGACTGAAAGACCGTCGTCCGGCATCCAATGCTGACCCCTACAAGGTCGCTGCTATTGTGAAAACCACGAAAGAGGCCGCTTAAGGCTACGGGGCACATAGCAGGATTTACGGAATAACCGGAGCCGGGCTATCCTGGCTTCGGTTTTTATTGCTGAAGTTCCTGTCAGGGCAGAGTGGTCTCTGGCTGTAATAAATCGGCTACGGTTTCCCGTTTCCGGATTTCATGCATTACACCCTTGTCCAGCATCACTTCGCAGGCCCTGGGCCGGGTATTGTAATTCGAACTCATACAGAAACCATAGGCACCGGCTGATCCGACTGCCAGCAGATCACCCACGCGTAAATCCAGAGTTCTGCCCTGGCCGAGAAAATCACCTGTCTCGCAAACCGGACCGACAATATCATAAGTCTGCTCACCGGGTGGTGCCTCGTGGACAGGCAGGATCTCATGCCAGGCCCCATACAGTGAGGGGCGCAGCAAATCATTCATGGCCGCATCGACGATGGCAAAGTTTTTATGTGGTGTGTGTTTCAGGTACTCGACCCGGGTCAAGAGGACACCGGCATTACCGACAATACTACGGCCAGGCTCAATGATGATTTGTTCAACACGGTTGGCAAAAACCTGGCGCAGGGCCGAGACGAATTCGGCCTCAGTCGGCGGTGATTCATCCTTGTAAGGTATTCCGAGCCCACCACCGACATCAATATGACGGAGCGTAATCCCAGCAGCCTCTATTTGCCGGGTGAGATCCATCAGCCTTTCCAGGGCGTTGATAAAGGGATCAATAGCCGTGATCTGGGAACCGATGTGGCAATCGATACCGGTAACTTCAATATGGTTCATTGAGGCGGCCTGCTCGTAAGCTGTGAATGCCTCTTCCCAGGGGATGCCGAATTTGTTTTGCTTCAGACCTGTGGCGATGTATGGATGGGTTTTGACATCAACGTCCGGATTCACCCTGAATGAAACAGGTGCCTTTACATCGCGCTCGGCTGCCACCTGGTTCAGACGGTCGAGTTCCTCGAGACTCTCAACATTAAAACACTTGATACCGACATCCAGTGCCTTGTGCATCTCATCAGCTTGTTTACCTACCCCGGAGAAAACCGTCTTCTCCGGTTCCCCGCCGGCCTCGATGACCCGTTGTAATTCACCGCCAGAAACAATGTCGAAGCCGGAACCCAGCCGGGCCAGGGTGTCCAGTATCGCCAGGTTTGAATTGGCCTTTACGGCGTAACAGATCAGATGATCAGTATCACCGAAGGCCTCGTTGTAAGCCTGCCAGCGTGCTTCAATAGCCTGTCTGGAATACACATAACAGGGGGTGCCAAAGCGTGCGGCAATGTCACCCAACGCTATGCCCTCGGCCATCAACTGACCATCCCGGTAAGCGAATGCCCCGATCATCAGGCCATGGCCCCGGTATAAGCAAGGGCTGACTCTGGCTCCTCCGGATGGTATAAATCGCCTTTTTGTCCACAGCCCGAAAGTAGTGTCATCACAATCAGGGTCAATGTGATTAAAAATTTCCTGGGGGCAGACATTAGCTTTTCTCCGGGATTTCGAGATCTCAGTTCAAGGGACGGGAAATAATAACACCCTGAAAAACGACATGAAATTTTTTTCCATGCCCGGCGCATGGGAACGCACAAAACACGGGAACAGGTATGAGCCAAACTGAAAATGCAGTCATAATAGAACCCCGCGGCAACCACAAGGCATCTGTGATCTGGTTGCATGGCCTCGGCGCAGACGGCCATGACTTTGAACCCATCGTTCCAGAATTGCGTTTACCTGACTCACTCGGGATCCGGTTTATCTTTCCACATGCTCCGGTACGACCAGTCACTATTAATGGCGGCATGTCAATGCGTGCCTGGTATGATGTGAAGAACACGGACCTCAGGCAGGAGGAAGACCGTGACGCAATCATTCATTCTTCAGGTTTGCTCAAAGAATGGATTGAGTCTGAAACCAGTGCAGGCATTGCGACTGACAAGATCGTGTTGGCCGGTTTTTCTCAGGGTGGTGCCATCGCCCTGCACTGTGGCCTGCGTTATCCGGACAGGCTTGCCGGCATTCTGGCCCTTTCTACCTACCTGCCTTTACCTGACACTCTCACTACCGAGGCCAGCAACGGTAATCAGGCAGTCCCGATCATGATGCTGCATGGTCAATACGATCCGGTGATCCCGGACTTGGCAGGCAGACAATCTGCCGAAATACTGAAACACGCCGGATATGACGTCGAATGGAAAGTCTATCCCATGCCCCACGCGGTTTGTGCCGAGGAAATTGCAGACATCAGCCACTGGCTGGCCAAACAACTGGCCTGATAATCAGTGAGGTTGTTTATGATGGTATTTTTTCTTGCCCGCACGGTCATTGCGGCGGCTACCTGGCTTTTTCCCCCTTGGTCCTGGACGGGAACGTTGCATTTTTACGGGTGCGGACGGTTCGACCAGCATATCTGAAGTCACCCTCTGGACGGGAATCTTGTAACCCAGATAGTCTTCGATTTCCGAGATCGAATAAACATATTCCTCGCAACCAAAACTCACTGCATCACCACTGGCACCGGCACGCGCCGTCCGGCCTATCCGATGAACATAATCTTCGGCGTTTTGCGGCAAATCAAAATTAAAAATATGGCTCACATCCGGGATGTGCAAGCCTCTTGCGGCAAGGTCGGTGGCAACCAGGACGGGTAATTTGCCCTCGGAAAATTCCTGAAAAAGATGCTGCCTTTTCTTCTGTGGTACGTCACCGGAGAGAATAGATGCATGAAACCCGTTACCTTCCAGGTAACCCCAGACTTTCTCGGCCATCCGCTTGGTGTTGACGAACACAATCGTGCGCTTGGGATCAATTTTCTGCAGAAGGCCGATTAATAGAGGAATCTTTTCTTCATTGGAAACGTGGTAGAGAGTCTGAGTAATCCTGTCAGCAGTGACCTGCTCCGGGTTAATGCGGATAATCCTGGGATTGTTCATGTGTTCGTAGGCCAGTTCCGTCACACGAAATGATAGTGTGGCTGAAAACAGCATGCTAAGGCGATCTTGGGGTTTGCACATGCGCCGGAACATGTAACGAACATCCTTGATGAAACCCAAGTCAAACATGCGGTCGGCCTCATCTAACACGACTATCTCGACAGACTTGAGTTTGTAGACGCCCTGCTTGAAGTAGTCGATAAGTCTGCCCGGCGTACCGATTAATATATCAACACCTTCGTCAAATTGACGCCTCTGCTTTTCGTAATCGACACCACCGTATACCAAGGCCAGATTAAGGCCGGCATATTTATTAAGTAACCGGGCATCCTTATGGATTTGGATCGCCAGTTCCCGGGTAGGGGATATGACCAGGGCCCGAGGCGATTTTGCCTGGTTATTGCCTGCCGCTGGCTTTTCGAGAAAGCGCTGCATGATGCAAAGCAGGAATGCTGCTGTTTTGCCGGTGCCTGTCTGAGCCTGACCGGCAATATCCTTGCCAGCAAGGATATCGGGCAGAGTTTCAGCCTGGATCGGGGTACAGTAGCTGTATCCGGCATCGTCGAGCGCGCGAATCAGGCGGCCATCAAGGGACAAATCCCGAAAGGCTGTCGAGGTGGTGTGAGGCGCGGTCATATGCTTACAGGAAGAGAAGAAATGAGGTCAGGGGATCCTGACTTGCATTCCGGTAGTAATTTGGTTGAAACTATCGACTCCAATCCAATCCCGAGGAAATACTTTTAAATGAGTGAACATATTGTTCATGTTACAGATTCGTCTTTTGAAGAGGAAGTTCTAAATTCGAATACACCGGTAATGGTCGATTACTGGGCCGAATGGTGTGGCCCCTGCCGGGCAATCGCCCCGGTACTTGAAGAGCTTGCCGAGGAATACAATGGCAAACTCATCGTGGCGAAGATGGACGTGGACCAGAACCAGTCGACCCCACAGAAATATGGCGTCCGCGGGATACCCACACTGATGATTTTCAGCAATGGTAATGTGGTAGGCACTAAAGTAGGTCAGGCCTCCAAATCCCAGTTGTCGGCATTTATAGACAGCACCATCTAGGTCAAAATTTAACTGTTTTTTAGCTGGACGAATATAAATTCGCATGCTAATTTAAATACTAATATAATAAGTAAAACCTGCTCTTTCTTATTACCAAATCCCTCTAACCGATACTTTTGGACTAGGATTTTCATCCACAAACGCGGATTTGCGTTTCGATAACTTGTATCTTTTTCCAATTATCATGAAGCACCGAAGTTATGAACCTAACAGAACTGAAACAGCAACCAGCCTCTGAGCTGATCACCCTCTCTGAAAATCTAGGCCTTGATGGACTGGCCCGCTCCCGCAAACAAGACGTCATCTTCGAAATACTCAAGGCCCAGGCCAAGAAAGGTGAGGATATTTATGGTGATGGCGTGCTTGAGATACTCCAGGATGGGTTCGGGTTTCTGAGATCAGCTGATAGTTCTTATCTGGCCGGCCCCGATGATATCTATGTATCGCCAAGCCAGATCCGGCGATTCAACATGCGCACCGGGGACAACATTGCCGGCAAAATAAGACCACCCAAGGATGGCGAACGTTATTTTGCCCTTCTCAAAGTCAACGAAATTAATTTTGAGCCCCCCGAAAAGGCCAAGCACAAAATACTTTTTGAAAACCTGACCCCGCTGTTTGCCCATGATCGGCTCAAACTGGAGCTGGGTAATGGCAGCACGGAGGATCTGACACCCCGTATCATCGACCTGGTTGCACCGATCGGGAAGGGACAACGAGGATTGATCGTATCACCGCCAAAGGCCGGCAAGACCATGATCCTGCAAAGCATTGCTCAGTCTATCACACACAATCATCCGGAATGCCATTTGATCATCCTATTGATCGATGAACGTCCGGAGGAAGTGACCGAGATGGAACGTTCCACCCAGGCCGAAGTAATTTCCAGTACCTTTGACGAACCAGCGAGCCGTCACGTGCAGGTAGCAGAAATGGTGATAGAAAGGGCCAAGCGACTCGTGGAACATAAAAAAGATGTAGTCATCCTGCTTGATTCCATTACCCGACTGGCACGTGCTTACAATACAGTTGTCCCGGCCTCCGGCAAGGTGCTGACAGGGGGTGTGGATGCCAATGCGTTGCAACGGCCCAAACGCTTTTTTGGTGCCGCACGAAACATCGAGGAAGGTGGCAGTCTGACGATACTGGCGACCGCACTGATAGATACCGGTTCCAGGATGGACGATGTAATCTACGAGGAATTCAAGGGTACAGGCAACATGGAGTTACACCTGGATCGCACGATCGCTGAGAAACGCGTCTACCCGGCCATTAACATTAACCGTTCCGGCACCCGCCGTGAGGAATTGCTCACTGACAAGGAAGAGCTGCAAAAGATGTGGATTCTGCGGAAACTGCTGCACCCCATGGAAGACCTGGCTGCTATGGAGTTTGTGCTGGAACGTTTGAAGGCTACCAAGACCAACTCCGAATTTTTTGACGCCATGAAGCGCCAATAATCAATTTACTGTTTTACTCCAGTTACGGTGAACGGCTGAATCCCCAGTTCCTGCAACTTGTCTGCAAGGCGTTTACTGCCAGTCTTCATCCACAGTTCATACAATCGCAATACATCACTGTCTGAACTGAAGTTACTTTTCTCACTGATCTCGGCCAGAACATCCACGAGCCCGATAAATTTTTCCGAAAGTTCACCAAACACCTTGCTGAAGGTACAACCATTGTAGGTATACCGTGTTTGATCTGCGAGGCAGGCATAGGCAGTTCCGCCCATGGCAATATAATAATCTATGTCGACCAGTGATCGATTCAGGCTGTCTGCAAACAAACCAGATATAAACAGTGCCAGATCGCCCAGTCTTTGCAAACTCTTGTTTTTTTCTGACGTGGAACTGGCTTCCAGTGCATCAGCATAAATCAATGCCAGTGCCTTCAGCATCAAGCCGTCTGTGGTTTTTTCATAAAACCTTTCAGACCTGGAAAACTCGGTCATCATGTTGACAACATAAAATACTGTCTCTTCCTGGACTATGAGATTCTGGTTAATGACTGCCTTGTTGACTGATTCCCTAAAATACTCCCTGAGGTCCATGCCGGTAATCAATTGTTCCTGAACTTCGTCATGCATAATATTCCTCCAGCCAACTGAAGCGTTATTACAGTGATACGCCTGTAAAACAATGTCTTATATTTAACAAAATTAGACCATTGGAGTGAAGTTAGCACTCCTCCAGGTTGGCTGGTAAACAGGAATTGAAAGCAGTTCACAAAATTGTGGCCCGAAATTGAAAAACCCGCCATCAGGCGGGTTTTCTCTCAAATACAGTAATATCATGCTTCTGACATATAGTAATCCATCAATATTTTTGCCACTTCTGGGCGGGCAAATTCCTCCGGCAACGGCTCCCCGGCAGCCAGCATCTCACGAACTTTGGTTCCAGATAGCATGACGAAATCCTCGGACGTATGATCGGGGACATCACGCATCATTACCACCTTGTTCAGTTTTCTCGAATAAGCGGTGTGATCGGCATTAAAAATCTCAATTTCCAGTGCCCCTTGCGGAAGGGTTTTGAAGATTTCCTGCGCATCAAATGGCCCATAATAATTACCTACGCCGGCATGATCACGGCCAACTATCAAATGGGTACATCCGGCATTTTGCCTGAATATGGCATGCAGTACCGCTTCCCTGGGCCCGGCATATAACATGTCAAAACCATAACCTGTAATCATCACCGTGTTGGCAGGGAAATAGAGCTCGACCATTTTCCTGATCGCCGCATCCCGGACATCTGCAGGAATATCACCTTTCTTAAGCTTGCCCAAAAGCATATGAATCAGGACGCCATCAGCATTGACCGCCTTTTTCGCCATCTTGCAAAGTTCTTCGTGAGCACGATGCATTGGGTTGCGGGTCTGGAATGCAACTACCGTTTCCCAGCCACGCGAACTGATATCTTCACGGATCTGTACGGCCGTCCGAAACGTATCGGGGAAATCTTTTTCAAAGTAACTGTAATTCAAAACCCGTATCGGGCCAGAAACGATATATCTACCCGCAGACAGGAAGGTACCTACACCGGGGTGTGATTCATCCAAAGTACCAAAGGTTCTTTCAGTCATCTGCTTCAGGTCCTCACTGGAAATCTCCTCTATGGAATCAACTGTCTGGATGGCCAGTACTGGATTTCCTGGCATATTTGGATCAAGTAATGCAATTTTTTCAGTCTCTTTGATTTGAGAGATATCATCTGTCCTGTTCAAGCAGGGAACCGGCCAGAACAATCCCGATGACGTCATCATGGTATCAGCGACCGACAGTGCATCAGCCCGATTCATGTAACCCTCAAGGGGTGTGAAATAACCTGCACCAAGCATCACTGCATTGGCAGCGGAGGATGAATCAAGAAGAAGCTTTGGAAATGATTTTGCTTCTTCCAGGAGGACCTCGCGCTCTAACTGATCTTCAACAAACAGTGGTGTTAGGGTCTGTGAACCATGCGGCTTTATCATATGAATCTATTCTCCTGAAGACTTTGGATTTGCCCTGACAAAGGCAATAAAAGGTCGCTAACAATAACTATATATAAAATAAATTCAAGCCTGATCCCTTCGGAACATCAGGGTAGTAATTAGGGACATCTACAATTATGATCAAGTGGATAGGTCAAATACTGGGGATATTTAAATGGCCGACAATAATGCAATTCCCGTAGAAGCTGTTGATCCAGATAAAAAAACATCATCCCTTTTGGGGAAGATCACAGAAGAAAGCACTGTTCAATTGGACCTCAAGGACCAGAAGTGTTACTGGAATGACATCGAATTTGAGCCAGGTGACAGGGTCCTCAATGACGGCACATGTTACGAATGCTGTTATGGCCGTTGGATAATTGTCGAGGAAGAGTAATCATCGTAAATTTCGTCAGGTCCAGCCCTAAAACTGTATTTCTCGCCCTGCTTGATAATATCTCCTGTATGCAGGCGAAATTGTCCGACCTCCCGATCCGCATAAAAATATCTCAATGTCTGACGTATGGTCGTGAACGCCAGGTCATTCCATGGGATCTCATTTTCGGAATACAATGCGACATCCAGACTCTCTGTACCCGGTGAGTAGTCCATATCAAGTAAACGTGATCGATACATCATATAAACCTGATTGACATGAGGCAGATTAAAAACCGCGTAGAGTCCGAGAATCTCAACCCGTGCATTGGCCTCTTCCAGCGTCTCCCGCAGTGCACCTTCCATGCTGGTTTCATCCAGTTCCATATAGCCAGCCGGTAGTGTCCAATAGCCTGAGCGCGGTTCGATGGCACGCTTGCAAAGCAATATCTTTCCCTTATGTTCCGGAATACAGCCTGCGACTATTTTTGGGTTCTGGTAATAAATGATATTGCAGGCGCTACAGACATGCCGCAGACGATTATCATCTTCCGGGCGTGCCAGTATGATTTCTGCACCGCATTCACTACAATAATTCATCGAATCTCCCACTATAAGAGTGGTTCCAGTCCATGCCAGACATTATCCAGCATCTGTTCCTGTGCATGTGCCTCAGGGTGAATGCCATCTGCCTGCATCAGTAAGTGATCACCAGCTATACCCTCAAGTATGAATTTTCCCTCCTTGATATCTTTTTCTTCTGCGAGGTCACTGTAAATAAGCGAGAACTTCTGATTATAGGCCTCCCCATAATTAGGCGGCAGCTTCATGGGAATTAACAGAACCCTTGAACCGGACTTCAGTAAGCGATCCAGAATATTGGAAAGATTAGTCCTGATTTCCTCCGGTGAAAAACCCCTCAGGCCATCATTACCCCCGAGTTCCACGACAGTTACATCCGGCGTCAGTTGTGAAAGAATATTGTCGAGGCGAACCTTTACGCCCTGTGTTGTCTCACCACTGATACTTTTATTCACGACCTGATAACTGTGTCCGGTATTTTCGAGGCGGTCTTCAAGTAATGAAACCCATCCCTGTCTGAGTGAGATACCATAACCCGCACTCAGGCTGTCACCAAGGATGAGCAAAGTTTTGTTACCCGCCAGGGCGGGCAAACAGAAAAGACATAAACAAACGAGAATTATTTTTTTCAACATGAAAAATACCTCTGACTATATTGTGCAGGTGGAGCAATTATCAAAGCAAGTCTCCATCCCCGCTGGAAAGCTGACCATACTAAAGAACATCAATCTTGGCATTCACAGGGGGGAAAGCGTTGCTATCGTTGGTGTCTCAGGATCAGGCAAATCCACATTGCTTGGACTGCTGGCCGGGCTCGACGTTCCAAGCAGTGGCAGGATCATTCTCGATAACATTGACCTGGGTCAACTGGATGAAGACGGGCGCGCCAGACTAAGGAATCGGAGAGTCGGTTTTGTCTTCCAGTCCTTCCAGCTTTTGCCCAGCCTGACCGCGTTGGAAAACGTCATGCTGCCGCTAGAACTGGCCGATGACATAAACCCCGAAAACTCGGCCAGACACTACCTGGAAGATGTGGGTCTGAGTGATCGGGTCAATCATTATCCAAACCAGTTATCAGGTGGCGAACAGCAGCGCGTCGCCGTGGCGCGTGCCTTTGCCGGGAACCCCGCTATCCTGTTCGCAGACGAACCTACTGGAAATCTGGACGAAACTACAGCCGGCAAGATCATAGAATTGATTTTCAGGCTGAATACAGAACATGGCACAACCTTGTTACTGATAACTCATGATCATGAAATTGCCCGACGTTGTGATCGTCGGCTGACACTTGCCGGTGGAGAACTGATTGCAGATGAAACTGTATAAACTATCTATCTCCGCTCTCATGCGTGACTGGCGTTCAGGTGAGTTGCACCTGCTTTTGCTGGCTGTGATCATATCAGTGAGTGCAGTCACAACCGTCAGTTTTTTCACGGACCGGGTGAAACGGGCGACAGAGCTGGAATCCAATACCCTGCTGGCTGCTGATTTGGTATTGGCCTCTCCTTCGCCAATCAGCAGCGCTTACGATTCCCTGGCTGAAAAGAACGGGCTGGACGTTGCCAGAACAACTAGCTTTCGCAGCGTCGCCGTAGTAGGTGAACGACTGGAATTGACGGAAGTAAAGGCCGTTGATCCGGCCTATCCGCTATACGGGGAACTTCGCACGGCATCTGAACTGTTCGGCGAGGAAGAAGTCACCGACCATATCCCTGCCAGTGGTGAAGCCTGGCTAGACGGCCGCCTGTTCCAGTTACTGGCCATTGATATCGGTGACTCACTCAGTCTTGGGAGTCTGCAACTGAGAGTCACCAGGGTGTTGACACATGAGCCGGATCGCGGCGGTGACCTGTTTAATATCGCACCCCGGATTCTTATCAACCGTGTCGATCTGCCTGGCTCCGGACTCTTGTTGCCAGGCAGCCGCGCCAAATACAGGCTCCTGATCGGCGGATCCGAAGAGGCCATATCATCATTTCGGAGCGCGCTGGACGATACCGCCACCGATAATATCGAAATTCAAGGCATCCGTGACGCCCGCCCGGAACTCAAAACAGCCCTGAATCGTGCCGAACAATTCCTAGGACTGGCGGCAATCAGCAGTATCGCCCTGGCCGGTCTCGCCATTGCCTTGTCAGCCCAGCGTTTCGCCAGCCGGCATTTTGATCATTGTGCGATCATGCGCTGCCTGGGTATGCAACGTGCCACAGTATTCAGATTTTATCTCTACCAGTTGTTTACTATGGCACTACTGGGCAGCCTTCTGGGATGTTTCATTGGTTATGTCTTGCAATTCGGTCTGGCCAGCCTGCTGTCCGGTTTGAGCCAGGTACCGTTACCGCCACCCAGTGTTCTACCGGTATTTCAGGGCCTGCTCGCAGGGGTCATTACCATACTCGGTTTTGCCTTGCCGCCATTATTACGTCTCAACCGGGTTTCACCCCTCCGGGTCTTACGGCGCGACCTGACGCCCCTGCCCGTCAGTTTGAAAACTGCCTACCTGTTACCAGTCCTGGCACTGGCTTTATTAAGTCCCTGGCAGACAGGTCAGTTTGCCCTGACGTTCTATACTCTGCTGGGATTTGCATTTGCCATGATCTTGCTGGCACTGGGTGCACGGTTATTTCTTTATGTCTTGAATCAGTTTCGGTCCCGGCTGGGTGTGGTCTATCGTTACGGGCTTGCCAATATTCAACGGCGGGCCCGCCAGAGCAGCGCCCAGATTGTCGCCATTGGCCTGGGCATTACTGTCATGTTGTTACTTACATTGATCAGAACAGATTTGCTGGACAACTGGCAGAATCGTTTACCTGAAGGTACACCAAATTATTTCCTGATAAATATTCAACCGGACGAAATTGATGCTGTCAGGCAGTTTGTAAAATCTAATCTGGAAAAAGATTCTATCTTTTACCCAATGATACGTGGACGTCTGGTTTCTATAAATGATCAGGAGATAAAACCGGATGACTATGCTGAACCGAGGGCACAACGACTGGCTGCCCTTGAGTTCAACCTGTCCTGGACTGATACTCTGCCTGCTGAGAATGAAATCATTGCAGGTAAATGGTGGACCAATGATAACGGTTCTAATGTCTTTTCAGTTGAAGCAGGTATCGCAGAAACATTGAACATACGGATGAATGATGTCATTACCTACCGGGTAGCGGGTAATGATATTTCCGGTAAGGTAGTGAACATACGCGCACTGGAGTGGGATTCATTTAATGTGAATTTTTTTGTCATCTCCAACCCTGAAACCCTGAAAGATGCACCGACCACATACATCACCAGCTTCTATCTACCAGGAAATAAACGGCATTTGCTGGCCGATCTGGTGCGCTCTTTCCCCAGCACCACAGTCATAGATGTCGATGCTATCCTGACCCAGGTTAGACGAATAATGTACCAGGTCATCAACACGATTGAATATGTCTTTGTATTCACCCTCCTATCTGGCATCGTCGTGTTATTGGCTGCGCTAAAAGGAGTGCAGGATGAAAGGATACGGGAAACAGCCCTGCTGTTTGCGCTCGGTGCGAGGCACCGACATATGAGAATGAGCCTGCTGGCAGAGTTTACCTATCTTGGAGTGATTGCCGGCATGCTGGCCGCCTTTGCAGCCAGCATGTCGGAATGGTTACTGGGCCAGTTTGTTTTGTATATGGACACGAGTTTTAATCTGGTTGTTTGGCTCATAGCTCCACTTCTCTGTGCCATAATTATTGCCATGACTGGTATGTTGTACACGCGCAGTGTTTTTGCAGCACCACCGCTGCTGACGCTCAGGCAGGAGTAGGGTGGCTGAGGTTTATTTCAATGAATTCAGGATGCTCGTAATCGAGCAAATCCGGGCGATCGAGCAGATTCAACCCGAAACCCACTCGACAGAATGGTTCCTGCTAAAGTACCTGAGAAGAATTGAGAAAAATGCCTTGCCTCCTGCCTCCCCAGGACGGATGGAAAATTGCATGCGGGCATTGATCAGGTTCTATGTGGACTGTATTGATGAGAACACTGAGGTCGGTGAAAGCTGCAAAATGATCTACGAAGGATATCGAAAGACATTACGTGAAGCCCAGAAAAATAAGCAGAGCTATTAAAAATAATATCAAACTAATAACACTAACCTCCCCGGAGATGTCCTAGAAAAAAGAATCAGAACCTGCAAGATCACACTTGAAGTGAACCGGGGACATCTTGATCAGAAAATTTTTGAACACATCCATGATGATGTGTATACATATAATGAATACACGATTGTAATTTAATTGTTAATTGATGATCTCTTTCATATCGCAGAGCAGATAACCCAATCACACTAGCTTGCCAGTTGCCTAATCGCGTCATTCAAGACGGATATCCCCTGCTTCTGTCCAAGGCGGACTGACGATTGCCATAAACTGTATCTCGTAATCTCCAGTATTTTCCAGCCATTGCACGGACCCTGCTGGTATCAACATCACATCACCCTGCTGTAAAGCCTTTTCTTTATCATTCATATGCATAACGCCTGAGCCGGATAGAATGAAATATATCTCGGACTGTTCAAGTCGATGTTTATAGCTACGTTTGCCCGTCTGAACACTTGCTATTGCGATTGAATAGGGTATATCGACCGGATCATTAGCAGGGTGCAATAATTCCTGAATGTCACAACCATCATTAGCGCTGAATTTCTCGCAATCGGATAAATTTTTTACAAACACGGCCTTCTCCTATATAAAATGATAGCATGAGCAAATATATTGGTAATCCTGACTATCAACATGATACCAGGCCCTGCCTGGGTGTCTTGTTGACCAATCTTGGGACTCCGGATGCCCCTAACACTCGCGCCGTCCGTAAATATCTTGCTGAATTCCTGTCCGATCCCCGGGTAATAGAAGTACCAAGACCGTTATGGTGGTTGATTCTGCACGGGATCATACTGCGTTTCAGGCCACGGAGTTCGGCACATGCCTACAACCAGGTCTGGACTTCAGAAGGCTCGCCGCTGCTGTCCTGGGGCAATAAACAGGCCCGGGCCATACTCGATGAACTCGCCATGCGCCAGCCTGGACCAATCAAAATTGAACTGGCCATGCGTTACGGAAATCCCTCAATTCAGTCCGGTCTGGAAAAACTGCGGGATTGCGGTGCTGAACGGATTCTGATCTTTCCTCTTTATCCCCAGTATTCTTCCACTACCACAGCATCAACTTTCGATGCCGTTGCTGCAGTAATGAAAAACTGGCGCTGGATGCCGGAACTACGCATGGTGACTCACTACCATGATAACGTGAAGTATATTGAAGCAGTGGCGGAAAGTATCAGGACATACTGGCAAAAGCATGGTCAACCTGAAATCCTGCTGTTTTCTTTTCATGGCCTGCCCGAGGATTATTTCAGGGCTGGCGATCCTTATCATTGCGAATGCCACAAAACGGCACGGCTTGTGGCTGAAAATCTTGAATTAAATGATGACCAATGGCAGGTCTGCTTCCAGTCACGCTTCGGTCCGCGCGCCTGGCTCAAGCCCTATACTGATGCAACTCTTGCAGAACTTGCCCAGAATGGTATCAAAAAGGTCAATGTCATCTGCCCAGGTTTCTCGGCAGATTGTCTGGAGACCCTGGAGGAGATAAACATACGCTATCGCGAGGTCTTTCTGGAAAACGGAGGCAAGCAATTTGAATATATTCCGGCTTTGAATGATCAATCTCATCATATCGAGGCATTGACTGACATTATTATTCAGCACTGTCAGGGTTGGCCTGAGGTTTCTTCTGACTGGAATCTCACCGATTACGAATCAGCAATACAGACGCGTCTAAAGAGGTTTAAACTACTGAAGAGTTCAAGTAGTAAACAGAATTAATAATTAAACAGGATTTGAATCCTGTAATCTAGTTTTCCATAACCTCAACACCATGCCTGAAGGCAATATAATTACGGATATATTCAGCTGCAGGCAGAGGGTCCGGGTAATACCAGGCCGCATCTTTATTCAGTTTTCCATTGACCTCCAGATCATAATAATTGGCCTGGCCTTTCCAGAGGCAAGTAGTATGGGAGTTACTTTTTCGAAAGTATTCGCCGTTGATCGATTCAGGCGGAAAATAATAATTATCCTCAAGCTTAATGCATGAACGGCTTTCAGCTAAGATTGCACCATTCCATTTTGCAATTGTCATCGCTATTCTCCAAAAAATGTTAAAAAAATGTGGCGCTGATAATCCTGATAACGATGTTCGTATACATAAATACCCTGCCATGTACCAAGGGCAAGACGGGCATTGGTCACGGGAATGGTCAGACTCGCATCCGTCAGTATGGTCCTTATATGGGCAGGCATATCATCATCACCTTCCGTATCATGACGGAAGGCCGGATCACCGTCAATTATCAATGATGAAAAGAAAGTTTCAAGATCGCTACGCACACCTGGATCAGCATTTTCACAAATAATCAGTGAGGCACTGGTATGACGGATAAAAACATTACAAAGGCCGTTACGAATTCCTGATTGCTCCAGTTGCTGCTTTACCATGGACGTAATTTCATGAGTACTACGCCCTTTTGTGCTGATGTTAAGGCTTGTCTGGAAGATCATAAACGCTGCTCCACAGCCCGGTAAAAGTCCAGAATATTCCGTGAATTCTTGCCAAGATCACCGCGTCCCAGGCGCGAAGAGGATCGTACATAAACGGACTGTTCATCATAATCACCAGGTCGTACTCGCACCAAAACATCGTCCCGGAAAGACCATAGCGGCGTTCTAACTATGGCATGTATTTCCTTCCTGTTCGCATCATAACTCACCAGTTCCCAGTCAAGGGATTGAATCGCCTGACGACTCTGATCAAGCAGATATTCCGGATCCCCCGAATAGGAGCGAATTTCGAGTTCCGGCAACCTTGGTTCGGCTTCTGTTTCTGCCACATTGCTTGTGAGGTAGATCCTGAGCCTTTCCAGAACACCCGGTGTACTGAAAAGTGGTAATCGGTTCTGGTAAATTGCTATACCACTCATGAGCAAAGCGCCAGCAACCAGGATCAAAAGCGTTATCAATATTTTAACTAACATCAGTAAATCTTCACGACAGCATAAGTTTGTCAAGTATCAACGCAAAGAACTTCTGGCCATTCTGGAAAAACCAGCCTAGATGTTCATGGCAACCACTACATAGTGCAATTTGCCAACTGTGATTCCTGAACCAACTGTATTCAAATGTTGATTTCCCATCGCCAACGCAACCTTTTGCATTTTGAAAACAACCAAATGTGTAAATTATTCCTGCAGGGTTCATAAAAGTATGAATATGCTGTTCATTTATATTAACTGCGTCTGATTCAGATGTTATTAGCTGTTTACATCTCCCGCAAATAAGCCATTTCTCTTCTTTCAATGACCGCCTTTCCTTTTCAAGAAGGTCGGTTTCTTCCTGAGTTCTGGTAATGACATCAAAATAGCAGAGAACCGTATCGCTCATATACACCACACTGAAATTATAAAAGCATTCTTATACCGATACACGCCAGTAGAAATGCAAAAATTTTCCTGAGAACCACAGTTGGAATGCCGTGAGCTACCCTGGCACCCAGAGGGGCGAACACTATACTGGTGACAATTATAGTGCCTGCTGCAGGTAAGTAGACATAACCCAGACTCTGGTCTGGTAAAACCGTACTGTCCAGTCCAGCTAAAATGAATGTTGCGGTTCCTGCAACAGCAATTGGAAATCCCAGTGCCGATGATGTGGCGACCGCATTCCGAATATTTACATTACACCAAAGCAAGAAAGGCACCGAGAGTGTCCCACCGCCGATCCCGAGTATGGTTGAAACTGAGCCTAGAACAGTACCGGCCAGGCCGCTACCAGAGACACCGGGCAACTCTCTTTGTGGTGATGGCTTGAAACCAAACATGACCTGCATGGCGACCAGCAATTCAAATATCCCGAATGCAGTTCTTAGTACGTTTGTGTCAAGCTGGTCAGCCAGCCAGGCACCGAGAATGCAGCCAATCACAATACCCGGTACGAGAAAATTTACAGTCTTCCAGAGTACCGCTCCCCGGCGATGGTGCGCCCAGGCAGAGGAAATAGAAGTAAAAATGATTGTTGCCAGCGATGTCGCGAGTGCCATGTGCATTTGTACCTCAGGATGGAAGCCTTGCTGGATAAAAAGAAACAACAGGGCGGGGACAATCACGATCCCTCCACCCAGCCCCAGGAGCCCGCCGATGAAACCTGCTATCGCACCGAGCAGGATATAGGAAATAAACATGAGGGCAGGCAGGGAAATCATTGGCCGGATTATACTGTGATTAACTGTTCACTGCAGGGACTTTGATTTTATGAGAGCTAGTTACACTATAGACAATCTGGAAATGATATACTTCTTTCAATAGAATATTTTTTCACAACTGCATCGAAGCAGTAATAACCGGAATCTTGAGGGAACCGATTTTATGGGAAACCGTATTAGTGCGGTCATTTTATTACTGGTTTTTTCGTCACCACAGAACCTGTATGCCAATACCGGCTCGGACTTGGATCTGAAAGAACAACGTGCCCGGTACCTTGAAGCCAGGAGGGCTTTCCACAAGAAAGAGAATGACAAGTTCCTGGAACTTGCTGAGTCATTACAGGACTACCCGCTTTATCCCTATCTTCGCTATAACTATCTTACAGCGAATCTTTCAAAAACCGGCAAAAATGAGATTGAAAAATTCCTGTCTGAGCAAAGTGATTTCCCCTCAATTGGGTTGTTGAGACAAAGATGGCTCAAATATCTTGCTGCAACAAAACAATGGGAAACATTTGTAAAAAATTACATCCCCCAAAACAACGACAAGTTACGCTGTTATTACCTGCTTGCATTAATGAATAGCAAGGACAACATGTCCTTGCTGGATGAGACCAGAAAAGTCTGGCTGTCCAGCACTTCCCTGCCACCGCAATGTGATTCCGCATTCGATCTGCTATACAAAAGCGCGCTCATGAATGACGATCTGGTCTGGGAAAGATTTGCACTGGCAGTAAAAAGAAATAATTTTCGCCTGGCAAACTATCTGGCTGAACAACTCAGTACTGAATACAGGGGACTGGCTAATACATGGATTGCAATACGCAAGGACCCAGCAAAACTATCAGCTAAACCCGGCGGCTATGCTGATAACAGCAAAACGAGGCAAATCATCATTGATGGTTTGATAAGACTTTCCCGTTATAACATTAATGCATCCATTACCCGTTGGGCGCTGTTGGAGAAGCAATATAATTTCACCCCTGAAGAAGAAAATGAGGTTGATCGGAAACTTGCCATCCTGGCTGCCTTGAAAGAACATCCATCAGCAACCATGTTGCTGGACAATATTCCCAGATATTACGCCGATGAAACTATATTTCACTGGCGACTGGTAGCTGCCCTGAAAAATTCCGACTGGGAAAAACTGAAAGAATGGACCACTGGCGTACCTGTTACTGATACTGTGAAGTATCGCTGGTATTACTGGCATGCCAGGGCCCTGGAAAAGACTGGGGAACATGAACAGGCAAGCCGGGTTTATGGATTGATTGCCAATGATCGCGATTATTATGGTTTCATGGCTGCAGATCGTCTGGGCAGTGTTTATAACATGCATCATGCCGCAACCCCGGAACATCCGGAACTGCACCGGGCCGTGTTGGCACTGCCGGCCATCCAGCGTGCCTATGAGCTTGATGCTATCGGTGAGCGCTATGAATCGCGGGAGGAATGGCTGCATGCATTGACCTATCTGGAGCCCGAACAGAAAAAGATTGCAGCATATCTGGCTTCTGAATGGGGTTGGCATGATCTGGCCATAATCACACTGGCATCGGCCGGTGCCTATGATTATCTGGACATGCGTTTTCCTCTGCCTTACCGTGACCTGATTTACGAAAATGCGAAGCAATACCAGCTGGACACGGGCTGGGTCTATTCCCTGGTCAGATCCGAGAGTGCTTTCGTTGAAGACATAAAATCACCCAGGGGGGCTCTGGGTCTGATGCAATTGATGCCAAGAACCGCACGGGAGACCGCCAGAAAACTCGGTGTCAGTAATTTCAGAACCCAACATCTACTCTCAGCAGAAAAAAATGTCACCCTGGGCAGCAAGTATCTCAGGCAAATGCTGGACAAATATAAGGGTAACATGGTGCTGGCAACCGCTGCCTATAATGCAGGACCAAATCGTGTCGACAAGTGGCTGTCAAAATCCGGGTGTTCTGAACCGGACATCTGGATTGAGCAAATTCCATTTACTGAAACCCGCAAATACGTCAGCCGGATCATATTTTATGCCAGCATCTATGACTGGCGGCTGCAAAGAGAAATTCGGAATGTCTCCAGCAGAATGACACCCATCCCGGCAGCTACAGGGCTTAACATTGCAGGTTTGGCTTGCAGTGGGCAACAGCTCTCTTACAATTAACCCATGATCATTAATACCATCTGCATACTCGGCGGAACCGGGTTTGTTGGCCGCACGCTGGCAAATCGACTGACCCAGAAAGGCTTCAACCTGCGTATCCTCACGCGCAATCGTGAATACCACAAGGAAGAACTGATCCTCCTGCCCACGGTTGATCTCGTCGAGGCTGATATTCACCGCCCTGAAGTCCTGAAAAAACAGTTTGCCGGCTGCGATGCCGTAATCAATCTGGTGGGTATTCTCAATGAGAAAGGACGGCACGGCGAGGGCTTCCGTCATGCCCATGTCGAGCTAGCAGAAAAAGTCGTCGATGGCTGTATAGAAAACCGGGTGAAACGACTCTTGCACATGAGTGCACTGCATGCTGATCCCGTCAAGGGGACAAGCTATTATCTCAAAACCAAGGGCGAAGCTGAAAACCTGGTACACGAATCTTCAAAACGTGGACTGCGTGTCACCAGTTTCAGGCCATCCGTGATATTTGGTCCGGATGATAGTTTCTTCAACCGCTTTGCAAAACTGTTAAAGATGACACCTATGGTTTTTCCACTGGCCTGTCCCGGGAGCCGTTTTGCACCAATTTATGTCGGCGATGTGGCAGAAGCCTTTGTCAAAACTATGGCTGACCCGTCTAGTTACGGGAAACGCTATAATCTCTGCGGCCCTGAAGTTTATACCTTGCAGGAACTCGTAGCTTATACGGCAGCCTGTCTTGGAATCAGGCGGATAATTATTCCATTGGGTGACCTGATTTCCAGAATCCAGGCTGCCATATTTGATTTTG
Organism: Gammaproteobacteria bacterium; assembly: GCA_011772965.1. Classification (GTDB taxonomy): domain Bacteria; phylum Pseudomonadota; class Gammaproteobacteria; order Eutrophobiales; family Eutrophobiaceae; genus SZUA-592. The sequence goes on from WVYN01000015.1 coordinate 88,309, forward strand.
TACCAGGAAAACCATTCTCAACAGATAATTATCTTTCTGCAAAAATTGACAGTATTTGTCACCGCAATGATCTGCATGAACTGGACATTACCCCGTCCACTATTCAGTCCATCGTCCCACAATATCTCTCGAACAAATACCAACGTGCCCGTTATTATCAGTTCCGCAGTCATTTATCCGGTAAATAACCCATCTGGATCTCCTGCCACTTGCACTGAACATTTAACAAGGGCAGTCTTTGCCAGATGAAGATATACAAGGTTGGTGGTGCTGTCCGCGACAAACTGCTTGGGATTCCGGTAAAGGATACCGACTGGGTCGTAGTAGGCAGCAACCCGGAAGAAATGGAAAGAAATGGTTACCGACCAGTTGGAAAAGATTTCCCGGTATTCCTCCACCCCGAAACGCAGGAAGAATATGCACTGGCAAGAACGGAACGTAAATCCGGTAAAGGTTATAAAGGTTTTGTTTTTCACACCTCGGAAGAAATCACTCTGGAAGAGGATCTGGCCCGGCGTGATCTGACCATCAATGCCATGGCCGAGGACGACCAGGGAAATCTGATCGATCCATTCAACGGTGCATCGGACCTGAAGGAAAAAATACTACGACATATTTCTCCCGCATTCATCGAGGATCCTCTCAGGGTCTTGAGGGTTGCCCGGTTTGCAGCACGGTTTGGTTTTCGTATTGCCCCGGAAACCATGAACCTTATGAAGGGGATCACAGAAACCGGTGAACTGGAAACACTGGCGCCAGAACGTATCTGGAATGAAATGGAGTTGGCCCTTGCCGGCAGTTACCCGACACGTTTCATACTGACATTGCGCGCCTGTGAAGCACTTAAGGTACTTTTGCCCGAGATCGAGTGCCTGTTCGGTATTCCCCAACCGCCAAAATATCACCCCGAAATAGATACCGGGCTGCACACCATCATGGTATTAAACCAGGCCTGTCGATTGACAGAAGATACCCAGGTCAGGTTTGCCGCGCTGATGCATGACCTGGGCAAGGGCACAACACCAAAAACTGACTTGCCCAGTCATCATGGTCATGAAGCACGCGGCGCCAAACTGATCGAGAAGTTTTGCAAACGCCTCAAGATTCCGAACCAATATCGGGAACTGGCCAGCCTGGTTGCCCGCTACCATCTGGATTGTCATCGTATCCTTCAAGCACGACCGGAGACACTCCTCAAGAAACTGGATGCACTTGACGCATTTCGCAGACCGGAACGTTTTGAACAATTCCTGCTGGCTTGCATGGCTGATGCCCGGGGACGTACAGGCAAGGAAGACAGTGATTACCCGCAAGCTGACTTTTTCCGAAAAGCATTGGCAGTAGCAAACTCGGTAGATACCAGTATGTTTGCAGACAGTGGACTCAATGGTAAGGCCATAGGTGAAGCTATCAGTGAGGCCAGAATTACAGCACTAAAAGGTCTTGCTGCGGAAAATCTCTAGCTATAGACATATATCAGGAACAGGCCCAGTAATACGCGGTAGATAACATAAGGCAGCATGCCGGTCCGGTTAATTAAAGTGATAAAGAACTTAATGGCTAACCAGGCACTGATTCCGGATATGATCATCATCAGAATAAATGCCACCGGGTCTACAGATGATTCCTGTTGCAGGTAACGGAAGACTTCATGCGAGCCGGCCATCAGGATTACCGGTATCGCCAGATAAAAGGAAAACCGGGCCGCGGTTTCCCGATTGAACCCCAGAAGCAAACCTGCCGTTATCGTGATACCTGAACGGGAGGTGCCTGGCATCAGTGATAATACCTGTGCCAGACCTATCCAGATTGCATCCTTTAAGCTGATGGCGTCGGTATCAACAGAAACTTTACCGATACGATCTGCCCAGAGTAAAACCAGTCCAAAGAAAATAGTACTGCAGGCGATAATCAGGGGTTGACGAAATACCGTGGACACCAGGTCATAGAAAAAATACCCGCACACGGCAACCGGAAGACTGGCTATGATGATATACCAACCGACACGCGCATTTTGTGTCAAGGGCTGGCCTGCCAACGAACCACTCCAGTCTTTAATGATGCGGGAGAGATCTGCATGAAAATAAACGATAACCGCCATCAGGCTGCCCAGGTGTGCAGCAATATCATATACCAGTCCCTGGTCTTCCCAACCGGCAAGTTCAGGCAGCAGAATCAAATGTGCAGAACTGGATATCGGCAGGAACTCCGTAACCCCCTGCACCAATCCAAGTATCAATAACTGCAGATAGTCCAAACCCGGGGTCCTGTCATTGTTTTCTCTCTAGAGGTGATGGCGTTGATCAAATTGTCGGAAACCCATTAGTGGTGAATCCAGGTTCTTACCCAAGGCAATAACCTTGAAGCGTTCTCCCATTTCTCCTGGCATGGTTAATAGCCGTGCCTGCTTCGCCATTTCCAGTTGTTCTATTGACGAACCGGATTGCACTCGCTCTATAAGCCCGGCAATTCCGCAATTAATCAGAAAATGGGCCTGTGTAGTATAACCCTGCACCTCAAGGCCTGCATCATAGGCCGCCTCAGCCACAGCGGTGAAATCAACTGACACGGTGATATCCTGCAGTCCGGGATACAAAAAAGGATCCGTATGAACACGATGACGATAATGACACAACAAGGTGCCTTGGGTACGCTGAGGATGAAAATACTCTTGCCTGGGATAGCCGTAATCTATCAGAAGGATCAGTCCTTGTGATAATGCTGTAGAAATTGTATTGATCCAGGCATCGAGCTTGAAATTAATTTCAGTCCGATATCCCTCAACCGGTTTTGTGCCAGCTTCTGCAAACCGTCTGGCGCATACTGCTTGCTTCTCAACTGCAAGAGGACGCTGACTCCAGCTAAAACGATTTTTATCGGTGCCAACAGCCACTTCCATGAATTCACCCTTTTCATATTGAATACAGCAAATCGGCAAGGCGTCCAGGATCTCGTTACCAATAATCACTCCGTTTATGGATATATCGCTTAAGGTGTCGTGCCAACTAAAGCGTTCATAAAGATGCGGCACCTCCTGACTTATTCTATGTTGTTGCCTGTCCCGGAGATCGGCACTGGTTTCCAGCATGAAATAATGGTCCGGCAGGGAACCCAAATGTTCGAGTTCCAGCATCATTGCGACTGCCAATGCGCCGGTACCTGGACCCAGTTCAAGGATATGTTTATCCGGTAACTGGTCAGTGACTTCTGCTATTTGCCTGGCAAGACAACGGGAAAATAATGCAGAAACCCCCGGTGCTGTTATGAAATCACCTGCCTCACCAATTTTTTCTGCCCCCGCACTGTAGTAACCCAGCCCCGGCAGGTAGAGCGCGAGTTCCATATATTCATCAAAACCGATTTGCCCGCCTGCATTTGCGATTACATGGAAAATTTCATCACTTAATTTCTGGCTCGACTCACGGGCATGTCGATCAGGCTGTGGCAAATCATTCATAGCGATGCGTGTCATAAATTGGTATGTTGCCGGAATTGGCGGGAAAATATAACTGCCATTACGTAGGTAAACGGAAAAATCTTAACAAGAAATGAGCAAACCCACAGCACTGGTCACCGGGGGCAGTCGTCGAATCGGTGCAGAAATTTGCCGTGAACTCCACCGTGAGAAAATGGATGTTATTATTCATTACAATACATCATCCGCTGATGCGCTCGACCTTCAAAAGGACCTGAATACTGACAGACCTGACTCAGCCCATGTCTTGCAAGGTGATCTCTGTCTCGTAGATAACTGTGTGTCGCTGATTGACCGGGCTTTCCGGATAAACCAGCGTCTTGATGTACTAATTAACAATGCATCGGCATTTTACCCGACACCGATCAAAACCATCTCTGAATCCCAGTGGGAAGAAATGATTGGCGTTAATCTGAAAGCCCCCCTGTTCTTATCCCGGGACGCAGCACCGCATCTTTCGAGAACCGGAGGAAGCATTATCAACCTGATTGATATTTACGCTGATCATCCCCTCAGGGAATATATCATTTACAGCATCAGCAAAAATGGACTGGTGACATTGACTCAATCCCTGGCAAGAGAGCTAGGCCCTGAGATTCGAGTAAATGGCATATCGCCTGGCGCTATTCTCTGGCCAGACAATATGCCAGAAGAAGACAAGAAAGCTATTCTTGCCAGAACGATATTAAAAAGGCAGGGAGAATTAACAGATATTACCCGCGCTGTGAAGTATCTGGTAATGGATGCAACTTATACGACAGGCCAGATATTGATAATTGATGGTGGCCGTACGTTGTTCCCTTGACCTCCTCTTATTCAAACTGCGGGAACTCGGATTCAATCAGCCAGCGTTTGGCATCCTCACTATACCACCAGTTTTGTGTTTGCTTGATGGATTTCACGGTACTATAGCGTTCATCATAATATTCAATCTGATAAGGTACCGTTGCCTCGGTAGCATCTTCATTGTTAATTGTCGGTTCTACCGCTTTTACGGAGGTGATTTTAATATCCTTCAGGACTTCAAGATTAACTTCCGGTTGGCTGCCGTCCCGGTGGACATGATAATTATAGGCATCCGTGTACCTGCCCCAACGTAAGTCTGCTCCATATTGAATTACCGACGTGTTGAGTCTGCTTGTGTGCTCCCTGACTTCCAATTTCGCACAGGCGGTACTTAATAACACAACTACTGAAAGGAACAATAGTGCTCTGATATTCATTTCCCCTCCCGTTCCAATCGAAACCAGTAATTCATTATCTTAATAAACATATCGCTATTCAACTGACATGCTGGCTGGCCAGATAGCCTGGTCCTGTTTATCAAATGCAGACCACATTTCTGCGAAGGTTTTGTTTGTTTCCGGATGTCTAAAATCTCCGGCAATATCGGCCAGTGGTTTAAGTACAAAAGCATACTGTTCAATATCTTCTCGTGGCACATCAACGTTTTTATCATGTTGTACCAAATTACCATATAAAAGCAGGTCTATATCAAGGGTTCTCGGCAGAAATTTCTTGCCATGCTGTTCTCGTCCCAGGTCAATTTCAATGCCTTTCAATGCAGCATTCAGGCCATTAACAGGGAGATCGGTTTGAAAGCCAGCAACCAGATTATAAAAATTGTCGCCGTCGAAACCATAGGCCTCGCTCTCATAGATATCGGAAAGTGTGAGTTCACCAAATTTTTTACTCAATGCCTCCAACCCGCCACGAATACTCTCTTCACGATTGATATTACTGCCAATACCTACATAGACCTGTGTCATTCAGGTAATTTCCCCCGCTCTATAATAACGCCCACATCACGGACGCCCCGTACAGCACCTTGCTTATTGAGACTTAATTTCAACCAGGGAATATCAAATTCATTCAGGAGTATTTCAGCGATCTTTTCTGCCAGGGTTTCCACAAGCTGGAAATCACTTTCACCAACGAAAGCCATGATACGTTTGGCCACAGCCTTGTAATTCAGTGTGTCATCAATGTGGTCAGTCCTGGCGGCTTTTGCAATATCTGTTGCCATCTCGATATCAAGAATTATGGTTTGCCTGGTCTGCCGTTCCCAGTCATAAATTCCGATGACTGCATCTATGCGCAGATCTTTGAGATAGATAATGTCCATGATGGCGGTTATGTCCCCGTTATATCCATCACTAGAACCGATAAGGGCTTGACCTGTCAAGCATGACCGATTCCAATAGAACCATGTTTTTGAATGTCATGCTTGTTCTGCTGGCCTACCTGCTTGGCTCGATATCTTCAGCCGTGGTTGTGTGCAAAGTGACGGGATTGAGTGATCCACGTAGCCATGGTTCTAAAAATCCAGGTGCAACCAATGTCCTTCGCCTGCACGGAAAAAAAGCAGCGGCTCTGACTTTAACCGGTGATGTATTGAAAGGCTTTGTCCCGGTGTTTGTTGTCTACCTGTTAAACGCACCCTTGCCGGTACTGGGACTTGCAGCCCTGGCTGCATTCTGCGGTCACCTGTTTCCGGTGTTTTTCAGATTCCAAGGCGGCAAGGGTGTGGCAACCTTGATCGGCGTCTTGTTTGGTATTAATGCATTCCTGGGACTGGCATTTGTGGTGACCTGGCTGATCGTGGCGTTTCTGTTTCGTTACTCGTCCCTCGCAGGCCTGACCGCCAGTGCACTGGCACCGGTCTATTGTGGCTTGCTCAACCCCTCACCCTATCTTGTAATCCCGGTGAGTATCATGGCCGTAATTCTATTCTGGAGACACCGCAGTAATATCCGCAATCTGCTAAGCGGAACCGAGGACAAGATAGGCGAGAAAAACGGCTAGCTCGGCACCAGTTCCTCCATCGGCCAGCGCGGCCTGGCTTTAAATTGCAATGGCTCCTTAAGCCCTGCCGCCAGCTTCAAACAACCCAGGTAAGCAATCATGGCACCATTATCCGTGCAGAATGCCGGTCGCGGATAATACACCTTGGCATCGAGATCATCCGCCAGGTTTGCCAGCGCCTCACGTAATTGTCGGTTAGCACTTACTCCTCCGGCGGCGACCAGGGAACGCAGTCCAGTTTGTTCGAGTGCGCGTTGGCATTTCAGCACCAGTGTGTCCACTACCGCGTCTATAAACGCCCGGGCTATATCAGCCCGTAACCCGTCATCCAAGTCATGAGCACTGACAGTATTGAGAGCATGGGTCTTCAGGCCACTGAAACTGAAGTCAAGTCCTGGGCGATCGGTCATCGGACGGGGAAAGGTAAAACGGTCAGGATTGCCCTTTTCAGCCAAGGCCGACAGGGCCGGTCCGCCGGGATACCCTAAACCAAGCAGCTTGGCCGTCTTGTCAAAGGCCTCACCGGCGGCGTCATCGAGGGATTCACCCAGGATACGATATTGCCCGGGCTCGTCGACCTCAACCAGTTGGGTATGGCCGCCGGAGACCAGCAAGGCGATAAACGGGCATTCCGGGGCATTGTCCTCCAGCATGGGAGCCAGCAGGTGGGCCTCCATATGATGGACACCAATGGCCGGGATCCCCCAGCCATAGGCAAGACTGCGGCCTACAGCCACTCCAACCAGTAGTGCCCCGATAAGCCCAGGCCCGGCCGTATAGGCGATGCCATCGATATCGGTTTTTATTACTCCGGCTTCTTCCAGGACCGAGTTGATGAGCGGGATGATCCGGCGTATATGGTCCCGGGATGCAAGTTCCGGTACTACGCCGCCGTATTGACTGTGCATCGCCACCTGGCTATGCAGGGCATGAGCCAGCAAGCCCTTTTCACCGTCATAGAGCGCAATACCGGTCTCGTCGCAGGAGGTTTCTATCCCCAGAACGCGCATTTTCTCTGGCTATCCCGCTGAAATAAGTAACAAATCATTGCATTTCTCAGTTCAGTCACTAGAATGACCGCTTTTTCGTCACTGACATCAAATTCAAGATCCTAGGAAATACGATTTTTATGCCATCAGTCAAAGTGAAAGATAACGAGCCTTTTGATATTGCACTGCGCCGCTTCAAGCGTGCCTGCGAAAAAGCAGGTATCCTGGCCGAGGTTCACAGACGTGAATTTTACGAGAAACCAACCCAGGTTAGAAAGCGCAAGGCTGCAGCCGCAGTAAAGCGACATCAAAAGAAAGCGTTTCGTTCCAATACAAATCGCCGTTCTGCTCGCCGCTACTGATAATCCTCTACCCTCCCCAACATGTCATCCGGAATCAAACACCGTATCAGCGATGATGTAAAGAACGCTATGCGTAGCAAGGATAAGGAACGCCTGTCAACCCTGAGAATGATTACGGCCGCTATCAAACAAAAAGAAGTAGATGAGCGTGCGGACCTGGATGATGGCCAGGTACTTGCCGTTCTGGACAAGATGGCAAAACAACATCGTGATTCCATTGAGCAGTATCAAAAAGCTGGCCGCGATGACCTGGTTGCAAAGGAAACCAGTGAACTTGAGGTGGTGAAATCCTACCTGCCTGAACAATTGTCCGAGGCGGAAATCCGGCAAATCATCAAAGAAACCATCCAGGCGACCGGTGCCAGCAGAATGCAGGATATGGGTAAGTTGATGGGCCAGCTGAAACCCAGGCTGCAGGGTCGTGCCGACATGGGCAAGGTTTCCGGCCTGATCAAACAAGCCTTATCATAAGACCCGATCCCGGGACTCGTTGGCAATACAACTATCTGTATTTTCAATTAATTTTTGGCCTGTCGCTGTTTATACCCGGGCTGTTTATACTGGCCTATTTGAATATTGATCATGGCCGGACTGATACCCCAGCAATTTATTGATGACTTGTTGACCCGTGTTGACATCATCGATGTTATCGATGGTTATGTTGCCCTGAAGAAAGCCGGGCGCAACCACCAGGCCCGTTGCCCGTTCCATGAAGAGAAGACCCCTTCTTTCACCGTCAGCCAGGAAAAACAGTTTTATCACTGCTTCGGTTGCGGGGCGAACGGTACGGCCATTACCTTCCTGATGGAGTATGCTGGCCTTGATTTTGTCTCGGCCATCGAGGAACTGGCTTCCAGGGTTGGTCTTGAAGTCCCGCGTGAAGGCGGCATCAACCCGAAAGATGCCCACCTCACCCAGCTCTATGAATTGATGGAACTGGTCGTTCACTACTATACCCGGCAACTGCGGGAACACCCCCGGGCACAACAGGCGATAACCTATCTGAAAGATCGGGGCCTTACCGGGAAACTGGCGGCGGATTATGAACTGGGCTATGCCCCGCCCGGCTGGGACGCTTTGATTAACGCGCTCGGGAACTCCACGGAAGCTCTCGGCCGCCTGTACGATATCGGGTTGGTCATTCGCAAAGATTCGGGCAATTACTATGACCGTTTCAGAAACCGAATCATCTTTCCCATCCGTGACCAGCGTGGCCGCGCGATTGGTCTGGGCGGCCGGGTACTGGACCAGGACGACACCCCCAAGTACCTCAATTCCCCTGAAACACCAATCTTTCACAAGGGACGTGAGCTATACGGCCTCTACCAGGCCAGGAAGTCTCTAAAAGAATGCGATCATCTTTATGTCGTGGAAGGCTACATGGATGTATTGGCACTGGCCCAGCACGGCATTCCTAACTGTGTTGCAACGCTAGGCACCGCAGCGACATCTGAGCACCTGGATCGACTGTTCCGCTCTACATCCCGGATCATTTTCTGCTTTGATGGCGACACGGCCGGGGATAAGGCCGCCTGGCGGGCAATGGAAGTTGCCCTGCCCCTGTTGCGGGAAGGTCGCCAGATCTTTTTTATGTTCATGCCTGAAGGACAGGACCCGGATGATTTTGTCCGCCAGTTTGGCGCTGAAAAATTCACCTCCAACGACCAGCGAGTGGCTCTGTCCAGTTACCTTTTCGAGACGCTGCGCGAGCAGATTGATCTCAGCACCCTGGAGGGCCGGGCCCGGTTTGCAGAAAAAGCCATTCCCTACATTTCAAGGATCCCCGCTGGCGCCTTGCAGGCCCTGCTGATCAGCGACCTTGCAAAACAGTGCCAGCTTCAGGAAGAGGCATTGGTGAGTTTGCTGAAGGAAACCAAACCTGCACCTGAGATTGTGCGCAGTAATGTACGCAGTGCCCAGACAGCAAGGCGATGCACACCGATGACACCGATCAGCAAGGCTATACAATTACTGTTACACCACCCTCAACTCAGCATCAGCGACGAGCAACTCACTCGACTCCGGAACATCAAGGACCCGGGCGTTGAATTTCTGCTGGAACTCCTGGAGTTTTGCCGCAGTCAGAAACAGGTCAACACCGCCAGGATACTGGAACACTGGCGGGATAACCGTTACGGGAAACGACTCAGGGAACTGGCAACCCAGGAGAATCCCCTGATTCATGATGATTCAGTGGATGACGAGGCCTTTAAAAATGAATTAATCGACTATATTTCAGATATCGAACGGTCCATTCATGAGGAAAAACGCCAGATGCAAAGACGCAATATCAAGGGCTGGGATGATTTCAGGCAATTGTATGACAAATCCATAGGCAAACCGGGCCAGGGAACCAGCTAGCGCATCTTGGAAAGTATGCTATACTTGAGCGTTTATGTTGACACTTTATTTTTAATCAAATCAAATACTTAGAGCGAATATCCGCCTAGCAAATCCCGAGCCAAAATCACGAATCCTATGGAAAATGTTGATCAAGTCAACTCTCAAGACGAACAGTCGTCGCAATTAAAACTGCTCATTGCCAAGGGCAAGGAACAGGGATTCTTGACCTATCATGAGGTCAATGATCACTTGCCTGATGACATTGTCGATCCGGAGCAGGTTGAAGATATTATCAATATGATCAATGACATGGGGATAACTGTCTATGAATCCCCGCCGGATCTCGACATCATCATGACCGACAGCACGGAGGGCCCTGACGAGGAGGCAGCTGCGGAAGCCGCAGCCGCACTGGCCAGTGTCGAGAATGAATTTGGCCGTACTACAGATCCGGTGCGCATGTACATGCGTGAAATGGGTACCGTCGACCTCCTCACCCGCGAGGGCGAAATCAAAATCGCCAAACGTATCGAGGAGGGTATCGGACAAGTCCTGAAGGCCCTGGCTACCTATCCCGGCACCATTGAAAGCTTGCTGAACAATTACCTCTCGGTCCAGAAGGAAGAACTGAAACTGAGTGACATTATCATCGGGTTTACCGATCTGGAGGAATACCCGGATGACGGGATATTGCCGGAAAACAATAATAACAATGACATCTCTAGTGAAGATGATACGGCCGAGAGTGACGATGACGAAGACAATGACGACGATGATTCTGATTCAGATGACGAGCCAGAGGCAACCCTGGATCTCGAGGCTGTGCGTGAACACGTGGAATCCGTTGCCAAGCTGTTTAACAGGGTTAATCGTTCCGTCAAGCGCAATGGCAGACATCACAAGAAAACGGTCGCGTTACAGGAAGAATTGACCCTGATATTCCTTGGTCTGCGCCTGACGCCCAAGTTCATCGATCTTCTGACCATGAATGTCAGGCACCTTGTCGAAATCATCCGATCCGCTGAACGCAACATCATGAATCTCTGTGTCAAACAGGGGAAAATGCCGCGCAAGGAATTTATCGCCACTTTCCCGGGCAATGAAACCAACCCGCAATGGACCAGGTCTATTGCCAGATCCAGGAAACCTTATGCCAAAAAAATAAAGGAGTTTCAGGACGAGATCATTACGATTCAGCAGAGACTCGCGGAGATTTTCACCGAGGAGTTGACCATCTCCGATGTCAAGGACATCAACCGTCGAATATCGATTGGCGAAGCAAAGGCCCGGCGGGCAAAGAAGGAAATGGTGGAAGCCAACCTCAGGCTCGTGATTTCGATCGCCAAGAAATACACCAACCGTGGCCTGTTGTTCCTGGACCTGATCCAGGAAGGTAATATCGGCCTGATGAAAGCCGTGGACAAGTTTGAATACCGTCGTGGTTACAAGTTTTCCACCTATGCGACCTGGTGGATACGGCAGGCTATAACCCGTTCCATAGCTGACCAGGCCAGGACCATTCGTATACCGGTTCACATGATTGAAACCATCAATAAACTGAACCGGATTTCGCGGCAGATACTCCAGGAAAAGGGACGTGAACCGACGCCTGAAGAACTGGCAGAAAGAATGGAAATGCCGGAGGAGAAAATCAGGAAAGTCCTCAAGATTGCAAAAGAACCCATCTCCATGGAAACACCCATTGGCGATGATGAAGATTCGCACCTTGGTGATTTCATCGAAGACCTGAACATCCTGGCGCCCAGTGAGTCCGCTGGCTTTGAAGGCCTGCGGCGGACGACCCGTGAAGCGCTGTCCGGACTCACACCACGCGAGGCCAAGGTGCTGAGAATGCGGTTCGGCATTGATATGAATACGGATCACACGCTTGAGGAGGTGGGTAAACAATTTGACGTCACCCGTGAGCGCATCCGCCAGATTGAGGCCAAGGCCCTCAGGAAACTCAGGCATCCCAGCCGTTCCGAACAGCTGAAAACCTTCCTGGATTGATCAACTGCCAGAAGGAACAATTACTCTGGCAGGCACCCGCCTTTCACCGGGCCTGTAGCTCAGTTGGTTAGAGCAGTGGACTCATAATCCATTGGTCGTAGGTTCGAGTCCTACCGGGCCCACCAATTAATAAAAAGCTTATCTATCACAGTTAAATTGTTCACTGCATTCACTGCGATTCGTAATTTTACATGTGGCTAGCGATAGAAAAGCAGGTACATCACCACGATAACCACCGGTATCGAGAGTATCCCCCCGTACAAGGCCAGGACTATCTGACCCATTACGTCCGACTGCGCGTTCAATAGATTATGGAATTCCCACGGTTGCATAGCTCCCCCCTGCCGGGCATAAGACCGTTGTGAGTCTTTCTTGTGACTTGCTATTGATGATACCAGAACCTCAGTGTGATGTTATGCGCTCTTGAGCTTTTTCAAGGAGGTTAATATTTCCAATAGGTAATAAAAAAACCCCGCATTCGCGGGGTTTATATCAGGAGGTCTATCTTAGGAGGAGAGCCGATTGCTAGACCTAGGGGGAAAACTTTATCGCTGCCACAGATACAAAAGTTCACCATTCTCTACGGTGGAAGCTTCCAGGGTAAGAGAGCCATCCAGAGCACCTACCGTATCATTAGAGCCACAGTTATATAACACCGGGTGGTCTAGACAATCTTGTAGCGCAACTCCGGCTGGGGCAGTACCACCGGCAGCCGTATCCAATACTTCCTGCACCGTGGTCAGTGAATTCACCGTCAGACTCATGAGAGTGCCAGGACTAACAGCAAAGTCTTGAACTTGCACGGTCCATTCCTCGCCAACACTCGTCGGTTCGGAGCCACCACCATGCTTTGCTTCATAACGGGCCTTGATTTCCTCCCAGCGATCTTTGTTACGCTTGTGGAATTCTTGCCAGCCATGGTGTTTGCCCTTGCCTTTGTAGTCTTTAGACCAACCATGGCGTTTACCCTTGTCACCATTCCATGGGCCAGCGTAGGAAATAGAAGGCGCGGCGACGGCCAGTGTCAGAGCGAGACACGTAAGGACCGACATCACATGTTTCAGGTTTAATATTTTCATTTGCGACCTCCGGGTCAGATTGTCTGCATGTTAGTAAACTTGTGCCTATTACCATTCACGATGCATGCCAAAGGTATTATTTATTGCAAAAGCACGGGTATATTTTATTTAACTCACTGGTTTTATTACTTATTTAGTGAAAATTGGCCGATCAGCCACCAGGCTACAAACGTGAACTCCATCACGGTATTCTCGACATGGTGACTGCTGTGGGTGACAGTGAATGTCAAAAAGTGACCATCCCTGTCCTCTGGAAAGGGTATGAATTTCCCCGGAAAAACCGGCTGAAAATGGCATAATTCCGGCAGTTAACAGCAAGGCGAATCGACAGGTATAATCCTTTATCCAAACCAATTATTTATAAGCCATGGCTCTCAATAAACTGCATAGCGAACTACAGAAACTGCGCGAAGAAGTAGCATGCCTGTCAAAAGACGATACAGAATCCAGGGACAAACTGAACCGCCTGATCAACGAGTTGGAGAGGAAACTGGATTCGGAAAAAGAGGATGATGATCGCAGTTTGATGGACAGTATGAAAGATGCTCTCTCACATTTTGAGACTGAACACCCTCGCGCAACCGCCATATTAAATGACATCATGGTCACACTGAGTAACATGGGTATCTAGACCGTTGTATTCAGAAGATAATCCATAAAAAAATAACCGCAATAATGCCGACCGGAGAACATGTCAACGACGATACTGCCGCCGCGGCCACAAAAACCCCTGCCATCTGAGTGTTGTGAGCGTGGTTGCGAGAAATGTGTCTTTGACTATTACGAGGAGGCCCTCAGGCGCTGGGAGGAGACCGTCCGCCGCCTGCTGTCAGAATCAAGAAAGCTGAATGGTCAGTAGCTGCCACTTCTCCAGCCTCCATGCCGGTTGGCTGTTTATTGCCAGGCAAATCGATCCTATAATCGCGATTCGCCGAAACCAACCTGGAACAACCTATTTACCATCATGACAGAGACTATATTTAGCAAGATCATAAACCGCGAAATACCGGCCGATATTGTTTATGAGGATGATCTCGCCCTGGCATTTCGCGACGTCGATCCCCAGGCACCAGTACATATTCTGGTCATACCAAAACAGGCCATTCCCCGGTTGGCTGATGCCAAGCAAGAACACCAGGAATTGCTTGGGCATTTATTACTGGTCGTGGCCAAGATTGCTGATCAGGAAGGTTATGGTGATGCATTCAGACTGGTTATCAACAATGGCGAGAAAGTAGGTCAGACTGTTTTTCACCTGCATGTTCATATCCTTGCCGGCAGATCATTTGGTTGGCCTCCGGGCTAATTGAATGGTTTTCTGTCCCTGATTCTTAAATTATACCTATAACAAAAGCTACGGTTCACGTTCGATGAAATACAATACTGATGATCTGAGGATTGAATCTATCAAAGCAGTGACATCACCTGCCGAGATTACCGAGGAGATACCGATTACGGAAAAAGCTGCCATCACGACATATGAAACCCGTGAAGCTATCCATAATATTCTGCAAGGTAAGGACAAACGCCTGCTAGTGATTGCCGGCCCCTGTTCCATACATGATACCAAGGCAGCACTCGAGTACGCACAAAAACTCAAAACGCTGAAAGACAAATACAGTAATGAGTTGCTTATCGTCATGCGTGTCTATTTTGAGAAACCCAGGACCACTGTCGGATGGAAAGGACTGATTAATGATCCCGAACTGAATAACAGTTTCCACATTAACAAGGGAATACGGCTTGCCCGCACTCTGCTCCTTAAATTAAATGATATGGGTATTCCCGCCGGCACCGAATACCTGGACCTGATTACACCACAGTATGTCACTGATCTGATTTCCTGGGGCGCGATCGGTGCCCGAACAACGGAAAGCCAGGTTCACCGTGAACTTGCCTCCGGGCTTTCCTGCCCTGTCGGTTTTAAAAACGGTACCGACGGAAATATAAAAGTTGCAGTGGATGCTATCGGTGCGGCGATCCGTCCTCATCATTTCCTGTCCCTGAGAAAGGAAGGCAATTCAGCCATATTTGCGACCAAGGGCAACCCGGATTGTCACATTATACTACGCGGTGGCAAGACGCCGAATTATGACAAGAAGAGTGTTGAAACCGCAGCAGAGGCATTAAGAAAAGCCGGTTTGCCGGATCGGATCATGATCGATTTCAGCCATGCTAATAGCAGGAAACAACCCAGGCTCCAGCTGGAAGTTGGCAGGGATATCGCAACGCAAATTGCCGACGGTGAACGGCATATCTTCGGCGTCATGATAGAGAGTCATCTTGTCGAAGGGCGACAGGATGTCGAGGAGGGCAAGGATTTGACATACGGTCAGAGTATTACCGATGCCTGTATTGGCTGGGATGATACAGAAAAGCTGATTAGCCAGCTGGCCGAGGCTTCAGGTGAGCGGATCAAATCTTCCTGAATTAATTATCATGATTCCCTGTCAATTTCACCTGGATTCGTTTTGAAATAATCGAGACTAGATAGACAAAGCTTGCAATGATAATAATCGTGGCGCCGGAGGGTAAGTCAGGCTGGTACGAAATCACCAGGCCACTGGTTGTCACAAACAAACTGAACAAAACCGAAAGCAACATCATTGGCTTGATTGAGCTGACGAATTGTGTAGCACTGGCAGCAGGAAGAATCAGTAATGCCAGTACCAGTATCAGTCCAACCACCTGGATTAATAACACCACTGTAAGCGCTACCATAGAGAGCAACAGGATGTAATAAAACTCTACATTTATCCCCCGTAAGCGGGCAAACTCCTGATCAAAGGCTGTTACCAGGAATTGACGGTAAAGCATGGTGGCCAGCAGGAACAAGAGGATGTCCAGTAACAGCATCAGAACCAGGTCATTACCGGAAACCAGCAGGATATTACCAAACAGGTAACTCATGAGATCCACGTTGTATCCCGGTGTCCGGGATATAAACAGGATCCCGATGGCCATTCCCACGGACCAGAACATGGCAATCAAAATGTCCTCATTCTGTCGCCACTTCAGGTTTATCAAACCAATCAGAACGCTGGCTACGAGTGCTGCGATGACGGCACCCACCAATGGTGTATTACCCAGATAATAGGCAATACCCATACCTGCGAGCACCGAATGCGCAATACCACCTGCAAGAAATCCAATCCGCCTGACGACAACATAGGTCCCCATGATGCCGCAACCAATGCTGGCCAGGATGCAGGCTAACATGGCATGCTGGATAAAATTATAGGAAAAGAACTCACTCATTATTATCAGTGGGCATGATCTATCATCCTGACATCGATGCCGTAGAGCTCCTCAATGGTTTTGCCGCTGATTTCTTCCGTGTTATGGCAAGCCAGTGTCTTGTTAACACATGCTACCCGGTCAACATAGCTTGATATGAAACCAATATCATGGGACACAACTAGTATCGTCATTCGTTCATTGTATTGTTTCAGTAAACCAAAGATATCCTCCTCGACACGTATATCAATATTTGCTGTGGGTTCATCCAGAATCAGAATCTCCGGTTCCGATACGAGTGCCCTTGCAATCAACACACGCTGTAACTGTCCACCGGAGAGCGTGCCAATAGGCCGGCTTGCTATATCCTCAATTTCAACGGCGCGTAAGACCTCTTGGCAAATCTGTCTGTCAGTAGATGAATAGGCAGAAAACCAGTGAGACAGACCGAGGCGGCCGAGCATGACAGTATCACGGACATTGATTGGAAAATCCCTTCTCGAAAATGTTGGATATTGAGGTACGTAACCGATCTGTTTTCTGGCTGAGGTCACGGGCATGTCCAGAACCCGAATGGTTCCAGTATCCGGTTCCAGCAGGCCAAGGATAAGTTTTACAAGTGTGCTTTTCCCACTCGCATTGGGACCGATGATCCCCAGGAATTCACCAGATTCAACCGAGAGATTAATGTTCTTGAGTACCAGTTCCCTGTCATAGGCAAAATCAACATCCTTAATTTCAATCAGGCTCATTGATTATTCCCCTTCCTGATCAGCTTGCTGATCTTTTCCAGGTTCTCGATATAATTTTCCGCTAATGGATCAATTTCTATCATGCTCGCCCCTGTCTCACGTACCAGGACTTTTGCTGCTGTTGTCTTGTATTGGGGTTGCACATAAATTACCTTGATACCGGTTGCATTGATCAGGTTAACCAGTCTCGCAAGTTCCCTGGCCCTGAGTTCAGAACCGTGTCTCTCGATTGGAACCTGCTTCAACTGGTAGCGTTCGGCAAAATGGCCCCACGATGGATGGGATACAATCAGATAACGGTGCCGAACTTTTTCCAGGTTATGTTTTATTTTTAAATCCAGCTGGTCCAGTTCTTCTGCAAGTCGTTCAAAATTCTTTGAATAAAATGCAGTATTCACATCATCATGTTCTATCAGCGCATCTTGGATTATCCTCGCGAGTTCCTTCGCATTATCGGGACTGGTCCAGACATGAGTATCTTTTAAGTATTGCTCTTCATCTGAATGATCATGTGTTATTGCGCCAAGGGATCCACAGCAAGGAATGATGGCCAGTTCCGGATTTAGTTCGGCAACTTGTTTTATCCATACTTCTTCAAAAGGCACACCTATCCGGAAATAGAGGGTGGATGAATTTAACCGGGCCATCTGCCGTGGCGTGGGTTCATAACTCTCAGGGTTCATACCCTGTTTCAATAACACAGCCACCTCCACCCGGTTTCCGCCTATCCGTTCAACCAGGAATTTTTGCGGAGGAATACTGACATGGATCCTGACGGGCTCCTCTGCTTTTACCTGCGACTGAAGGCAACACAGCAGCATGGATAACAAAACCGGAAATGGATGTCTGGTTCGCCGCATGGCTAATTAACCGGCAATGCATTTCTCACAGAGTCCCTGGATCTCAATCGTCTTGTCGAGGACCTGGAAGCCGAGTGATTCAGCCTTGCGTGACAATACCTGCTGGATATCCGGATCATCCATTTCGGCGACTTCGCCACAGTCCCGGCAAATCAGGAACTGGCTGGTGTGATGCTTGAGCGGTTCGCCACAACCGACGTAGGCATTCAGAGACTGGAGTTTATGAATCAGGCCCTCTTCCAGCAGGAAATCCAGTGACCGGTAGACTGTCGGCGGGGCGGAACCAATCTTTTCATCACGAAGCTGATCCAGCAGGTCGTAGGCTTTGACTGGCATATGACTGCCCCAGATCAGTTCCAGGACTCGCCGCCGTAACGGGGTAAGCCGTACGCCGCTGGATTCGCAGTTTTTGACTGCCTGATCGAGGGCTTTCTCAAGGCAACTTTGGTGAGCGTGATCCCTGTCCTTGAAAGGCATCAACACGCTGTCATTTGCCATAGTTTGCCCTCCTGTCGGCGACCGGTTAATGTAATGTTATAATATAACAAATTTATCAGGCAGCGGCATATAATCTGGCATATAAATACAGGATGAGCCCCTACAGCTGTTTCGTGAAATGCGCATGGCGTTATGGTAATCAGCAGGATCGCAATCATTGTATAATCACTCACTTATGCCAATGAACCAGACTGACATCGACGACAAGCTGACAGCAGACCGGGTGCTGGATGCGAAGGGCCTGAATTGCCCACTGCCCATACTCAAGACCAAGGTTCTGCTGAACAAGATGCAAGCCGGACAGATCCTCTTTGTTGAGGCCACAGATCCTCACTCCGTGGTTGATTTCGAGGCCTATGCGGCCAGGACCCGGCACGAGATCCTGCGACAAACCGAACAGGGTGGCATCTATGAGTTTTATATTCGCCGGGCCGAGAACCCTAGAGAGACTTGATCCCCCTGATCGAGCCTTTACCAGCTTTCAGGTGTCAAGCGCTCAGCCCCAGATAGACCTTTGACAGGTTATTTTTGAGTTCCATTAACAGGGGTATATCTCATGCATGAGTGCTATAGTAATATAATTGCTCCTGAATAATTTGTCCCTCAAATCAAGAAATTAAAATAAATGTCCAAGAAACGTATATTGATTGTTGATGACGACCCGACGACGGCTTCGGTTATCAAGCTCTATATCAACGATCTTGGTTACGAAATCGCCGGTACCGCCAATGACGGTAAGGAGGCCATCAACCAAGTACGCTCACTCAATCCGGATCTCGTATTGATGGACATTAATCTGGGCAAGGGACTGGACGGGGTGGACACGGCCGAGATCATGACCAAGAATTTCAAGACCCCGATCATCTTTGTGACATCGCACGCCGATGAGGCTACGCTCACACGGGCAAAGTCAGTAGAACCCCTGGGTTTCATCAATAAACCCCTACGCGAGACTGACCTGAAAACCACCATCGAATTTGCCATCGCCAAGATTGATTCCACCGACGATGAGGAAGAGGAGAAACCAAGCGGTTCGGTGGAGGATGTCCTGATCGGACTCTATTCATTGACTCCTGCTGAGGCCAGGGTCACGGCCAAACTGCTGGAAGTCCCCGAACTTTCTTACGTTTCCGAGGCATTGAATATCAGCCTGTCCACGGCCAAGACACACCTGAAACGAATTTACCGCAAGACCAATACTAACAAACAGTCCCTGCTGGTGCATAAGATCGTTACCGGTCCCGCCGGCGCCTTCATGAATAAAAATCCAAACAGCGATTAATGACGGGTGTCATTATCGAGATCGGCCCCGTATCGCTGGAGCTGGTCACACTGGACACACCGACTGCGCAAGCGATCATTGACCAGCTGCCGTTTAATGCCACTGCAAAAACCTGGGGCGAGGAAGTTTATTTCCAGGCCCCTGTCAGTTGTTCACTTGAGCCCGATGCCAGAGACATAATTGAGCCGGGGGAGATCGCCTTTTGGACCGAGGGACAATGCATCGCCATCGGCTATGGCAAGACGCCCGTATCAGTCGGAAATGAAATTCGGCTGGCTGCAAAAACCAATATCTGGGCCCGGTCTCAAACCGACGTCAAGGCTCTCAGCAGTGTGACAGGTGGTGATCCGGTTGTGGTGAGATTGAAAGAATAATTATCAGGCCCCGCTGGTGGGTATAAGCTCGTAATCGTGTGTGATTTTTGCCATGGCACCCAGCATGATTGAGGCAGAGCAATACTTTTCCGCCGATAGCTGGATGGCACGCTCGATATTCTTTGCCCTTATCTTCTCGCCTTCAATGACAAAATGCAGATGGATGTCTGTGAAGATCCGGGGATGATCTTCAGCGCGCGTAGCTGAAATTTTCACAGTACACCCAGCAATGTTTTCCCTGGATTTTTTCAGTATGGAAACAACATCATAGGTACTGCATGCGGCCATGCTCAGGAGCAGCATTTCCATGGGCCTGGCTCCAAGATTCCGCCCGCCTCCTTCGGGCGGACCGTCGAACACCACGGTGTGTCCACTTGAACTCAATCCGATAAACGCGGCCCCTCCGGCCCATTTCAAGGTCGTCTCCATCAAAATCTCCAACTGGTTGAATATTTGGAAAAAGTGTAAACTGTGCCGATATGACTGTTGTACAAACCTGAACGGTAAAATAACCACAGGCAATCGGGGGGCACAACGATATGGCCGAACTGGCTTTTCGTGACCAAAATACATTAATTTCCCGCTTTCTGGAACACTGCCACGTCAGGGAGTATCCAGCCAAGAGCATCATCATCAAAGCTGGCGATCCGAGCCTTGATTTGTTCTACATCATCAAGGGATCCGTGTCCGTTCAAGTTGAGGACAGCCGTGGTCGGGAGATTGTGCTGGCCTACCTGAACCCCGGGGATTTTTTCGGTGAACTGGGACTGTTCGAGGAAGGTTCCCGCCGCTCCGCTTATGTACGGGCGAAATCCAAATGCGAGATTGCCAAGATCAGCTATGAGCGAGTCCGCTCACTGCAATCCCTGTTTCCGGACATCCTTTTTTCTATTGCTTCCCAACTCGCCATCCGCTTGCGCAAAACCAGCAGCAAGGTCCGGGATCTGGCATTTACCGATGTTCAGGGCCGGGTCGCGCGTACGTTGCTGGAACTCTGCCGGGAACCGGATGCCATGACTCATCCGGATGGCATGCAAATCAAGATTACCCGCCAGGAACTGGGCCGGATTGTGGGTTGCTCGAGAGAAATGGTCGGCCGGGTCCTGAAAAGCCTGGAAGAGGAACACTTGATCACGGTTTCCGGCAAAACTATTGTGGTATTCGGCACCCGTTGATAGCCGGGCATTGTACCCACATTCTTGACAAACCTGCTTCCAGTTTGGACAATCGCGCTTCCAGAATTTCACCCCCGTGGCTATGTAGCTCAGTTGGTTAGAGCGCAGCATTCATAATGCTGATGTCGCTGGTTCAAGTCCAGCCATAGCCACCAAACATATCAAGCAGCTACCTTTCTGTTATCAACCTGGTCAGCTACATTATATTCGGGTTCGAGTTGTTACCCCAATCTATACCCGCTTGCCATCAGCACAGCAAGCAATTGTTCAGCTACATCAATGACCACAGCGGAAGCTACCTGGCTATCAAGAGGCAGTTCATCCGTACTCATGGCAGGCTCATGAAAGTGGACCGGTGCATAAAGATGGGTACCGCCGTGCACCGGAGTACAAATGGAATATGCAGAGTAATAAAAATCGGCCGGGGTGATTTAAATTTCTATATCGTTTAAAAATCATCAATAAGGAGTCAAATCTCGCTTTGACTAGACGAAAAAGAATTATTTTGATATTGAATTAATTTGATATTAATCCTATATCAAAAGACAAGATTATAAATAAGATAGAGTATGATTAGAGTTGATTTTTGACTGGTAATAGCATCATCAACCAGCTCTGGAATCGCTGCCAGCTGCTCTTTGCAGGCTGCCGATCCAGAGTGCCGCTACTGCTTCTCCATACAAGATTGTTCGCCTCGCTTTCCACGCGCCAGGCATTGTCCGGGTCAATGAGCTGATAGAAGTAATTTCTGAGCTCGGCTGACAGTGTCTGTGACCGTAACAGTACAGCAAGCTCTGTATTCAGTTGTAACGAGCGGGGGTCCAGATTCGGCGAACCGAGAAATATCCATTCGTCGAAAAGAATAAACTTTGAATGCAATGAATAATTTTCTGCCTGGTTGTTCCGCATTATGGCAGGGTCGCCCCGAAACTCGTAGAGCTCAAGGTCGATATCAAGGATGGTCCTGCGAAAATTGGCATAAGCAGCATGTGCCATAACCACATCATTCGATGCCAGCGAATTTGTCACGATACGAATCTTGACACCTCTCTCCTCCAGTTCCCTGCCAATATCCAGCATTCTCTTGGTGGGCACCAGATAGGGAGAGACAATAAGGATCTCCAGATGCGTTGAGCGGGTGACCTCGGCCAACGCATTTGCAATCTCATCCGGTTTCTCCCCCCAAGTTACGTCCGGACTATCCAGCAGGATAGAAGCTTCGTCAAGTTCATGAGCCTTACCGAGGGACATGATGGTTTCCTCAATCCGCGCCGGATCAACAAGCGCAGTTAACTCCGGGTAAGACGCTAATCGATCATCAATACGCTGGCGCAGTNNAGCCCAGCGACTGTTCCAGTACGTGTCAAATCCGTCCGATAGCTCTTGAACCAGCAATCCGGACAATAGCAAGTCCGTATCGATAAAATTACGATGGGTGCTGAGTCCGAAGTAGTCGTCACCAATATTGCGGCCACCGAGGAGGGCCAGTTGATTGTCTACAACGAGAAGCTTGTTATGCATCCGGTGATTGAGTCGATTCCCGTCAATGAAGAACTCTGCCATACGGAACAGATTTTCTGCCATTCCTATTCCTACTCGTACACTAAACGGGTTAAAGATGCGCACTTCGATATTGGGATGCGATCCGATCACAATCAGACGCGGAACCAACCCGTCAAGCTGTATATCGTCTACAAGTGCGCGTATACGAACACCCCTGTCAGCAGCTTCAATCAGTCGATCGATAACAAGGATACCAGACAGATCGTTCTGCCAGATGAAATACTGGATGTCTATGGAATGTTCTGCAACATCGATCAGATCAAGCCTCAGTGTTAATGCAAGCTTTGGATCATTGGCAACCATGGCTCGGCCAGTCTCCGGGTACCCGGAGAGCATTTGGCGGAGTTTTGAGTCAGTCTTGAATGGAAAAGCATAGGTGTCGGGTCCACGGTCTCCTCGCGGGATGTAGGTACAACCGCTGAGCAAATAGAGAGCTAGAATTAGAGCGAGAAATTTAAACTCTGCGACCACATTCCAACTGGTATATATAAAGTTGAAAAAAGATTATATCCTCTTTTGGCGTGTTCCATAAGTGCACACTTATATCCATTTTAACGATCCAATAGACCCGGTAAATGCCGTATGCAATTAAACTGTACGTCTTTGCCTTATTCTCATGTTTAGCAATTCAACAACCAAAGAGAACGCCATGGCAAAGTAGATATAGCCCTTGGGTATATGCATATCCAGACCCTCGCCTATCAGTGCAACACCAATCAGTATGAGGAAACTAAGTGCCAGTGTTTTTATGGTTGGGTTATTTTCAACAAATTCCGATATAGCTCTCGCTGTGAACATCATGACCAGTATGGCGAGCACAACCGCAATAATCATGATCTCTATATGTTCTGCCATACCCACCGCAGTGATGACCGAATCCAGAGAAAACACAATGTCGATGATGCCTATCTGCGCAATAACCGCCCAGAATGAATTGGTATAGGCAGGCTTTTCCGGGCTGGCCGCCGACTCGAATTCCTTGTGTATTTCCAGCGTGCTCTTGGCCAGCAAGAACAAGCCCCCGGTAATTAAAAGAATGTCTCTGCCTGATATTTCTTCCTGCAGGATCGAAAACAATGGACTGGTTAATTGGAGAACCCAGGCAAGGCAAAGTAGTAACAGGATCCGGGTAAGCATGGCAAAGGAAAGTCCGAGGAACCGGGCTCTCTGCCGCATTCTTTCAGGCAGTCGGCTGACCAGGATCGAAATGAAAATAATATTATCGATACCAAGAACAATTTCCAGAGCAGTCAGTGTGACTAGTGCAACCCAGGACTGCGGCTCAAATAACCATTCCATAATTTATTCCTGTTATTGTGGTTCATTAAATATTTTCAGTTTACCTTCAGTTTATGAGCCAGGCACCAGCACTGCTGCACCCTGTAGTCTGCCCTCTCTCAAGTCAGCTAATGCGGAATTGGCGTCCTCCAGTTTGTAAGGTGTAGTACTCGTATGAACTGAAATGTTATTCAGCAATTTGAAATAATCTTCACCATCACGTCGGGTGAGGTTGGCAACTGACCTGATTACCCGCTCACCCCATAGAGATGCATAAGGAAATGTGGGGATATCACTCATATGTATTCCGGCACACACCAGCACGCCCCCTTTTCTGAGTACCTTTAATGCGAGGGGTACAAGTTCACCCACCGGCGCGTAGATAATACAGGCATCAAGTTCTTTTGGTGGGTTGTCCCCGGAGTTGCCGGCCCAGGTGACTCCCAGTGTTCTGGCAAATTCCTGACTTGCAGTATCTCCTTCACGGGTAAAGGCGTAGACCTCAACGCCTTGATGAATTGCAATCTGGGTAATAATATGCGCGGCGGCACCGAAACCGTAAACACCAAGTCGACTGAATTCGCCTGCCATTCGATAGGATCGGAATCCAATCAAGCCGGCACATAGCAAAGGGGCGACTTCGATATCATCCATATTCATATCCAGCGGAAAAACAAAATGTTGATTAGCAACCGCATACTCTGCATAGCCACCATCAATCTGGTAACCGGTAAATCCCGGTTCATCACACAGGTTCTCCATGTCATGCCTGCAGTAAAAACAATGACCGCAGGTTGAGCCCAGCCAGGGCACACCGACTCGTTGCTCAAGCTGAAGGCCCTGAACTTCACTGCCCATTTCTTCGATATAACCGACAATTTCATGCCCCGGTATCAATGGCAGTTTCGGATTATCAAGATCACCATTACAGACATGCAAATCGGTGCGACATACCCCGCAGGCACTGATCCGAACAAGTACCTGATTTTTACCACATAGCGGCTTTTCGACTCCTTCGGTCTGCAAAAGCTGTCCCTGCTTATGCAATACCATGGCTTTCAAGTTGAACTCCTAGAGCTCAATTCCAAATTTTCCCAGGATAAATATCATCGAGAAATAACAGATGATCGTTACCACTATAGACAGGGACATACTTAGGTAAAAATTCAAACCATACTTAAGTAAGACAGGCAGACATATAAACAAGGCGAGTGATGGCAATACCAACCAGAAAATACTTGTTGACAGGGTTGATATTTTTTCGAGGTTCCCGGTATCCACATACAACCAGACCATTGCCAGTATGGAAACCAGGGGAACAGAGGCCAGAATGGCACCGATCAGGCTGCTACGCCTGGCAATCTCGGAAATCAGCACAATGAGCAGGGCAGTAATGATGATTTTAACGGAGTAGTAAAGCAAGCGCAGACCGTCCTATTTCGAAAATTATGATTAAACTTGAACTACTACTAGCTTAGGATATCCGAGTGTTGGTGGTTCCTGCAAACCCGGGAAGTACTGTCATTGAATGCGTGGCAGGATTCTTCTCGAAAAGGATACTCTGTCCATATATGATCCCATCTTAACAGCATTGGCATCGATGAATCGAAGTCGATGAAGCAGTCCCATTTGGTTTGCAATTTGAATATTGAGTCCGGGCCTGGCATTCATTTCCAGAACCAGTGGCCCCTTGGCCCTGTCCAGGACGATATCCACGCCCAGATAGCCGAGACCAGTCAATTCATAGCATCTGGCCGCAATGATCAGCAATTGTTCCCAGTTGGGAATCTGGAAGCCTGTGACCGGATGCCTGGTATCCGGGTGTTCAGATATCACTGAGTTTTTCCATACTGCCGTGAGTGTCCGGCCATTGGCCAGATCGATACCGACCCCTATTGCGCCCTGATGGAGATTGGCCTTGCCCCCAGATAAATATGTTGGCAATCGGATCATGGCCATCACCGGAATCCCCTTATAGACAATGATCCGGATGTCCGGCACGCCCTGGTAACTGATTGCATCGAATATTTCATCAAATTTTACCCGGTACTCAATAATAGCCTGGTCCTCAAGCCCGCCCAGGCTAAACAGCCCGCTGAGAATATTGGAAATGTGAAATTTCAGTTGATCCTCAGAAATGATCTGGCCATTGGCTTTTTTAAACAGGTCCTTGGTTCGGCCGACGATCACCTCGATGCCATCACCACCGCTGCCATGAGCGGGCTTGATGGCAAAATCTGTATGCCCGCTAAGCACTTTATCGAGGGCGCGAATCTGACCCTCCGCTTCAATAACACCATAAAGTTCGGTAACCGGGATTCCCGCTTGCTCTGCAAGTATCTTTGTTTTTAACTTGTCATCCACCAAGGGATAGTTTTTCCTGTCATTGTATAGGGATATATACTCACCATTGCGCTTGTTGATCCCCATCACGCCGGCTTCGGAAAGTTGCCTGCCCAGATTCAACAACATTATTTATTCACCAGTACCTTGAAACGCTGCAATTCAAGCAAGCGGTATCCTGTATAACGGCCCAGTAATAATGTCAGTGACAGGATAATAAAGACTATCTCCGGGAAAACGGTGATTAAATGCTCAACCATGTCATTGCTCATAAACTGAAATGCGACGGCTGCTGCTATCAGGCTGCCAATGCCCTGATAGATAGCATCCTGGCTCCCTTTCTCTTCCCAGACTATTGACATTCTTTCAATGGTCATCGTGATGATCACCATGGGGAAAAGTGCAACAGACAGCCCGCTCTCTATTCCAAGATTATGGCTCAGTATACTCATTACAAGCATCAGCATAATGACAATGATTAATACCGAGGCGAGTCTGGGCACGAGTAATAATTTCAGTCTTTCCAGATAGAACCTGATAGCCAGGCCCAGTGTGACCAACAGCGTAAAGAGTATGAGACCGGATAACAGCTGGGTTTCCCTGAAAGACAGTGCTATCAATATCGGCATGAAGGTACCAAAAGTTTTAATACCGATAATATTTCTCAGGATAACCAGTAGAAATACACCAAACGGTACCGTCAAAAGTATCGAATAAACATTCTGCGTATCCAGTGGCAGATTCGATAATGAATATTTTGAGAGATTTGGACTGAGATTTTTCTCCCTGGTACTGGCAGCGGCCAGGCTTTCAATTTCAGCGCGCCTGATATTAATATCGATATCAAGATTACTGCCACCCGTGAGCGTAACCATTTTGTCCCTTCCCTTCCATAACACCAGATAATCACTCAGATCAACAAATTGCTTGGTGACCATGTCAACAGCTTTCCATTCACCTGATGTATAAACTTCGATCCAGCTGGCTGATTCAGAGTGGTCAAGGCTTTCGACCATTTTCAATCCGTGAACCTGTCTTGCGGCTATTCCATCGAGGGATAACACACGGATAATTGAATCAATAATGTTATCCGGGTTGGTCTTCCCTCGCAGTAATAGATCAACATTATAATTATTTCCCGGATCATTAAATAAATCGATTAGTTGCAACAGCAGTGTTATCGGATCAGCTGACTTTTCCTTTGCTTCGGAGAGTACAGCAAGGGCTGCCTCCAGATCAGCACCGGTATAACCTGCTGATATCGGTGTAATCTTTTTTGTCGATGCATCTTTGTCGCCCAGATCCAGCCGTTCAACTACGGCCTGGTAATAGAGTGTTTGTTGACCCGATGCTTTTCTGATTGACCAAGCAACCTGACGGTTTCCTTCCGTAGTGCTAATGGAAACCCCATAACCTCTGGATATAAAATTCTCATTGATTATTGAGAAATATCTGGAATTTCTTGGAACATAAAGCATCAACTTGATCGGTCTGTTGCTGGCCTGAAAATTGATCTTGATTTCAACATTCCAGACACTGGTCTCCTGTCCCGGCGTCAGTGGAAAACCAAGATAGGCGCTTTTATATACCAAAAAACTGATGCCTATAATCATCAGCAGCGATGACAAGACCAATAGTTGTTTATTGATCACTTTCTTCTTTCTCGCAATCTGGCGTAGTTATATGGTGTTCTGACGGATCAATAACAAAATAATCCTTGAGAAAGCTCCGTCCTATAAGCAGCTTGTAAACAAACTTTTCCCTGTTAATCAGGCTCACCTGAGTTTCTTTGTACACATTACCAAGACAGAGACCCATTTTTACAACATGCCGCTTCTGACTTTTACCAACATGGCGTTTGATTTTAACAATCCGTTCCTGAGGTAACTCAATGATCTTGCTTTCATTATGATTGTTGACAATTTTAAATCGGATCCAGGTTTCATCCTCTTTCTCGAACTCTTCTATATCAATTGCATTTATAGAGGAAGTTAATGCCCCGGTATCAAGTTTTGCAGAAAACTCGATATCAGCGGACATGATCTTCACATTTTCAACCCAGCCAATGATTCTTTTTTCATTTGCCTGACAAATAGTTGGTATGAAGATACATAAAATAATGCAATACACATCTCTAAGGGTAATTCTCATTTTCACCAGGGCAAGGCTCTCTTTAGTAGCGGATTTTTTATTGCCTTTAACCGGAATCGTTAATTGAGTATTTTAACTGAAGAAGATTTGAAACTCATCCAGACCTTACTGCCAACATCAATTTCCAGTTCTTCCAGGGCATTTTTGCTGATCATAACCTGAAATGTTTCAGCGGCATTAATGCTGACATCCACCCTGTCTTCATGCGAAGCAAGTCCAGTTACATATCCCTGAAACCGGTTTCTCATGCTGGAATCCAGTGATTGATTAGATAGAACAATTTCTTCCGGTTCTACTGCAATAATATTTATATCTCCTTCCCGTTCACCGATATTTATCTGAATTTTGCCTGTATCAAAAACCGATTTATCGGGTAAATATTTACCATGAAACAGATTTACTGATGATTCATCGATTAATCTTGAATTAATCAGACTGCAAACATGATCGCCCAGCAAGTGAGCGCGAAGATGGTCATGAGTACTAAAAATTACTGTCTGTGATCTATTCTCTCTGATATTACATAGAAGATTCTCCAACTCAGAAGCAAATCTTTTATCAAGATAAGTAAACGGTTCATCGAGCATCAAAATCTCGGGTTCAAGAATCAAAGTACGTGCGAGGGCAACTTTTTGCATTTCACCGCCTGAAAGTTCATGACCACGTTTATATCTCAGGTTTGCTATATTCAATTGTTCAATAATATTGTCAGTTCTGGCTTTTCTTAATTGCTTATTGATTTTTCTAAGTTTCAAGCCAATAGCAATATTGTCAAATACCGTCATATTAAATAGATAAGGCCTTTGCTGAACATAGCCTATCCGCTTTCTTAATGAAAGCCTGTTATCGTCATTTACAACTTCGCCAAGCAGGGCGATTTCTCCTCTATCAGGTCTGGATAATAATGACATAATGTTAAGCAGGGTCGTCTTCCCTGACCCGTTTGGACCAACGAGGACATGTGACTTACCATCCTCAAACTCATACTGATCTATGGAAATAATATTTTCATCAGCATATTTATAGCTGAGGTTTTTAATGGTTATTGCTGCACTCATACATTCAGCCTGTTAAAGCGTTCCAGAAGTACATTGACTATATAGGCCACCAACAAGAGCAAGATGCCCAGGGCGAGGGCAAATTCGAATTCACCCTTACTGGTTTCCAAGGCGATCGCCGTGGTCATTGTCCGTGTATAACCTTCAATATTGCCACCCAACATCATTGCCACGCCTACCTCACCGATCGCTCGCCCAAAGGCAGCAACTATAGCCGCCATCATTGCAAATCTGACTTCCTTGATAAATATGATGTTTTTCTGAAAGTTATTGGCCCCCATGACAATACTGGTAGATGCAATCCTGGGATCCGCCGTATTTGCTCCGGCAATCACCAGGTTTAGTACGATGGGAAATATCAGCAGACACTGGCCAATAATCATCGCGATCTGGGTATACAGGAGGCCCAGTTCCCCCAACGGGCCCTGCCTCCCCAGAATTCCGAACAACAGGAGACCAACAACAACAGTTGGTAATGCCATCAAGGTATTCAGGATATTTTGAAGGCTTTTCTTTCCTGGAAAACGGTTTAATGAAAATAGTATGCCCAGTGGCAGACAAAGGATGGATGTCAAAGACACCGAAGCAAGCGATATCTTCAATGATGTCCAGACAACAAAATAAAGCTCCTTATCGAGTGTCAGGATCAATTTAAATGCAGAAATAAAAGCCTGGCTGAAATAGTCCACTGTTGCTGATAATGATTATTGTTTATTGTTATATATGAAATTCTTTTCAAATATAAACGGATCATCAAAATGGCGCCGTCCGACAAAGGCGATGGCATGCTTTCCTCTCTGTCTCATGGCCCCGGGCTCATCAATCCCCATGGGCCAGAATAACCAGCGTTCTTTTCTTTCAGTGCCCGGTACCAACCCATCTTTATCAAACATACTCTTTGTCCGTATACCTTGAGTATTCGAAGACAACAATTTCAGGTGACTATATTCCTCCAAGATATATTGTTTGTCTATTTCGTTTAATGTAATAGCCCTGATATACGAGAGGTAATGAGTGCCACTGTCCAGGGTAATTACTAATCTTTGACCATCTTTAATATCGGGTGCACTGACAGGAACCAATACGGGTTCAGTTAATTCTGATGATTCCTTTATTTTATGAAATTGCTCATTTGGAAAAACAATATGATAACAACCACAATTATGTATAGTATCGTAAAACAATACATCTCCATCGCTGGATAATGTTATCCGCCAGGTTATTCCATCGAGATGCCCTCCCAATAGATCAAAGACACCGGTCAAAGGCCGCGATGGAAACCAGATAACATAATTTAGTTGCAGTTGTATCCCTTTATAAAACCTTATGAAGGAGTGATAAGTATATGTGACGTGTTGCTGTGTATTTATCCTGACTTCGTTACCTTGTAGATAAGGTATGCCCGGCAGATCATAATTGTTTTCTGTCTCAATTTCCCAGACCGGTGCATAATATTCAAATAGTTTGTTTAATTCTGAAGATCCGGGTTCAGGTATACCGAGGGGATTATCTGCAGAAGAACTTAATATTTCTTTTGGATCCAGTTTCGTGATATTACTGTCACTGCCTGAAACTTGATACAGTAGATAATTTCCTTTCTGTACCCGTTCATTAATTGGAACATAGAATCGTTTTCTCGTTTCTTGATGCAGCTTTTTGATTCCACTCATGAAGAAAAGTGAAGTGAGTGGATAAATGCCAATAGTTCTTTTCGCAATGCTGTAGTCATCTGCAACCACAGCTCTGGTTTTTATGAGCTCAATAGCTTTTGGAGTTTCGATCGTAAGTTCAACCAGTAATGAGTTGCAAATTTGCATCTGATCAAGTAACTCCTGCCTTCCAGTAAAACCCGGAATAACAGTTCCCAGTGCTTCGACAGATATATTCATAATCTCTGAATAACGTGCCTCATTATCAAGCCGGGCCATTATCTCAAGCCATTGGCGGCTCTTTGCCCGGCTATCGAGCTCATTGCGGAAAGAGGACAAAAAACGGTTCACACGCAAAAACGGAAAACCTGGTATCTTCGAACTGCTGGCATTTTGCACCCCTTTCTCCAGCACCAGGCTGTCTATGGTATTCAGGGTCCCAAGACAGCTTTCCGCGGCTGGATAATCATGAACATAGAATGTCTCTGTAGTATCACGTGGCGTCAGACCGGCACAGCCAGCCACTAACAGCACGATCGCAATAAAAGGGGTTTTCCTGAGCATTATGATCCGTGAAATAAGCTTGAAATTCTTATGAGATAAAGAGTTTATAGGACCTCAGACCTTCAAAACATGGTTAAATTTGGCCAAAATAGTAGAAATAAACATGTGGACAGTGTAACTTAGCCAACCCCTTGAAATTAATTGACTTATGACGCAAAAACTGTACATACAAACCTATGGCTGCCAGATGAATGAGTATGACTCAGCCAAGATGCTGGATGTGATGGCCGCTTCCCACGGCATGCGAGCTACAGATGACCCGGAGGAAGCTGACCTGATTCTCCTGAACACCTGCTCCATACGGGAAAAGGCCGAGGAAAAGGTGTTTTCCCAGCTGGGCCGCTGGCGGCTCCTGAAAGAAACACGACCGGAACTGGTCATTGGGGTAGGCGGTTGTGTTGCGAGCCAGGAGGGCAATGCCATCTGTCAACGCGCGCCATATGTGGATATTGTGTTTGGCCCACAGACCCTGCAACGGCTGCCCGACATGTACGACGAATTCAAGCAGTCGGGAAAGCCGGTTGTTGATATATCCTTTCCGGAAATAGAGAAATTTGATCGCCTTCCCGAACCTCGTGCTGAAGGACCCACAGCTTTTGTTTCAATAATGGAAGGCTGCAGTAAATACTGCACTTTTTGCGTTGTACCCTATACCCGTGGTGAGGAAATTAGCCGTCCCTTTGATGATGTCCTTACCGAAATTGTGGATCTGGCAGAACAGGGTGTAAGGGAAATCAATCTGCTGGGGCAAAACGTCAATGCATACCGCGGTCCCATGCATACCGGTGAAACTGCAGACCTTGCGCTATTGATTGAATATGTAGCAGAAATCGATGGAATTGATCGAATTCGTTTTACAACATCACATCCCACGGAATTCTCTGACCGGCTAATTGAGGTATACGGCAAGGTGCCGGAACTGGTGAGTCATCTTCACTTGCCAATTCAAAGCGGTTCAAACCGTATTCTTACACTCATGAAACGCGGTCACACAACACTGGAATACAAACAAAAAATCCGCAGACTTCGTGAGATTCGTCCCGATATAAGCATGTCTTCTGATTTCATTATTGGTTTTCCAGGCGAAACTGATCGTGACTTTGAAGATACCATGATGCTGATTGCAGATATTAATTATGATCAGTCCTTCAGTTTCATTTACAGCAAACGTCCAGGCACACCCGCCGCCAGCTATCATGATGACGTCACGCTGGAAATAAAAAAAGAGCGCCTGATGATTTTACAGTCTCGCATCAACCAGCAAGCAAACAGAATCAGTGAAAAAATGGTAGGGACAAAACAGAAGGTGCTCGTTGAGGGACCATCCCGAAAAGATCCCGCTGAATTATGTGGTCGTACTGAGAATAATCGTATGGTTAATTTCTCTGGAAACGATATATTAATTGGAGGATTCACAGATCTTCTGATTACAGAAGCCTTGCCTAATTCACTCAGGGGCCAAATAGATCAAGCCTCTCATCAATACAAATCAACTCCAGATTCTCACGTCTGCGCCTGATCCTTGAACACCGTCACTGCTGATACACATCCACACTCACTGGAACTGGAACTGGGGCCAATTGATAATCAGCGTCTAGCCAACCTGGCTGGGCCACTGGATGGACACTTACGTCAACTTGAGCGCAGACTGGGTGTCGAGATTAATAATCGTGGTAGCAGCTTTCAGATTATTGGTACGAGAAAATCTGTTGATGTTTGTAGCGGCTTGCTTGAAGCGCTTTATGAATTGACCAAGGATGAAGTTCTGACTACGGAAAAAGTACATCTCTATCTTCAAGATGCCGGTATTGATGAAGAACCAGTCATCGATACCGATCAAGAGATCACCATAAAAACCAAGCGGGGAGTTATCAAGGGTAGAAGTCC
Source organism: Gammaproteobacteria bacterium (assembly GCA_011772965.1). GTDB lineage: Bacteria > Pseudomonadota > Gammaproteobacteria > Eutrophobiales > Eutrophobiaceae > SZUA-592. The sequence goes on from WVYN01000015.1 coordinate 122,043, forward strand.
GAATCAACGTCTGTATCTTCGCAATATTCTGACTCATGATATCTGCTTCGGTATTGGTCCTGCAGGTACTGGTAAAACCTACCTTGCAGTTGCCTGCGCCATTGAGGCATTGGAGCAGGACAAGGCCAGACGTCTGGTACTGGTTCGGCCGGCTGTTGAAGCAGGAGAAAGACTGGGCTTTTTGCCGGGCGATTTGGTGCAGAAAGTAGATCCGTATCTCCGGCCCTTGTTCGATGCCCTGTATGACATGCTGGGCTTTGAACGAGTTGCAAAATATATGGAAAGGAATGTAATCGAGGTAGCACCATTAGCCTTCATGCGCGGACGTACCTTGAATGATGCTTTCGTTATTCTCGACGAGGGACAGAACACTACAATTGAACAAATGAAAATGTTCCTCACCCGTATAGGTTTTAACTCAACAGCTGTCATTACCGGTGACATAACTCAAATTGATCTCCCAAGAGGCAAAAAATCCGGCCTAAGGCATGTCATCGATATTCTCAAGGATGAAGAAGGAATCAGTTTTACGTTTTTCAAATCCAGGGACGTTGTGCGCCATCCTCTCGTAGGAAGGATACTGGATGCCTACGAACGTCATGAAAAACACACCAATTCCGAAAAACCTAAAGATGGTTCTTGAACTGGATCTGCAAATTGCAACCCAGCTCCCGGTGCCCGACAAACGGCTGTTCAAATCATGGATAAATAATGTCCTAGAAGACAGGATTCAGAATGCCGAGTTGACCATTCGTATCGTCGATGAAGAGGAAGGAAAAGACCTGAACGAGACCTGGTGCAAATCAAAGGGTGCTACCAATGTTCTTTCCTTCCCTGCCGGTGAAACCAGTGAATTCAACCCTGATTTTCTCGGTGATATCGTCATATGCGCCCCTGTGCTCGAGAAAGAGGCAACTGAACAAGGCAAGTCTATTGAGGCTCACTGGGCTCATATGGTAATACATGGCACTCTGCACTTGCTTGGTTATGATCATACTGAAGAAGAAGAGGCAGAACTTATGGAGAATATTGAAATAAAATTATTATGCAGTCTGGGTTATGCCAATCCTTATGAAATTACGAGTGCATGATGAGTAACGAAAGCAATAAGCATACACGAAGCTGGATGGAAAGACTGGCAGCGTTGTTCTCTTCTGAACCGAAGGACCGTGAATCTCTTATTGAACTATTGCGTGAGTCTGAAAACCGTAACCTGCTGGATCACGATGCACTTGCCATGATCGAGGGGGCACTGGAAGTCTCGGACATGCAAGTAAGGGATATCATGGTGCCGAGGGTACAGATGGTGATAATCAAATACGATTCCGAGCCCAGGGACATACTTTCCGTTGTTGTAGATTCCGGGCATTCCAGATTTCCGGTAATCGGCGATGATACTGACGAGATTATGGGCATTCTACTTGCAAAGGATTTGCTGTATTACTATGCCAGTGATCAGCAGGAAAAGTTTGACATCAAGGACCTGATGCGGCCCGCTGTTTTCGTGCCAGAGAGTAAACGCCTTAATGTACTGCTAAGGGAATTTCGATCCAGCAGGAACCACATGGCAGTCGTAGTTGATGAGTATTCCTGTATTTCAGGTCTTGTTACAATAGAAGATGTAATTGAGGAAATCATTGGTGATATAGAAGACGAACACGATATTGAAGACGAGGAACATATTACTCCATACGGTAGAAATCGCTATACAGTCAGTGCCCTGACCCCGATTGACGAATTTAATGATTATTTCAAAACAAACCTTAGTGACGATGAATACGACACCATCGGTGGACTGATATTAAAAGCATTTGGTCATGTGCCTAAAAGAGGTGAATTTATTGAATTTGAAGGCTTTAATGTAAAGATTCTGCGGGCGGACAAACGCCGGATATATCTGTTGCGTATGGTCAGGCTTGAACATCAGCATACAGAGATGGACACCATCGATTAGGTGTAAATCTAAAAAAATATAATAAACCGTGTCACGATTTTCATTTAATCCGGACGGACGCCGATTAGTGTTCGCCCTCTTTGCTGGCGCAGCCCTTCCTCTGGCATTTGCACCATTTGAAATTTCCATCATTGCCATTCTGTCGATCGCCATATTGTTTAATATTTGGCTTGATTGCAGACCTGGTCAGGCATTTCTATGTGGCTACTGTTTTGGTCTGGGCCTGTTTGGTATCGGAGTAAACTGGCTGCATATCAGCATTAATCTGTTTGGCGGGGTGAATCTTGGTGGAGCAATCTTTATTACTCTGATACTGATTGCCTTTCTTTCCCTGTTTCCTGCATTTGCCGGGTTTATAGCTGTGAGATTTCTGACGACCAAAGCTGCCACACCGGCCTTGTTGGCCGGATTGCCGACAGCATGGGTGTTTACGGAATGGTGCCGTTCCTGGGTATTTACAGGTTTCCCCTGGCTGACACTGGGCTATACCCAGACAAATACCGCCATTTCTGCAATTGCACCAGTGCTGGGAATTTATGCAGTCAGTTGGTTGGTGTGCCTGCTTGCCGCACTTACAGTTTATATATTCCGGACAAAACAAGGAGTGCAGGCAGCTTTTGCATTCGGTGCAATCATTATCATTGTCTCTGGCAGTTTAATTCTAGATCAAGTGAACTGGACTACGCCAGATGCGGGAGAGAAACAGGTTGCCCTGATTCAGGGAGCAGTACCTCAGGAGATCAAATGGGATCCGGATCAAAAACAACCCTCAATAGATCTCTATCTGAATCTTTCAGAGCCTTATTGGGGTGGCGATCTCATTATTTGGCCGGAAACGGCAATACCAATGTTCTACCATCAGGCCAAACCACTACTTGAGAATCTTCTTGAGCTGGTTGAATTGAACGACACCGATCTGTTAACAGGAATCCCGATATATCTCCCTGAAGAAAAAAAATTTTATAACAGCGTGATTGTATTAAGACAGGACGAACTTGATATTTATCATAAGAATCATCTGGTACCTTTCGGTGAATACCTGCCACTCGACAAATGGTTACGCCCCGTACTCGACAGTTTGGGTATTCCCATATCAGATTTCAGCGCTGGTAACCACGATCCCGTCATAACTGCTGCCGGCGTAGCTGCCGGGATTTCAATTTGTTATGAAGATGTATTTGGAGAGGAAGTGGCCCGGGCACTACCGGAGTCTAGGATATTGATTAATGTCAGTAATGATGCCTGGTTTGGTGATTCACTGGCACCGCATCAGCATTTACAAATGGCCCGGATGCGCGCAAAAGAGACCGGAAGATTTTTATTGCGATCGACCAATACTGGTATCAGCGCCATCATAGACGAGAAAGGCCGTATAATTAACCAATCACCGCAATTTAAACCCCATGCACTTTCGGCCAGAATAAAGATGTTTCATGGCAGGACTCCTTACAGCATCGGGAAAAACTATCCAGTCTTGATCCTTTTGACTGTTTTCTTTTTATATTTTATCAGCTTGTATTTCAGGAAAAATAATCACCCCCGACGCTCCTGACTGGCCTTTTCCAACTTCTCCCTGAGCTCAGGATTTTCTTTCGCAAGCAGCAGGACGTCCCTGCGCCTAAGACGCAACAGGGTGGACGGACTGATTGCCTTGACGGTCGCAGTCCTCACCTGATCGCCGAGGAGTGCCATTTCACCAAAGAACTCGCCATCGCCAAGTTCTGTAACAGCTTGGCCGTCTTTTATTACACAAACCTTGCCATGAGCTATCACGTAAAGGGCGTCCCCATGTTCCCCACTGCCTATGATGATATCACCCGCCAGGAAAGTGACCTGATTACTGATATAGACAAGCTTGTTTATCACCTTATCGGACAGGCCTTTTAAGAGCGGAACACTGCCAATCAGATCACTGGGGGTGACATCGGGTACAGGCTCACTGATCCCGGGTAAACCTGCCAGCGCATCTTCAATTAACCGCTCTATATATAGATAGGCCTTCGCCCCTATTTCACCCTGTTGGTATTGTGAAACATTGTGGTTTCTTGCAGCACGTAGGGCAACTCGCGTAAACAGATTGGTTTCGAACCGGGAATAAAACCCGGGGTATTCATTTTCAATAAATTCAAGACGCTGTTTACGGCGTTGTAGCCGCTCCCTGTATCTACTGGCAACTCGTTGCTTCAGGTTATTATCATAACTGTATGCCTGTTCCAGCATATTCAGCACCCTTGCGCAAACCAAGACGCCGGCTATGTCATGCTGTAGGCTTTGTGACAATCTTAAATTCTGGTAGCTGGCCAGCAACCAGATGCCCCAGTCATGTTCTCTCAATCGTTTGATCAGGGCCTGTTCCAGCCTGGCAAATATGCCCGCCTTGCTGGACTGGGCCTGGACCTGGTCTGCATTGATTTCCTGATCCAGGTATTTATCGCGATCCCGTTGAAGATTATTCCTGAAATCCAGGTAAGCATAGTGTTCAAGTATCCCGATCTCATAAAGCTGTTTCAATGAATCAAACTCTGTTTTCAGGGCCATGATTGCAAGGTGCCGTTCAGTCTGTTTATCTTCAAGTTCAGTGCTTTCTATCCTGAATAATTGCTCTGTATCTTTCTTGATTAATTGTTCCCTGACCCGACTTATCAGCTCATTATCACGAACCAGGCTCA
>WVYN01000015.1:126672-150208 GCA_011772965.1 Gammaproteobacteria bacterium
ACTCATTTTGTCGATACCCAGCCGGCTGATTAAAGGCCTGATGGTAGTGGCATTGATCAATAATGAGAAAAGCACTGTGCCCAGTGTAAGATTGAGTATTAAATCTCTGCCCGGCATATCCATGGGGATTGCTAATACGATTGCGATTGCGAGGCCACCCTTGAGACCTCCCCACCACATGATATGGCGCTCAGGCAGACTGATTCCCGGTAAGGTGAAGAGTTTGATACTAGCTGGTACGAGTGTATAGACAGTAATTGCTCTCGCCAGCAATACAAGCAGGACCGCTATCATTATCATATCGATCTGTGTAACGAGCAGGCTGATATCAATTGATAAACCCACCAACAGGAACAACAGGGAATTACATACAAGAATGATTACTTCCCACGATTCATGAATAAACTTTATTTCGGTCTGTGGAAATCTTGTGACCCAGGAATAGGCCAGTGTGATTGAAGCAGCAACAACTGCCATAACACCTGAAACATGCAGCATATGCTCTGCTATAATGAAACTGGAATAAGCTATGACCAACGACATGATCATGAAGGCATTAATCCCTTTGAACAGACGATGCATTAATTCGCCGGTCAGAATGCCGAGAAATACACCAGTTATCAGCCCGCCAAGGAATACCTTGAGAAACTCGAGGGCCACCAGACCAGTATAAGACCAGTCCACTGAATCTGCCAGAATAAGGCCCAGTATGATATTAAAGAGGACAATGGCTGTTGCATCATTTAACAGGGATTCACCTTCAATTAATACAGTTAACCTTTCTGGCACTCCCAGCTCTTTAAATGTGGAGATGACTGCTATAGGATCTGTTGCAGATATAAGTGCACCAAAAAGCAATGCGAGCCCTGCATTAATATCAAGAATTAACCAAAGTCCTGCTCCAATAAGAGCTGATGAGATCATCAAGGCGACTACGGCTAGCATAAGAACCGGTGCAATATCTTTCATCAACTGGCGGGCATTGAGATTGATTCCAGACTCAAAGATAAGTGCCGGCAGAAATATAAACAGGACAATCTCAGGACTGAGCTGGAATTCAAGAAGAAATGAAAAAGTATCAATTTCCCTTGCAAAGAAGCCAAGCGTAATACCTATAATGACTAGAAATACCGTATAGGGCACAAACCATCGCTGGCATATGCCTGCAGCCAGCATAGCCAGAGTTAATAATCCCATGATTATCAGTACAACTTCAGACAAGGGCATGGGTTTATCTCCTTAGAGAACCATACAAGTACTGTTCCCGTTAACTTGTTCTTCTTCTAATTCAGGAACCGTTTTCTGAGTGGTAATTAATCCATACTACAACCATTATACCTGTTACCATCAGCACTACTGCCACGATGATTTCCTGGCTAAATACTGATGGTATATAAGGGTCAACCGATAAGAGTTGCTTTTTACCATTTAGTATCTGGTAATTACGCTGCTGGAATGGCCAGACCACAGATAAAGATCCAGTCAATAATCCGCAAATAAATAGAATGGTATTTTTATAATATTTGCGAAGCAACCATCCCAGAATCCGGCTAAACAAGGCAAGTCCACAAATTATTCCGAGTACAAACGGCAACAGGATTGAAAATTGCAGGTGGCCGATAGCATGGAAAATATAGCTATATTTCTTTAAAATCAATAGGATAAATGAGCCAGAGAGACCAGGCAGGATCATTGCTGTTATTGCTATTGCGCCACAGAGAAAGACAAACCAGCTGGTTTCCGGTGTATTGACCGGTACGAGGTTAAACACAAGATAACCACCAACTGCGCCCAACAAAATGAAAATGAAGCCCTTCAGCAGGCCATCACGTACCTGGTAAAGGAGCACACAAACCGAACCGGTGATTAAGCCTGTGAATAATGCGTAAACCGGAACCGGGTCAGACTCAATCAGTCCGGGTAAAGATACAACCCGTGTGAAAAAAAACAGGGCTATACCTATCCCGCCAAGCAATGGAATCAAAAAAACAAAATCTGGTCGCCCAAAGATTGTTTTTGCATCAAGCCTGAATATAGCTGTTAGCCATTTCGCGTCAAAGGATCGAATGGCGTTGATGAGCCTTACATAAATACCCAGTATTAGCGCCATGGTCCCGCCACTGACACCTGGCACTACATCAGCAGCGCCCATGCAAAAGCCCTTGAGCAAAAGTATTATTTGTTGTGAACGGGACTCTTTCAATTATGGTATGGCTTGCTCAATTCGTGGACACTGTCTACAAGCACCTTTACATGATCCGGGTTTACTTCTGGGTGTATTCCATGACCGAGATTGAATACATGGCCGGGTGCTGAACCAAACCCGGCCAGGATATGTGAGACCTGCTCGGTTATAACATCCGGGCTGGCATATAGCACTGCTGGATCAAGATTTCCCTGCAGGGCGACCCGATTTCCCACCAATTCCCGGATTTCTGCAATGTCCTGTGTCCAATCCAGTCCTACCGCATCACAACCGGAATTTGCGAGATCATGGATCAGATTACCAATACCCTTGCTGAAAAGGATCACGGGTATTTTCTTCCCGTGAGATTCTCTCTGTAATTGATCAACTATCTGCTGCATGTATTGCAAAGAAAATTCACGGTAAGCATCAGGTGTCAGGATCCCACCCCAGGTGTCAAATACCATAACGACATCAACCCCGGCATTTATCTGGGCATTGAGATAAGTGGCAACAGATTTCGCCAGGGTATTCATTAATATATGTAGAGTCTTTGGTTCGTTATACAGGAGACCCTTTATAATAGAGTAAGTCTTGCTTGATTGTCCTTCAACCATATAGGTTGCCAGTGTCCATGGGCTACCTGAAAAACCGATCAGCGGCAATTTGCCATTGAGTTCTTTATGGATCAGGCGCACTGCATCTGTGACATATGCCAGATCGGATTCGGGATCGGGGATTCCGAGCTTATTGATTTCAGTTGCTGTCCTGACAGGGTGTTCGAATCTAGGGCCCTGCTTCTCAATAACAGAAAGACCAAGACCCATCGCATCCGGGATGGTAAGGATATCGGAAAACAGAATGGCCGCATCCAGATCAAAACGTGCCAAGGGTTGTAATGTGACCTCGCAGGCCAGTTCAGGCGTCTTGCAAAGTGTCATGAAATCACCCGCCCTTTCCCGGGTTTTGCGGTACTCGGGCAAGTAACGCCCAGCCTGACGCATGATCCATACCGGGGTCATGTCGACCGGCTGCCTGAGCAAGGCACGGATCAATCTATCATTCTTGAGTTCAACAGACATTAGAGACGATTGATTATTGTTATTTAGAAAAAATGTCCTGATCTTTCCGCCCTGGAACAGGACTACCTATACTTTCAGGTAATCCAGTATCCCCTCCGCAGCCAGACGCCCATCGAAAACTGCCGTCACAACCAGATCAGCACCGCGAACCATGTCCCCGCCGGAAAAAACTTTAGGATTGCTGGTCTGGTATTTGAATTCGGCCTTCTCTGTTGCCTTTACCCGGCCGCGTTCATCAATGGCAATATTATGTTCTTCAAACCAGTTCGCCGGGCTGGGTCGGAATCCAAATGCAATGATTGCGGCATCGGCTGACAGGATTTCCTCGGTATCCGGAACAGGCTCCGGCATTCGCCGCCCTCTTTCATCAGGAGCACCAAGCTGCGTGGTAACCATCTTTACCCCTTGTACATTACCATTACCCACAATTTCAACCGGCTGCCGGTTCCAGAGGAATTTCACTCCCTCTTCCTTGGCATTTTCGACCTCACGCATGGAGCCCGGCATGTTCTCCTGATCACGGCGATAGGCACAGGTAACAGATGTTGCCCCTTGGCGTATGGCGGTGCGCACACAGTCCATGGCGGTGTCACCGCCACCCAGAACCACAACATTCTTGTCTTTCATATCGACAAAATCATCGGCTGATTTTTCATAACCCATGAATCGATTAATGTTGGAAATGAGATAGGGTAGAGCTTCATATACTCCCGGCATATTTTCACCCGGGAATCCTCCCGTCATATAGGTGTATGCACCCATACCCAGAAACACCGCATCGTAGTCTCTTAATAAATCGTCAAAACTGATATCCTTGCCAACTTCGGTATTGAGTACAAATTGCACACCCATATCTTCCATCAATTTTCTGCGGGTGAGCACAACTTCCTTCTCCAGTTTGAATGGCGGGATTCCAAAAGTCAGTAGGCCACCGATCTCTTGATACTTGTCGAAAACTACGGCCTTGACGCCGTTTCTGGTCAGGACATCGGCGCAACCCAGACCTGCGGGACCGGCACCAATTACTGCGACTTTCTTGCCGGTTGATACCACGTTAGAAAGGTCGGGTTTCCAGCCCTGTTTAACCGCTTCATCGGTGATGTATTTTTCCACAGCACCAATGGTAACGGCACCAAACCCGTCATTTAACGTGCAAGCACCCTCACACAGGCGGTCCTGTGGACAAATGCGCCCGCAGATCTCCGGCAATGAATTGGTCTTGTGAGACAGCTCAGCGGCCTCAAAAAGATTGCCTTCTTCTATCAGCTTCAGCCAGTTGGGAATGTAATTATGCACCGGGCATTTCCATTCACAGTAAGGATTGCCACAGGCGAGGCAACGTGCAGACTGCTCAGCTGCAGAGGATTTATCAAATTGACCATATATCTCATTCCACTCATAGATGCGCACAGGAACAGGAGTCTTCGCCGGATCCTGTCGCGGAAGATCAAGAAACTGGAAATTATTATGCGTCGTCTTGCTCATCTAATGATGGATAAGTAATAAAAAAGAATATATTTACGCACTTTGAAAAGTGCGTACTTTATGCAGCGGCAAGCAGATTATCAAGCAATGTCGATAGTTCGGCAGCCTTGGGCTTGACCAGCCAGAATTTGCCAGCATGTTCCTCGAAATCATCGAGAATATATTGGCCCCATTCACTACCGGTCTCTGTCACGTATTCTTCAACCAAGTCTTGCAGGAAATTTTTATAGCCTTCCATGTATTCGGATGAAACCCTGTGCGTATCGATTAATTCATGATTGTATTTATCTGGGAAACTGTTGTCCTTGTCATACACAAATGCCATACCTCCAGTCATACCGGCACCAAAATTAATTCCTGTATCACCGAGTATTACCACGATACCGCTGGTCATATATTCGCAACCGTGATCACCAACTCCCTCAACAACTGCCACGGCTCCGGAATTTCTGACAGCAAAGCGTTCGCCGGCGACACCAGCAGCATATAATTTGCCACCAGTCGCACCATACAAACAGGTGTTACCCATAATCACAGTCTCATTGCTTTTAAACTTGCTGTTTGCTGACGGATAAATGACAAGCTTGCCTCCCGCCATCCCTTTACCAACGTAATCGTTGGCATCACCTTCAAGATACATTTCAAGGCCGCCTGCATTCCAGACACCGAAACTCTGACCTGCCGTACCTTTTAGGCAAATCTTTATCGGGCTATCTGACATGTCATAGTTCCCGTAGCGGCGAGCAATCTCACCTGAAAGACGCGCGCCGATAGAACGATTGTTGTTCCGGATGGAATAATGAAACTCGCCGCCGGACTTGTTCTCGATGGCCTTTATGGCATCTTTGACCATTTGCTCTGCCATTTCACCTTTATCAAATGGCTGATTTTTAGGTTGCATGCAGAAATGAGGTTTGTCAGGAGACACACCATGATCTGAGAGGATCGGTGAGAGATCGAGACCGCGTTGCTTGTTGCTCTCGCCTGTCAATATCTCCAGCAATTCAGTCTTGCCAATAAGTTCCTCAAAGCGCCTAATTCCAAGTTCCGCCATAAGCTCTCGAACTTCCTGGGCAACAAAGCGGAAATAATTAATAACTTTTTGCGGACCGTTGGGCTTGAAGTGTTTGGTATAAAGTACCTTGTCCTGCGTCGCCACGCCGGTGGCGCAGTTGTTTAAATGACAGATGCGCAGGTACTTGCATCCCAATGCCACCATGGGTGCCGTGCCAAAGCCAAAGCTCTCTGCACCCAGGATCGCAGCCTTGACCACGTCCAGACCGGTCTTGAGACCGCCGTCTGTCTGGACTCTGACCTTGTCGCGAAGATTATTGGCGCGCAGGGTATGATGGGTTTCGGTAAGTCCCAGCTCCCAGGGAGAGCCCGCGTATTTAACTGATGTCAGGGGGCTCGCACCTGTACCGCCATCATAGCCGGCAATCGTAATCAGATCTGCGTAGGCCTTGGCCACACCGGCCGCAATGGTGCCAACACCTGCCTCTGCAACCAGCTTTACTGAGACCAGGGCCTGGGGGTTGACCTGCTTGAGATCAAAAATCAATTGCGCCAGATCTTCAATGGAATAAATGTCATGATGTGGCGGTGGCGAGATCAAAGCCACACCCGGCTTGGAATGACGTAGCTTGGCAATCATTTCGTTGACCTTGTCGCCCGGTAACTGTCCACCTTCACCCGGTTTTGCACCCTGGGCAATCTTGATCTGCAACACTTCGGCATTGACCAGATAATGGGGTGTGACACCGAAACGACCAGAGGCGACCTGTTTGATTTTAGACATCTTGTCCGTATGGAATCGCTCCGGATCCTCACCGCCTTCACCGGAGTTTGAGCGGCCACCAATGGCATTCATTGCCTGCGCCAGCGATTCATGGGCTTCCGGTGAGAGCGCCCCCAGGGACATGCCCGCTGTATCAAATCGGGGTAGAATGCTCTCTATTGATTCAACTTCATCAATACTGATCGGCTCACTAACCTTCTTGAGTTTGAACATGTCACGGAATACCGTAATAGGCCGTTCATTCACCAGCGCTGCATATTCACGGTATTTTTCATAGTCCCCAGACTCCGTAGCCGCATGGATGGCACGGATGACATCAGGATTGAAGGCGTGAAATTCACCACCATAGACGAATTTCAGCAAACCACCCTGACGGATTGGTTTACGTTTGTTCCAGGATTCTTTTGCGAGAAATTTCTGATCTTCTTCCAGATCCGTAAATCCAATCCCCTGGATTCGGCTGGTGGTACCCTTGAAGCAGAGATCAACCACTTCATCATGCAGGCCGACGATCTCGAACAATTGTGCCCCCCGGTAACTGGCTATAGTCGAAATACCCATCTTCGAGGTGATCTTATAAAGCCCCTTGTTAATGCCCTTGCGATAGGCCTTGGCGATCGCAACACTCTCACCGGCCGGAATCTCCCTGCGATCCAGCATGTTTTGCAATGTCTCATAGGCAAGGTATGGGTAAACGGCAGTGGCGCCATAGCCGATTAGCACGGCAAACTGATGTGGATCACGGGCTGTTGCTGTTTCAACCAGGATATTGGCATCACAACGAAGACCTTCATCAATGAGTCGGTGATGAACGGCACCCGTTGCCAGCAAGGCATGGATGGGGAGCTTGTCCGGGTCTATTTGCCGGTCTGATAAAACCAGTATGACTTGTCCGTCCCGCACCGCTTCCTCTGCCTGATCACAAACAGATTCGATGGCCTGCTTCAGGCCAATCAAGGGATCATAGTTCAAATTAATAATGGCATGCGGAAAACCCCGATCGTCATATCTCAGGATTTCATGAAACTTGCTCTCCGATAGTACAGGTGATTTTACGGACAGGCATTTAGCATGCTCCTCGTCCTCGACAAACAGGTTACCCTCCTTGCCAAAATGTGTGGTCAAGGACATGACAATATGTTCGCGGATGGGATCAATCGGTGGATTCGTTACCTGAGCAAACTGTTGCCTGAAATTATCATATAGATACCTGACCTGTGATGACAGTACCGGTAATGGCGTATCGTCGCCCATGGATCCCACGGCTTCCTGTCCTGACTGCGCCAGGGGCCGCAACACCTGCTCCCGCTCCTCAAACGTGACCTGGAACATCTTCAGGTAGGAATCCAGGATATCCTGATCCATGGGGTTAATCGTCAATTGCTGATCTTCAAGGCTGGCCTCGATATCCCGGGTAAAATTCTTGATCCAATCCTTGTATGGCAGACGGCCCTTGAGCCGCTCATCAATATCAGCAGGTAATAACAGCTCGCCGGTTTCAGTATCAATGGCCATCATCTGGCCGGGTTTCAGTCGCCCTTTTTCGACAACATCGCCGGGCTCGTAATCATAGATACCGATCTCTGAGCCTAGGGTGATGTGACGATCTTCTGTAATTACATAACGTGCAGGCCTGAGCCCGTTTCTGTCCATGATACAGGCACCGTAACGACCATCGGTCAGGACAACCCCGGCCGGGCCGTCCCAGGGTTCCATATTCATGCCGTTGTATTCGTAATAGGCCCGTAATTCGGAATCCATGTTGTCGACATTCTGCCAGGCTGGCGGAATCAACAGCCGCATGGCACGGAAGATATCCAAACCACCCGCAAGCAGTGCTTCCAGCATGTTATCCAGGGAACAGGAATCCGAGCCTTGCATGGAAACCAGCGGGCGGATGTCCTCCATGGCCGGGATCCTGGGCGAAGATAATTTAAAGCTACGGGCAACCGACCAGTTTCGGTTACCCTGGATGGTATTGATCTCGCCGTTATGGGCAAGATAGCGAAACGGCTGCGCCAGCCGCCACTGGGGCCAAGTATTTGTGGAAAACCGCTGGTGAAATACACACAGCGAGGAGGTGAGTGTTTCATCACTCAGATCGGCATAGAACTCCTGGAGATGCCCCGGCATAACCAAGCCCTTATAGGAAACGACATGAGTAGAGAGGCTGGGGACGTAAAAAACCTCGTCTTCTTCCTGAATTGTTTTTTCCGTGCGTCTTCTTGCAATGTACAGATGTAACTCAAAGTCCTCAGCACTCATCCCCTCGGGCGCATTTACAAAGATTTGCTCAACTCGCGGCAGGGATTTCTTGGCCTCTTCCCCACAGGCGGATTCATTGGTCGGTACCTCGCGCCAGCCAGATGGTGAAAGCCCTTCCTGTTTTAGTTCAGCTTCCAGTTGCCGACGTGATTTGCTCGCACTGTGACCATTCTGATTCAGGAAGACCATGCCAACGGCGTAGAGGGGAGCGAGTTTATATCCCAGCTCTTTTGCACACGCCTGCAGGAAAGCATCCGGCTTTTTCATCAATAGCCCGCAGCCATCACCCGTTTTGCCATCTGCCGCCACCGCACCGCGATGGGTCAGGCGGCACAGCGACTTGATGGCGGTTTGCACCAGCCAGTGGCTGGACTGATTGTCCATCTGCGCAATCAGGCCAAATCCACAGCTGCCTTTTTCGAATTCCGGCCGATAAAGTCCTGATTTATTTATTCTTTTCAAGTCAGTCACACCTAAACCATTTATTCAGCAAAAGGTTGAAAAGTATAGAGCTTATACCGATTTATGTCACGGTGCAGCATGCTGGTAACAATAAGCTAAAAAACATGTTAGCCGTAATTCAATGATTTTCGATGCAATTCAATGCTATTTGTGGGAAATTTTAGAACGGTTGATTGATTATCAATCAACAGATTGTCTGACCCGTTCACACTCAGCAATCGCAAATCGATCGGTCATCCCGGCTATATAGTCCGCTGTAATCCGGGCAGCTTCCACGCTAGCCCCCCTGCCGCTGGCTTGCTTAATCCGCAGTTGCACATCTTCCGGCAACAGTCCCGGCCTCTGCATATATTCAGCAAATAACTCCCTGACCTTCTCCTTGGCCAGGCTGGTCATTTTCTCCACTCGGTGATGCTGGTAAAGCTCCCTGTGCAGAAACTGTTTGAGCTGCAGGTGCTGGGCCTTTGTGTCCTCACCGAGGGTAATCATGGGTTCACCAGCATTCCTGATATCGTTAATAGAGTCTGGATGGTAATGCGCAATTTTTTGCTTGCTGGTTGTCACCAGGTCAGTGACCAGTTTATTAATCATGCGCCTGACCACTTCATGACTGACGCGTCGTCCATGCAAACCGGGCCAGGTTTTCCTGACATAATGAAACTGCTCTCTGAAGATATCAATTTCCTCAAGTTGATGAAGGTTTATCAATCCGGAACGCAGACCATCATCAACATCATGGTTGTTATAGGCAATTTCATCCGCAATATTGGCAATCTGGGCCTCCAGCCCCGGCTGTTGATTGTTTAGGAAACGCTGGCCGATATCACCCAGTATTTTTGCATTCTTCCTTGAACAGTGCTTGAGAATGCCTTCCCGTGTTTCAAAGGTCAGGTTCAAGCCCGGAAAATCTGCATATCTTTCCTCAAGCAGGTCGACGACCCTTAAAGACTGGAGGTTATGTTCAAACCCGCCAAATGGCTTCATGCATTCATTCAGAATATCTTGCCCCGCATGACCAAACGGCGTGTGACCAAGATCGTGCGCCAAACAAATAGCCTCGGTCAGGTCCTCATTAAGCCACAAGGCACGGGCAATAGTTCTCCCAATCTGTGCGACTTCAATGGAGTGCGTGAGCCGTGTTCTGAACATATCTCCCTCATGATTTACAAATACCTGGGTTTTATATTCAAGCCTGCGGAATGCGGCACTGTGTATAATGCGATCACGATCACGTTGATATTCACTACGATAGTCCGGGGACTTTTCCTGATATTGTCGGCCCCTTGATATTTCCTCTCTGGCGGCGTAGGGAGCCAGATCCGGCATCAAACTATCTCCTCTCCGGAACAAAAAGAATTCAACGTCTCAGCTAGAAGATTATTATCAAAGTGATCAGTAACCTGTGCATTGCCAATCGACTTCAACAATACAAGAAATATTTGTCCATCTTTTGCTTTTTTGTCGACTGCCATCAGTTCACGCATATTAATTGCCGAGATTGATTCAGGGGGAGTAACTGGCAGGTCAGTTTTAAGCAATATTGCTTTTATCCTTTCCACATCTTCATGGGATAACCAGCGCTGACGCTGCGACAGATCAGCGGCCATTAACATACCCGTAGCGATAGCCTCTCCATGCAACCAGTCCCGGTATTCGAGCCCTGTTTCAATGGCATGCCCAAAAGTATGCCCGAGATTGAGTAGAGCCCTGATACCGGACTCTGTCTCATCCAGCGCTACAATATCAGCCTTGTTTCTGCAGGATTTTTCAATTGCATAAACCAGAGTTTTATCATTCCGTCCAAGTAATTTTCCAATATTTTCTTCCAGCCATTCAAAAAATGAATGGTCTCTTATAAGCCCATATTTAATAACCTCGGCGAGACCTGCCCGCAGTTGGCGATCATCCAGGGTATCCAGTACGTTGGTATCAGTGATCACGGCAACAGGTTGATGAAACGCACCAATCATGTTTTTACCCAATCTGTGATTCACGGCGGTTTTGCCGCCGACAGATGAATCAACCTGGGCAAGCAGGGTTGTTGGTAACTGTAAAAAATCAGTTCCTCTCTGGTAGCAGGCCGAGGCAAATCCGGCAATATCACCAATGACCCCACCGCCCAGAGCAACGATACAAGAATTTCTGCTGAATCTATGCGATAACATATTGGTAATTATTTCGTTCATGCTATCCAGTGTTTTGTATTTCTCTCCATCAGGAAGCACAGTTGTCTGTAACTCCCGGTTCCCCAGAATTTGTTGCAATTGATCCAGGTAGAGCGGGGCGATTGTCTCATTAGTAACAATCATGACCTGTTTTGAGAGTATGAATTTGTTCATGAGCGAGGAATCATTCAGCAATCCTTTCCCGATTAGAATGGGATACGATCTCTCTCCCAGCTCAACCTGTATTTCTTTCACTTCTGTTTCCTGTTTCTACAGATTTCATTGACAATTTGTTGCACCGGTCTGCCACCGGTTTCAACAATCAGATCAGCTACCTCTTCATAATAAGGACCACGTTCGTGCAACAGGTCCTCAATCTTTTGTTTTTTGTTGTTGGTATTCAACAAGGGCCTTTTGACATCCCGGGCAGTGCGCCGGAGGATTTGCCGTACACTGGTCTTGAGATAGACTACCCAGCCTCTTTCAGAAATCCTTTTCCTGTTCTTTTCACTTAATATAGCCCCACCACCGGTTGCGAGCACGATATCTGAATGCTTGGTTAATTCTTCGATCAAGTCTGATTCCCTCTGGCGAAAACCCTGTTCTCCTTCAATTTCGAAGATCAGAGGGATACTTGCCTGGGTGCGGCACTCAATTTCCTCGTCGGAATCGAAAAATTCAAGTTTGAGTTTTTTGGCCAGTTGGCGGCCTATGGTGGTTTTCCCCGCACCCATGGGACCAACCAGGAAAATATTGTTGTAATTTTTCAAAGCTTGTATCCATAGGCTTTCAACGATGTGTCATCATCATACTAAAAATTCCTTATATTTCAGAATAAAAAAGGCGCGGGTTTTAAACCGCGCCTTGAGAAGGACCCACGAGGTAATGCTTGTTTATGGAGGAAGCTATATGCGGAGATTCTCCTTGAGAATCTTCGGGGTCACGAAAATCAGCAGTTCGGATTTTTCACGATCTTCTATTGTGCGTTTGAACAGAAAACCGATGTACGGCAAATCACCAAAGAACGGAACACGATCGGAGGTATAGTCTGAACTTTGTTCGTAGACACCACCAAGCACCACAGTTTCACCATTATCTACAAGCACCTGGGTACTGACTTCCCGGGTTTGGAGTTGGGGCACGCCCAACGTGAGCGTGCTAGTAGTTTGATCCTGTTTAACGGTAAGATCCAGCATGACTCGGTCATCCGGTGTGATTTGTGGCGTCACGGAAAGTTCGAGCACAGCCTCCTTGAACGACACACTCGTGGCACCACTGGATGTGGCCTCCTGGTAAGGAACTTCGATACCGGACTTGATCACTGCCTCACGCTGATTTGCGGTAATTACCTTGGGGCTCGCGATGTCCTCACCACGGCCCTCTGCCAGGGCTGCTGATATTTCCAATTGCAGCAGATAGGAACCAATCAGACCATAGGCAAGCGAAGCCGCACCGAAAGGACTGGTTACCGGAAGGTCCACCATCAGGTTTTCTTCATCACCGGTAACAAATGACGTGCCCGCACCGAAATCGGTAACACCGGGTATGCCTCCACCTATAAACCCAGCCGGATTACCACTACCACCGAGCTCGGTAACAAATCCATCTCGTCTGGTTGCCTTGCTGTAGCCAAAACGTACGCCAAGGTCCTTGGCAAAGCTTTCATCAGCATTCACAATCCGTGATTCGATCAGAACCTGCCGTACCGGGATATCCAGCTTGGCTACCATGTTACGGATTGCGGCAAGACTATTCGCCACGTCCTGGATGATAAGCGTGTTGGTTCTCTCGTCAATCGTGACACTGCCCCGATTCGACAGCAGATTATTTTCCTCGGCCTTGATCAATGCAGCGAGTTCCTGGGCCTTGGCATAATTAACCTGGACAAAGTCTGTCTCAAGCGCTGCCAGCTCTTCCTTTTGCCGAGAGGATTCGAGTTCGAGTTTTTCCCGTGCAGCGATTTCGCCGATCGGGGCAACACTGATTACATTCCCTTCTTTTCTCATACCCAGACCCTTGGCCTTGAGAATGATGTCCAATGCCTGATCCCAGGGCACGTTCTTCAATCTGAGAGTGACATTACCGGTAACCGTATCACTGGCGACCATGTTGAGTCCGGTAAAGTCGGCAATCAACTGCAAGACCGCCCTTACCTCGATATCCTGGAAGTTCAGTGAAAGTCGCTCACCCGTGTAACCAAACTCGGTTTTCTTCTTTTCTTCCTGTTCTGCCCTGGTCAAGGGTTTGAATTCAATAGTTAACAGATTATCGGTCTGGTAAGCCAGGTAGTCATAGTTTGACGTTGTGGTAGTAATGACCATGTTTGCACCGTTTGCAGTCGGAATCGTATCGATTTCCCGGACCGGCGTTGCAAAATCGATGACATCCAGGCGGCGATTGAGGGCCTCAGGAAGACCAGCACCCTGGAAATCAACCACCACGTTACCGGCTTCTTTATCCAGGTTCACTGCCACAGAGGGATCTGACAAGGTGACCATGATTCTGCCCTCACCGGCAGCACCTCGCCGGAAATCGATATTACTGATACTGGCATCAAACTGTTTGCCCATACCAGGTCTGCTGCTGACAGTAGCTGCTACACTGCTGGAGGGTGCTGAACCCATGCCCTTTCCGCTTTCAGGCACCAGAGTTAGAACGACCTTGTTTCCCTGTACCTCCATTTCGTATGCGACAGGGTTCGACAGGTTCAACACAACGCGCGTACGCCCGGCGGCCTCAACTGAGGAAACACTTTGGGCAGCACCAATGCCAATAGCCAGGTTTTTCTCAGCAAAATTCAGGCTGGTATCAGGGAAATCCAGGACAATCCTGGCAGGATTATCTATGGTGAAATTAAGCGGCTCTTCATCCAGTGGTTCTGAAAGCTGCATTTCCAGCTTTACCTGATCACCTGGCAAGGATGTGTAACTGATGTTATCTAGGGTGGCCGCAAAAGCCGTTGTCTGGAGCATTGCACCAGCAAACATCAATAACATTGAAGCTGTGATACGATCAAGCCAGCTAATCATATATTTTTCCTTTTCTTTTGTTTGATGGTCTGTTTGTCTCTTACTCATAATAGCCACCCCTGAAACAGGTTATTCTTCATACAACGCCATGGCTGCGGGTCGCTCTTCCCACCGGCCATCGTTGTTTTTGATGATTTCACGTAATTCAATCCTGTCTTCATAAATGTTGAGAATCTTGCCAATATTTCTTCCCAGATAATTCCCCACCTTGACCCTGTGCACTGTGCCATCCGGATCCCGGATAATTCCCCACAGATCATCACTATCCTCAAGTGTCCCTACCATCCTCAGGCTGTCCAGTTCATATGACTCAAGCTCTTCTCGGTTGCGGTATTTGATCTCCCTTTCCATGGCTTCTGTCAATCCTTCATCCTCGTCCTGTTCAGCAAGATCCAGTTTTACTTTTTCATAGAACAGTTGAAAGGGATCACGTGCCCCTTCCTTTCCGGATTGATAGGTATAAGCTTCATAGGGTTCGATTGCCGGTATGGGTGCAATCCGGCCTCCTGGCCGGGTCAGGATTTGCTCAACTTCTCTCTCAAGTTCAGACATGTCGCTAGTCACGCAGCCACAAAGAACCAACAGGATCCCCATGAGTAAAAAAAGATGGGCTTTTTCCATATAATGATTACCTGCGTACCACATTATCTTCTGCGCCCCTTCCTGCCTTTCTTGCTCCGGGCCCGGGCCTCTTCCTCAAACTCTTCTTCATCCAGGGCGCGATAAGTTTTTGCCGTTGCCTGCATTTGCAATGCTTGTGTTTCTTCCTTGGTTTTTTTCCTGCTAATTGAAATATCATGCGTGGTTACAATCCGGGGCAATGACGCAACTCCGCTGATAAATTCTCCAAGTTGATGGTAATCACCAATCACACTAATCTTGATTGGTAGTTCTGCATAAAATTCTGCTGGTTGCTCATTTTCAGGTTTAAATAATTCAAATTCCAATCCGGCAGCAAGCCCGGTCTGTGAGATGTCCACCAGCAAGGCTGCAACTTCAGTCTTGTTTGGCAACTGTTTTAGCATGTCACCGAACGACTGCTTTATTTCCTCTAACTGGACTTTCAAGGCATCAAGATTAGCGGCCTTTTTCTGTTTTCTCTCAAGACTCTCCATCAATTCAACCTCTTTCCTTTCAGCTACCGCAAGCTCTTCGCGTTGTGCCTTGACATCAAACCAATAACCGGCGCCAACTATTGCCACTATCACTAGAGATGCTGCAACAGCCTTGATCGAAAAAGGCCAGTCACCGATATTCTCAAAATCAAGATTTTGCAGATCATCAAATGTCATGTCTGATCCTCTTCCTCTGAAGCTGAAGGAATGACTTGGCTAAATCGCAAGGTGAAATTACTGATCCTTGTTCCTTGTTCATCCTTTGCCTGGACTATGTCGAGTTCGGGATTCTTTAACCAATCATTACTATCGAGATTTCTCATGAATGAGGACACTCTGGCATTCGACTGTGCAACACCTTCAATTGTTATCTTCGTGTCTTTCTGAGTGACATTATTAACACTCACACCCTCGGGCAGGCTGCGAACCAGTTCATCAAACAGGCGCACGATTAATGGCCTATTACCTTGTAACAATTCAATTGCACGCATCCTGGCCAATAACCTGGCTTTCTCTTTCTCGAGTCTTTTGATCTCTTCAATTTTTTTATCCAGGTTTTCTATTTGTTGACTGATATATTGATTACGGTTCTCCTGAAACGAAATCAATAAATTGTGATAGAAATGGATTGCGCCCCATAACATTATCCCAACAACTGCACAGAGCCCCAGGATAATAAAAAACTCCGTTTGCTGTTCCTTGCGTCTCTCATCACGCCAGGGTAATAGATTAATCTTCGCCATCAGTCAAAACTCCTTAGTGCCAGACCACATGCAACCATCAGTGCAGGTGAATCCTTATGTAACGCCTGAGTTGGCACCCTGGAAGATATGGACATATTCTCAAATGGATTGGCAACAGTAGTTGGCACACCTACAGCAGTTTCCACCACTTCGGAAATACCGGGTATGGAAGAACAACCACCCGCAAGAATCAGATGATCGACCGTTGCAATCTGGCTGGATGAAAAGAAGAATTGTTGCGCACGACTGATTTGTTGCGCCATTGACTGTTTGAAGGGGTCCAGTACCTCAGGCTCATAGTTTTCAGGTAATCCGCCCTGTTTCTTGGCCAGACCGGCTTCTTCATATGACAAGCCATAACGCCTCTGTATTTCCTCTGTCAGCTGAGCCCCCCCAAAATTCTGTTCCCTAGAATAAATAATCTTGAAATCTTCCAGTACACTGTAGGTAGTAATGGTAGATCCAACATCGGCAATAGCGATTGTGGACCCCTCTCCGACACCGAGGTGTTGCGCCAGTAGACCAATGGCATTCTCCAGGGCAAAGGCTTCGACATCTACCACCTTTGCTTTGAGACCACCAACATTCAATGAAGCGACCCTGAGGTCGATATTTTCACTTCTTGATGCCGCTAGCAGAATATCCACCTGGTCATCTGATTGTGCAGAAGGTCCGATAATTTCAAAGTCTATGTTGACTTCTTCCAGGGGGAACGGGATGTATTGGTCTGCTTCCAGGTTGATCTGGGTTTCCATATCCCGATCAGAGATATTTGCTGGCATGCTGATAATTTTGGTGATGACTGCAGAACCAGCCACGGCAACGGCTGCTTCTCGCAGTTTGGTACCGGATTTTTTCACTGCCCTGCCAATGGCCTCGCCAACGGCATGCTCATCAGATATATTCTTGTCTACAACTGAATTAGCGGGTAATGGTTCTACCGAGTAACTTTCGACGCGATACTTGCCGGGACTACCACCCAGCTCAAGCAACTTAATGGCAGTTGCACTGATATCAATCCCCAAGACTGGTGTCGATTTATTTCCGAACAACGATAGCACTGTTTTTTCCTTTTAGCATCGTGGGTTATATGCCTTTCGTGTATAAAAACATTAACACTGTGCCAACTATAGCCAAGAGAATTTTAAAAAACAAATAGTTTTTTCAATAACTTCATACAATTACATATAAAACTTAATTCTTTTTGATAAACAATATATCTGGCACAGGTAAGGACTCAAAAACACAATATGTTGCGTTTTAGCTTTTATTTCCTACTAGTTTCACTGTTATCCGGGATTGTTCTCGTTGTTGCACTGGCTCTGTTTATCGTGCCGCAATTACCTGATATCGAGACATTGAAAGATATCAGGATGCAGGTACCCCTTAGAGTTTACAGCGCGGACCAATCATTGATCGCCGAATTTGGTGAACAACGTCGCATTCCAATCACCCGGGAAGAGATACCTGAACAGATGATTCAGGCCATTTTGGCTGCAGAAGATGATCGTTTTTATGTGCATCCGGGAGTGGATTGGCAAGGTATTCTCAGGGCTGCCATTCAATTGGTTAAAACCGGTGAAAAAACCCAGGGAGGCAGCACCATAACCATGCAGGTTGCCAGAAATTTTTTCCTCACCAGGGAAAAAACCTACCTGAGAAAGTTAAACGAAATATTCCTTGCCCTGAAAATTGAAAAAGAACTCAGCAAGGATGAAATCCTGACTCTCTACCTGAATAAAATCTATCTAGGTCAAAGGGCCTATGGCGTTGGTGCAGCAGCACAGGTTTACTATGGCTTGCAGATACATGAACTTTCCCTGCCCCAGTTCGCCATGTTGGCCGCTTTACCCAAGGCCCCCTCTACAACCAATCCTGTCAGCAATCTGGATCGGGCAACGACCCGGAGAAATTATGTTCTACAAAGAATGCTGAACGAAGAATTTATTACCGAGGAAGAATATAAAGATGCGGTTAACACACCGGTCAGTGCAGCCTTGCACAGTTCACTGGTTCAGCTGGAGGCACCCTATATTGCAGAAATGGTCAGACAATATCTTGTGGATGAATATGGTGAAGAGGCCTACACATCAGGTCTCCATGTCACCACAACCATACGCGATGGAAATCAGAGATCAGCCAACGCAGCACTCCGTAAGGGCATACTCGCTTATGATCAACGGCATGGTTACCGGGGAGCTGAACATCATTTTGATCTTGATGAGGATATCGATGAATCTGGCTGGGGAGACTTACTTGCAAGCTTTCCGATACTTGGTGAGCTCTACCCGGCTCTGGTTATTGACATCAGTAATGAGAATGCCACCGCCTATGTTCTCAACATCGGTAAAGTCGAAGTTGCCATGTCCGGGATGACGTGGGCCAGAAAGTATGTCTCGGAGAACATTGCTGGCCCTGAGCCAAAAAAACCCGATGACATCCTCAACGTCGGTGATGTGGTTCGCCTGACGGAAACTGATGACAGTCAATGGATATTAAGCCAGCTCCCTGATGTCGAATCCTGCTTGGTCTCATTCAACCCAGAGGACGGTGCTACCATTGCCCTGGTCGGGGGTTTTGATTTTCTCAGGAGTAAATTTAATCGCGTTACTCAAGCCTATCGGCAGCCAGGCTCCGGATTTAAACCATTTATATATTCCGCTGCAATAGATTCCGGTATGACAGCAGCAACAATAATCAATGATGCTCCCGTTGTCTTTGAAGACAGGGAACTTGATGAAACCTGGCGACCGGAGAACTATAGTCAGAAAACCTATGGCCCCACCCGTTTGAGAGTGGCACTGACTCACTCAAGAAATCTGGTATCAATCCGTCTATTGAATGAAATCGGAATACCATTTGCTCTGGATTACATATCACGATTCGGGTTTGACACCAGCCGACTTCCGGCAAATCTCTCGCTGGCTCTGGGTAGCGGCGCCGTAACACCCTGGCAACTGGCCAGGGGCTATGCAGTATTTGCCAATGGTGGCTATCTGATTGAACCGTATTTCATTCAGAAAATTGTATCCCAAGACGGTAAAATCCTCTATGAAGCAAATCCAGCCATTATTTGCCCGGACTGCCCGGAACCTGTATCTCTTGATTCCATGCAGGGAATTGGTGAAACAACGCCGGAAGAAGATCCAGAAACCAATCCGGAACAGCTGGGAGAGGATTCAGAAACAGATCTGGAACAGGAAAAGGAAGAATCAGTTGAGCCCAGATATGCAAAACGCGTACTTGAATCCGAGAACGTCTGGATCATGAATTCAATGACTCGGGATGTTATTCAGCATGGTACCGGCCGCAGGGCATTGGTGCTGGCTCGAAAGGACCTGTCGGGCAAGACGGGAACTACAAATGACCAGCGTGATGCCTGGTTCTCGGGGTTTAATTCAGATGTCGTTACCGTTACCTGGATTGGTTTTGATAAGTTTCAGCCTCTTGGAAACGCAGAGACAGGCGCAAGGGCTGCGCTGCCTATCTGGATTGATTACATGGCAACTGCGTTAAAAGGTTTGCCTGAGAAACTAATGGAAAGACCTCCAGGCCTGGTGTTTGCCCGCATTGACCCCGTGAGTGGCAAGCTTGCCTCGCCTGAAAGTACCGATGCTATCTTTGAGGTCTTCCGTTCCGGAAAAGTGCCAGAGAAAGTATCCAGCACCGGGCCAACTGACATCAACCAGGCAACGGAAGGGCCCGCCATTCAGGATCTTTTCTAGTCATAACTGGCCATAGAAAACCCTTACCGTTTCTCGGTCATGCACTCACCAAATTGTATCCTGAAGGTTGTCATAGACACGCCACTGAGAAAAATCTTTGATTATCTCCCACCTGCTAATATCGACGAAAGTATACTGGTACCGGCTTTACGCTTAAGGGTCCCATTTGGAAAGTCAAAAAAGGTAATTGGACTCTTGCTTGAAGTTACTGATAAAACCGGGATACCAAGACACAAATTAAAACGGGTTGAATCTGTTCTGGACAGCGAACCAATTTTCGGACAGGAACTTCTGTATTTCATGCAATGGGCCCGAGATTATTATCATCAACCTGCCGGTGACGTGTTCCTTGGGACACTGCCCAGGCTAATACGCACCGGTTCAAATCTTGAAGTGTCCTCAATAGAAAAATGGGAAATATCTGAAGTGGTAGAAAAACAAACTTCCGAATTTCTAAAAAATTCCCCCAAGCAAAAGGCTATTTATGATTATATTAAATCTCACAAGCAACCGTTAACATCTGGCCAACTTTCAGATGTCTTCACAAACTGGCGTATTCCTCTGAAACAGCTGGAAAGGAAAAAACTGGTTAGCAAAGTAACACAGGAAAACGGTATTTCGATTTCAAACAAAATTTTATCTGATTTAAAACTTAACCCTGAACAGGAACAGGCCGTATCAACAATCACCAGCCGATTAAACGACTACCAGCCCTGTTTGCTTTACGGTATTACTGGAAGTGGTAAAACCGAGGTTTATATTAAATGCATCCAAGAAGTCATTAAGAACAACCGCCAGGCTTTGGTGTTGCTGCCAGAAATTGGCCTGACCACACAATTTATTAACTATTTTAAATCACGACTCGGATTGGAGATTGCTGTCATGCATTCCGGTCTGACTGATCGCGAACGGCTTAATACTTGGTTACGCACCAGGGATGGTAATAACAGGGTCTTACTCGGGACCCGTTCGGCACTCTGGACACCATTTAAAAAACTTGGGCTGATCGTTGTTGATGAAGAACATGATCTCTCATACAAACAGCAGGAAAACTTCAGGTATTCTGCCAGGGACCTTGCCTTGCTTAGAGCACACCAGGCCAGAATACCGATCATCCTTGGCTCTGCAACACCATCCATGGAATCTATATATAACGTCATGCAAGGTAAATATCGCGAGTTATGCCTGGGAAGGCGCGCTACTGGCTCCCGTCTGCCTGATATTCTGATAAAAGATATCAGAGGTAAAAATATGACTGGTGCCTTTTCAACTTCTCTCCTTAAACAAATCGAAATCAATCTGCAAAAAAACGAGCAGACCCTCCTGTTTCTGAACAGACGCGGATTTGCCCCGGTTTATATGTGTCATGATTGTGGCGCCATAATAAAATGTCCGCGTTGCGAAATCCGAATGACCTACCATAAATCGACCGGGCGATTGCACTGCCATCATTGTGGCCACCAGGAACGTATACCGGGACAATGCCCGCAATGTTCGGGAGAGAACATGATAGAAATCGGTCATGGGACGCAAAGAGCCGTAGAAACACTCGAGACACTGTTCCCGAAGGCGAGGATTTCGCGCATAGACCGTGACTCTACCCGGCGCAAGGGGTCCATGGAGACCATGCTAAAGGATATTAACGAGGGCAAAGTGGATATCATGATTGGAACCCAGATGCTGGCCAAGGGACATCATTTCCCCGGTGTGACACTGGTGGGCATCATTGATACTGATCATGGATTACACAGCGCAGATTACCGTGCCAGTGAGAGAATGGGACAGCTTATCATGCAGGTCAGCGGCCGTGCTGGACGCGGTGATAAATCGGGAATGGTATACATACAATCACATTTCCCAGACCATCCGTTATTGTTAACTCTGAAGGCACATGACTACAAACAATACTCATCGCTGCTTCTCAAGGAACGGGCTGATACTGGTCTGCCGCCATATACCTGTCAGGCACTTATCCGCGCAGAATCGAACAGCAAGGAACGAAGTCAGAGATTTCTTCAGGAAGCGAGGCAGCTGCTTGCCGGTTCCGGCATCAGCCATGATGTTTTTGGCCCCTTTATTCCGCCAATCGAAAAACGGGCTGGACGTTACCGCATGCAACTGTTACTCCAGACAGAAAACAGAAAATTACTTGGCGAGCTGCTTGCCGAATGGATCCCTGAAATTGAACAACTCCAGAGCAGTCGCAAGGTTCGCTGGTCACTGGATGTGGATCCACAGGACATGTTATAGAGGAAATGCTTCAATGGCACCATTGAAGCAGAATGCTGTCAAAACTGTCAGGGTTGAATGAGGAAATTGCTATGTGGGAACAATTAAGATCTTATACCTTGTATTTATCGCTTGTCATGGCACTGGCATGGGTTATCCCACAGGCTGTGGCCGATGTTGGTATAACTGATAGCCTCGATTCAGTGACAGTCACACATCAGGGAAAAGATATCACCATCCGGAGAAATCAGGATAGAAATAATAAAGTCAATCCGGCCTATGCCTGGACATCCAGGGAATGTCCGCCGTTTTGCATTCAACCAATGAAAATTGCCGAAGGTGTTGAAACCATTGGTGAACTGGAAATGCTGAACTACCTGAAAAAAATACATGACGGAAATAACTCTATCCTGGTAATCGATTCCCGAACTCCGGATTGGGTGAAAAATGGAACGATACCAGGTTCCGTCAACATACCATGGACTAGCCTGAAAACTGACGCAGGTGCTGATCCTTTCGAGATTGCCGACATTCTCAAGGAACGCTTTGGAGTCAGTACGCATGAAGGGTTATGGGACTTTTCCAACGCCAAGACACTCGTACTATTCTGCAATGGGATGTGGTGCGGACAATCCCCATCCAATATAAACACCTTGCTGGATATGGGCTATCCTGCAAACAAACTGAAATGGTACCGGGGCGGCATGCAGGATTGGGAAATACTGGGCCTGACTACAGTCAAATAAGTTTCTTAAAAGCCGTATCCTTCTTCTCCTCCCGCAGCGGGCAGGCTACAATGTGCGCCTTTTTTAAGCAGACAGATCTGTGAAAGATTCAATCGAACAACTCATACGCGCTGCCCTGGAAATATATGCCAGGGAAAATGACCCGGAGTCAGCCAAGGATATTCCATTCAAGGTTGAAAATACACGTGATCAGAATCATGGTGATCTGGCATGTAATGTCGCTATGGTGCTTGCCTCACGTACAGGTACCAAGCCAAGGGAACTTGCAGAAAAAATTGTATCCTTGCTACCACCGTCTTCATTAGTCAACAAAGTGGATATTGCCGGTCCTGGTTTCATAAATTTTTTCCTTAATCAGGATTACTTCCTGACTGTTATTCACGAAATCAGTGAGAAAGGAGAGAAGTTTGGCCAATCAGATTTCGGAAAAGGCCAAAGGGTATTGATCGAATTTGTTTCTGCAAACCCGACCGGTCCGTTACATATCGGGCATGGCCGTGGTGCTGC
>WVYN01000015.1:150231-198654 GCA_011772965.1 Gammaproteobacteria bacterium
GACGCCGGGAGGCAGATGGACATCCTTGCAGTAAGTGTCTGGCTCCGCTATCTGCAGTTTTGTGATATCAACATTGAGCTGCCCGGGAATGCCTATCAGGGTGATTATATAAAAGACATAGCTGATGCTATTTATCAGGAAAAAAAATCTGTACTGGTGTGTTCTGCCGAAACTCTGACTGGCATAATTGCAAGTCATCCGGATCCCGAGAAACTGCTGGATGCGCTGATTGCCTGTGCAAAAACGGAGCTAGGCAAAGATAACTATCTATTCCTGTTTGAAAAAAGTCTGAATGCTATTCGCGATGATATTGAAAATGATCTCGCTGAATTCGGCGTAGTTTTCGATAACTGGTTTTCTGAAAAAAGCCTGACCGAAACAAACAAGATAGAGGAAGCCATCGATATCCTGCGCAGGAATGATTATCTCTATCAGAGAGACGGGGCAACCTGGTTTCGCAGCACCAAACTTGGAGATGAAAAAGACCGTGTAGTAATAAGAGAAAATGGTCAAACGACCTATTTTGCGTCCGATATCGCCTACCACCACTTAAAATATGAACGCGGTTACGACCGGATGATCGACATCTGGGGTGCTGATCACCATGGATATATTGCGAGAGTCAAGGCATCTCTTGAAGCACTGGGCAAGAACCCGGATCTGCTGGATATCCTGCTTGTTCAGTTCGCGACTCTTTACCGTGGACCTGAAAAGTTACAGATGTCGACCCGTTCGGGGCAATTTGTTACCTTGCGCGAACTCAGAAACGAAGTTGGAAAAGATGCTGCCCGCTTCTTCTATGTCATGCGCAAGAGCGAACAACATCTTGATTTTGATCTTGAGTTGGCAAAATCAGAATCTCAGGACAATCCGGTATATTATATCCAGTATGCGCATGCACGTGTCTGCAGTGTTTTGCGTCAGGCCAGTGAAAAAAATCTGACGCTTCCTGCGGATATTGCTTCTGTTGATTTAGGCCGTCTTGACCAATCTTACGAAAAAGCAATTCTCACCCGGCTTTCAATCTATCCTGAAATTCTTTTGAATGCAGCGCAGAGCTATGAACCACATCAAATTGTATTCTATCTAAGGGAGCTGGCTAATGAATTTCATACTTACTACAATGCCTGCCAGATCCTTGTTGATAATGAGAGTTTGAGAGATGCCAGGATTGAACTGATCTGTGCAGTACGACAGGTCATAAGAAATGGCCTTTCGTTACTCGGTGTGTCAGCTCCTGAAAAGATGTAATGACCAGAGATTATAAACATAGAAAGCGAAAGTCAGGTCGCGACAAAAAGTCTGCTTCCGCTAGTGATGCAATCTTGCCTTTCCTGACCGGTCTTAGTATCGGTTTATTTGTAGCTTTTATTGTTTACCTGAAAGGTCTCTCCTATCCCGGTGATGAAAACGTGGCTGATACAGGCTCAATACCAGGTACAACCATGGAAAAACCAGAGGCGTCTACTGATTCTACGGCCATGACCCCCCAGTTTGATTTTTACAGGATACTCCCCGACATGAAGGTCAATGTATCTGAATGGGAGGCCGAGGATAAACAGGATTCCGGGACCCTTACTGAAGAAAAAGGTGTTTACATACTGCAGGTCGGTTCATTTGAACAATATGAAGCGGCTGATGAAGTGAAGGCCAGGCTGGCGTTGCTTGGCATCAGTGCCGACATCCAGCGGGTTGTCATCAATGGCAAGGACATCCGTCATCGCGTCCGTGTCGGTCCCTACCGAGAACAGAAAAAACTGAATGAAACACGCCAACGGCTACTGGCGAATGGCCTGGATTTCATGCTGCTGAAACTCAACATCAACGACGTAAAATAATATTCTGGAATTTGCCGACTATTGGCATATTTCCCCAACCCCGTTTTCTGTTGTAATCCTCGGTCGTGTACTGGGCATCGCAATTCGCGGACGTTAAAGCTACCCAAACATGCGTACACTTGTCCAATTTCACTATTGTCTACAATGTTGTGGGTAAGCTTCATAGCCAATACCCATTTACGGCTGGAGTTTTGGAGCGGGTGATGGGAATCGAACCCACGTTCTCAGCTTGGGAAGCTGATGTTCTGCCATTGAACTACACCCGCTTGATATATCCCTGTCTCCAATCTGATGCACCAGTAGCTTACCGCAGCCATAGCAGATTCTGGAACTGGCTCACAGTTTTTGTATTGTATTTCGGTATCGTCATTCATTTAAGACCCTGTTCTTTGGGAGATTTTTTAATTTTGGTGTAAACTTGATCAGGTCTGGTTGGGGAGCCTGCATATCCTCGGGTTATACTCAATACAATAATAAAAAACTAACTAATTCAGTTACTTGACAGCTATATTGGCCCAAACAATAGTGAGCTTGATCACATGGGAACCGAAGCGCCTACTGTTGTGCTCGTCGACAACAGCCCGGCAATTAAAAAATTATTCCAACGCAGTATTAAAGACCTCGGGATAGAACTGAAGATCTTTGACACGGCTGCGGACTCCTGGAATTACCTGAAAGATAACCAACCTGATTTATTGTTCCTGAGTATAATCCTACCTGACAAAAATGGTCTCAGCCTGTTGAAAGACCTCAGAAAACACACTCTGCATCAAAATACTTCTGTTATTATGGTAAGCTCAAAAGATTATGCACAAGACAAGCTTGATGCTGTTGAGCTGGGTGTCGTGGACTTTATTACCAAACCCATGCCCATACAGATGATCACTGATGTCGTAATCAAATATACAGCCAATACCAGTAACTGATTTAAAATCACCGTATGAGCAATAAATATCTCCGCTTTTGGGGTGTGCGTGGTTCCTATGCAGCCCCTTTTGATTCACACCTAAAAGTCGGAGGCAATACGTCCTGCGTCGAGATCAGCGCTGACGGTCATACCCTGATATGCGATGCAGGTACTGGTATCATTCCTCTGGGCAATGAGCTTGTAAAAGGCAATGCCCGTGAATTGATGCTGCTTCTTACCCACTATCACTGGGACCATGTCTGCGGGCTACCCTTTTTCGTCCCGGCCTTCCTAAAAGAATGGACTCTTAACTTCTTTGGACCCGGTAATGACAGGCAAGATGTAGAAAAACACGTTTCTGCCCAAATGAAGGCGCCTTATTTCCCTGTCGGCACTGAATCATGGCTCGCTAAAATAAACTATGTCTGTCCGACTAACGACACATTGCAACATGGGCCTATGAGGATTACATTCAGGAATGTCCATCATCCTGGAGCAACTTTCGGATATCGGATTTGTGTAAATAGCAAGACTGTCATTTATATATCTGATAATGAATGCAAGTTCATCGAGAAATCGGTTTCCAAGCAACGCTCCGAACTGAACCACGAAGAGCAGTCACTCTATGATGATTTGGTCAGGGAAGAACATCAATCAGAACTGGAAATCATCGGCAATGCGGATATATTAATTCATGATGCCCAGTACACGACCGAGGATTACAACAGAAAACGGGGTTGGGGCCATTCCTGTTATATCGATACCGTCAATATGGCGATCGATGCTGGAGTAAAGGAACTTTATCTTTATCATCATGATCCTAATTATGATGATGAAATGATTGAAAATATCCATCAGCATGCACTGGAAATAATCTCCGAGAGGAAATCAGGGCTGAAATGCCATGTAGCCCGCGAAGGTTTGCGGGTAGATTTATAGTAATCCAAAATAACCCCCGCATCATGCAGATAAATCTCAACGGCAAACCATGCCAAGTTGAAGGTGTAAAAACTGTTCAGGACCTTCTGGAAAGACTTGAGTTAAAGGGCAAGCTTGCAGTCGAGATTAATCAAGAGATCGTACCTCGCAGTCATTTTCAAACTCATCCCGTCAAGCCAAATGACAAAATCGAAATCGTCCATGCAATTGGCGGCGGCTAGAGGGAT
This sequence comes from Gammaproteobacteria bacterium, assembly GCA_011772965.1. Classification (GTDB taxonomy): domain Bacteria; phylum Pseudomonadota; class Gammaproteobacteria; order Eutrophobiales; family Eutrophobiaceae; genus SZUA-592. The sequence goes on from WVYN01000015.1 coordinate 154,143, forward strand.
AATCACACAGCGGATGAATACGAAGAAAACCGAACAACTCACAATAGCAGGCCGGACCTTCAATTCCCGCTTGCTCGTCGGTACAGGCAAATACCGTAATCTGGAAGAGACCCGGGCAGCCATTGAGGCTAGCGGCGCGGAAATCGTCACCGTGGCGATCCGACGGACTAACATCGGCCAGAATCAGAATGAACCCAACTTGCTTGATGTTATCTCGCCGGAAAAATTTACCATCCTGCCCAACACTGCCGGATGCTACGATGCCGAGAGCGCCATAAGGACATGCCAGTTAGCCAGAGAGTTACTGGATGGTCAACGACTGGTCAAACTGGAAGTTCTCGGTGATGAAAAAACACTCTATCCGGATATTACTGAAACGCTGAAGGCGGCGGAAACCCTGATCTCCGATGGTTTTGATGTCATGGTTTACACCACAGACGACCCGGTCATTGCAAAACGCCTCGAGTCACTGGGGTGTATTGCCGTGATGCCCCTGGCGGCACCGATAGGTTCAGGACTCGGAATTCGCAATCCCTACAACATTCGTACCATCATTGAAAACGCCAGCGTGCCTATCCTTGTTGATGCCGGGGTTGGTACAGCCTCAGATGCTGCAATTGCCATGGAACTGGGCTGCGACGGTGTCCTTATGAACACTGCCATAGCCGAAGCCAAGGATCCTGTCCTCATGGCTTCAGCCATGAAAAAAGCTATTGAGGCCGGCCGCGAAGCTTTCCTTGCCGGACGCATGCCGAGGCGTGCCTATGCCAGTGCCTCTTCGCCGCTGGATGGTCGGTTCTTCTAGTAAAAACACTTACTGACTGGCTATATACCCGGTGACTCAAGCACTTCGTCATATTCGCAGCTATGTCCGCCGGGAAGGTCGAATGACCGAGGGTCAGCGCCAGGCCCTGGAATATTACTGGCACGACTTTGGAATTCCGTTTTCGAGGGAATACCTTGATCTGGTAACAGTATTCGGCCGTCGTGCTCCGACCATAATGGACATCGGCACAGGCATGGGTGATTGCTGTATTACCATTGCAAAACAACACCCGGAAAATAACTACCTTGCGGTGGAAGTCCACAGACCCGGTATAGGCAGTCTGCTACGCCAGATCCGCGAACTTAATCTTCACAACATCCGGATTTCGAATCACGATGTCTTTGAAGTCCTGCAATATCAGTTGCCTCCTTATTGCCTGGATGCAGTCTATATTTTCTTTCCCGATCCGTGGCCCAAGAAACGTCATTTCAAGAGAAGGTTGATTAATCCGGAATTTCTGAGGACGCTAGCCAAATGTCTCAAATCCCATGGGCGGGTTTACATCGCAACCGACTGGAAAGATTATTCAGAATCTATACTGGATGCATTTGCTGAAGTTCCCGGGTACGTGAATCTTGCCGGTGAAGGGCTAATGGCGCCGCGTCCATACTGGAGACCTGTCACAAAGTTTGAACGTCGGGGAATAAAGCTTGAGCATAAAGTGTTTGATCTGGTCTTTACTTACAGTGGGGACGAAAGCACATCATTAAAATCATAAATCGCCGGGAATTCTGCTGTGTCCCGCTCCGGACCGCTGCTGTCCGGGACTGCAATACTCAACAGATGGGTGATCCCATAGCTACGAGCTGTTCTTAACACAGTCACGTTATCATCGACCAACAAGGTTTTCTCCGGATTAAATTCAATATTCTCCTGCAAGCGTTCCCAGAAAGTCACTTCCTCCTTGGCGCAACCCAATGTATGTGAGCTGATGATATGGCTGAAGTATTCACCAATGCCTGTCTTTGTTAATTTCATGGCAATGAGATCCATGTGAGCATTGGTCACCATAATGGGCTTCCGGCCATGATCGTTCAACGCCTTGAGAAATTCCAGTGCGCTCGGTCTTATCTGGATCAAATGTTCGATATCTGTTTTTAATTCAATGACTTCAATCTCCAGTTCTTTTGACCAGAAATCCAGACAATACCAGGAGAGAGTACCTTCAAGACTTTTCATCTTCGGGATCAGTTTTTGTTTTGCGGTCTCTGCGTCCAGGCCACGCAATCTGCCCCAGTGCGATGGCAGGTATTCCTGCCAGAAATAATTATCGAAATACAGATCAAGGACCGTGCCATCCATGTCCAGTAGCACAGTCTCTATATTTTTCCAATCAACCATAAATGAAGTATATCAAGTTCCGTAGAATTGGATTCCACTTCAATGAATATTTAACATAGAATGTTGCACATGCCCTCACCAGAGCAGATACCACCCCTGTCTGAATTGACCGATGAAGTCATTCATATAGCTGCCAGGGCAGCCGAAAGGATCCTGACTGTCTATAACTCCAGTTTTTCTGTTGTACAAAAAGATGACGAGTCCCCGCTAACCGAAGCTGACATGGCCTCTCATCATTGTATTTGCGATTACCTGACTCGGTTAACCCCTAATATTCCGGTATTCACGGAAGAATCATCCAATGTCGGTTTCGAGACACGCAAGTCATGGAAATATTACTGGCTTATCGATCCTCTGGATGGAACCCGTGAATTCATCAAACAAAACGGTGAATTCACAGTTAATATTGCCTTGATTCATGAACATCAACCGATCATTGGCGTGATTAATGTTCCGGTTACTGGCAAAATCTATTACGCTAGCCAGGGTAATGGCGCATACATCAAGGTACCAGGTGAGCCTGCCAGACAGATTCGGACAAGAGAGACGCACAAGGAAGGCATCAAGGTTGCCGGTAGTCGTTCACACGGGAGCAAGAAATTGCGCGCATTCATTGAAAAACTCGGTGGAGTGGAGTTACTCAGTATCGGTAGCTCCCTAAAATTTTGCCTGATAGCAGAAGGAATGGTAGATATCTACCCTCGTTTTGGGCCTACCAGTGAGTGGGATACCGCTGCTGCGCAGTGCATTGTCGAGGAAGCCGGAGGCGCTGTCATGGACATGTCCATGAACAGACTGACTTATAATATGAAAGCAGAGCTGCTGAATCCCCACTTTATTGCCATCGCAGATCCATCATTTGACTGGACACCCTATCTCCAGTAGTCAGTCTGTTCTTGCACTTTTAGCAGGATTGCATGTCATATTTTTGTAAGAAATAGTATCGGGCGGCATGGATTTAACTACCACTAATCATATGAAATTTTTCCTAACTTTATCCTGGTTGATGCTATTCATACTGCCAGATGTTGCCAGTTCGAAGACCGTTACCTACGAGTATGATATTGATTACAAGACCATCAATATCGCTGGCAAGGATGTCAATGCATTGTCCATTAATGACCAGATCCCGGCGCCGACTATAAGTGCGACTGTGGGAGACACGCTCCGGGTTACCTTTCATAACCGGCTGGATGTAGAAACTTCCGTGCACTGGCACGGGGTATTATTACCCAATGCCCAGGACGGTGTGCCACGACTAACCACGGCACCAATCAAGCCGTACAGTTCACACACTTTCGAATTTCCAATTACCCATGCCGGAACCTACTGGTACCACTCTCATACTGGCCTGCAGGAACAGCGGGGACTGTATGGGTCCTTGGTGTTTTATCCCCACAAAAACAACTATTACTACGATCACGAAAAGGTTGTGATGCTGTCCGACTGGACGAACGAGTCCCCGGAGAACGTACTCCGGCATCTGAAACGTGAAGACGATTATTACTCATTGAAAAAGGACACCGTACAGTCCTGGGATAAGGTAATTCGAAATGGACCACGGGCTATTCGCAACCGTTTGAATAATGCCTGGATCCGGATGGGCCCTATGGACATTTCGGATGTTGGTTACGACGCTTTTTTGATCAATGGTCATAGACACGTGGAACTAGAGGATGTTAATCCAGGCGACGTCGTCCGCTTGAGGATCATCAACGCGGGGGCGTCCAGTTATTTCTATGTGAATTACAGCGGTGGTCCATTGACTCTGATCGAAGTGGATGGGATGCCAGTATCACCTATTAAACTGAACCGCCTCAGACTCGCGATCGCGGAAACCTTCGATGTCTTGATTACCATTCCAACCGATGGCCGGCGTTATGAGTTCCGGGCAACAGCCGAGGATACCAGCGGCTTTGCCTCACTGATGATGGGCCAGGGCGAAACTGTGCCGGCACCGGCAATTGAGAAACCCAACTTGTTCCTGATGGACCACAGTATGCATGCCAGCATGGATCACGGCGCAATGAATCAACCAGATAGCATGGAAGAAGCAATCCATAACGGGCATGAAATGCATAAGCACAACGGCTCCGCGATTGAAGATGCCGGCCGAAGTATCCCTGAACTGGAAACCCTGCATGAATATCATGGCATTCGATCCCCCCGGCCAACCACGCTCAATGCCGGAAATTCTTCCCGGGAAGTGCGACTGGAACTGACGGGTAACATGGAACGTTACGTCTGGACATTTAACAACAAGGCCCTGACTGAGGCAGATAAGATACTGATAAGAAAAGGCGAGAACGTGCGTTTTGTGCTGAACAATAAAACCATGATGCATCACCCCTTGCATTTGCATGGGCATTTCTTCCGTGTGCTCAATGGTGAAGGCGACTATTCTCCCTTGAAGCATACTGTTAACGTACCGCCATTTCAGACCGTCACTATCGAGTTTATGGCCAACGAGGAAAAGGACTGGTTTTTTCACTGTCACAACCTCTACCACATGAAAGCTGGCATGGCCCGGGTCATCCGTTATGAAGATAATCCCGGAAACAGCGAGGATTTCGATGATTATCTGAAACGTTACGGGGATCCCTGGTATTACTTCGCCGACATTGGCCTTTATAGCAATATGCTGGCTGGTAAACTCTGGGCAATGAATCTCCGTAATTCGCTGGAAGTGCATTACGACTTCGACTGGGATAAGAATTACGAGGTGGATGCCACTTATGAACGCCACCTGACCCGCTTTTTTGGTGTGTATGGCGGGGGAAAATTTGAACACAACAAGGGTGAATCGGAGCAGACTGCAACCATCGGGATACGATATATACTGCCCATGTTGATAAAAACAGATCTGCGTTTTGATTCTGAGGGAAAATTCAGGTTTCAGCTAGGCAGTGAATTACAGCTGACCAACCGGACAGGTTTCAAGTGGTACTGGAATACCGATGACGAATACCGGGTAATACTGGAATATGAGATCAACAAGGCCTGGTCCGTGACGGCGAATTATGATTCGGATTTTAACGGTGGCATCGGGATCACTGCCCATTTCTGATATCCAGCCGATAACACCCGTCTTTATTCGCAATGCTTCTATATTTCTACATTACCGGGCTATACTTTGAGATATGTTTATTAGCCGGAAGCGACCAATGCGATATCGATTCATATTGCTGTGCCTGTTCCTCACTGCTTTAACCGGCACCGCCAGTGCTGCATCCCGGGCTGGAACTCGTAGCATCATTTCCAATTGAACGTGGCACAGGCAGCGAGCGTGCAGATTTTGCACAGCTCAGCATTATTCCATAGGCACAATTTGGACTCAGCAAAGGTAGGCATATTGCTTTGAAACTGGCTGCTGAATTACCCATCAATGATACTGACAGGTATAACTATAAAGCATATATGTATCTCATCTGGGATTTCGCAGATGGTGGATTATTACAGGGCTGGTAAACTGATCCCTGAAAAACACTTCATGAAATTTTGTTTTCAGGCCTTATCTTCTTCCAGCAGTTGTTGCAGCTTGATCAAGCGTCCGGTGACCTGCACTTGGTCTGAGTATATATCCAGTTGTCCCTGCATGGCTTGTTCCAGTCTTTCTACACGATCCATTGCCCGTGGATGGGTGGCGTGCATTAATTTATAACTTTTCGCTTGCGGGCTAATGAGGCTCAGGGTATGCAGGACGCCGACAAGTCCATAAGGATCATAACCGGCACGTGCCGCAATCACGACACCCAGTTCATCGGCTTCCAGCTCATCGTCACGATTGAGTCCACTTTCCCAGACATCGACACCGGTATTGATTAATTGCCTGGCCACTTGCTGCCATTTGGGGCCAGCCAGCTCTGCGGCAGCGACAGATCCGATGTCCTTCATTATCCCGGACTGTGCCTTTTCTCTAATATCTTCCAAATGATGTTTCACCAGGACGTGAGAAATTTCATGCGCCAGCACACCAGCAAATTCAGATTCATTACGCATCAACATAAACAGGCCCTTGGAAATGAAAATATAACCGCCGGGTGCTGCAAAGGCATTGATGTCATTATCATCGAGCACGCCAAAATGCCAAGGCAGGTCCGGGCGCTCGGTCTGCAGTGCCAACCAGAGACCGACGTCGTTGACATACTGTTGCAATTCCCTGTTATCCACCAGTGGTGCCGCACCCAGCAATTGTGCCGACATGCCTTCTCCCAGTTCAATTTCCCTGGGCTCATTAATTTCAATGAAGGCGTCCTTGTGTTGGATCAACTTTTCGGTGCCCTTTTCCAGTAACTTTAGTGCATCACCCCAGTCCGCGGAAACATTGGACACAGTTCCCCATATGATTGCAAATACGATAAGCGTGCTTAATCCATACTTTATCATCGGGAATATCCTCCTTGTGATTCAGACCCAGATGACTTCGGGTTTACCAGGTAGGCTACCGGTTGACTTCGCAATCCAACCAAACCGGCCATGCGTCTGGCTCGACCAGTATCACTCTGGTAGCGATCCAGTTTGCCAAGTTCATTGGTGTCCGGTGTTGCCTTGCGAATATCTCCCGGCCCCAAGCCACGGATACCTATTGTTGCGACTGCCGTAGATTCCTGTGTTGAGTAGCCACCTTTCAATACCCGGCGAAACCGTTCCAGCCAGCTCAGGTTGGAATCCGGCTGGACATTAAACCAGATCCAGCCCTCAACATTGCCCGGCGATTGCTGTTCTATCTGATACCAGGTTCCCTTACGATCCAGAATGGTCACCTTGGCATCAGCTGGGATAGTCGCTACCGCTGGCGTGTTCCGATCCGGCTTGGAATAGACATCAGATATGACCGTAACAACGCCGGGTTCTACCTCTGCCAATGTATTGAAACTTAATCCCGTCAACAATAATAAAAAGCAGAAACTATTGGCTTTAATTATTCTGTTCATACCATTATTTTCTGCATGCCATGCCAAGCTGTCAATTAATCAACTTTTTATAATTTAATATGTTTAATAAAAACCCCGCAAAGGCGGGGTATTTTAAAAGTAGCTTAACAGTTTCTGTATTTTTATGTACTTAACTTCTTCCAGATGTAATTATTATTAATGTTAATAAGATGTAATCAACTGCTGGTATTTAGCCTTTGGTTAACATTTCTCCAACCTTTCCGGATAACAATCCGAATAATGCACCAACAATCAATGATACTGAAATGATAACCAGCACATTACCGAAATTTGCACCTGTCAAGGCACTCATGTCCAATGCGCCTTCAGTCTGTAGTAAATAAGCAGCTCCGGCAGCATAACCATAAACACTGGCGGGAATGGCATCAAGCAACTTTATATGAGCAGCGAGACACATACCAAGAACTGTCAAGCCAACAGCGATGCCCGCACCTACTGCCCCCCATCCGCCCAGGGGCGTACTCAACAGGATAATGGCCATTATCCAGGCACAAATAACACCAAATACATTACATGCGATTGATTTTTGAAGAGACGATGAACTTCCACCGGTAGCAAAAAATGTGGCCCAGCCAATGAATATACCCCAGATCAGGATAAGCCCCTGTAATGGACCTAATGCCAGATAGGTTGCAACACCGCCAAGAACTCCAATACTTACACAAAGAGCAACTAGACTTGTCATGTTATTTCCCCCAGTTATCTAATATGAAGCAGATTGTTATTCCTTTTACATCATCAGATATCTTATCCGGATTCCACGTATGGATTATATAAATATCGGATAACTCCGTGAATATACCCTGCCACCGGAAATTAGCAAACTATAGAAGGGTATTTTTGGGGTATTCTTAGAATAATTCTCACTGGTGGTAGCGGAAACAAGTGATGTCGTAAGGATTGGTGGCCAGGGACAGAATCGAACTGCCGACACAGGGATTTTCAGTCCCCTGCTCTACCAACTGAGCTACCTGGCCATTTAGGGAAGGATAAAAATCAAAGACCGCGTATTAAAGCGGTCGGGAAGGTGCCCGTCAAGCCAAACCCCATTAGTCGTCCTTCGGGGGAACATACTCCTTCGGTTTTTCCGAGCCACTGCCAAAGAAAAATTTCTCCATCTCTTCCTCAAGGAAATGCCGGGCCTTGGGTTCAATCGGGGTGAGGTGATACTCATTGATCAACATGGTCTGGTGGCCCAGCCACATTTGCCAAGCTTCCTTCGACACGTTTTCAAAGATCCGTTTGCCTAAATCTCCGGGATAGGGCGCCATCGGTAGGCCTTCAGCCTCTTTGCCCAGTTTGATGCATTGTACGGTCCTGCTCATCCTGTCATCTCCTCACGTTTCCAGCTGCTGCATGATCTGGCACACCGGCCTGGGCATGCCCAATCGCTGATCTTTAGCCGGGTGATACCAGCAATACTTGCCCGGATCCCGGATCCGGTCGCCTGCGCTCGAGACCTGAATATGTACCGGTGTGATATCCAGGTGGAAGTGACTGAAGGTATGCCGGAACAGGGGGCGGTAATCGAGCTTTTCTATAACCAGGCCAAGATCATGCGTGATCCAGCCCTGAATATCAAAGTCTGATCCATGCTCGGGGAAACTCCACAGACCGCCCCACACCCCGTTTGGTGAACGCTGTTCCAGCAGGACCTCGTTGAACTGATTTTTCAAAACGGCAAACAGGACCTTCCTGACCGGTTTCGATTTGGCGGCTCGGGATCCAGGGTAATCATTTGGGTTGCCCTGCGCGCTGGCAAGACATGAATTTCTGAGCGGGCAGCTCTCACAGCGGGGATCGCGTCGAACGCAGATTGTCGCACCCAGGTCCATAATGGCCTGGGTGTATTCTGCAACGCGCTGTGCTGGCGTATGCTCGTCAGCCAGGGTCCAGAGCTGGTTTTGGACGGCCACCATGCCCGGCCAACCGGTCACGGCGTGATAACGAGCCAGGACCCGTTTGACATTGCCATCCAGAATCACGGCGCGCTGACCCATTGCCAAGGAGAATATGGCACCGGCCGTGGAACGGCCAATACCGGGCAGGGCCATCAGACCTTCCAGTGTTTGCGGGAAGTGGCCCTGGTGAGATTGCACAATCTCCCTTGCAGCACGGTGCAGGTTTCGGGCGCGGGCGTAATAGCCCAGACCGGTCCAGAAATGCAGGATCTCGTCCTGCTTAGCCCGGGCCAGGGAAGCCACGTCCGGGAACCGTATCATGAAGCGCTGATAGTAGGGGATGACGGTATTAACCTGGGTCTGTTGCAGCATGATTTCAGAGACCCAGACTCGGTAAGGGGTCGGGTTTTCCTGCCAGGGCAGGTTATGCCGGCCATGGTGCTCGAACCATGCCAGAATCTTCCTGGCTAATTTATTGTCAGCCATCCGTTTCTACCCGCTCTACCAGTACTCCTAGCTCTCGCGTCAGCCGTTTTTCCAGAAACCAAGGACCGATCAGGGGCGGGATCCAGAACTTGGGTTCAAGGGTGCTGTCAAAGGTCAGTGTTGTGTGGCCGGGCTTGTCCGGTTTTAACAGCCAGTGGCTCACCCCGAGGTAGAAATCACTCTGTTCCGGGATTACGGTCGCGGTAAACCCGTCCGGGCCGAGATCAATGCGCTCACGTACCACAAACTCAGGGCAGAAGAAAATCAGGCAGGCCCTGACTTCCAGTTGCCGCAGATTCGTCTGATTTTTCCTCAGATGTTTACTCACAACAACCATGTCACTGAGTTCGTGGAAGCGAGCATGATCAAGCAACCTCGACCTGACCTGGGATATTTCCCGTTCGATTACAACCAGAAAGCTAATGCTGTAGATTGGTCCCTGCCGGGTAATGGATACCTGCTGAATCTCACCAGCCTGCGCTGCCTGAACATGGCACAGCAACATCAACAAGAGTGCCACCGGCCATTTCAATCAGAAGAACCCTTTCAGCACGTCTTCGACCGTATCTTTCAATTGTTCCTCCTTGGACTTGGGCTCAGCCGTCTCCTGTTTCGGTGCGGCTTCCTGTTGTTGGGCCGGTGCAGTCGAATCTGCGGGTGTGGTTTCTGTGCTGTCACCACCGAGACCCAGTTTCTTCTCAAGCAATCCCTTTAACTTGTCTTCGCCGCTCTTCTTGAAAAGCGCCTTTGCAATCTCATCTGCATCGGGCAAACATTTTGGCTTCTCAAAACTGCCCCGACACTGAATTGGGACACCATAACCACCGATGTTGAAGGTTTCCTCACCGCGCGCCGTGCGGGAATCATCCACGCGGGTCTTCAAATTGTACTTGATGGTCTCATCGTTCAGATTGGCAAGCATGCCTTCACCGGTCACCTTGAAGCCCTTGGCCAGCATGATCAGATCCTTGTTGGTAATTACACCTTTGTTGATATCGAGCGTAGCGCTGAGTTCTTCAAACGGTGTGTTGCCGCTGGAGTCGATCTGAGTATAACGCTTGCTTTCCAGCATGACCTCGATCTGTTCGAGGACATTGGCGATATCAATCCCTCGCAGAATACCTTTGTTGACTTCCATACGGGCTTTACCGGTCAGGGTTCGCTTGACCTGACCCGTGTTTTTGCCGGTTGCGCGGATATCATTGAGTGATATGTTGGCGATTCCGGCCAAGGGTGATTCTTCCTGCTGCATGTAATCCCGCAACAGGGGATCGAGGTTTACCATGTCCAGTCGCGAATTGACCACCATTTTCAGCGCTTCACCCCTGGCATCCATGTCAATGACGGCATCGTATTTGCCTTCGTACAGATCTGCCTTGATGGGTTCGAGGCGAATGTCCCCGTCACGGGCCCGGATTCCCAGCTTGAGATTCTGGAGCGTGGCGTTGGAGACGATGATCTGCTCTACCGACAGGTCGCCCTTGACCTTGAGAGCGCGCAGGGTCTCAACGGGAAACTCGGATGCTGCGGCCGAGGTCGTTTCCGGTGTGGCTATGGCTGTTTTCTTGCCCTCCTGTTTCGGCGGTAAATAGCGGTCTGCATTGATGCTGTCTACCTTCAGGTCAAACTCGATGTCCGGATCCGCGAAGTCTGCAACCGAGACATTACCCTTGAGAGTCGTGTCATCCAGAGTCACCTGCAGCTTATCCAGCTCCAGCAGGTTCAGGTGGCCGGAAAATTCTGTACCTAGGGCCACTTTCTTCAGGGCCTGTTTGTCGGCCATGACCGGCAGTATCTGGTTGAGCTGGCCGGCGAGTTTTCGCAGGTTAAATTCGGCCAGCTGGATCTGGCCCTCATAAGCCGGGTCTTCCATGATATTTTCTGCATTCAGCTTGGCCGACAGATCCAGGCCCAGTCCCTTGAGGTTGAGGTTGGGGATCTCAAGGCGCCCCTTGTCCAGGTTGGCACGGGTGTCGGCTGTGAGGGTAATGTCCACTGGTGAGTTGGGGATCCTGGGACCGGCGAACGTGGTTTTTACCTGCAAGGGGCTGATCTGGAATTCGCCTTTGTCGCCCTTGAGTTTGGCATTCAGGCTGGCCTGTTGCAGCACCTCGCCCAAGTCCCCCTGTCCCAGCGCCGCTAACAACGGACCCAGGTCCTTGCCGGTAGCGTTCAGTTGTCCGTCCATCTTGCCCTTGCTGGAGGTTATGGCCAAAGCATCAAGACTGCCATCGGCCTTGATTCCCAGGGCCCGTACATTCAGTTGATCAACCTTGATATCACCCTTTGCCGGGTTGGCATTAAAGCCCAGCTGAATATCGAATGAACGGTCTTTCAGCCGCGCCAGGTCCTTGCCGGCCGGGATTTCAAAGATACTCAGCAGCTGCGCCAGGTCGCTGCCCTTGGCCACCAGCCGCCCTTCGGTCTGGGGCTCGTCGGATTGTACCTCGCTGGCCTTGATATCGGCCTCGAGGTGGGTATTCAGCACATCGACGGTCAGTCCCCGGATCGTCGCTGTGTCATCATCAAGATTGGCCTCCAGACCGCCTTTCATGACCAGATCCGTGGATCCGCCGGGCACGCTATCGCCAGTCAGTTTGAGCTTGAGATCAATGGGCTCAAAGGCATAAATCTCGGTGTCCTGATTGTAATTCAGGGTCCCGCTCAGGTTTAAGGTGGTTTTCAGGGCGGGCCTGTTGGATGAGGTATTTAGGCTGAGATCAAGGTCGATCGGGGCACCGTAAGTCAATTCGCCTGTCTTGAACTTGACGTTACTGATCCTGACTTTTTGCCGGCTAGCCTGATCATCCCAATTCAGTTCCACATCGCGGACATCGACACCACCCAGCACCAGGGCACCCAGTGATTTGACACCGGGTTTGTCCGGCTGTTCTTCCCGGGCGAGCTTGTCTGCGGGTTTGCCATCGCCCGCAGCCAGGTCTTGCCAGTTGGTGTTGCCGTCCTTGTTTTTCGCCAGGTTGAGTCGCAACCCGGTAAGGCGGAAGGTATCAAGGATATATTGCTCACTGAACAACGGCAGGGTCTTGATGCGCACTGCTACCTTGTCCAGTTGTAACATCGGCTCCTTGCCGAAGCCTTTGGCATTGCCCAGGGTAATACCACCCGCTTCCAGGCCCAGCCAGGGATAATAGCTGAGTTTGATATCACCCGTGATGGCAAACGATCGTCCCGTCGCCTGCTCAACTCGGGAAACAATAAAATCCTTGTGCTCATTGGGATCGAATACGGCGAGAGTTATACCAGCGATCAACACCAATACTACGATGAGAATGAGGGTAACTATAATGACTCGCTTGAGAATTTTTTTCATGCTGCTCCGTCTTTAATCGTGATTTTTGCCAGACGCTTATGCGCTTGCTTGATCGCCTTTTGCACCTGTTTAGGCGCTGTCCCGCCGACATGGGTCCGCGCAGAAATGGACCCTTCTAGGCTTAGACAAGCAAACACATCCTGATTTATTTGTTTTGAGAATTGCTGCAGTTCTTTAATAGACAACTTCGACAGTGGTTTGTTTTGCTCGATCGCGTAATGCACTACCTGGCCAACAACGGCATGGGCATCACGAAACGGAACTTGCTTGCGGACCAGATAATCCGCAAGGTCGGTGGCCGTGGCATACCCCTGATTTGCGGCCGCTCGCATATTCTCCGCCCTAACCTTGATACCAGGAATGATCCCCAGGTAGGCCTGCAAACTTTGTTTGACAGTATCGATGGCATCAAACAGGGCCAACTTGTCTTCCTGGTTGTCCCGGTTATAGGCCAGGGGCTGGGACTTCATCAACGTCAGCAAGGCCATGAGATGACCATAGACCCGTCCGCTTTTGCCCCGCACCAGTTCCGGTATGTCCGGGTTTTTCTTTTGCGGCATGATCGACGATCCGGTACACCAGGCATCGTCCAGATCGATAAACGCAAACTGCTGCGACATCCACAAAACCAGTTCCTCGGAAAAACGCGACAAGTGCATCATGATAACGGCCGCACAATGGCAAAATTCGATGGCGAAATCGCGATCACTGACTGCATCCAGTGAGTTTTCCGTGATGGTCGGGAAATCCAGTAACTTTGCCGTATACGCACGGTCGATCGGGTAACTGGTGCCAGCCAGTGCGCCGGCACCCAGAGGCATCACGTTGACACGTTTCCGGCAATCCTCCAGACGCAGGCTGTCGCGGTAAAGCATTTCGAACCAGGCCAGTAGGTGATGCCCGAAGGTGATGGGCTGCGCAGTTTGTAAATGCGTGAAGCCGGGCATGATTGTTTCAGCTTCTTTCTCGGCGGTATCCAGTAATGTGGACATGACCTCAGTCAATAGTCGACGAATGGCCTGTATTTCATCCCGCAGGTAAAGGCGGATGTCTGTTGCCACCTGATCATTACGTGATCGACCGGTGTGCAGTTTCTTGCCAACATCACCGATCTGTGCCGTCAGTGCTGACTCGATGTTCATGTGTACATCTTCCAGGGCCGGGTCCCACTTGAACTTGCCCTGTTCAATCTGTTTCTCAATAGCCTTCAGGCCCTGGGCGATCTGTTTGGCTTCTTGTTTGCTCAATACGCCGGTATGAGCGAGCATTTCTGCATGTGCCATCGAACCCTTGATGTCCACCATTGCCAGACGTTGATCATAGGACACCGATTCAGTGAAACATTCCACAAATTCAGCAGTTGGCATGGTGAACCGTCCACTCCAGGGCTTGGTGTTTTTGTTTTTTGTAGTCATATCGGCTGTATACTGTGCACTGGCATTATGCTGCCGGGGAATGACCCGCATTATATCGCAAGCGTACAACAAATAATTATTTTCAAACCATGAATTCCGACGACCTTGACAAGAGCTCATTTCTGCCTGATTTCTGCAATGTGCGCATGGTCTTCGTGGTTGTACTGATCGCCGAATTGCTAGCGATCTTGTTGACACTGGGACTTTCTACCCGTCTGCTCAGGAGTGCATCTGACCTAGCACATTACTCCCTGTTCATTCAGTGGATAGCGCTCAGCAGCGTGGCCATGTTATGCATCAGTCGACCCTATCTCAAAAAGCTGTCTGACCCGGCCGTAGCGACACTGAGTTACCTGTTAATCCTGTTGGTAAGCCTTGCCATTACCGAGATCGCCTGGTGGTTAATCCAGAATTCGCCGGAGCTGTCATTTGGCAGCACCGATTCACACGCCCTGTTTACNNTATGTTCAGCATCAATGGCGACGAAACCTGGAGCGGGAATCGGAATCCCGCATCCAGGCCTTACAGTCGCGCATCAGACCACATTTTCTTTTCAACTGCATGAACATCATTGCCAGTCTGACACGCAGTGAACCCCGACTTGCAGAAGAGGCCATTGAAGACCTTTCCGATCTGTTCCGTGTCAGCCTGCAGGATGCCCGGCAACTGGTCAACGTGAGTGAGGAACTCTCACTTTGCCGTGGCTATTTGCGGATCGAGGAACACCGGCTGGGTAATCGGCTTACGGTCAACTGGGATTTGGACGACCTGCCACTGGATGCCCGCCTGCCCTCGCTGACGGTGCAACCTCTGATTGAAAACGCGATATACCACGGCATCGAGCGATTACCAGAAGGCGGCTATATTACTATCCGCGGCAGGAAAGATCCGAAATCTTTCACCATTCAGGTCATAAATCCACTGCCAGCTGATGATCCGACCAATCCACACAGTGGCAATCAGCTGGCTTTGAAAAACATACGCCAACGTGTCGAGGTTTTTTTCGGTCACCGTGGAAAACTCTCATCCTACATAGAAGGCGATGAGTACTGTGCCGAGATCGTGATACCGTATCCATATGAAGATATTGATCGTTGATGATGAGCCACTGGCCAGGGAGCGGCTGCAGAGACTGACAGCCGCTATTGACGAGCACTATGAAACCGAACAGGCGGAACATGGCCTGGATGCGGTAAACAAAATGTCCTCATCGCCAGCAGATATTATCTTGATGGATATCCGCATGCCGGTGATGGACGGCCTTGAAGCGGCACATCACCTGAGTCACCTGGACCCCGGCCCGGTAATCATCTTTACCACCGCATATGAAGACCATGCCTTGCAGGCCTTTGAGGCTCACGCTATTGATTACCTGCTCAAGCCCGTAAAAAAAGACCGGCTTGAACTGGCGTTACGTCGTGCCAGCTTGTTGAAAGAGGCAACAATTAACCAGTTAAGGCGAAAACAGGAACCTAAGAAAAACAGGACTTACCTCAGCGCAACATTTAAAGGTGAATTGAAACTGGTGGCTGTTAAGGACATCCGTTACTTCAAGGCAGAACAAAAATACGTCGTCGCTGGCTGGCCAGGTGGCCAGTTGTTGCTGGACGAATCCTTGCAGTCACTGGAAGAAGAATTCGGGGATCAGTTTGTTCGGATTCACCGTAATGCACTAGTTGCCCGCAAACATATTGACAGTATCGTCAAAGATGATCAGGGGCAACCGGAAATCTTGCTGAATGGAGTAGATGCCCGGCTGGCGGTGAGCCGTCGGAATATCAGTTACATTCGGAGGAATTTGAAGCGGCCGCCGCCGGAGTAGTGCCACTCATTTCCCTGGCCGCTGCCAGCATTGCAAGCCGCGCAATTACACCATATGTATAAAAACGATTGGCATGCGCATCAGGTGACAGGTGCTTGTCCGGCGATATACAACAATCATCGAAAGCCAACGGCTCAAAACGCATCCCAGGTGAATTGAGGTTCTCATT
Source organism: Gammaproteobacteria bacterium (assembly GCA_011772965.1). Lineage (GTDB taxonomy): Bacteria > Pseudomonadota > Gammaproteobacteria > Eutrophobiales > Eutrophobiaceae > SZUA-592. The sequence continues at coordinate 170,389 of WVYN01000015.1, forward strand.
CGCGGAACGGCTGCTGTGCACCCGATAAAACCCTCCGACCACACTGTGACCAACGAGATACACTACCGGTTCAGCAACTGAATCGACATCACCCCATTTTTCATGGGTGTACACCCCTTCCTGGATCAGGACCTTGCTAACCTTCTGCCCTTCCTTGACCGTAGCCATGCGGGTGCGTTGTTTGCGGTTCAGGTCCTTGATTTCATCAACACCCTTCACTGTCATAATGCCCATGCCATAGGTCCCACTATCGGCTTTGATCATGACAAAGGGTTCACACTGCACATCATATTCATCATACTTTTTGCGAATCTCTTCCAGCAGGGCGGCCACGTTTTTTTCCAGGCAGGATTCCCCTTCCCGTTTCATAAAATCGATCTCACCACAATTTCGAAACAGGGGATCGATCAACCATGGATCAAGACTGATGTGCTTGCCAAAATCCTGACATACGGCCTGGTAATGGGCAAAATGGGTAGACTTGAGTCGAGTGCTCCAGCCCATGTTTAAATCAGGCGTAATACATTGATCAAGATTTTCCAAGGCGGCCGGCCGTCCCGAAGACAAATCATTATTGAGGATAATAAGTTCCGGCACGAAATCACCGACTTGCAATTTACTGCCCTTGCGAGTTACAGGTTCGAGAACCACTTCACGGCCTGAATCCAACCGTATGGTTTTAGGTGCCTCAAGGTCCTCCAGGGTTGAGCCAATCCGGACCTCGAAACCGGCCTTCTCTATGATCTCAACCAGTACCGCCAGGTTTTCAAGATAGTAGAGATTGCGGGTATGTTTTTCGGGAATTACCATGATCCGATCGATTGGTTCGGCCATACGCTCAATGGTCAACTGCACAGCCTGGATACAGAGGGATTCAAATGTGGGATTCAGGTTATTAAAACCGGCCGGAAACAGATTGGTATCAACCGGGGCGATCTTGTAACCGGCATTGCGAATATCGACTGAGGTATAAAATGGCTCCTTGACATGCTTCCACTGACACCGGAACCAGGACTCGATTTCTGTCATGTGTGACTGTAAATGACTTTCGACCAGATGCAGTGGCCCACTGAGAGCCGTTGTCAGATGCGGCACAGTCTGATTCATCATAACGGTGTCATTGTAGCTCAAACATGGGTGAGAAGTAGAATTTACCTGATATCTCCCCACAGGGCCTGACACACTGCCAACGCCGCCATGGCTGCCGTTTCTGTGCGTAATACCCGGGGACCGAGCGTGACGCTCTGAAATGAGGCTTTCCGGGCCTGTTCGATTTCAGTTTCACTGAAACCACCTTCCGGGCCAACCAGCAATGTCACATGATGAGGTGGATCAAGTGATTGCAAGGGCACTCCGTCGGCAGGGTGGAGGATAATCTTCAATCCTTCTGACTGAACCTCAAGGGCCTCATTGAAATCCTGGGGTAAATCCACATCTGGGACTGTATTCCTACCACATTGCTCGCAGGCATTGATAGCGATCTTTTGCCAATGGTTGCGGCGTTTCCCGGAGTTGTCCTGATCCAGCTTGACACCGGTATGGCAACAGTTGACCGGAATCACCCGGGTTACGCCGAGTTCCACGGCCTTTTGCAAAGCCAGATCCATTTTTTGTCCGCGTGATATGCCCTGTAACAGTGTAATGGCAAGAGGTGATTCCTTTTCGACCTCATGGTATTGACCAAGCTCAATGCTTACCTCCTTTTTGTCGCAAGCAGTAATGTTGGCATCAAAATAGCCGCCATCGCCGTTGAACACCTGTAAGGACTGGCCTGGTTTGATGCGCAATACCGTTCTCAGGTGATGTGCGGTCTCGTTTGCAAGTATCTGGCTTGAGCCTGCCGCAAGTGGTGCGTCTACAAAGACCCTGAGCGTGCGCATGGCTAGTCCTGCACGGCCATGTCTATCCCTTCCTTGGCCACACGGATCACCTGAGCCAGTTCATCATCATTGATCACATAAGGTGGCATCAGGTAAACCACGTTACCGAGCGGACGCAAGAATACACCCCGGGTCAAGCCGTATTGATACACTCTCATGCCGCGCCGTTCCTGCCAGGGAAAAGGCTCACGAGTTTCCCTGTTCTTGATCAGTTCAATAGCGAGGATCATGCCGTGTTGACGGACATCGGCTACGTTCGGATGGTCAATGAGGTCCCGCGTCATGTTCTGCATTTGCCCAGCCAGTTCACGGTTTCTGCCCAACACATCAGATGCCGCAAACAGTTCAAGGGTGGCCAGGGCGGCGACACAGCCCAGTGGATTACCAGTATAACTGTGGGAGTGCAGAAAAGCTGTGAGGTTGATGTAGTCATCGTAAAACGCCCGGTACACCTCGTCTGTCGTCATGGTAACTGCCAACGGCAGATAACCACCGGTCAGGCCCTTGGACAAACACAGGAAGTCCGGTGTGATATCGGCCTGGCCACAGGCAAACATGGTGCCCGTGCGGCCAAAGCCAACCGCGATCTCATCTGCAATCAGATGCACACTATAACGATCACAGGCTTCTCTCAGAAGGGACAGATACACCGGATGATACATGCGCATATTGCCCGCGCACTGGACCAGGGGCTCAATAAATATGGCACAAACCTCATCGGCATGTTGCTGTAGCAGCTTCTCCATTCCAGTGAATTGCTTGCGGCTGTGTGACTCCCACGACTCACCCGGCTCCCGATCATAGCAATCCGGACTCGGGGCAATCAGAGTGTCAAGGAGAAGCGGTGAGTACGTCTCCTTATATAAAGCAACGTTGCCGATAGACAGGGCCCCCAGCGTCTCACCATGATAACTGTTATCAAGGCTGATAAAACGCTGTTTCCTGTGTTTCCCCATGTTTCGCCAGTAATGGAAACTCATTTTCAGGGCAACCTCGATAGCGGAAGATCCATTATCGGCATAAAAGCAATGGGCCAGTCCCGGTGGCGTCAATGAAACCAATTTTTCCGACAGGTTGATCACTGGTTCATGGGAGAGCCCTGCCAGCATCACATGTTCAAGTTTCTCCACTTGGCCACTAATCGCCGCATTGATAACGGGATGGCTGTGACCAAACAGGTTGACCCACCAGGAACTAATTGCGTCTATGTAACGATTTCCATCCGTATCTTCCAGCCAGACACCTTTCCCCCGCCTGATGGTTATCAGGGGAATGGTTTCATGATCTTTCATCTGGGTGCATGGGTGCCAGACTACATTTAAATCACGCTTGGCAAAATCAGAGGACATAATTAATCAGGGAAATACAATTATCTGCTATTCTTTCCAGGGTGATGGATGTATTGAAACCAGAATGCGCATCAGCAAGTCAAAATTCAGCGTGGGCCAACTAATCACGCACAAATTGTTCAATTACCGGGGGGTTATCGTTGATGTTGACCCGGTCTACCTCGGTTCAGAGGACTGGTATCAGAATATAGCATTAACCAGGCCACCCCGTGATGCCCCATGGTACCGGGTCCTCGTCCACAACGCATTGCACGAAACCTATGTGGCAGAAAGAAATCTTGAACCAGATGATTCACTCCAGCCAATCATACACCCCCAGATTAACGACTATTTTTGCGATTTTGTTGATGGTTTATATATCAGAAAGCAGCAGGACAACTAGCCAGCCGGCAAAATATTTTTATTCAGGCTATTTTTGGGGCAGATGGCAGAAGACACTGTATTAACCGGTCCTCGAGCTCAATCCGGGTGGTGAGATATTCTCCCAGCTTGGATACATGTAGTACGAAATTAGAATGATCTTTTTGCTCAATCCCAGAATTATAGCGCTCGCTGAACTCCAGTGAGATGCGAGTGGATTCTTCAATATGTGGATATATCTTTTGTGCAAACTCCGCCACAGCTTTGCGCCTTTCCCGGCCCGATTCAATACGGTCATACAGGCAAAAATGGGCAGCTGCGATATAGTCAACCAGCGCCTGACAGAATTCTTCCATTAAATCCTGATCTTCGCTGTCCATATTTTCAGGTTGAATCTTTGCCAATTTCACATAGAGGGACAACAGCTCCCTGCGTCCGTCCAGCATGTGATCTATGTGCGGATTGGATGTTGACCGACGGTCGTTTGAAATATCCGGTACCATGAAATATCTTTTCTTGAATTTGTTATATCGACCAGAATCCCTGACCATGAGCAGAGTCGAAATGCCAGCAGATAACCAAATCAGGCATGATCCTGATGTACCCTGGACAGAATTCTACCAATTATTGTGATGACAAACATCTATTCAAAAAATCAATAAATCATTATCCTTGACAATATTTGACATGTTTTTTGCCAATATCCGAAAAGACTAATGGAAATCCCCGGCTACGAGATAACAGAGCAAATCGGCAAGGGAGGTATGGCCAGCGTTTATCTGGCCACCCAATTATCCCTTTCCAGGTCCGTTGTATTGAAAATCATGGAGCTCGAGGGTGACGAAAGTGACGATGCCGTGCGTATCGGGCGATTTCTCGAGGAAGGTCGTATTGTAGCCTCATTAAATCATCCCAATATCATAACCATCCATGACATCGGGGTTACGGATTCCGATTCACTGTATATCTCAATGGAATATATAAAAGGTGGTGATCTCAAATCACGCATGGGCATTCCCTTTGATCCAGTTGAGGCCCTGAATTACCTGATGCAGATCGGCAGTGGTCTAAAAGTTGCCCATGAGCATGGTATCGTTCATCGCGATGTAAAGCCTGCCAACATTCTTTTTCGTGAAGACAATACCCCCCTGTTGACAGATTTTGGCATAGCAAAACAAATGGACAATGATCTGGATCTGACCAAAACCTCCGGTTTCCTGGGAAGCCCGAATTACATCAGCCCGGAACAAGCCAGCGGAAATGAAATTGATGAACGTTCCGATATCTACAGTCTTGGTTGTGTGTTCTATGAAATGCTTACCGGTGTTAAACCGTACTATGGAAAAAATGTTTACAAGGTTGTGGCCCAGCATCTGAAAGCCCCGGTACCCGAACTTCCCGAGGATCTGTCCAAGTACCAGCCATTTCTTGACAAAATCATGGCTAAGGACAAAGAGGAGCGTTTTGCCAGCGCGGCTGAAATGATGGACGGCATCAAGGAGATACTAGGAAAATCGGAACCTTCATTACTGGACCTTGCCCTGACAAAAAAATATGCGGAGAAAAAATTCAAAACGCATCACATTGTTTTATTTTTACTTCTATTCGTTTCTGTAGTTTTCTTCGGTGCTATACAATATGTTGATTACCGGCTCAAGAGCATTCCTGTTGTTGATCTTGAGTCAATACCTGTTGCAACCACGATTGATTCTGCCAGCCAATCACAGTTGATACCCAGCTCTGATATAAAAGTAACGGAAGAAATGATTAATGCTCTGGTCTGGCTCGGCAATAAAAGCCTGGAGGAATACAAATTGACCTATCCGGAAAAAGATAACGCCTATTATTATTTTTCCAGATTACTCAAGATCAGGCCGGATAGTGAGATTGCAAAAAATGGCATTAAGGAGATCGCAGAACGTTATGCCTTCCTTGCTGAGAAATCTTTTGCCAGTAATGAAGTTGATAAAACAGAAGCATATATCAGCATTGGACTTAAAATTGATTCCCAAAATTCTGCTTTACGTTCACTGCAAACACTTGTAGATGAAACCAGGGAGAAATCCCTGTTGGAAAAAGTAAAGGAAATCTTCTAAGGCTCGGACAGATTCAGGACCCGGGTTCTTCCGCAAGTTCTTCTTCTGACTCTACCAATTTATCCAGTTCCCGGATGATTGCCTGCATCTCTTCCTTAGTCAACTCTTCCAGGGAACGTAGTTTTTCTTCTTTCTGAACTACAGAATCAGTGGTTGTGTTTTCTATTACAGGCTCAGTTAGTGAATTATTATTTTGATCATCGATAAATGGCTTGATCTGCTCTGCTGCCCTGGCTTTTGCCTTTGCCGTTTGCATATCTTCCTCGGCCTTAATCATGGCCTGTTTGCGCAATTCTCTGCTCTGACTGGGACCCAGGGGAATTGCTGTATCATCAATAACCTTGCCTCCATCAAAGACAATGACGCGTGGTCCCCGCTCCGCACTTCGATACCAGGATGGCGGCTTGCCTGAAAATTGCGTAGTCCCGGTCTCAGGATCTCTCCATTGATACATTCTCGCTTCCAGAGAGAAACTGGAAATAAGCAGGCAAATGAAAATAATCCGGGTAATGTGCATAATTTTCATATTAATATAATTTCATGGATATTATAGCATTGACCATTGATAAAATATCCACCACTTGAGTTCAATAACCGGGGACAATATATGCATTTGTTCGACTTGATAGCTATTCTGATTACCATCACGGCAATATTTGCCTACCTGAATTTCTGTTATCTTCGCCTACCGACGACAATCGGGGTTATGTTCATCAGTCTGGTTGTCTCAATTTTCATTATTTTGCTGGACCTTGCAGGGCTGGATATTTCATCAACCGCGGAAAGGATGCTACTGCAGGTTGATTTTGATGAAACACTAATGCACGGATTATTGAGCTTCCTTTTGTTTGCCGGCGCGCTGCATGTCAATCTGAATGATCTTGCAAAAAGAAAATGGATCATTGGCAGCATGGCAAGCATCAGCACTCTCCTCTCCACGTTCATTATCGGTACACTGATCTGGTTTGTACTGGGGTTGTTTGGCTTATCTCTGGGCTATATCTATTGTCTGCTATTCGGTGCACTTATATCTCCTACTGATCCCATTGCAGTCTTGTCTATCCTGCGAAAGGCCGGCGCACCAAAGTCTCTTGAGATAAAGATAACCGGCGAGTCATTGTTCAATGACGGTATAGGTGTGGTTCTGTTCATCATTATCTCGGCCCTGGCATATGGAAAGGTGGATATGAGCGCAGGTACCATGCTGAGTCTTTTTCTTGAAGAGGCGGTCGGCGGTGCACTTTTCGGTCTGATCACCGGATTTATTACCTATACCTTACTGAGCCGGGTAGATAATTATCAGGTGGAAATCCTGCTGACACTCGCCCTGGTTACAGGTGGCTATGCACTAGCACTGGCCCTGCATATTTCCGGCCCCATTGCTGTGGTGGTTGCCGGACTCATGATAGGCAACCATGGCCGCCTGCTGGCCATGAGTGATTTAACACGCGAACATCTTGATACATTCTGGGAACTTGTTGATGAAATACTCAATGCCATCCTCTTTGTCCTAATCGGCCTTGAAGTATTAATTATCAGTTTCAGCCCCAAACTTGCGATTATGGGCATGCTCGCAGTGCTGGTTGTGCTGCTTGCCCGTTTTATCAGTGTGAGTATTCCCGTGAAAATCCTGCAACGTTATCGGGAATTCAGCCCACATAGCGTAAAAATTCTCACATGGGGAGGTCTCCGCGGTGGCATATCAGTCGCCCTGGCACTTTCTCTTCCGGAAGGTAGCGAACGTGAGCTGATACTCAGCATCACCTATTTTGTAGTCATCTTTTCAATACTGGTACAGGGGTTGACCATTGGGAAAGTGATTGACTTGACCTCCCGCCAGTTGTAGCCAGGCAACATCTGACTTATGTACAGACCCGGAAAAATCATATCGGGTGGCCAAACAGGTGTTGACCGTGCTGCCCTCAATGTAGCGATTGAGCTTGGTATTGATCATGGCGGCTGGTGTCCCGCAGGAAGAAAGGCCGAGGACGGGCAAATTCCATCACACTACAGGCTGACTGAAACGAGGGAGGCCGATTATGTCACCCGGACCAGATTAAATGTCAGAGACTCGGACGGGACGTTGATATTAACCATAGGTGAAATTTCCGGAGGGACATTAAAGACCACCCTGATTGCGAATGAGCTGGGGCGACCATTACTTCTGGTAGACCTGAATAGACCGGTGGATAGTTCCGTATTTTATGACTGGTTGTCGGCAAACCGGATCAAGGTACTGAATATTGCCGGTCCAAGAGAAAGTAAATACGCGGGGATTCAATCACGCACCAGTAACTGCCTCAGGGATTTGCTCGACTAGATCATTGGTCGATGCAATGTAAGTAGGCCTCTTCCAGATCTTTTGCAGTAAATGATTTTATACATTCATCCAATGTGCCAAAAAAACGAACCTGACCGTAATGCAGAATGACAAGACGATCACACATAACTCTCACGTCTTCGAGCAAATGGGAAGAATAAAACAGGGTTTGCCCGGCAGACTTGAGTGATAGCAAATGCTTTTTTAAACGTGCCCTGGCTCTGGGATCCAGACCACTCATGGGTTCGTCGTAAACCAGTAACTGCCTCCCGGTCATGAGGCTGGCTATTAAACCCAGTTTCTGTGACATACCTTTCGAATATTTGTAGACCGGCTGATCCAGTGACTCTGCATCCAGATCCATCACCTGTAACAATGAATCAATTAATTCCTTGTCAACATTAATCTGATAAAGTGCAGCCATGTATTTGAGAAAATCATTACCTTTCAGGAAATAGGGTGGAATAAACTTCTCCGGCAAAAAAACCAGCGATTTCCTGGATTCAGTATTCCGATGTTCACGACCGAAGATACGAATTTGGCCATTGTCCAGGGCACAGAAATCCAGCAGACATTTAATCAGGGTTGTTTTGCCGGCACCGTTCAGACCCACGAGACCGATGTATTCACCTTCACAGATAGAAAGACTGATATCCGAAAGGACCTGTTTTCGCCCATAGGACTTGGACACGGCATTGATATCAATTACAGGATCAGTCATCGATTCTATCTTTCAGCAACTTTGAAGAAAAAGGCCCGCGTTAATGCGGGCCTTTTTAATGTTTGCTTATCAAACAGGATTAATAGAGCGAGACTGCACCACAATCCTGTGAGTCCGTGGCCACGTCCCATTCTATATTCGGGGCCGTACCGGTAGTACAGGCAGCAACAGAGGTAAACATGGTGGCCCAACCACCGGTGGCCGTCCCCGATACCCTTAGAATACCGGTCAGTGGCCGACCATCATCCAGCTTCACATCCAGCTCACGCAGGATCTTGGCCGGGATCTGGTTACCGAAGGAAAAGGCCAGGCGCTCAACGGCGGTGCCATTGTCCTGGTACTGGTCCATGCGACCAAGTAATACCGAACCATTAAATGCATTCACGGGCGCACGGGTACCGTCAGTGTAGTTTGCGGCAGTACCGCCACCACTGTAATTACCGGCGATGAAACCGGCACCGGCCAGCTGTTCCCAGACTCCGGAGGCCTCGTCCCAGTCACCGTCATCGATACGACCATTACCGGCATTGGCTGAAGTCGGACTGACAACAGTCACCCCGATTCCGGTGGTCGCTGCAGCCGCCGGCCAATCCCCGGGAATCTGCCGATAGCGGTCGATGAAACCATAGTAGGCAGCCTGAACCGCGGCGTTCTGATCCGCCAGGTTGCGGACTCGGGCACTGTTGATCAATTCCTGGCCCTTCAATATGCCTCCGAGCAACAGGCCAACGATAACCAGTACGATGGCAATTTCGACCAGGGTAAAACCAGATTGTCTTTTCATTGTTGTCATCTCAATACACCTCAGCGTTTTCTCTGCCAGTCATCCCGCATTTTCCATGCCAAACCAATAACTATCTGTATTTATTAACTTTAATAATTTAATCTCAGGGTGAACACGGGAAAAACTGACGAGCTTTCATCAGTGTGTCGAAATCTCGACACTTTTTATTAAACATCGCCAGGCTCCGGTCCCTGCTCCTCCTCGGTCTTTTCCTCCAGAGCCCTGAGCCGTGAACGCAGGAACTCGAGCTCATTTGGATCCCTGATGGCGTTACTCTCGATGAGCCCGCCCAGCAGAATCCTTGCCGCTTCCAGTTCACCCATGTCTTCGAGTACATAAATGTGCATCTGCTTGACCCAGAAGGGTACATCTTTCCGGGTTACATTATCTGCCATTGCCTCGGCATATTTTAAGGCTAATGGCATATCATTCAGGCGATGTTTGGCTATGTACACGGCGTGCGCCAGGGCCGGCCATCGATGGTTAGGATCCTCGAAAAAATTCTGGTATACAAAGCCAAGCATCTGGCGTTGTTTTTCCTCGTCCTGAATACCGGCATAGATGCGTGCCGCGGCAAATAACGGGTATTGACCCCGCGGATCCAGATCAAGTATCAGTTGCAGCCAGCCTGTTACCCTCCCGTAGTCAAGTCTAGCAAGCGGTATGCTCAGACCCGGTTGATTATCAAAAGCCTGCAACCAAAGCATCAGTATCTTGGCGATCGCGATATTGTCTCCCAAGCCCAGCATGCTGGCATGGAGTTCAGATGGTGCCGGCGTAAGCGATTTACCGACCACATCCCTCTTAACATAATAACCATGCAAGACGAACTGCAGACCCACGGCAAGCAACAAGACCAGTAACACCGTTCCGGGAACGCTGGATACGGGCCGTTGGGTAGAACGGGTAAATAAACCCGAGCGACTGAATCTATGAAACACTAGAATTCCTTTCGATAGAGATCAAACAGTGCTGCGGCTGATAATAACACCACATAGACCATCGTCTGCAAAAATACAAAACTTATATCGTTGATAACGACTGAACCCGTCATTAACCATGCCGTTTGGGCAAAGCGGGAAAAATCCGGCAATAGAAAGGCAATAATATCAATGATACCGGTAATTAAATGTTGTGAAAAAGTTGATGCTTCTATAACAGGGCTGGCCGCTATTAACTGGATTGAATTTATGGTTCGTGACAAAACGTAGAATGCAAAGATCAGGCTCAGAGTCACTGTGGCATTTCCAAGAGTCAGTAAAAACAGCAGGCTGAGGCTCATCATAATAAATAACTCACAGACCAGTGATATTGACCAATAAACTACTGGCATCATATCTGCATAAAGAAAAAGTGGTAACGAGAATAACACGGCTACTATAACAACAAGGCCTGAGAAACCGAACAGTTTGCCCAGGTAATAAACATATCGTGGAACCGGTAATGCAAAAATGATATCAACGGTCTTTTCATTAAATTCCCGCAAACAGGATAAAACAACAAATAGGCATATAATAAATACGGCAAGGACTCGAATTATATAAGCGGTTATTGCAGCCTGAATTTCCCTGGATTCTGTGACGGCCAGTTCACCAACGAATTGCGAGATGCCGAAAAGAATTATCACGCCCGGTAATACGAGCAGGAAAATATGACTCCTTACCGCTTCCAGCAAACTGTAACGGGCAATGGCCCAGACAGGATATTTCATTAGTGATCCCGGTAAATATCAAAACAACTGTAAATAATATACTATATATGCTTAAAAAGACTTCTCTCTCAGATGACCAGTCTCTTCAGATTCGTCAGTGATCGTCGAGATTACCTGTTACTGGCAGCAATGCTGGCCAGTCTGCATCTTGCGATCTGGATTGATTTCGGCAGTCTGCTCTCACGGGCGCTGTTTCTCATTCACCTGGGCTTTTTTCTCCTCTGGCAACCCTTAGAAAGGACTGAAGAACGTTATAGCTGGTATAACAGCCTGTTACTTATTCTGCTGAGTTTCCTGTTTGTCTATTTTATCAACTGGTGGCTTGTCTTTGTCTGGCTGGTACTGGTACTGGGCATCGTTGGAGGACGCGTTGTCAACAGCCGTGCCGAGCGTTTTGTTTACTATATCGTCATGGTATTTCTGTTCTCCGAGATACTTCTTATCTGCCTGCCCATGATGTTCACGATTGCCACCCTGCCCAAGGGTATTTCATCACTGAACTATCTCTTGCTACTAGTCCCGGTTTTATTGCCGTTATTCAAACCTGCAAAACGATCACCGGTTCCAGTTGACATCATATATGCGATCACTACTTCATTACTGGTGAGTTTGATTGCGCTCGGCAGTCTTGTCATCATGTATTCTGCCGGCACCGATTATGTCACGGCACTGATCCGGATTCTCCTGGCGATTGGTCTATTCCTGCTTTTTATCAGCTGGTTGCTTTCTGCAAATATCGGGCTCAGTGGATTTTCCCAGATCTGGACCAAATCACTGCTCAGTATCGGGACCCCGTTTGAAACCTGGCTAGATGAACTTTCCGCGCTCAAGGATCAACATGATTCTGCTGAGGAATACCTGGACGTGGCCATAGAAAAGCTGCTTACACTGGACTGGATATCCGGTACCTACTGGAATAATCAGCTAAAGGGGAAAAAATCCAGCCACAGGATTAGCCTGGATATCAGTAATAAGCCTATTGAGATTTACACGCATATACGAGTAGGCGGGGCCGTCCTGATACATTGCAAATTATTAATCCGTCTGATTGAATATTTCTATCAGGCCAAGTTGAATGAGATTGAACTTGCCAAGCAGGCACATCTTCAGGCCATATTTGAGACCGGTGCCAGGATTACCCATGACATCAAGAACCTCTTGCAGTCCATGCATTCCATGGTAACAATTTTGCAAGCTGATACAGACGAAAGAGATGCCAGGTCATTGTTGATACTGAAAAAGCAGTTTCCTTATTTCATACAGCGCCTGGAACAAGCAGTCAACAAGTTACAATCACCCGAACAACTTATCGCGGACGAAATCTATCTCAGAGACTGGTGGAATGAGTTCATGAATCATTACAGGTCGTTTGATATTCAGTTCAAAGATAATATCAACAGTGATCTTCGTATCCCTTTTGATTTATTTGATAGTGTCAGTGAAAACCTCGTTGAAAATGCTATAAACAAACGCAAACTTGATCCGGAAATCGATATTACCGTTACCCTGCAGGGAAACGATAAAGGAATTTCTATTGAAGTAGAGGATAGCGGCCAGGCCATACCCAAAGAACTTGTCGACAGGCTGTTTCAGGAACCGGTTAAATCAAACAATGGTCTGGGTATTGGCCTGTTACAGGCATCCAAGCAGGCCGGAACACTGGGTTATGAGTTGAAACTGAAACATAATTCAGATGGCAAGGTATGCTTCAGGCTGGAGAAGTCACGGTCCCTGAATCAGGGCAGTTGACCTGCGGCAATCATCCGGTTTTTGAGGACAAACGGGGAAATCCAGATCATCATGTCGTCGTAATCAATATTACCCCCCAAGAGCCTGTAATCGGTAAAGACAAATTCACCGGCATTATCACCTGAATACGCTGTAAGGATACTATTGGTTGTGCCAAATATGTTCGCATTGCGCTCGTAGTTTTCTACCTGGTCGGCACTTTGCGCGGGCACATAATGATCCTTGCCGTGGGAAACTACGATAGCGGGAATTCCCTGTGCTATCCGGGCCGTGGCGGCGGCGTCCTGATCGAGTATGTCAATCGTCCCGGTATCCGTCAGGGTAAAAGGAACCGCGTCATTTGAAAAAGTATTGGTCACACTGTAGGTGAATGGTTTTTCCCAGGCATCAAACTGGGGAACACCGAGCGTGGCCCAGGGCAGATTCCCTGTGTAGGTATTTTGAGCAGAAAGCGTTACTGAACACAGGTTGCCATTTCTGTCTTCTATCCCGTCATCTGGTGTACCGGCCGCACAGGCCTGGCCTGTCTCGCAGTCCGGGCAAGGAAGGTAACCATTAACCAATGCGTGTCCATACAGAGCTTCCTTGATGTCCTCCAGGATCTCGGCTGTATCCTCACGCTCCCGTTGTTCGACACTGGTCGCATAGGGCATAAGCAGGCCGCCTAGTAACAGGCTGACAATGAACAACACGATAGCAAGTTCTATCAGGGTAAAACCATGACTACCAGGACTTTTGTTCTTTTGAATCATGTTGTTATGGATTCATCGGGCATCTGCCCGCCTTGAACGGCGGTGGTCCGCCAATCGACGTTTCATCCGTATCTTCATTGATGCAATAAAGAATATCATTAAAAGTAGCACTGACTTGATTACTGGAAAACTCTGTGTCTATCCCTATATCAGAAGTCGTATAGGGGATGATATTCCGGTCTTCCAGATTCGAGGCAGGATCCTGCTTGTCATCGGTATCGATCGGTGGTGCCGATCTTGACTGTGATAACGATGGTAAAGTCTCATTAGAGAAAATAACTATTGCAGCCACCATTGTCATGTTCAATGACTGGTCATTCGGCGGATAAGTGAATGGCACATTTATTGTAATACATCTCTCTTCGATTTCGTCTGGTGATTGAGTAGTGTCAAGGCAGGCATCTGTATCCCCGCCCATGGGCTGTGGCTCGTATTCCTCCGACACAATATAGAATAAATGGTCTTTCCAGTTACTCCATAAGTCAATCAACTCATCTGCGGCAGATAGACCAATCGGGTTATCCGAATACACCAGCCAAAATGCCTTGCAAAACCCCGAATAAGGCGACGTACTGGAGTCTATGAGTCTATCAGCCGGAGGTAAACAGGTATGCGGCGAACTGCAGCCATTATATATCTCATCGTTGCTGTTGCTGATATCTATGGGTACTCTCCCCATGAGCAGTGAACTATTATCGATATCATAATATTCAGTTTCATACCGGTAACGATTGTCGTCATCCGCAAAATCGAAACGTGCAGGCCAAGGCAGGCTGCGATTGTAATCCCCATCGCCATCATCATCATGGTTGTCGGCATGGTACTGGCCATAGCCGGCAATACATTCCGCTACCCGATAAGTGAGATTATTCAAGGCAGCCTCGTCGTAAAGCTTTTCTGCAAAATCGTTACGTTGCTTGATGGCATCAAAGATCTCATCAATTGTGATGTAAAGCATCAGATCATTGAAATCCTCACTTTCCGGATCGTCTGTCATTATGAACTGATCTACCGTATCCACTGTGGAACTTACAACATAATTCCTGATACCCGACAGGGGGTTTGACGGTACCTCGGCATCAAGATAATTACTCGCCACATAGTTTACCGCTTCATTTCCTTCGCAAATGGCCCCGTTGCTATCGGTTCGCGTCTGGTTATTTATGGAACGTCCCGGGGCGAAAATAACGGCTACCGGCCTTTCCCTGGGGGTGGCTCCGGCAACTACCGTAACGCCATCCGAATCCATGATCTGGAATGTGCCATGGGTATCTTCATTTAACATTTCAGAGCGGCTGCTACCTCCCTTGACCGCACCAGAGACGGCATACCACAGGCATTGACCATAAGCATCCTTGAGTGGGGGAAGATCCAGCGCTTGCCAGGGAAACTTACCCATGGCATTGACATATTGTGCCCCACAGGGAGCTTCCTGGTTACCTTCCTCACCAGTGGTACTTGAATCCGGGCAAGGTAAAAAACCAAAATGGCCAGGATTGGATTCGTAATAGTTAACCGCGTAGGCAATCAGGGCCTGTTTTGCTTCCCTGAGCACTTGCATGCTTTCTTCGTAATTTGCAAAACGCCTGGCATTGTTGTTTAGGTTGATAATCAATAACCAGGCAGAGCCCAGTATCAAGATAAGTGTAGTAGCAAGTAATACGGCACCTTTTTGTTTTTGTGGCACAGGTTTTTTCATATTGAACTATCCCACAATATTCAGGTGTGATTAAGCGGGAGGGGGTTATTTGTACTTTACCGGGTCAACAACTTCATCCTTTACGGGATCATAGGTTTGCCCGGTTTCCATCCTGATTAACCTGGATTTATCGTTATTCATGACTTTTATCTTTACGCCACCGGGGCTGATATGCGCCGGGTTGATGTCAAGATACTGGGTAGAAAGGTCTCCTTCGTAGGTATTTCCATCATTGACCCAGGCCGTGCTCTTACCGTTTTTCCTATAAACAATTCCGTCAACCGTTATACCGGTTATTTGTTCATCCACCACCTCGTCAGGATCATCTTCAATGGCAAGACTTGGAACGGTAATAGTCGTGCGATCTTCCTGGTTCCGTAACAGATCCAGCGTTCTCCTCTCTTCCGGTGTCATGAACAGGCGACCGATGTTCTCTTGGGCAGATAAATCCCTGGCTGGAAGCAAGGTAACAAAAAGGCTACCTGCCAGGAATATAATGATGTGTTTGCCTTTTTTCATTATCTAGATATCTATTGTTCTACCGTCAGATTTCTTGATGTTAAACCACATAAGCTTGCAATCTGCATTTACATATGAATCTAATTTTTCCTGGGAAACTTCCTTTGGTGACCGGATCAGTTCACATGATTTAATGTTATAAATCCCCTGTGCCCTCCGATCAAGGTTATCTAGCAGATCAAGTAAATCAATTTCGTGAACTAGTTCCATATTCAATATCATCTGGCTGGCGTATATTTTGAAGGTTCCACTATTGACAGTGTAATCAGGAACATAGAGATCTTGTGAATCAATTTCGTAGCGCAACCCCGGGAGTTTCAGCTTTTCACCTGTACTGCGCAGTGTTTCCAGCCAATTAAGTCTACGTTCCTGACCAAATACTCCATTCGTGTGGAGATTCTTGAATAGTGGCAGATATTCCCTGACCAGTCTTTTCTCCTCGTCAATGGAAACATAGCTGCTTGCTACACTTTTTTGTTGGGCTTTCGCCCTATTGTAAGTATTCAGCATTTCATCCTTGAAATACCACCCGCTCCACAGGAGGCCAGAACTGAACAAAAGACTAATGACAAACACAATAGCTGCGCCCTTGAGAACTGAAACATCCATGCCCCTATCCATTTGGCATGACCCCCATTACCAGCCTGACCGAAAAATTAGCTTCCAGAGCTTCATTACTGGTATCACCACTCAGGGGATTATCTGACCCGGTGTCTAATGGCAGCTTGATCACAGCCACATCCTCAACCGCATCAATGCCTCTTAGTGACTCAACAAAATTGTTTATCGTTGCTATGGCCTTGCGATAGTTGCCATCGAAGGACGCTAGATAACCATCGAGATAAATATTCTGGAAATACTTGTAATCCGAGCTATTAACTTCAAGTGTGCTATAACCTGCCAAACCACGTCCGAGATCTCCGGTGGCAACGGTGTTTTCCTGGATTGCAGGTTTACTGGATGAATTCCAGGTGATATTGGTCAGTTCAATCTGTGGAAACCGGACCAGTCCACTACTGATAACCCGGAAGATATCGGCAGGATCTGTATTGTATTTTTTTAGTGTGTCTGCCATATCCACCAGTGTTTTAAGGTCATAGGGGCTGACCGGACTCGGAGCAAGTTCTTTGCGTGCCTCTTTCAGCCGTTCACTGTAATACTGGTATTGTTTCTGGGACAATTCTGCCTGTTTTCTGTAACTCAGACCTATTGTGAGATTAATACTGCCCCAGATTAGGCTGGCGAGAACAATGAAGACGCTGGTGGCATACATCGCGCCCCTGATGCGTGACATACGATAATAATGCGTTTCGTTTTTATGGGCGTAGTAATTACCGGGCCTCTCTTTCAGCAGGTGATAAATAAACAGTTTTTCACTGAACGGATTGGCTGTTTCAATTTCAAGACCGCAGTCTCTGCCAAAGGTATTCAGATTTACAAAGTGATAGTTAACCGAAGCAGACTCATCCAACTCATTTTTGATCTCACTCAGCAGTCTATTGTCAGCCAGGAAATAAACATCGTATGGTTTCTCGCTGTCAATGAGGCGCAGGCTGTTAAGATACCGGGTAATGACATCAACCTCTTCGCGGATGATCGGTGCATAGGGCGATGTCCCGTAGCGCGGCAGATCAACCAGGCGGCTGATTTTAAGTTCCTTTTTGTGAAAAAATGTCTGCCTGAGGCCTGTAATGCTCTGCATGCTGACTATCAACATGTGATCCGAGGGCTCGGGCAGCTTGTCGAGTAATAACGAGGTAATCTGTGGAATGGAATAAATTCCTGCAAGCGGAACCTTGTTTTCCAAAAGAATATCAACCCAGGGCTGAATAATTTCCTGATTGGTTAATGCTGTAAATAGAACCCGGTCATCCCGTCTGCCTTCTTCGATCCGACCCTGTATCTCAGCATAAAAATAGGATGTGTCACGGAACAGTCGCTCCTTTTTGCGCTTTATGACCGCCCGGCGATCGCCACCAAATACATGAGGTATCGTTTCTTGGCGATATTCTTCCTCGACAATATCAACCACGAAATAGGTTTCTAGAAGCTCGGATTCCTTAATGTAATGGTCAAAAAATGCCCGGCCCTGGTCGGTAACGTCAAACATATAGGTTCGACCAAGCTTGCCGCCTGTCCAGAGGTAAACAAAAAGCTTGGTCGAGCTCAGCAGGATTGCCCTACGATCGCCCGTATCAAATTTTGACTTTAGTGATGAGATCATAAATAGGTCCTAGGACAGATAACATAACCCAGCCAATAATTGCACCAAGGACAACTGTCATCGTAGGCTCAATCATGGATTGCAATTTTTCAATCGATTCCTTGATATCGCGGGTGTAAAAGTAGCTGATATTGATCAATGATTCCTCAAGGGCTCCGGTATTCTCACCAACACGTATCATTCTTAATACCAGAGGTGGAAATAGTTCTGTTCTTTCAAAGCTGGTACTCAGTGTTGCGCCATCGGCAATGTGCTGACCAACCTGGTGCATTGCCTGCTCTATTACCTTGTTACCTACTATCTGTTCACCGGTACGAATGCACTCGATGATGGTAATGCCAGATGCATACATCATGGCAAAAAAGCTGGTCAAGCGAGTCAGGATGATTTTTCGAAGTATCGGGCCGATAATCGGTATTTTTAGTTTGAAGGCATCATATTGATACCTTGCAGTTTCGTTAACCCTTACTGCAATGATCAGTCCGGCAACCACCAGCACCGGGATCAGGACAAACAGATACCAGTATTGGACAAAGGCATTGGAAACCACGATGAGAATCTTGGTGTGCATGGGCAGCTCCTGGCCCATGGTTTTTACAAAGCGGAGCAATTCCGGCACCAGGTAGACCATCAGGAAGAAAACAACGGCTATGACAATTGTACCAACGAATGCCGGATAGATGAGAAGTTTCTTGGTCTGGGCTGCTTGCTCGTCCTGCCATTTCAGGTTCTCGCCCAGCTGATAAAATACTTGGGCAATTTCACCTGACTGTTCACCCGCGCTGACCAGATTGCAAAATATGCTGTCGAAGACCGCAGGGTAATTACGCATTGCCTGGGATAGTGTTTGCCCACCCTCGATGGAATCAATCATCGCTGCAATGACTTCGCGCAGCCTGGGGTTATCACTACTGTCACGCAGGTCTTCGAGGCTCTCCAGAATCGGCACACCGGCACGACTGGTTTGTTCAAGATGGAAACAAAATGTGATGAGGTCACGACGCGAAACACCAACGCCGGTAATTTTTGGTCCAGTCGGCCCAAGGTCTTTATAATTGACCAGGTCAAGGCCCATCCTGTCGAGGCGCGTCTCCAGATCTGCAATATTGACAGCGTCGATCTTGCCGACGGTCATCCGGCCCTGGTCATCAACCGCTTTGTATTGAAATGCTTCCATTAGTTATTTGTGTGTTATACGTCCAGTCAGATCAATTACACGGGAAACTTCTTCAAGTGATGTTGAGCCATCCAGGACCCGGTCAGAGCCGGAATCAGCCAGTGTCTTGAAACCCTTGGACAAGGCCGCGCGCATGAGTTCTCGCTGGGTGCCTCGCCGGGCAATGAGTTCATCCATGTCTGCGTCAAAGTGCAGTATTTCCAGTATAGCCAATCGACCACGGTAACCCTGACCATCACACTGCTGGCAGCCCTTGGCCCGGAAAATATCCTGCTGCCTGTCTGTGGATTTCAGGTTCAGAAGTGTCCTTTCCAGGTCACTCATCTGGTAGGATTCCTTGCAGGCATCGCACAGTTTCCTGACCAGGCGCTGGGCGAGCACACCAATGATATTACCGGCGAGGATATCGGCCTGGACACCGATATCCAGCAATCGGGGAATGGCACCAAGAGCCGAATTGGTGTGCAGGGTGGAAAACACCTGATGACCGGTCATGGCGGCGCGCAGTGCCATACTTGCTGTGTCCTCATCCCGAATCTCACCGACCAGGATAATGTCGGGGTCCTGACGCATCATGGAACGGATACCACTGGCAAAATCCAGGCGCGAAGTTTCGCTAGCCGAAGTCTGGCGGATCATGCTGGTCGGATATTCTACCGGGTCTTCCAGGGTCATGATGTTGACGTTTTCCTCATTCAGGTAATTGAGGATGGAATAGAGCGTTGTGGTTTTACCACTCCCTGTGGGCCCGGTGACGAGGATGATACCTTCTGGTCGGCCGACCATGATCTTCAGAGTATTCAGCGCATCATCCTTAAGGCCCAGTTTGTCCAGTGCAACAATGCCTTTTTGCCGATCCAGTACCCGGAGGACAATATTTTCACCGTGCACTGTCGGCAAGGTGGATACGCGAAAATCGACAATACGTCCTGAGAGTGAAAGAGAAATTCGACCATCCTGTGGTGCACGTGTTTCAGCGATATCCATGCCCGACATCACTTTCAGGCGGACTGCAATGGCAGACCAGTAGTCTTTGTGGATACTACGTATCTGTCGAAGTACGCCATCAATACGATAACGGAAACGCAGGAATCCTTCTTCCGGTTCAAAGTGAATATCTGATGCCCCACGCTTTACCGCATCAGATAACAATGCATTAACCAATCGTACTACCGGCTGACTGTATTCGTCCGTTTCCGAATCAAGGCTCTGGTAGTCGATTTCACCGGTTTCAATTTCATTCAGGATGCCATCAACCGATAATTCAAATCCGTAAAATTGGTCGATGGCCTTTTCAATTTCGGCCTCGCCGGCGAGCACAGGAACCAGTTCAATCTCACGGCCTACCTGGACGCTAATCTGGTCCAGCACAACGACGTTGAAGGTATCCGTCATGGCTACCGTCAGTGTCTTTGCTGTATTGTCGTAGGTAAGGGGCAGGACATGCAATCGTCTGGCAAGGTTTTTCGGGATCAGTCTCACGGCCTCGCTGTCGGGAACGGCATAATCAAGGTTAACACTTTCCTGGCCAATGACACCGCCGATAACATCACGAATGATGGCTTCTGTAGCAAAGCCGAGGCGCACCAGAATCTTGCCCAGCTTTTCCTTGCTTTTCTTTTGCTCGGTTAATGCTATCTCAATCTGATCCGGCGTGGTAACACCTTGCTGTACAAGTATTTCACCCAGACGTAGATGTTTCTTGTTTGATTTCGCCATTGTTATTGATCCTGCGAAAAATCAGAGAGCGCAGCAATTCTGGAGGCAAGTACGTTGGTGTTCAGTCTTACTGAAGAGGATTCGGCCAGCTCCATTGCCAGACGGTAATATTGCAAGGCAGCCTGCGCCTTGCCGAGATGATCCAGGCTGACTGCAAGATTATAAGCATAGTTTGCATTTTCATTATCCAGCCTGAATGCTTCAAAGAAGGATTGTTGCGCATCGTTCCAGCGGGAAGTACTGGCAAATACGTTGCCAAGGATAAAATGTAAATCAGCCGTGTCCGGTGAATTGCTGATCATGGATTTTAACAAGCTTTCATTTTCTAAGGCTGATTCCTTGCTATTGGTTGATGCAAGCAGAGCGGCCTTGGCAATCACATCAGAAGGATAATTCCTAAGAACACGTAGGTAGTACTGATTTGCCTGCTGCTGGTTACCCCTGTTCTGCGCTATGGCAGCCAGGCCAAGGAGTGCATCGCGGTTTTCAGGATGGGTAATCAGTACTTTCTGGTAGGCTGCTGCCGCAGAGTCAAAATTTCCGGCTTTATAGTCGGCGTAAGCATCATGCACCAGTAAATCACTCTCACGCACAGCACGGCTGCGACTGATTTGTAACACCCTCGGTTCAACCCTGATTTCGTTCGGTAAAATATTTTCCTGTCCTTGTTTGGGCTCTGGCAAAGATTGTCGCAAGGCGATGGTTTCTTTATCAGCAGCCTCTGTGGCGTCAGGTTTTTCAGGTATCCCGATGCCGGCTGTCTGTGCTGCAGATTCATCCAGCACTATTTCCTGTCCTGTCTCGGTACTAGTAAATTCACCGGATACATTCGAAGATACTTGTGCTTGTTCTGTAATCTGTTCGACTGTAGCAGTCTCGGTCTCTGCCATTTGCGGGCGGATCGGAGGCGAGATGTCAGGCGTTGTTTTCAGATAGTAAAAAATACTGCCAGCAACGATCAAAACCGCAAAACAGGCCACAAATAAAAACCATTCCGTAAATTGTCGCTTGCTGCTCTGGCCGGCAGAGGCATCAAACACCGTTTGTGCGGCTACCGGCAAGGGCGCATTCGGGTCTTCGCCCATGTCCCTGGCCAGCTCTTCTGCCGAAAGGGCTGACTGCAGAGTCTTGCCTTCATCAAGTGAGTGGGTAAAGATGCCGCTGTCTTCAAGGGTTTGTTCCGGCAATTCATGCAGGCCGGAATCTTCCAGCGGGGAGATATAATCCTCTTCCGTGGAAAGTGAATTGACAGCAAAGACAGGTTCTTCGGGGCCGGTTTCCTCATCCTCAACCGGCTCCACCAGATCCGGTTGATCAAGCGTCAAATCATTTTTATCTTCAAGTGAAAGCCCGGACGTACCGGGGTCCTTCATTTTTGATAGATCAATCTTCTGGGTCGGGGCCTCGGTATCAATCTCGTCTTCGATCGGTGAAAGGGAGAGATCACCGGCAGATCCCTCTTGTTGTTCCGGTTGATCAGCGGTTATTTCCGGCTGTTGACTCTCCGTGTTGTCCTCTGTCTCTGCTTCAGGTCGGGGTGGTGCTTCTTCCAGGGTGAGATCCATACCGGACCTTTCCTGTGACTCCTTTAAACGTTTGGCTGCTTCTTTTTTCTCCCGCTCCGCCTTTTTCAAGGCATCCATTAAGAGACTCACCGGGAACCTGCTCCTGATTCAGATCCGGATGACTGGCGCCGGCTATCGAGGAACGGCTTGTAGAAATCAAGATCTGAATCCACAGTCGGGTTATTAATAATCACTGGCCTCAGAAAGATGATGAGCTCAGATTTCTGATATTCCTTGACAGTTGTTTTAAAGGCCTCACCAACAAACGGGAGCATGGAAAGGCCTGGAATGCTGTTTACGCTGTCTCTTTCCTGATTTTCAATCAGACCACCAAGTACGGCGATCTGTCCGTTGCTCAATCTTAACAGCGACTCCATTTCACGAACATTAATTACGGGGATTAAGTTCTGCTCAGTAGTCAAGGAGGGATTGGGATCATTTACCCTACGCACAATCCTGGAAATGGTCGGCCTGATGTTGAGCATGATACTGTCATTGTCATTTATCTGCGGCGTTACCGACATCACGATACCCACTGGAACCGTGTTGATGGTCGTTGTAAAAGTGGTGACTGCACTGGTTTGTGACTGAGTGGTATCAGACTCGATCGTAAAAAAGACATCATTCTCAACCACCTTGAGGATAGCGGTCTGGTTATTCAGGGCCATGATCTGGGGACTGGAGAGGACATTTATATCGCCGAATTCCTCAAGCAGGGTCAAGGTTGCGTCAACGGTGTCTTCACCATCAACACCTGCATCGAAATATTCGAGTACAAATGAAGCAACCTCACCGGTCAATGGACCCCCTGCCGTAGTTGAAATCACACTAATGCCTGTGTCATCCAGGAAACTCCAGTCGACGCCTGCCTGGTAATCATCGGTCAGGAGCACTTCCAGAATCGTGGCCTGGATCAATACCTGGCGATGTGCGCTTTCCATGGCGGCATCGATATACACCTGGACCTCGGCATGCTGGCGGTGGGTTGCACGCACAGTCAGTATACCGGTTTCGGGATTGGGGATGACGCTGTTGGAAATCTCGACATCGGCGGAAGCCTCACCGCCGGCACTTCCGGTTGACTGCTCCAGAATGGCCTGAACGTTATTGACCAGGTTTCCCCAGAATAAGTTATTCGAGGTATTTTTTATCGTTGTGGTGGAATTATTATCTCCCCCCCCGGCGCCACCACCGGTCGTACCCCCACCGGCCTGAAATCCGCCACCGGTCGTTGCAATCTGGGTTGCGATGGCGACATCACTGGACGTCTCCCGGCTCATATTGATGTAGCCAATCTTGTAAGCCTTGAGGTAAGGCTTGTCCGGCATTACCAGGAGATTGACGCCCTGGAATTCATAACGCAGATCCACCTGCTGACTGATCCGCTCGAGGATCTGCGGGAAGGTCTGGTCAACAGCGTTCAGGGTCACGACACCACGGATCCCGGGATCGATATCGACATTGACCTTTGAGTCGCGGGCGAGGGCAAACAGCAGCTCCTTGACCGGCACTTCGTTCACCACAACTGTGTATTTCTCCAGCGCCACAGGCGGCGACGGTTCAGGCAGGGCCGGGGGGACTGCGTCGACCAGTTCCGGAATTTCGCCAGGCGGGGCCGGCTGATCCTGGATATGGCCGGGCGAGATTTCAAACGGCTTGGGCTCTATCAGCGAACAGGACGAGATCAGCAATAGCAATACCAAGCTATTGATTTTTAGATATTTATTCATCACGCAAACCGCCTCCGTTAGCTGCTTTACAAACACCCCCAACATTACATTATCAGATTATATAGTTTATATAAATAACTGACGACTATAGATTTTCGTCAGATTTCACGGGACGGTAAACAATCAGAGGGCATCGTCGGCAGGGTAACTCTGGTTGTCCCAGGTAGACTGACTCCGGCAGGCGGGATTTGATTTGCTGGATAAATAACTCGGCATCCTGCTCATTCATGATCTCATCAAAAGCCAGGTAGCGTGCAGAATAATCTTTGAGGATGGATTCGAGAATTTCCTGCTCATCTGGCGCCTCCTTGGCAGGTAGTTCAGGGGGCTCAATTGCAAGTTCGTCTGCCAGCATGCTGGTGGCTGCCTGCCCGGCCTCAGGTTGTGGCTCTTCGGGTGCAGAGCTTGCCTCATTGCCCAATTCTAATGGGATATCTGTTCTTGCTGGGTCAATCACCAGGTCAGTGTCTTTTGGAACAGTGATCGATACCGGGGTCGCTTTCATCAGACCCGTCACTGTCTGGCCCAGTGGCGTTAAAAATACCAAGATGGCCATTATTACCAGTGTGGCCAGAACAAATATGGGCAGACGATACCTTTGCCAGGGCGTGATAAATTCAGTATCACGCGCTGCCAGTTTGACATGGCGTGGCTTGACGCTCCGATCATTGGCTGCATAGCTGGCCAACAATGATTTGTCCGAGAGAATATTGATGCGTCGTAACAGACCATTCGAGTATCTGCTGATCTGCTGAATAGCCGGCCTGGTAAAGAGATCACCGGAACGGCAACCACAGGCCCGGATCCGGGTATTGATATAGTCCTTGATCTCTTCGGCATTAAGCGGTCCCAGATTAAAACTGTAGGTGATGCGCTCTTTCAACTGACGAATGTCACGACTGGAAATCATCTCATCGAGTTCCGGCTGACCGAATAGTACAATCTGCAACAGCTTGTTCTCATTGGTTTCGAGATTAGTCAACAGCCTAATCTGTTCCAGGGTCTGGACAGGCATGCCCTGAGCCTCTTCAACAAACACAACCACCTGCTGGCTCCGGGCATGCCGCTCAAGGAGGTAATTCTGCAACTTGTTCATGACCTCCAGGCGGTCATCATCGGCCTTCACGTCCAGCTTCAGTTCAAAAGCAATTGCGTGAAGGATGTTGTCCGGGGAGAGACTCGGGTTCGCAAGATAGACTACCTCGATATGATCAGGTAATTCCACCGTCAGCATACGGCATAACATGGTCTTGCCGCTGCCGACCTCTCCGACCACCTTGATCATGCCTTCGCCATTGACAATGGCATAAATCAGGGCTTCGAGGATCGCGCCACGGTTACCGCCGGGATAAAACAAGGAGGTATCCGGCGTGATTCGGAACGGCGGCTGTTCCAGACCAAAATACTGGTAATACATTATCCCTGTTCCTCTATACCTAGGCGTTGCATGCGACTGTACAGGGTTGTCCGGTTGATGCCCAGTAGCCGCGCTGCCTTGCTAAGATTTCCGTTTGCCATCTCAAGGGCGATATAAATGTATCGTCTTTCCCATTCGCCGAGGGTTTGATCCAGTATAAAATCGCTGTCCTGTAATTCTTTTCTGGCAATTTCATCAAAATCAGGTCCTTGAATGTGAGTCATGCCTGACACAGCAAGCTCCAGTTCCCCGGCAAGCTGGTCTTTGCTAACGCACTCACCCGGATATTTTGCCCCCAGGCGGATGACAATGTTTCTTAATTCGCGAATGTTGCCGGGAAAATCATAGTCTTTTAACAGGGCCAGAGCTGATTCATCAAGTTCGAAAGCTGGACCGCCCTGGGCATAAAACTTGATGAAATGATTAAGCAACAACAATGGATCATCACCCCGTTCACGCAAGGGCGGTACGTTGATCGTTAACACACTCAGGCGGTGATAGAGGTCCTGGCGAAATACCCCGGCTTGAACTGATTCTTTCAGGTCCCGATTGGTGGCAGCGATGATCCGCGCATTGGAAATATGTGGGCGTGTTTCACCCACACGGTAATACTCGCCATTTTCCAATACCCTTAAAAGCTTGGATTGCAGATCCAGTGGCAATTCGCCAATCTCATCAAGAAACAGGCTGCCCTCACTGGTCTCCTCGAAAAATCCGGCTTTATTGGTTGTTGCGCCGGTAAATGCTCCCTTGCAATAACCGAACAACTGCGCCTCCAGTAACTCCGCTGTAAATGCTGCACAGTTCAATGTCAGGAAAGGGTAGCGGCTGCGGCTACTCATACTGTGCAGACTCTGGGCAACCAGTTCCTTACCAACGCCGGACTCCCCTTCGATCAACACCGGGAATGGTGTGTCAGCGAATTGTTCAACCAGACTTTTCAGGGTTTTAACCGCCTGACTCTCACCCAGTAATCGTTCAGTGGACAGATCCCGGGTATCTTCTTCCTGCTCGGCCTCCACCATCATCAATTGATGCTGCAGTCGGGTTTGCAACAAGGTAGCGTCGCAGGGTTTGGGAATAAAATCCACAGCGCCGAGCGTTAAAGCATGACGAATGTTTTCCTGCTCATTCTGGCCCGAAAGAACCAGTATCTTTATATTGCGGTTATACCCCAGCAAATCATGGATTAAAGCAAATCCTTCCTCCACACTATGGGGCTTGGGCGGCAAGCCAAGATCAATCAGTGCCAGTGGCGGTAATTCCGGCAACGCCTGTATCTGTTTGATGGCCTGCTTGCGTGTTTCTGCGGTGATCAGTGAGTAATTTTTTTGCAGAACCAAGCCGAGTGATTCTACGATGAGAGGATCATCGTCGACCAGTAACAAGCCAGGTTTCCCGGCAAGGTTTTTTTCCAGCACACTGCCTGAATATTCAGACAAATTGGTAACTCCGGTTTGATGTCCGTCGGTATACCGGCGGATATAATCCAACTCTAACCGACAGAGGCTTTTTTCTCCTGCTCTTTCTGTTCCTTCTTGCGTTTTTTGAGAATCAGGTTTTCCCAAATCGCTTCGCTCGCCTCTGACTGGTTCATTGTATACATATGTATACCCGGCGCACCATTGCCCAGCAGATCAGCACAGATCTGTGTGGTTACATCAATACCAAATGCGCGTATGGAGGCCCGGTCATCGCCGAATTCCTGCAGGCGTTTAAGGATCCAGCGTGGTATATCCGCACCACAGGCTTCAGAAAAACGGACGAGTTGAGTGCAGTTAATAATTGGCATCACGCCAGGAACGATTGGAACATCAATGCCCAGCTTTTCACAATCATCAATGAACCGATAATATGCCTCGGTATTATAAAAATACTGGGTTATTGCACTGTTAGCGCCGGCATCGATCTTCCGCTTGAAGTTCTCCAGGTCTTTCGTCGGACTGGGGGCCTGGGGATGAAATTCCGGATAGGCTGCTACTTCAATATGAAAATGATCACCGGTTTCCTTGCGAATGAATTCCACAAGTTCATTTGCATAACGCAACGGTCCATAACTAGCCTGCCCCGAAGGCAGGTCCCCACGCAAGGCAACTATATGGCGAATACCGGCATTTTTGTAAAGATCCAGAACCTCGCGGATCTCCTCTATCGTCTGACCAATACAGGAGATGTGCGGGGCAGCCTCAATGTCCGTCTTTTCCTTAATATCCGTGACGGTTTCAAAAGTGCGGGTGCGGGTACTGCCGCCGGCACCAAAGGTCACGGAGAAGAAGTCCGGACGGTACCTGCTCAGGCGCTCACTGGTAGTCTGTAATTTCCCGAAAGCTTCCGGCGTGCGTGGCGGAAAAAATTCGAAGCTGTACTTCGGCGTAAACTGTTTCTGGGAGTCCATGACTGACATTGTCTGAGCCCCGCATCAGTAACGATAGTGATCGGATTTATAGGGTCCGTCCACATTAACGCCGATATAATCGGCCTGCTTTTCTGTCAA
>WVYN01000015.1:198681-235681 GCA_011772965.1 Gammaproteobacteria bacterium
TTTTCATAATCAGCATTACGGGTAAACAACTCGATCTGTGCCAGAACCTGGTTAGTGAAAGAGTTTGACATCACAAAACTTGGATGACCAGTTGCACAGCCAAGGTTCACAAGACGACCACGCGCCAGCAAGATGATGCGCTTGCCGTCAGGAAAGATGACGTGATCTACCTGTGGTTTGATTTCTTCCCACTCATATTGCTCGAGGCTGGCCACATCTATCTCGTTATCAAAATGACCGATGTTGCAAACAATCGCCTGATCCTTCATATGCTGCATGTGTTCACGACGGATCACATTGAAATTACCGGTCGCAGTAACGAAGATGTCGGCTTTTTCGGCCGCATCATCAAGGGACACAACACGATAACCTTCCATCGCGGCCTGCAGGGCACAGATCGGATCAATCTCGGTAATCCAGACGGTTGCCCCCAGACCCCTAAGTGACTGTGCACAGCCCTTGCCAACATCACCATACCCCAGCACAACGGCAATCTTGCCGGCAATCATGACGTCGGTGGCACGCTTAATGCCATCGACCAGCGATTCACGGCAGCCATAGAGGTTATCGAACTTGGACTTAGTGACTGAATCGTTGACATTAATGGCCGGAAAAGGCATCTCGCCCTGTTTCTTCATCTGGTACAAGCGCTGAACACCCGTCGTGGTTTCTTCCGTAACACCCCGGATACAGACGAGAGTCCTCGAATAGAAATTCTTATCGCTTTCGAGCTTTTTCTTGATCGCCGCAAACAGGTATTTCTCCTCCTCGCTGCCGGGACTGGAAATGACGGAGGGATCCTTTTCCGCCTTGCTGCCCAGGATCAATAACAGGGTCGCGTCACCACCATCGTCGAGGATCATGTTCGGCGAACCGCCGTCATGCCAACTCATGATGCGATGGGTATATTCCCAGTAATCCTCCAGTGACTCGCCCTTATAGGCAAACACGGGAATGGACTGATCGGCAATAGCGGCCGCGGCATGATCCTGGGTGGAATAAATATTACAAGAGGCCCAGCGGACCTCGGCCCCCAGTTCAACCAAGGTTTCGATCAGGACCGCGGTCTGAATGGTCATGTGCAGAGAACCGGCAATCCGGGCTCCTTGCAGAGGCTTTTGACCCTTGTACTCCTCGCGAATTGCCATCAGGCCGGGCATTTCAGTCTCGGCAATACGGATCTCCCTGTGGCCCCATTGGGCCAGGGACGGGTCAGCAACGTGATGGTCTTTGGATATATCGGTAGCGACTACGCTCATTTGGTTTTCCTCCAAATCAAGCGAGCGCCGTTTGAAACTTGCTGTATTCTCGAGCCTGGCGGGGTCAGCCCGTCGCAACGCTCCTCAAGGACACAGTTTTTTCTGAGATTGCGAAGTATAGCGCCCCGAAACAGAGTTTCAAGTTTGCGGTACCGTCCTCGATAGCTCAGGCGATCTGTTTGCCCAATTCCGACTTCAGGCTCTCGGCCCTGTCGGTCTTTTCCCAAGGCAAATCAAGGTCAGCGCGGCCAAAATGCCCATAGGCGGCCGTTGGTTTGTAGATTGGCCGCAACAGATCGAGCATGGCGATAATCCCCTTGGGCCGCAGGTCAAAGTGGTGGCGGATGGCAGCCGCCAGTTTTTTCTCATTCACCGAGCCGGTACCGAAGGAATCGACACTGATGGAGGTGGGTTCCGCAACTCCGATGGCATAGGAAATCTGCACCTCGCAACACCGTGCCAGGCCAGCGGCGACTATATTCTTGGCCACATACCGGGCTGCATAGGCGGCTGAACGGTCGACCTTGGTCGGGTCCTTGCCGGAAAAGGCACCGCCACCATGACGGGCCATCCCGCCGTAGGTATCAACGATAATCTTGCGGCCGGTTAATCCACAGTCCCCCATGGGACCACCAATCACAAACCGCCCGGTCGGGTTAATATGATAGAGCGTTTCCTTGTCGAGCCATTCTGCGGGCAACACTGGTTTGATCACCTCTTCCATCACGGCCTCACGCAGGTCGGCCGTGCTGATATCGGGATCATGCTGGGTGGAAAGCACCACGGCATCAATGGCCACCGGCCTGCCCTCGGCATAGCGGAAGGTCACTTGGCTCTTGGCATCGGGCCTTAGCCAGGCCAGTTGCCCGGACTTTCGCACCTCGGATTGGCGCCGGACCAGACGATGGGCAAAGTCAATCGGTGCCGGCATCAGGGTATCGGTCTCATCGCAGGCGTAACCGAACATCAGGCCCTGGTCACCGGCGCCCTGTTCCTTGTTATTCCCCTCATCGACACCCATGGCAATGTCCGGAGATTGTTTGTCCAGTGAGACCATCACGCCACAGGTATCGGCATCGAAACCAATATCGGAGCTCGTATAGCCAATGTCACGGATAGTGTCCCGGGCAAGTGCGGGGATATCGATTGTCGCAGTGGTTGTCACCTCGCCGGCGATCACCACCAGACCGGTTGTCACCAAGGTTTCACAGGCAATACGGGCCTTGGGGTCTTTGCTGAAAATAGCGTCGACCACGGCATCCGACACCTGGTCGGCTACCTTGTCGGGATGCCCTTCGGAAACGGATTCCGAGGTAAATAAATGATTCCTGATCATCGGGTTTCCTGCCCATCCGGCTTAAAACGCGGCATTCTAACGTGTAACTTCCATAAATACACGGCCTTTGCATTTGATACACTAGAGTCAAAAACTTAGGGAGGATTTTATGGTGCTCATGCAAACCCCGGTATGCGATTTTGGCCTGCCGGCACCGGATTTCAAATTGCGCGGCACTGACGGCAAGGACTGGTCATTGTCAGACTGTCGTGGTGATAAAGGCACCCTCGTTATGTTTATCTGTAATCACTGCCCCTATGTGAGAGCCATCCAGAAACGTCTGGTCGAGGACACACGCGAATTGCAAAAATACGGCATCAAGAGTGTCGCCATCATGGCGAATGACCCGGAGGATTATGCGGAAGACTCATTTGATAATATGAAAAAGATCGCCGATAAATTTGACTATCCCTTTCCCTATCTTATCGATGAAACACAGGGGGTTGCGAAGGCCTACGGTGCCGTTTGCACACCAGACTTCTTTGGCTACAACGCTGACCTCGAGTTGCAATACCGGGGCAGACTGGATGCCAGTGGCATGCAACCAGCACCAGCGGATGCCAGACGAGATCTTGTTGAAGCGATGAAACAGATCGCCGAAACCGGGCAGGGTCCGG
Source organism: Gammaproteobacteria bacterium (assembly GCA_011772965.1). Classification (GTDB taxonomy): domain Bacteria; phylum Pseudomonadota; class Gammaproteobacteria; order Eutrophobiales; family Eutrophobiaceae; genus SZUA-592. The sequence goes on from WVYN01000015.1 coordinate 201,894, forward strand.
AGGAGCAATTCATCAGTCAGGGCTGCTCGATCAAATGGCGGAAATCATAAAACTCTTGCCACCTTGAACTTGCCCATCCCGCGTGACTGGGTGAAAATACGCCGTTTCTGTATGAACAGCGTCTGGCGGGGATTCCACGTTCCGTGGTCTTGACTGAAATACCGAGAATAATATCAGTCCGTTGAAAACGGCGGACACTTCAGTCTTGCAACACATCCGGCTCTGTTGTCGTTCATATCACCATCCAATCAGCGGAGAAATTAATGCTTTCAAGGCGTGAACTAGCCAATGCCATTCGTGCGCTCAGCATGGATGCAGTTGAAAAGGCCAAATCCGGTCATCCCGGTGCCCCCATGGGCATGGCCGACATCATGGAAGTACTGTGGAATGATTTCCTGAAGCATAACCCGGCAAACCCGCATTGGCCTAACCGGGACCGGTTTGTTATGTCCAACGGCCATGGGTCAATGTTGCTCTATTCCTTACTGCATCTCAGCGGTTACGACCTGTCGATGGAAGAGATCAAGAATTTCCGGCAGCTGCACTCGAAAACACCCGGCCATCCGGAATATGGCGACACCCCTGGCGTCGAAACCACCACCGGCCCGCTGGGGCAGGGCCTGGCCAATGCCGTGGGCATGGCTATTGCCGAACGTACTTTGGCTGCCCAGTTTAACCGAGGCGGGATCAATATTATCGACCACTACACCTATGTGTCTGCAGGTGACGGCTGCCTGATGGAAGGCATTTCACATGAGGCCTGTTCACTGGCCGGCACCCTCGAACTGGGTAAGCTGATCTGTATCTATGACAGCAACCAAATCTCTATCGACGGTGATGTGAAAGGCTGGTTTACAGATGATACCGCGACACGCATGGAAGCCTATGGCTGGCATGTGATTCGTGATGTGGATGGACACGACGCTGAACAGGTCAAGGGTGCACTTGAACTGGCACGCAAGAAGACGGACAAACCCTCGTTCATCGTCTGCCACACCATCATTGGTTGGGGCTCACCCAATAAGCAGGGCAAGGAATCCAGTCACGGCGCCGCCCTGGGTGCGGATGAAGTGATCCTGGCCCGCAAGCAACTGGGCTGGGAATATGAACCTTTCGTCATTCCGGATAAATATTATGAAGGTTGGGATGCCCGGCAAAAAGGCAACGACTCCGAGGCGGCCTGGCAGGAGCTGTTCAAGACTTACCAGGACAAACACCCTGAACTTGCCAGTGAATTCAAACGTCGCATTGATAAGTCGCTACCAGATAACTGGCAAACAGCAACGGCAGAATTTATCAATAACATTGCAGACAAGGGCGAAACCATAGCCTCCCGCAAGGCATCGCAAAATACGCTGGAAGCATTCGGCCCGCTGTTGCCGGAACTGATTGGCGGTTCTGCCGATCTCACCGGCTCCAACCTGACCATCTGGTCGGGTTCAAGAACCAATACCGCAGACACACCGGACGGGAACTACATTCATTATGGTGTGCGCGAGTTTGGTATGAGCGCTATCAATAGTGGCATTGCCTTGTATGGCGGCTTTATACCCTATAGCGCTACCTTTCTGATTTTTTCAGATTATGCCCGCAATGCCCTGCGCATGGTGGCAATGATGAAACAACGGAGTATCTTTATCCTTACTCATGATTCTATCGGCCTGGGTGAGGACGGTCCGACTCACCAGGCCATCGAACAGACTGCCACTTTGAGACTGATACCGAACATGTCGGTCTGGCGTCCTGCGGATACGGTTGAATCCGCAGTGGCCTGGAAGGCGGCAATTGAGAATTTGCATGGCCCTACCAGCCTGTTGTTCTCGAGGCAAAACCTAGAACACATCCCAAGGACCGCTGCACAGATTGAAGCTATTGGGCGAGGGGGATATGTTCTTATCGAAGGTTCCAGTTCACCAGAACTTGTTGTCATCGCCACGGGTTCTGAAACCGGACTGGCCTATAACGTTGTCAAGGAAATGAACAATCAAGGTAATGGCATACGGCTGGTCTCCATGCCTTCTACCGATGTTTTTGATGCGCAGGATACCCCATATCGTGATATGGTTCTGCCCCCTGATTGTCGCAAGCGTATTGCCGTCGAGGCTGGTGTCAGCGATTACTGGCGCAAGTATGTTGGCCTGGACGGTGAGGTACTGGGTATTGATCGGTTTGGAGAGTCTGCGCCGGGACCAGATGTTTATGATTACCTCGGGCTGAATGAGGATAGTCTGAAACAAAAAATCAATCTGATGCTATAAGCACAAATCACAGAATAAGCAATGATAAAATAAGCGGGGAGTTAGCAATGTCAATTAAAGTAGGCATTAATGGTTATGGTCGAATCGGCCGCAATATCCTGCGGGCACTGTTCGAATCTAATCGCACAGATGAAATCGAGATTGTCGCGATTAATGACCTGGGTAATGCCAATACCAATGCTCATCTAACGCGGTTTGATACGGCCCATGGACGGTTCCCGGGGACGGTCACGGTTGAAGGCGATAACATGATCGTTAACGGCAAGGCTATCAAGGTCTTCTCAGAACGCGACCCGGCCAAAATTCCCTGGGGTGACTTGGGGGTTGAGGTTGTACATGAGTCCACTGGACTCTTCACCAGTAAGGCAAAGTCATCCGCACACCTCAAGGGCGGGGCAAAGAAAGTCATCATTTCCGCTCCGGGTGCTGATGATGTCGACGCCACTGTGGTATTCGGTGTCAACGAGAGCGTTTTGAAAAGTTCAGATACTGTGATTTCCAATGCGTCCTGCACCACAAACTGTCTGGCGCCGGTTGCCAAGGTCGTCCATGAAAACATCGGGATGATTTACGGCATTATGACCACGGTGCACGCCTATACCAATGACCAGGTATTGACTGATGTCTATCACTCAGACCTGCGCCGGGCCCGTTCTGCGACAATGTCCATGATCCCGACCAAGACCGGTGCAGCTGCGGCAGTCGGCCTGGTATTGCCGGAACTCAACGGCAAGCTGGATGGTTATGCCGTTCGTGTGCCGACCATCAACGTGTCTATGGTTGACCTTACGTTCCAGGCGGCACGTGAGACCAGTATCGAGGAAATCAATTCACTCATGAAAGTTGCTGCGGAAGGCGTCTTAAAGGGTGTCCTTGCCTACAACAATGAACCGCTGGTTTCCATTGATTTCAACCATGACCCGGCCTCATCAACTTACGATGCAGGCCTCACCAAGATCATTGACGGCACACTGGTCAAGATAGTTGCCTGGTATGATAATGAATGGGGATTCTCCAATCGCATGCTGGACACCACAATCGCGTTGGTAAACGCAAACTAGCCATGGATTGAATGGTATGTCTGATCTTCTGAAAATTGCCGACCTGGATCTGAACGGAAAACGTGTCTTGATCCGTGAAGATTACAACGTCCCGCTCAGAAACGGCGTAATCGAAGATGACACACGAATCAGGGCCAGTCTGCCTACCTTGCAGTCCATTCTTGATAGCGGCGCAAAGATCATCCTGCTTTCACACCTCGGACGCCCTGAAGAGGGACAGTTTGATGAGGCTTTTTCACTGGCGCCGGTTGCAAAAAAACTGTCTGAATTACTGGGGCGCGATGTGCCACTGATCAGGGACTGGACTGAGGGTGTGGATCTGGAAACAAACGATATCGTGCTATGTGAAAATGTCCGTTTCCAGAAAGGTGAGAAGGACAACGATGATGAACTGGCCCGACAAATGGCAAACCTGTGCCAAGTTTATGTAAATGATGCCTTTGCCACAGCACATCGTGCCCAGGCATCAACCCACGGTGTGGCCAAGTATGTGCCGATCGCCTGCGCAGGTCCGCTGTTAATTGCTGAGCTCAAGGCCCTGTCAGCGATTATCAGAAAACCTGAAAAACCTTTGTTAGCCATTGTTGGTGGTTCAAAGATATCGACCAAGCTGACCATACTGGAATCACTGCTGGATCGTGTTGATCAAATGATAGTCGGTGGCGGCATTGCCAATACTTTCCTCAAGGCCGAAGGCCATGCCATCGGCAAATCCCTGTGTGAGGACACGCTTGTTGATGACGCGAAGAAACTAATTACCAAGGCAAAACAAAAAGGCGCTGAGATACCACTGCCCACTGATGTCAGCTGTGCAAAATCATTTTCTGAAAATTCCACGGCAACCATCAAACCCCTAGATGCCATAGAGGATGATGATCTCATTCTCGATATTGGACCGGAAACTGCAGACCATTTTGTCGATATGATCTCAAAGGCCAGGACTATCGTCTGGAATGGTCCGCTAGGGGTGTTTGAGTCCGAACAGTTCAGCCTTGGCACTAGAAAAGTGGCAGAAGCCATTGCCAGAAGTGATGCCTACACGGTAGCCGGTGGCGGAGACACCCTTTCCGCCATCGCCAAGTTTGATGTTGCTGACAGCATTTCTTACATCTCCACCGGAGGTGGGGCCTTCCTCGAGTTTCTTGAGGGGAAAAAGCTGCCCGCAGTACAAATACTGGAAGAATCCGCCCGGGCCTGGGCCCTGATGGAAAGGGCCCGGGAATACTAGCAGTAAACATCCCCGGGGACATTAAACTAACACTAAATGAGAAGAACCAAGATTATTGCGACCACTGGTCCGGCCACGGACAAACCAGGGGTTATCGACAAGTTGTTTCAAATGGGCGTGGACGTTTTCCGCCTGAACTATTCCCATCAGACCCATGCCGACCATGAGCGCCGCGCCGAGGAAATCCGCAAGATTTCCAGGGAAAAAGAGTGGGCAGTCGGTATCATTGCCGACTTGCAGGGCCCCAAGATTCGAATCGAGCAGTTCAAAAATAGTCCGATCCAGCTCAAGGAAGGCGATGAATTTACTATTGATACCAGGCTCGCTGCAGACCAAGGCGATAAACATACGGTAGGTGTAACCTACAAGGAATTACCACGGGATGTCCGCCCCGGTGATAATTTGCTGATTGATGACGGCCATATTGTGCTACTGGTTGAGGCAGTCGAGGACACCAGGGTAATTTGTAAGGTCATTACGGGCGGGAGTCTCTCCAACAACAAGGGTATCAATCGCAAGGGTGGTGGTCTTTCAGCGAACGCCTTGACAGAAAAGGACAAGATAGACCTTGAACACGCGGTAAAGATCGGTGCGGATTTTATTGCTATCTCGTTTGCCCGCGGTGCCAATGATGTACACCAGGCCCGCAAGATGCTTGACGATCTGGGCAACAAGGCTCGCATTATTGCCAAGATCGAGAGAACTGAAGCAGTAGAAAATATCGAGGCAATCATCGAAGCATCCGACGCCATCATGATAGCCCGTGGCGACCTGGGGGTAGAGATCGGCGATGCTGCCCTGCCCCCGGTTCAGAAACGCCTAATCAAGATGGCCCGTGATATGGATCGGGCTGTTATCACGGCTACCCAGATGATGGAGTCCATGATCGAACACCAGATCCCGACCCGGGCCGAGGTATTTGATGTGGCTAACGCCGTCCTTGACGGCACCGACGCAGTCATGTTGTCGGCGGAAACCAGCATCGGTCGTTATCCAGATCGGGCCGTGGAGGCGATGTCCCGCATCTGCGAAGAAGCAGAGAAACAGCGTATCGTGCAAGTCTCCGATCACCGAATCAACCAGCGCTTTGAGGCCATTGACGAGGCCATCGCCATGGCCACCATGTATTCTGCCAATCACATGGGTGCCAAGGCCATTGCCGCCCTGACAGAGACCGGCTCAACCTGCCTGTGGATGTCGCGCATCAGTTCCAACATTCCGATATTTGCATTCACACGGCATGCATCCACCCGGCGGCGGGTGACACTTTACCGTGGAGTCTACCCTGTGAAATTTGACATCACTCATACCGATCCGTTGGCCGCCAACCGCGAAATCATCGATGATCTCATGGGCATGGGCTATCTTCATGATGGGGACTATATCATTATCACCAAAGGTGATTTGCTGGGCAAACGCGGTGGAACCAACAACATGAAAATCATCAAGGTAGGCGAAGCCGTCGAGCACTCGCTTTAGGCGGGACTGGTCGTAGCTAAACAGGATTAATATAATCCGGCATAAACTTAAAATATTGAAAGAGGCAGACTCATGAGCGCAGATGAACTTCAAAAAACCGCCGAGGCAATGGTGGCCAGGGGCAAAGGCATACTGGCCATAGACGAAAGCTTTCCGACTATCAAAAAACGNNATCAGTGGCATGATCCTGTTTGACGAGACCATTCGTCAATCCACGAACAATGGTACACCGTTTACTGAGGCGTTGATCAAGCATGGCATTATGCCCGGCATCAAGGTTGACACCGGCGCCAAGGATTTTGCTGGTCACCAGTACGAAAAGGTAACCGAGGGCCTTGACGGTTTACGGGACAGGCTCAGCGAATATAAAAAACTCGGTGCCCGGTTTGCCAAGTGGCGTGCTGTCATTACTATAGGCGATGGGATTCCCAGCAGCGCGTGTATTGAGGCTAACGCACATGGTCTCGCCCGCTATGCTGGGCTTTGTCAGGAAGCCGGGATTGTCCCGATGGTTGAACCGGAGGTCCTGATGGATGCAGATAATTCGAATGATCTTTGCTTTGACGTCACTCGCAAGACACTCAAATCTGTATTCGATGCCCTATTCTCACAGGATGTCTGTATTGAACACACAATACTGAAGACCAATATGGTCATCTCCGGCAAGAAGTGCAAGGAACAGGCTGGCGTTAAAGAAGTGGCAGAAAAGACAGTGCGATGCCTGTTACAGACCGTGCCGGCTGCGCTGCCTGGTATTGTTTTTCTCTCGGGCGGACAGAGTGCCGAGCTCGCCACAGCGCATTTGAATGAGATGAATAAGAATTACCCTGATCTTCCATGGCCACTCAGTTTTTCATATGGCCGTGCCCTGCAGGAACCTTGCCTTAAAACCTGGGCCGGCGATTCCGTAAATGTTGCCGCCGCACAGGCAGCCTTGCTGCACCGTGAGAAGTGCAATCACCTTGCCTGTCTGGGTAAATACAGCGAAGAAATGGAGCAGGCTGCCTGAATACATTCTATAAGATATGTAAATGAAGAGTTGGAGTTAGCAGTCCAATCCATCATGTCAGATTCAAATACCTCACTGCCCCCAGATGCACAGATTGCCTGGGAAGCCTATCTTTCCATGAGCGAAACCAAGACTGCCTATTTTACTTTCCTCTCCGAAATTGATCAGAAATACAAGAATCGTGGCTCACCAACAATCGCTGAAAACCTGCAGCTGGAAAAGTTACTTGGGACCCACAATGAGGCTGTGGCGTTATTTAACAAGGCCATGCAGTCAGTTACTGACAAAGACGCCAGGGAGCAATTGCTGATAAAACTTACCGGCGATGCCGGCAAACAGGGCACCCATTAACTAGCAGTTGTTCTTGAGTCCATTGGCTCCGGGCAGAATCTTTGGTTTCAACTGGCTACCTCAAGGAGTTCTGTTTGCCTGTAGTGGCTCGGGGAACTACCGGTCCAGCGCTTGAAAGCCCTGGAAAAATTACTCGCTTCGGAAAACCCGAGTAGATAGGTAATCTCATTTATGGAATACCGCGAATTTCGGATGTACTGAATCGCCAGTTCACGACGGGTCTCATCCAGCAGGGATTTATAATTCTGGCCTTGCTCCTCCAGCTTGCGTTGCAAAGAGCGAACGCTCATGTTGAGCATATCTGCCATTTGCTTTTCTGTGATATTGCCTGAGGTCAGGTTCTCAGACAGGAGAGTTTGTACACGCGTCAGGATATCACTCCGATCCAGCCTGTTGAGATATTCCCTGATGATTTTTTCATTTGCCAGGGCCAGATCGACGTTCGCTGTCGGCAGGCTTTTCTCGATGCAGTATTTCTCAAACAGGAACTGGTTTTCGTCACTATTGAAAATAATTTGTGATTGAAAATACTCATAAAATTTCTCCGCGCGATCAGGCATAGGACGAACCAGCTCAAGGCGTATTGGATTGAATTCCTCACCGCAAGACTGCCGACACATATGAAGTATGGTCGCCATTCCGGCATCAACCGCCGCAAAGTCTGGTGAGGGTTTATATTCCGGGAGCACACCCAGCCTGAACTCATAACCGTCGGTTGTTTCGCGCAAGGAAGCGGTGGTCGCTGTGCAGGCAATGTGTACATATCTCTCCATCCGTTCGAAACCCTCTTTCAGGGTATGACTAGCAAACCAGGCATAGCCCAAGGCATGAAGGGTTGTCGGGTGCCAATGCTTAACAACATTTAACCCAAAACAGGGATCGCCTGTGGCCTCAGTCGCCAGCAGCCAGAGATTCACCATGCCGGGTACAGGGTATCGCGAATCTGGATCATGCAATTGTGAGGGATTAAGCCCGGCCTGCTTGAATATAGATTTACTATCGACACCGTAATCTTCAAGTGTCTTTGCAACAACGAGTGCCCAGGATGAGATGGTAGTGGGGTACATGACATTTGGTCTCCGTCTGTATCACTAACTATATCAATCTGGCTACTCATCACAAGCACATGTGATAACAACTTGGCGTATAGGGACAAGTTTGCGCCGCCCTCATGCCGTAGATTCACTACTTAATTTAAACAACACATATGAATGAATCAGGCTTGAGGAGACAACTTATGAACAAGGCCAAAGATAACAACAGTTTCTATCAACGTACCCTGAAAGAGCCTATCAGATGCGTAGGTGTTGGCCTGCATACTGGAAAAAACGTTTCAGTTGTAGTCCATCCCGCCGAAGTTGATACCGGTATTAACTTCCTGCGCAAAGATGCAAAACCAGGGAAGAAATATATTCCGGGCCGCTGGTATAACGTCGTTGAAACACAAATGTGTACGACAATCGGTAATGAGAGCGGAACAACAATACATACAATTGAACATCTGGTGGCGGCCTTAAGAGGTAGCGGAATTGACAATGCCCTGATTGAAGTCGACGGGCCCGAGATACCTATCATGGACGGTAGTGCATTGCCGTTTATACAGACAATTAACAATGTTGGATCAATTGCTCAGGATGCTCAACGGAAGATAATCTGGATTCAAAGGCCAATTGAATATCGCAGCGGTGATAAATACGCGATCTTCATGCCAGAGAATAAAAGCCGCTATACTGTGCAGATTGAGTTTGATAATCCTCTGGTCGGAACACAAACATTGTCTTTCGATCTCAACCAGCAAAATTTTTCGAAACATATAGCACCTGCCCGTACTTTCGGTTTTATTGAACAATTCAAAAAACATGAAGATATGGGTCTAATAAAAGGTGGCTCACTTACAAATGCTGTGGTCGTAGCCGGTAACCAGGTCCTAAATAAAGAAGGACTGCGCTTCAAAGACGAGTTCGTCAGGCACAAGATACTGGATTGCATTGGGGATTTTGGCCTGATCGGCTTTCAGGTCCTGGGCCATTACTTTGCAAAAATGCCGGGACATGAACTGAATAATCAGGTTGTACGGACTCTGCTCAGCCGTCGCGATGCATGGTCATTTATCTCTGTGGAGGATTACTACAGGTTAACCGGCGTGTTGCCAGAGACGCATCAGGATCAGGTTCAGGACCAAAAGCAGAAGAAATTTGCTGGGCTGTGGAGTATAAAAACCGCAACTGCGCGACGGTGACTACGTAAGCGCAAACTGGCCATACTGAAATGAGTATTGAAAAAAGGCCTAATAAAACCTGTCTTCGTATTAGCGAGTTTGTTCTTCAATATGGCGTTCCTGCAAATCCACGGATTCCTGAATCATACCTTCAACAGCCTCTGCCTTTTCGATGGTTTTCACTTGATCACTCCAGACGTGTTCTTCAGCCGTATCACTGCTATCAGAGCAGGCGCCCAAAAAAATGCAAACTAAAAAAGAAAAGTAAAATAGCTTCATGAATCCAGTATAGACACAAACTGGCCTGTTTTTTCATCAAGCGAGTTAATTTCGCCCTTCGTGATATCAAAATGCCAGCCTCCGACCGTCAATGAACCTGAGTCAACTGCTTCCTTGATAAACGGAAAACTCATCAGATTTTTCAGGGAAACCCTTATGACTTCTTCTTCGCAATACCGGCACTGTTGATCAAAATCTGCTTTGGAATACTGTTTCAGTACTTTTTCTCTAGCCGGGCGTACTGTTGACATCCATGGGTCGATAAAACTGTACTTGTGGCTGTCATGTTCTCCTTCCATCAGGCTCCTGACACCACCACACTGGGCATGTCCAAAGACAATGATATGTTTAACCTTGAGGTGTTTGACGGCGAATTCGATGGCAGCACTGGTACCATGAAACTTGCCGTCATCTTCAAATGGTGGCACCAGATTCGCCACATTTCTGACCACAAAGATATCTCCGGGCTCAGTAGCAAGTACCTGCGCCGGGTGTGCCCGTGAATCACAACAAGCTATCACCAGAACCTCCGGTGACTGGCCCTCGATGGTGAGCTTTTCATAAAGTTCCGGATGTTCTTCAAAGTAATGTTTTCTGAATTTTATAAAACCAGATTTTAGTTTATGCAGTCCTGACATGTTTATTAACTCCTATATTTTATCAGCCTCTCCTGAGCCTCTAGGTATTTGGCTGCGGTGTTTTTAATTATTTCCTCGGGCAATCTGGGAGCAGGTGGAGTCTTATCCCAGTCCAGTGTCTCCAGGTAATCCCGAACATATTGTTTATCAAAACTTGGCGGGCTGGTACCTACTTGGTAGGAATCCACAGGCCAGAACCGTGAAGAATCAGGAGTCAGTATTTCATCAATCAAAACCAGATTGCCTTCTTCATCCGTAGCAAATTCGAACTTGGTATCAGCGATGATAATGCCACGATCTATCGCATAAACCACCGCATCCTGATATATCTTCAGACTGATATCTCTTATTTGTTCTGCTAGTTCCTTTCCAATCTTTTGGACCATGTCGTCAAATCCGATATTGATATCATGATCACCGATGTCCGCCTTGGTTGATGGAGTGAATATCGGTTGGGGTAATTTTTCAGCCTGTTTCAAACCAGCTGGAAGATTGATGCCGCAAATCCCGCCGCTTTTTAGATAGTCCTTCCAGCCAGAACCGATAATGTAACCTCGTACGATTGCCTCTACTGGTAAGGGCTTGAGCTTTCTGACGATAACAGCTCGGCCCTCGAGCATTCGTAGCTCCCTAAGGTCAAAAATAATATCAGTGAGTGACCGTCCGGTTAAATGATTGGGCACTATATTGGTCATCCTGGCAAACCAGAAGTTTGATAATGTGGTTAATACCATGCCCTTTCCCGGGATCGGGTCAGGCAGGATGACATCAAATGCGGACAATCTGTCAGTGGTGACTATCAACATATGCTCGGCATCAATCTCATAAATATCACGTACCTTGCCACTGTAAAGTAGCGGCAGGGAGGAGAGATCAGCCTTATAAAGCGCGTCCTGAGATGTATTCATGCTTGATCCGGTCTTTATTTTTATTTTCCCACACCTTCGCCCAGGCCGCCATCCTGTTGAATCCTCCACCTTCCATAATTTCTTACTCTGGTGTAATGTGCGCTTCCCTTTAACTGATTAACCTGATCTACGTTATGCAAAGACCGGCTGCGACCAGCGGCATGCATCATGTCGCGTTGAATGTCACAAATCTGGAAGCCTGCAAGGCATTTTATGTAGACCTGCTTGGTATGGAGGTTGAGTGGCGCCCCGATACTGATAACGTTTACCTTTGTTCCGGATCAGACAATCTGGCCCTGCATCGTGTCCCGAAAGACCAGCGCGGAACAGGTCCACAGAGGCTGGATCATATTGGTTTCATTCTGAATAAGCCTGAGCTGGTGGATGACTGGTATAGTTTTCTTAACAGTCACGGGGTTAAGATGAAAACCAGGCCCAGGACCCACCGTGACGGGGCCCGGAGCTTTTACTGTGAAGATCCTGAAGGCAATACCGTGCAGATGATCTATCATCCCCCATTAGAACATCTCTATGGAGAGCGGATATGACAAACTCAAACGGAAACATCCGTCTGCATGGTTTCAATAACCTGACCAAGACGCTGAGCTTCAATATCTACGATGTCTGTTATGCGCGCTCCGAAGAGCAGATCAAGGATTATATGGAGTATATCGATGAAGCCTATAACTCGGATCGATTGACCCAAATCCTGAGAGATGTGGCCTCGATCATCGGTGCAAATATCCTCAACGTTGCCAAGGCTGATTATGAACCACTGGGTGCAAGCGTCACCATACTGATTTCCGAAGAGGCACCGGCCATCCCGGGAGTCACCAATGCCGAATCACCCGGACCGACACCGGAAACAGTGGTTGCCCATCTGGACAAGAGTCATATGACTGTGCACACCTACCCGGAAAACCATCCAGATTTTGGTATCAGTACCTTTCGGGTAGACATAGACGTCAGCACATGTGGCAAGATCTCACCACTGAAGGCCCTGAATTTTCTGATTCATAGTTTCGAATCTGACATTGTCAGCATGGATTACCGGGTACGCGGCTTTACCCGTGATACATCCGGAACCAAGCACTATATCGATCATGAGATTACTTCCATTCAAAACTTTATAGATAATGAAACCAAGGAAAAATATCGAATGGTTGACGTGAACATCTATGAAGAAAACATCTTCCATACAAAAATGATGCTCAAGGAATTCGACTTGGAAAACTACTTGTTTGATATATCTGCTGACGATCTTGAAATAGAGCAGATGATTTCTATTGAAGAACGCTTGCGAGAAGAAATTGAAGAGATCTTTTACAGCAGGAATATCTATCGCTAACGTAACGCTATTATTTTTTCTGCTTGACCCAGGAGTCTCTCAAAGTCACTGTCCGGTTAAATACTGGTTTACCTGAAAGACTGTCTTTCCTGTCAGCGCAGAAATAGCCAATACGTTCAAACTGGAACCGTTCTTCCGGCTTAGTTTCCCTCAAGCCAGGCTCCAGAGCAGCTTCAGTCAGGGTCACGACCGAATCCGGATTCAGTGCTTTATGCCAGTCATCCTGCCGACCTGGTTCCGGTACAGTAAACAGCCGGTCATATAACCTGACTTCTGCATTAAATGCATATTCCGCCGAGACCCAGTGTATGGTCCCCTTTACCTTGCGACCGTCCGGGGCATTTCCGCCGCGGGTCTCTGGATCATACGTACAGCGCAATTCAATAATCTCTCCGGTTGCCTCATCTTTAATCACATCATGACACGTAATAAAGTAAGCATAACGTAACCTGACTTCGCGACCTGGTCCAAGCCGGAAAAATTTCTTTGGAGGATCTTCCATAAAATCATTCTGTTCAATGTAAAGCACGCGAGAGAATGGCACTTCCCGGCTACCCAAATCTTCCTGATTGGGGTGATAGGGTGCTTCCAGCATTTCGGTATGGTCTTCCGGATAATTTGTAACCACAACCCGCAAAGGATTCAATACTGCCATGACCCTGCGCGTACTCCTGTCCAGTTCTTCCCTGACGCAGTTCTCCAGTACGGAAATATCAATAACAGTTTCATTTTTAGTCACACCAATACGCTCACAAAAGTCCCGGATAGCGGCTGGTGGATAACCTCGGCGGCGCATGCCGACAATGGTCGGCATCCTCGGATCATCCCAGCCATTGACGTGATTTACCTCTACCAGCTCATTCAGTTTGCGTTTACTGGTCACAGTATAATTCAAATTAAGCCTTGCAAACTCGATTTGTTGTGGGTGACAGGGCACTGGCAACTGATCCAGAAACCAATCATAAAGGGGTCGATGATCCTCGAACTCGAGCGTACAGAGTGAATGAGTAATTCCTTCCAACGCATCCGAGATGCAGTGAGTGTAATCATACATGGGGTAGATATACCAGTTATCACCGGTGCGATGGTGCTTGGTTTTTCGGATGCGATAGATTGTTGGATCGCGCATGTTAATGTTCGGCGATGCCATATCAATCTTCGCGCGCAAAACATATTCACCGTCTGCAAATTTTCCCGCACGCATTCCGGCAAAGAGTTCCAGATTTTCCTCGACTGACCGGTTTCTGTCAGGTGATGGTCTACCGGGTTGCTTCAAGGTACCACGGTACTCGCGCATTTTTTCAGCGCTCAAACTGTCAACATAGGCCTTGCCTTCCTTGATTAAATGAACCGCATAATCATAAAGCTGTTCGAAATAATCAGATGCATAAAACAGGCGATCGCCCCAGTCGAATCCCAACCAGTGAATGTCGTCCATGATAGAGTCAATGTACTCCACTTTTTCCTTGTCCGGATTGGTATCGTCAAATCTGAGATTGCACAATCCGTTTTTATACTCGGATGCCAGACCAAAATTCAGGCAGATAGACTTGGCATGACCAACATGCAGATAGCCATTGGGTTCAGGCGGGAATCGAGTGTGCACATGTCCTTCATTTTTATTCTGCGCCAGATCTTCATTTATGATATGGCGGATAAAATTTGCACTGCGGTTATTTTCTTCTGCTGTCATGGCTGTTTCAAGAGTTTCCGGAGCTTTCCAAACCCGGCGGGATTGTACACAATTAATCCGGGTTACGCGCAATAAGTGGCAGGTCACCACTGAGTCCGGAAGCACGCCGCATCATGAAATGTTTCAATGGAGTAATGGTGTTGGTTATATCCAGCCCTGCATTTCTCGCAAACTTGGCGGAATCCAGATTGCTTTCGAAGGTATATTTAAAACCCTGAAGCAATTTGATCATGAAAAGGTTTTCGCCCTTACGCCAACGCTCATAGCGTCTGAGAACAGTGACAGAGCCCAGGTCCTGAACTTTTTGTCTGGCGCCAATCAATACCTCTGCCAATGATGCGGAATCCAGGAGGCCCAGGTTGGCACCCTGGCCCGCCAGCGGATGGACACAGTGAGCTGCATCGCCAGTCAGCGCCAATCGGGGCTGGCAATAGCGAGTGGCCTGGGCATGAGACAACGGAAATGCTGAGCGCTCACTGCTCTCAATGATCTTGCCCAACCTATAATCAAAAGCCTCAGCCAGTTGGGTATGAAACGCCTTATCATTCATGGTGGTGAGTAGCCGTGCATGCGCCGGACTAGTCGACCAGACGATGGCGCATTCATTGCTATGCGCCAACGGCAGAAAGGCCAATGGACCATCATCCAGAAACACTTGTCTGGCTGTATTATCATGGGCATAACTGGTCTTGACCCGACAGGCCACGGCCTGCTGATCATAGTCATGTCGCAGATAGGGGATCCCCGCAAGTTCCCTGATCAGTGAACGGATACCGTCTGCCCCAACCACGAGACTGGCCGAAGCCCGTGATTGTTCAGCGAAACACAGGCTGATGGATTCAGTGGAGCAACCCAGATCATTAATGGTTGCCTGTCTGATCTGGATTGCATCCTGATTGCTACAGGCTTGTTGTATTGCCAGCTCCAGTGATGCCTGCGGGATTATGTAGCCCAGACTGGCTTCACACAGTTCAGCGCTGTCGAATTCGATATGGCCCTTGCCACGCGCGTCCCAAACTTGCATCTTTTCTATCCGGCCCGGTATATCTTCCGGCAAATATTCCCAGGCACCGGCTGCACGCAGGATATTTTCCGATGCCCGGGTAATCGCCAGGGCCCTGGGATCATCTGCCTGTCCCGGCTTACTTCCTGGCCTTTCCAGTAACAGGCAGCGCAGCCCGGACCTGGCCAGTAACAGGGCCAGGGTGCCGCCTGTCAAGCCACCGCCGACGATGATCACATCAACATTGATACCAGTATTCAAAGAGTCACTCCGCGGACAAGACGCGGCTGCTTGCCGGTTAGTCCCATGGCCCTCAATGCCAACCGGTTCTTTAATCCTGGCATCATTTCCAGTATCAGCATCATGGAATTCCTGAACATGACCTTGTGTGGAATTTCGTTATAAAAGAGCGATGCCAATCCGTGTGTAAATTGATGCACGGCTGCCTGATCTGGTTTGCGCAGGTCTCGATAAAGGTTCAACACCCGGCGTAGTCCCGGATCCCCGGCCTGTCTGAGCACTGGCAGCAGCACCTCGGCGAGACCAGCAATATCGCGTAAGCAGAGATTGAAGCCCTGGGCGGCATTAGGGTGCAACGTATGGGCGGCATTGCCAAGAACCACCAGTCTTTCCCGAACCTGTTCTTTTGCAATAATGGAATGCAGGGGATAGGACTTGCGTGGCCCGGGCTCCTGCAAACATCCCAACCGACGGCCAAAGGCCTGTTGTACCCGGGCAAGGAAGGCATCATCGGGAAGATCCTGAATTTCCGTTGCCTGTGCTGTGGGTAGCGTATAAACGAGAACACAGCGGTTGGCATTCAAAGGCAACAAGGCAAGCGGGCCATGGGGATTAAAGCGCTCAAAGGCCGTGTCATGATGTGGCCGCTCTGGGGTAACACTGCTGACAATCGCTGTCTGGTTGTAATCATGATGATCAATCTCAATACCAAAGGCCTGCCTCAGTAGCGATCGTGAACCGTCTGCAGCAACCAGCAACCGGGTATGCAGGATACGTTCATCACCGTTGCTGGAAATGTGCAGGTTTGCCTGGTCCGGCAGGATTTCGGCGGTCTGGACCCTGGCGGGACAAATAAAATCAATGTTCCTGACCGCACTGAGAGTTTGTTGCAGGACAGCCCCCAGGGCTTGGGCCTGAACTACATGTCCGAGCACCGTCATACCGAGTGCATCGGCCCGGAGCCTGACACAACCGAAGTGCCTTTGATCCGAGACGTGCACTTGCCGGACCGGGTGGGATCTGATTTGCAGCGAATCCCAAAGCCCCAGTCCCCTAAGTACACGCTGTGAGGAAACAGACAGGACCAAGCCGCGGTCATCGTAACTGGGCTGTTCAGGCGCTGTCTGCGGGACTGCCTCAACAAGGCCTACGCGTCGCTGGCTCCCAGCCAGGGCGATGGCCAGCGTGGCCCCCACCATGCCGCCACCAACGACCAGAACATCATACTCAGGCTGCGATGCCATGTGCCATTAGTGATTCAATCGCGTCCGCATCCTTTGGCGCATTATCACTCAGTATCTCGTTGCCAGTGTCGGTAATGAGAACATCATCCTCGATCCGTATACCGATGTCCCACCAGCGCCTATCAAGACCCTCGCTACTGGCTGGCAGGTAGAGACCAGGCTCTACGGTGAGTACCATACCTGACTCGAAAGTTCGCCACTCTCCTTCTACCTTGTAATCACCGACATCATGGACGTCCATGCCCAGCCAATGACCGGTACGATGCATGTAATATTTGGTGAAGGCCTTTTCCTTAATGAGTTGGGAAACCTTGCCCTTGAGAATGCCCAGTTCAACCATGCCCTGGGTCAGGATTTTCACTGCCGCGTTGTGGGGTTCATCCCAGTGGTTACCGGGCTTGATTTTCTTGATGGCCGCCGCCTGCGCCTCAAGGACTATTTCGTAGGCCTCACGTTGTGCCGCCGTAAATTGCCCATTGACTGGGAAGGTCCGGGTGATATCACTGGCGTAACAATCGTACTCAGCACCTGCGTCGATCAATAGCAGGTCACCGTCATTCAGTACACTTGAATTTTCGGTGTAGTGAAGAATGCAGCCATTGGCACCGCCCCCGACGATGCAGGGATAAGCCGGATCCCGGGCGCCATTTTGCATGAAGACATATTTGAGTTCAGCCTCGATTTGGAATTCCATCATACCTGGACGACAGACCTGCATGGCCTGTTTGTGTGCCTTGGCTGAAATTCTGGCAGCCTTGCGCATGGCTGCGACTTCTGCACGGCTTTTGTAGAGACGCATTTCATGCAGAAAGTGGTTCAGCGATACGTATTCATCCGGCGCACTCACACCGGCGCGTGATCGCTTTCGCACCTGGTTAACCCAGCCGAGGACGCGTTGATCAAAACTGACATTATTGCCCATGGTATAAAAAACACGCTCCCGGTTTTCTAGCAGCCCGGGAAGAATCTCATCCATGTCCTCCACAGGAAATGCATCATCGGCCCCGTATTGGCTGACTGCACCCTCAAGTCCGGCACGCCGGCCATTCCAGGTTTCCATGACCGGATCGTTCTCCCGGCAAAACAGGATAAACTCGCCATATGATCTGCCGGGCACTAGCACGGCCACGGCTTCAGGTTCCGGGTAACCGGTAAGATAGTAAAAATCACTGTCTGGTCGGTATGAGAATTCGACGTCGCGGTTGCGTATATAGACAGGCGCAGTGGGAATGATCGCAATGGTATCGTCACCCATCATGTCCATCAACTTCTTGCGTCGGCGAGGGAATTCCCTGTTATTCATACTATTAGTGGAGCTTTATTGAGTCTGGTCTCTGTTCAGTGTGGCTACGTAATTCATCGTGCACCATTATTGCACCCATTCGAACATATTCGATTAATTCTGTCAGCGCTGATTCATCTGACTCACTGTCCTCAGCAATGTTGTCCAAATCAAGACGGCATATTTTGTAAAGGTCCTGAATCAGTTCCCGGCATTGCGGACTCAGTAGCTCAAAATCGGTAATACCAGCCACACCCAGGCCACTCAGAAATCCGCTACACCACTGAATCAAGGCGTTACTGCGCTCATTCAATGGCGCGCTATCAGGCGGCAGCATCAGCCTCAAAGAGAAATCATCGCTAGCTATATCCCGGTTGATTGTCCCTGCAATATGCATCAGTTGACCAACACATTGAGATGACATTTCGCTCTCTTCAGTTTCAGCCATCAGGCATTCCCGCAGCACGGATTCCTCCAAATTGTCTCTGACACATAAATAACCACAGAGGAATCCATGACACTCAGAAGCACCACTACCGGATGCAGCCTGACCAAGTAGATGATTAAGTTCATTAAAATTCATGATTGATCTGAACAATTTCAAACCGGGTTCGCATTTTTGCAGTCCGTTTTTTCACTTGTCATAATACAGATATGAAGGATCAGCAAGGATGTCTTGACCACCATGCACGGCCGCTCTATATTGAATGGACAATAATAAACCAACGGGGCGAGTAGTTCACCCAGTGTAAACTACGGCGAAATTGACCATGTCTGATAAAAATAACGAGAGCACTGATCTGGAAGCGCTGGAAACGCGGGTAGATGAGCTGATACGTACAGTCGATATGCTTAAGACCGAAAATTCAGCATTGCGCAACCAGCAGGAAAATCTGGTTAATGAGCGTGCGCAACTCATCGAAAAGACTGAACAGGCAAGAACACGTATTGAATCAATGATTTCAAGACTACGCGCCATGGAAACCCGCTCATGAGCGATAACGCCAAACCCGTCAATGTTACCATCCTGGACAAGGAATACCTGATTTCCTGTAGCGAGGATGAAAGGGATATTCTCCACCGCGCAATTGAATTAATCAATGTAAAAATGCGGGATATCAAGGCGTCTGGCAAGGTCATAGGTTCTGAACGAATCGCTGTCATGTGCGCCTTGCATCTGGCACATGAATTAATAGAATACAAAGACAGGAATGAGCATTATACTGTTAGTGTAGACAACCTGATACGCAGACTACAAAATAAAATTGACGATGCCCTGGTCAAGGGCAAACAAATGGAAATTCAGTAAGTCAAGATATCCGCAGGACGTATACCGGTCACTTTTGGGTATCTTCTGCGGTGCTCGTGTTCAGGAGTGTAGATACTTGAGCCTAACTTACTACACAGGGAGCTAAACGCGTTGTTGTTGTGCATGTCCCTAGCCGGAAAGCCTGATTCAGCGCTTGTTGCCCCCACTTGGACCCACGGTTCAAGTACAAAGTCCTGTTACGGCACTGTGGTTGATACCCTCCTGATTTAACTCTGTCTTAATATTTTTTATCCCGCCTGAATCCTTCATGAATTACTGGTTAATGAAATCAGAACCTGAAACGTTCGGTATTGATGATCTCCTCACAAGGCCCGGAAAGATGGAGCCCTGGGACGGCGTACGCAATTACCAGGCACGTAATATGATGCGGGATGAAATGAAAAAAGGAGACCTCGCCTTTTTTTATCATTCTAATTGTGAAACACCTGGCATCGTGGGCATTATGACGATTCACAGAGAAGGTTACCCGGACCCGACTGCCTTTGATCCTGATGACAGCCACTATGATCCTAAAAGCGACCCCGACAATCCAAGATGGTTTCTGGTGGATGTAAAATTTAAGCGGAAATTAAAACGCATCATTTCTCTGACAGAACTCAGGCAGGAAAAACCATTACAGAACATGAAGCTGTTACAAAAAGGCAACCGTCTTTCGATCATACCGGTTTCAAAGGAAGAATGGGATCATATACTGTCCATGGAATAGGCAAATTGGGCCATATTTCACCCATGACTTCCGGTTGTCAGGCCATGGGTATCGACAACCATATGGAAATAGACTACCAAAGCGATATCGATAAAAATCAGCAGTAATCCTGTTCCGATTTGAATCACTGACAGCTGCCTAGCCGCTCTGTCTGTATGTACCGGCCTGCCTTCAATCAACCAGGGACCGAGTGCCGGGAAATGCCTAATTATCATTGAACGATAGTCATATCGGGTGATATAAATACCGGCAATTAACGCAAGCCCACCAGCACCATAACAAATTCAACGAAACATAGTCAGTGATTGTATTGCTGCTGCGACCTGGTCATGCATAGCCAGTATTTCTTGTTGTTCAAGATAATGCGCCATCTAGTCTTGTATAGACAAGATAGACAGGACAAAAACAACCACGATGAAAATAGACATTTCACAGCGGTACTGCGTTTTACAATCTTGTATTGTCCGTTTTGCTCATCCATAAATTGAAACTACCTTACTTATGCATTACTGGTTTAATTTAGAATCCTCAGAACTACATAGGGAATCAGATTGAAAAATATGATAAGTATTTTG
This sequence comes from Gammaproteobacteria bacterium, assembly GCA_011772965.1. Taxonomy (GTDB): domain Bacteria; phylum Pseudomonadota; class Gammaproteobacteria; order Eutrophobiales; family Eutrophobiaceae; genus SZUA-592. The sequence goes on from WVYN01000015.1 coordinate 222,744, forward strand.
TAGAAAGCTATACCGGCATAATGGATGCTATCGAACCTTTCCTGGGTCAGATTAAACCATCTTGAATGAAATCTGAACATCCAGTCATGCGCATATATGAAGGTCAATACCCACCATAGATATAGTAAAATATTTATTAACGCGCACCATGCCAGCAAATCACGCAAAATCTCTATCTGCATTTACCTTCCCCGTCCTTATGGGCCACATAGATGAAATTTGTCATGCATGACCATTAAGAATAGTAAAAAAAATCAGGCGAGAAACATTTCATAGGCCGGATTGTGGTTCTCTTCCCAGTATTGCATACCGAGCTTATCGAGAAAGGTTTGAAATTCTTCCATCTCTTCATCCTTCACCTGAATACCCATTAATACCCGACCATATGCAGCACCATGGTTTCGATAGTGAAACAGACTGATGTTCCAGCGTTCCCCCATTTGGGTCAGGAAATGCAACAGGGCGCCAGGACGTTCCGGAAATTCAAACCGGTATAGTCTCTCATTCTTGGCCTGGGGAGCATGGCCACCGACCATGTAACGGATATGCATCTTTGCAACCTCATCAGCACTCAGATCCACAACTTCGTATCCTTTTTCCTGCAGATGGGCAATTAAATTATCTTTTTCCTCGACACCATGACGCAATTGAATGCCGGCAAAAACATGCGCGATTGTATTATCCGAATAACGATAATTAAATTCGGTAATTAATCTTGCGCCAAGATCATGGCAAAAAGTACGGAAGCTGCCAGGTCGTTCCGGAATAGCTGTTGCAATCAAAGCTTCCCTATGTTCTCCCAGTGCTGTTAATTCAGCGATATGCCGCAATCTATCAAAATTGACATTAGCACCACTGAATATTGCGACCAGCTCTTTTCCCCTGATCTTTTCTCGGTTGACGAATTGTTTTAGTCCCGCCACAGCCAATGCACCTGCAGGTTCGGGGATGGAACGGGTGTCCTCGAAAATATCCTTGACCGCGGCACAAATCTCATCATTGGAAACCAGAATGATTTCATCAACAGTATCACGGGTAATGCGAAAGGTTTCTTCTCCCGCCTGTCGGACTGCAGCACCGTCGGCAAAAATACCGATATGATCCAGCACAACACACTGGCCAGCTTCCAGTGCACGTTTCATGCAAGGGGCCTCTTCAGGTTCCACCCCGATGATCTGTATTTTAGGGTTTGATGCCTTGAGGTAGGCTGCAATACCGGCAATTAAGCCGCCACCACCAACGGGAACAAATATATAGTCAATCTTACCTGGATGTTGTTCCAGTATTTCAATACCTACTGTAGCCTGACCGGCGATCACTAAAGGGTGATCAAAGGGTGGTATAAATGTCGAGCCTGTTTTTTCCGATAATGAAATTGCATGGTGCTTGGCTTCATCGTAATTATTACCATGCAACACGACGTCAGCACCCAGTCGTTTTACTGCATTGATCTTGATTTCGGGAGTCGTTTTCGGCATAACGATTTTTGCCGCAAGCCCCAGTTTCTGAGCTGCCAGGGCGACACCTTGCGCATGATTGCCGGCAGATGCAGCAATCACACCCTGTTTGCGCTGGTCTTCTTCCAGGGATGCCATCAGGTTAAAAGCACCACGCAATTTGTAGGAAAATACGGGTTGCTGGTCCTCGCGTTTCAGCCAGATATGATTCTCGAAACGGTGAGATAACTCATTGGCATAATCAAGCGGTGTTTTTTCTGCGACCTCGTAAACACGGCCAACCGCATCATTTATTAATTTTTTGTATTCATCGAACATTTATATAAGATACCATTTAAACGTATTTTGATATATTCCCAATGGGGCAAACACGACATGAACCAGGACAAAAAGAAACAACTGGTGGCAGAAGCTGCGCTAGATTACATTGAGGTTGGTGGCGTCATTGGCGTCGGTACTGGCTCTACGGTTAACTTTTTCATCGAACATCTTGCAATAATCAAGCACAGGATTGAAGGAGCCGTATCCAGCTCCGATGCCAGTGAAAAACTTTTGCGTGATCACCGGATCCCGGTGCTGCCGCTTAACAGTGTCGTGGAAATCCCCGTCTATGTTGATGGAGCTGATGAAGCCACCAAGCATCGCCACCTGATCAAGGGGGGAGGTGGCGCCCTGACCAGGGAGAAGATCGTTGCTGCTGCCAGCAAGAAATTTATCTGCATTATAGATGATTCCAAACTGGTTGATGTATTGGGGAGATTTCCCTTGCCCGTCGAGGTCATACCCATGGCCCAGGCCTATGTTGCAAGAGAGATATGTGCTTTGGGGGGGCGACCGGTCTTAAGGGAAGGCTTTAGAACCGATAACGGAAATATCATTCTGGATGTTCATAATCTGAAGATCATGCAGCCACACGATCTGGAGTCCATTCTCAATAATATCGCCGGTGTGGTTTGCAATGGTATTTTTGCAAAACGCCCCGCAGATTTGTTGCTTGTAGCTGACAAACAGGGTGTAAAAACAGTGTAATATACATATGATCTTGACAGTGTCGAGTAAAATACGTTTTATTTCATTGTCTTGTTTGATTAGTGTTATCATTCCGGGACGGCGTAAATATTGCTTAAATTAAAGAATGCATAATCTTGAACCTGAAATAGATGGGAGTGGGCTATGATATTTTATATTGTCTATGCACTGGCGATCGTAGTGCTTGTTTTGCATTTCACCGGTTGGCTGCAAAGACGTAATATGGAATGGGTAGTTCTGACAACACCCGTGGCTATATTCGCCGTAATCCTGCTTGATTACCTTGAGTTAATCTAGCTGATCCGTCCACATGATTGGCTTGTTGCAGCGGGTCAGTCATGCCTCAGTCTCGGTCGAGGGCTCTCTCATTGGAAAAATAGACCGGGGACTTGTTGTCTTTGTCGGTATTGAAAAAACTGACTCGGAAGCCAATGCCGATCGACTTCTACAAAGATTGCTGGGCTACCGGGTATTTGCTGACAAGCAAAACAGAATGAACCTCAGCCTTCTGGATGTATATGGGGGTCTACTCCTGATCCCCCAGTTCACACTACCGGCAGACACTCGCAAGGGGATGCGCCCGAGTTTCAGTAATGCTGCCTCACCCGAATTTGGTAAACGCCTGTTTGATTACCTGCTTGAGAAGGCCAGCGAATCATATGAACTGGTTGAGGCAGGTCAATTTGCTGCCAACATGCAGGTGACATTGACCAACGACGGGCCGGTGACATTCTGGTTACAAACCTGATTCAGACCCAATCCCTAGGTTGGAGATAAACCTCGTAAAGTTCTGCCTCTGCTGTACCGCTGTCTGGATGCCAGTTATATTGCCAGCGCACTCGCGGTGGCAGCGACATCAGGATAGATTCCGTGCGTCCACCGGATTGCAAACCGAACAGGGTGCCACGATCATAAACAAGGTTAAACTCAACATAACGCCCGCGCCGGTATAGCTGGAATTCCCTCTCTCTCTCGCCGTATGGTGTGTCCTTCCTGCGCTCCACGATCGGCATATAAGCACGCAGAAAATGATCGCCAATACTCTGCATGAACTCAAAACAGCGATCAAATCCCCAATTATTCAAATCATCGAAAAACAAACCGCCAATTCCACGGGGTTCATCTCGATGTTTCAGATAAAAATATTCATCACACCATTTCTTGTACTTCGCATAAACATCATCACCAAAATCGATACAGGCTTTTTTGGCAGTTGCATGCCAGTGCCGTGCATCTTCCTCAAAACCATAATATGGCGTTAGATCAAACCCACCACCAAACCACCAGATTGGTGCCTCATCATTTTTTTCTGCAATGAAAAACCGGATATTCATGTGCGTTGTCGGTACATAGGGATTCAGGGGATGTATCACCAATGAATTGCCCATGGCCTGGAATGTACGTCCGGCAAGTTCCGGCCTGTTCACCGATGCTGATGGTGGCAGGGAAGGGCCATAGACATGAGAAAAGTTAATCCCTGCCTGCTCAAAGACCTCACCTTCCCGCATTACCCGGCTTCGACCACCACCACCGGCATCCCGAGTCCACTCATCCTCAACCAGTTCAAGCGTCGAATCAATCGACATCAAGGCCTCGGAGATCTGATCCTGTAGTGTCAGCAGATATATTTTTACGTTATCGGTATCCATGGTTCTATCATCAGCAAGATGGTATGAAATCAGTTAAGCAGGTATCCTATTCACTTTTTCGGTCATATACCATGAGTACACGCAAAGCAGAAATCAATCGCGAGACCAAGGAAACACAGATTTCAGTCACTCTGGATCTCGATGGAAGCGGTAAATCCAGCCTCAAGCTTGGTATACCCTTCCTTGAGCACATGCTGGACCAGGTCGCCAGGCATGGCATGTTTGATCTCGACATCAATGCCAAAGGCGATCTTGAAATCGATGCGCACCACACAGTTGAGGACATCGGAATCACGCTCGGTCAGGCCTTCCACAAGGCCCTTGGCGACAAGACCGGTATTCGGCGTTATGGCCATGCCTACGTTCCCCTGGATGAGTCTCTCTCCCGGGTGGTACTGGATTGTTCGGGACGGCCGGGCATTGAATACAACGTAAAATATCCACGCGCCCGCATCGGAGAGTTCGACGTTGACCTGCTCTTTGAATTCTTTCAGGGCTTCATCAACCACAGCATGATCACCTTGCACATTGATAATCTCCGTGGCCGCAATTCCCATCATATTGCCGAAACAATCTTCAAGGCCTTTGGCCGGGCCTTGCGAATGGCTGTCGAGCTGGATCCGAGAATGGCTGGCATCCTTCCTTCAACCAAAGGCACACTCTGATCCACCCAATCCGTAGTAAAAATTATCATGGCTAACATTGTCGTTCTTGATTATGGAACCAGCAATTTGCGCTCGGTCGCCAAGGCCCTTGAATATGTTTCAGACACAGAACATCAGATTACAGTCAGTGACAAGGCCGGGACAATCCTTGCTGCTGACCGAGTAGTATTTCCCGGTCAGGGTGCAGTGGGTCAATGTATGAACAGTCTTAAAGAAAAAGAACTGGACGAAGTGATACTTGAATGTATCAAGAACAAGCCTTTTCTCGGCATCTGCCTTGGGTTGCAGTCATTGATGGACCACAGTGATGAAGATGGTGGTGTGGACTGTCTGGGCATTATACCGGGGCAGGTCCGTCGTTTTACCAACGCAGGTGTTGATGAGCGGGGTAACCTGCAAAAAATTCCACATATGGGCTGGAACCAGGTCTGGCAAAGTCACAAGCATCCTCTCTGGGATGGCATCAAGGATGGTGAGCGCTTTTATTTTGTTCACAGCTACTATGTTTGTCCCGACAATGTCGAGGACATAGTGGCAGAGACCGATTACATTACCCGATTTGTTTCAGCCGTTGCCAGGGATAATATCTTCGCTACTCAGTTTCACCCGGAAAAAAGCCAGCATGCCGGCCTGTCACTGTTAAAAAACTTCCTGACCTGGAAGCTCTGACTAGTCATCAGTAGGTACTGCTTCTCTTTTTAAAGCGCGCCATCCGATATCTTTACGGTAAAACATCCCCTCCCACTTTATTTTCTTGATGGCCGCATAGGCTGTTTGCTGCGCCTGTCGCACAGAATCACCCTTGGCAGAAATACAAAGTACCCGACCACCAGCCGTGACTACCTTGCCATTCACTATTCGGGTGCCAGCATGAAAGACTTTTACTGAATCGGGGAAATCATTATCCAGTCCGCTGATGACATTTCCTTTACTAGCGCTTTCTGGATAGCCCTTTGACGCCAGCACCACGCCGACAGCAGCTGCCTCATCCCAGTGAGCCTCGTGTTGATCGAGTTCACCACGCGTGGCCGCAAGGCAAAGTTCGACCAGATCGGATTGCAGACGTTGCATGATAGGCTGGGTCTCGGGATCACCAAACCGGCAATTAAATTCAAGCACGTTGGGTGTGCCATTCAGGTCAATCATGAGGCCAGCATAAAGAAAACCAGTATATCGTCTGCCCTCTTCTGCCATTGCCTGGATAACCGGCCTTATTACCTTATCCATGACCCGCCGGTGAATATCAGGTGTTACGATAGGGGCCGGCGAATACGCACCCATACCACCGGTATTGGGACCCTTGTCACCTTCATCCCTGGCCTTGTGGTCCTGGGAACTGGCCAACGGGAGAATATGGACGCCATCACACATCACAATAAAGCTGGCTTCTTCGCCTTGTAAGAATTCTTCAATCACAACCCGGTGGCCGGCATCACCAAACCGGTTTCCAGCCAGCATATCCCTGACTGCGGACACGGCCTCCGCCTTTGTCGCGGCAATGATTACCCCTTTGCCAGCTGCCAGGCCATCTGCCTTGATGACGATTGGGTAGCTTTGTTGTTCAAGATAGGTCAGTGCGGTCTCGACCTCAGTAAAAACCTCGTAGTTGGCCGTGGGGATTTGATGTCGTTTCAGAAACTCCTTGGTAAAGACTTTAGATCCCTCAAGCACCGCGGCATCCTGGCTTGGCCCGAAACAGGCAAGGCCTTCCGCCTGAAAAGCATCGACAATGCCGGCCACCAGAGGTGCTTCCGGCCCGACAATAGTCAGCCCAACCCTTTTCTTTTTGGCGAATTCGACCAGTTCGGGGATATCTTCCGCTGCAATATCAATATTGGAAACCTTTTCCTCGACTGCCGTTCCGGCATTTCCTGGTGCAACAAAAATGTGTTCCGTCAACACTGACTGTGCGCATTTCCATGCCAGTGCATGCTCACGGCCTCCGCCACCTACGATCAATACTTTCATTTATTGTCAATAATTTTTATTAGAGAATTAATTGGAAATTTTATAAATTTGAATAATGGCGTACGTGACTGCGAGGAATGGAACTTAAAGACAATAAATCAGGACCGGAAAAAGTAGAGTAATGCCATATGGATCAAAAAATTTCAATGTAAAAAATGGCGCATTCCTGTGAACACCATCGCCATGTCATGCTCATCCGCAGCGGTAATAACTTCCTCATCACGCATTGAACCGCCTGGTTGTATGACCGCCGTAATCCCAGCCCTCGCAGCTGAATCAATGCTGTCGCGGAATGGAAAAAAGGCATCTGAGGCCATAACTGAACCTTTTATCTCAAGGCCTTCACCTTCCGCCTTGATGGCGGCGATACGGGCACTGTATACACGGCTCATTTGTCCAGCACCGATACCGATAGTCTGTTGATCCCTGGCATAGACAATGGCATTGGACTTTACATGCTTGACAACCGGCCAGGCAAACAGCAGGTCGTTAAGTTCCTGTTCCGTGGGCCGACGTTTTGAGACAACTTTAAGATCTGCCTTGCTGATGTGCCCGATATCTTTGTCTTGCACCAGTAGACCACCCGAGACACGCTTGAGATTCAGTTGCTGAATGATCTGCTTGCGAGTTCCGCACTCCAGGACCCGAACGTTGGTTTTCTTGCCGAGAACATCGAGTGCTGCCGGGTCAATACTTGGTGCAATGATTACCTCAACAAACTGGCGATCAATGATTGCCTGCGACGTTAGCGAATCGAGTACCTGATTAAAGGCGATGATGCCACCGAAAGAGGATGTGGGATCGGTAGCGTAGGCACGCTCGTAGGCTTCGAATATATTGCTGGCAACCGCCACGCCACAGGGATTTGCATGTTTAACAATGACACAGGCTGGTGCATCATAGGCCAGTACGCATTCAAGTGCCGCGTCAGTATCGGCAATATTGTTATAAGACAACTCCTTGCCCTGCAACTGCCTTGCTGCAGCCAGAGTGCCTGATGGAGGATCCGGTTGTACATAAAACGCGGCGCTCTGGTGCGGATTTTCTCCATAACGAAGGTCCTGACGTTTCATGAACTGGGTTGAATAGGTTTGCGGGTAATCCAGTGGTTTTCCGTCGGGGGTAAATGAATTCAGGTAATTGGCAACGTTGGCATCGTAGTTGGCGGTGTGAGAAAACACCTTTTGCGCCAAGTACCAGCGTGTTTGATTCTCGAGCTTGCCGCCATTTGTTTTGATTTCCTCTATGACCCTGTCATAGTCATTTGCATCGACAATCACACCGACACGGGCATGATTTTTTGCCGCTGCCCGCAACATGCTGGGGCCGCCGATATCAATATTTTCAATCGCTTCAGCCATGGTGCAATCCGGTTTAGAGACAGTTTGTTCGAAGGGATAGAGGTTTGCGACCACGAGTCCGATCGGATCAATGCCATGTTCTTTCATTACGGCATCATCCTGACCGGCCCGGCCCAGCAACCCACCATGAACCCGGGGATGTAGCGTTTTGACACGCCCATCCATGATCTCAGGAAATCCAGTATAATCAGATACCTCGGTAACCGGGATGTTGTTTTCCTCCAGGAGACTGGCCGTGCCGCCAGTGGAAAGGATCGTGATATCAAGATCGACAAGTTGCCGACAGAAATCAACAATACCGGTCTTGTCAGAGACACTGACCAGTGCCCGCTTGATAATGCTCATCTAGACTCTTGCTGAATGGTATTGATGGTGGATGTGTCAGTGGAGCATTGCTCTCACACAAGCTTGTACTTTTTCAAACGATTACGCAGAGTGCCACGGTTGAGGCCCAGCATACTGGCTGCTTTAGTGATATTACCACGGGTTTGTTGCATCACTATCTCGAATATGGGTTTTTCAACCTCAGACATAACCAGTTCATACAGGTCGCTGACCTCATGACCTTCCAGATCCCTGAAGTAGTTTTCCATGTGCCTACGCACATCTTCGCCCAGGCAACTTTTGTTATCGTTCACAACAAGTACGTCATCTTTGACCGCTTTTAATGCTGTCATGCCGCTTTTTCTTCTTCTATTTCATGTTGTTTTGAAAAAAAGTCCTCTACAACGAGCAGTTGCTCGTCAGCGGATTCAACTTTATATACCTTTTGAAGAAACAACTTGATTCCATGTTGTTTACAGTACCAGCCTATATGCTTGCGGGCCACGCGCACCCCGGTATATTCACCGTAGAATGTATGCAGATTGCGCATGTGTGCCAACATTATTTGGCCAACTTCTTGCAAGGTTGGCCTGGCTGGTGGTTCCCCATGATCAAGGTAATATTTGATCTCACGAAAGAGCCAAGGATTACCTTGTGCTGCACGTCCAACCATTATCCCATCTACGGCGGTCTCTTCCAAGACCTTTACAGCATCGAATGGTGTTTTGATATCACCATTAGCAACAACTGGTATAGATATCCGTGACTTAATCTCTTTTACTGTTTCGTATTCTACATTTCCCTTGTAACCACAGGCGCGTGTTCTGCCGTGTATGGTTAACATTTTGATACCGGAGTCTTCTGCAAGTTTGGCAATTTTCATTGCATTTCGACTCTGTTTGTCCCAGCCCGTCCTGATTTTTAAGGTAACAGGTATATCAACGGCGGCAACAACCGCATCAAGGATTTTTTTGACCAGCAGTTCATCTTTCAATAACGCTGATCCCGCCATCAAACCACAGACTTTTTTCGCAGGACAGCCCATGTTGATGTCGATGATCTGTGCGCCAGCATCTGCATTCAAACGTGCGGCATTTGCCAGCATTTCTGGATCAGCCCCGGCAATCTGTACTGCACATGGCACTTTTTCTCCCTCATGATCCAGCCTGTGTCTCGTTTTGCTGGTGTGCCAGAGTGCGGTATTGGCTGTGACCATCTCGGATACGGCCAGTCCCGCACCGAGCTGCCGGCAGAGATTACGGAATGGTTTGTCAGTCACCCCTGCCATGGGCGCAAGGAATAGATTATTTTCCAGGGTAATATCGCCAATCTGCATGACTTGACTCGTTAAAGAAATCGAAACTCGAAGCTCACAGCACCGGCAGTCGGTCCCGTCACTTCGAGGACAAAATGCACGGGTTGACCGGAGGGCATGCCATCATCGATGGCTATACTGTTATCAAGGTATTCTTCAGGTCTAAATTCCCGTTCAGCTATCATACTGCCACTGGTGTCAAACAGGGCAAACTGAATATCTGGATATGGCTGGATGGTGTCAGAAGTATTGTTCATGGTGGCATTAACCAGCAGGGTGTCATCGTAGCGGGGATGCAGGCGCACATCACGACTTATGAGCTTGATATCTGAGGTTCGGTATTCCCTGATAACCTCACAATTCAATTTCTGGCAGGCTGCCTGCACCCAGTGCCTTAATTCGGGCCATTTGCTTAAAACCTGGTCGCGGTTAAACCAGAAAAGCTGGGTAACAAAAACCAGAACAAGAAATATTGCTCCCGCTGTCCACCCCCAGCTTGGCTTTTTTTTGGAGCGTGCTAGTGCTGGCTCACGCAGTACCTCTGGCAGTTCATTTTCCGTGGCAAGACCAGCAGCATCTGCTGAAGAGGTATCACTGAGAAAGAGCAAGGCGTTAAATTGCTCGCCACAAAACCCACATTTTACGGTACCGCCTGCCGCTGACAGTTGCCTGGCCAGGATCCGAAACTGCCTTTTGCATGCGGGACAGGAAGTATACACAGGTCAACTCTTTCCAGTTAGGTTCTTGGTTTGGATTCTGCGGCCTTCCAGCATTGCCCATTCATCATGGAAAACCGGTGCCTGCATATTAAACCAGTCACGGTAAACGCCCAAACACTCACCCGTCTGCTGGGCCAGCAGTCCGGACAAAAGCAACTGACCGCCGGGTGAAACCAGATCGGCAAAGCTTGCCGCCAGCTGTATTAGGGGGTTAAGTAATATATTGGCCACCAACACATCGACTTCAACTTTTCCAGCGCCAAGCTTACCCGGATGCAGAATCTGCAGGCGTGATTCAAGGCCATTTTTTTCTGCATTTTGTCGCGTCACCATCAGCGCCCGGCTATCAACATCAACAGCATAGACCTGTTCGGCTCCGAGCAAGAGTGCTGAGAGCGCCAGTATCCCGGAACCGCAGCCATAATCCAGTAGTCGTTGGCCACGCAGGTCCTGTGAGGCCAGCCATTCGAGACAAAGTGAGGTCGTGGCATGTGAGCCGGTGCCAAAGACTAGGCCGGGATCCAGCGTCAGGATGTGAGGTATGTTTGCCGGAGGTGACGACCAGCTGGGGCATACACACAATCGGTTCGCATACACTCTGGGACCATGGGCCTCCTGGCAGGATTGAACCCAGTCGCGCTCCCCAATTTTTTTGATGTGAGCATTAACTATCGCTGAATTGCCTGCGCGATGAATCAAGCAAACCAACAACGTGTCAAGATCGATATCTTCGTCCAGTATTGCTGAGAGCCGGGTTCGTTGCCAAAGGGGCTGCTCATTTGCACCCGGTTCAGAGAACAGTGTCTCATCGCTTTGCGCCGAGAGACTGACGGAATGGGCACCATAGACTTCCAGCAAATCGGCCAGCTCAGCGATATGATCTTTCCCGGTCTCCAGCGTGAGTTGTAGCCAGGCCATATTCTAGTTGCTAAGGCTAGATTACTTCAGGCCCAGCTTATTCTCCAGGTAATGGATGTCTGTACCGCCTGTTTGGAAAGCGGAGTCAGCGATCAGCATCTGATGCAGCGGGATATTTGTCTTGATGCCTTCAATCACGATCTCAGACAGGGCCATGGACATTCTTGCAATCGCCTGCTTTCGGGTATCACCGTGAGTGATCAGCTTGCCGATCATGGAATCATAATATGGCGGGACCTTGTAACCACCGTAAATATGGGTATCTACTCTCACACCCAGTCCACCTGGTGGATGGTAGTGAGAGATCCAGCCCGGCGATGGGATAAGCTTTTTAGGATCCTCAGCATTCAGGCGGCATTCTATGGCATGGCCTCTTACCAATATATCCTCTTGCTTGTAAGAGAGCTTTTCTCCAGCGGCTATCCTTAATTGTTCACGTATGATGTCAACGCCGGTAATCATCTCCGTGACTGGGTGTTCAACCTGTACGCGTGTATTCATCTCAATAAAGTAAAATTCCCCGTTTTCATAGAGAAATTCGAATGTCCCGGCACCGCGGTAACCAATCGACAGACAGGCATCTACACAGCGTTGACCGATTGTGTTTCTAATCTTTTGACTCAGGCCGGGTGCCGGGGCTTCCTCAATTACTTTTTGATGACGGCGCTGCATGGAACAGTCCCGTTCACCCAGATGAATGGCATTGCCATGCTCATCAGCCAGTACCTGTATCTCGATATGGCGAGGATGTTCAAGAAACTTCTCCATATAAACATCACTGTTTCCAAATGCAGTGCTCGCTTCCGATCGGGTAATCGAGACTGCGTTTTTAAGAGCGGCATCACTATGTACTACCCGCATGCCTCGGCCTCCACCACCACCAACGGCCTTGATGATCACGGGATAACCAATCTCGTGTGCAATCTTGAGATACTCATCCGTGTCATCGCCAAGCGCCCCATTGGAGCCGGGGACGCATGCTATTCCGGCCTTTTGCATTGCCTGGATAGCAGAGACCTTATCACCCATCAAGCGTATTGTTTCCGAGCGTGGACCGATGAACACAAAGCCACTCTGCTCAACTCTCTCGGCAAAATCAGCATTCTCGGACAGAAACCCGTAACCTGGATGGATACCCACAGCATCTGTGACTTCTGCCACACTAATCACCGCAGGGATGTTGAGATAGCTCTCGGAAGAGGCCGCAGGCCCGATACAAACCGACTCATCTGCCAGTAAAACATGCTTTTGATCGCTATCTGCCTCTGAATATATTGCCACGGTCTTGATACCCATCTCATGACAGGCTCGCAGTATACGCAGGGCAATCTCTCCGCGATTGGCAATGACTACTTTATCTAGCATCTAGTTTTTAAAAAGGCGATCAAACTCATTCAGGGTAAATTTACAATCGGATTCGACTTGAAAGACAGTCTGAGATTATTCAATCACAAACAGAGGCTGGCCATATTCGACCGGATCTCCATTTTCAGCCAGGCGTTTTTTCACCGTACCACTGGCATCAGCCTCTAT
>WVYN01000088.1:0-241 GCA_011772965.1 Gammaproteobacteria bacterium
CAGACCGTACCCGAAACCGACACAGGTGGACTGGTAGAGCATACCAAGGCGCTTGAGAGAACTGCGTTGAAGGAACTCGGCAAAATGCCCCCGTAACTTCGGGAGAAGGGGGCCCCCTCATTGGGCAACCAGTGGGGGGGGGCACAGACCAGGGGGTGGCGACTGTTTACTAAAAACACAGGGCTCTGCGAAGCCGCAAGGCGACGTATAGGGTCTGACGCCTGCCCGGTGCCGGAAGGTT
>WVYN01000088.1:372-707 GCA_011772965.1 Gammaproteobacteria bacterium
TTTACTACAGCTTTGCAGTGGTATTAGGAACTGCATGTGTAGGATAGGCGGGAGGCTTTGAAGCGGGGGCGCCAGTCTCCGGGGAGCCAACCTTGAAATACCGCCCTTGTGATTCTGGATATCTAACCGCGGCCCGTGAATCCGGGTCCGGGACCCTGCATGGTGGGTAGTTTGACTGGGGCGGTCGCCTCCCAAAGAGTAACGGAGGCGCGCGAAGGTGGGCTCAAGCTGGTCGGAAATCAGCTGTTGAGTGCAATGGCATAAGCCCGCCTGACTGCGAGACTGACAGGTCGAGCAGAGACGAAAGTCGGTCATAGTGATCCGGTGGTCCCGTG
>WVYN01000088.1:817-1045 GCA_011772965.1 Gammaproteobacteria bacterium
GGTACGTGAGCTGGGTTTAGAACGTCGTGAGACAGTTCGGTCCCTATCTGCCGTGGGTGTTGGAGACTTGAGAGGAGCTGTCCCTAGTACGAGAGGACCGGGATGGACGCACCTCTGGTGGACCTGTTGTCGCGCCAGCGGCACAGCAGGGTAGCTATGTGCGGACGGGATAACCGCTGAAAGCATCTAAGCGGGAAGCCCCCCTCGAAACGAGGTCTCCCTTGAGAG
>WVYN01000051.1:0-30658 GCA_011772965.1 Gammaproteobacteria bacterium
AAAGGTGTTCGGCTATGAGCCCCGTGAGTATCTCGAGGACCGGAATTTTGTACCGGACCGCATCCATCCGGATGATGCGGCACGTATCGGGAACGATTTATCGCACCTGTTTGAGAAAGATCACCTGATCAATGAATACCGCTTTCGCTGCAAGGACGGCAGTTACCGCTGGGTGAGTGATGAACTGAGGGTCATTTATGATAATGCCGGCAAGCCGGCGGAGATCGTGGGTTCCTGGAGTGACATCACTGCGCGTAAACAGGTAAAAGGAAAGATAGTTAGTTTACTCAAAACCACGTCTTTATTTGGATCACTGGATGAATCTGCGATAAGAGATATTGCAGCTGAAGCACAGTCTGTACAATTGAGCGGGGGCATGCAACTCATACAACAGGGTGACGCGGCAGATTCGTTTTATTTGTTAATGAGTGGACGATTACGCACTTTTGTTACTCAGGATGACGGAGGTACGCGTCCGACCGGTGAAGTTGGGAGAGGTCAACTTGTAGGGGAAACAGCAGTTTTAACGGGAGAGCTTCAGCCTGAATCTGTAAGAGCTATAAGGGATAGCAATTTGTTGCAGTTTTCCAAAGAAGCATTTGCCCGTCTGGTTGAGAGTCATCCTAAAGCAGTGTTATTGCTTTCCAAAAATATTGCTATCCGTTATCAACGGCAAGTACACGGAACCAACGTGGCTTCTGCCATATCAACCATCGCCGTCTTTCCTGCAGGACATGGCGCACCCGTACATGACTTTACAAAGCGTCTTTTTGATTCACTCTCCGAGTTAGGAACGACTGTTCTTTTGGATGAGCTCACTGTAGATGAAGTATTAGGTCGAGGAAGTGCACAAAGATCAGATGAAGAACGAATCTTACGCTGGCTCAATAAGCAGGAAGCCCGCCATCAATATATCATTTACGAGTCGACCTTGGAACCTTCATCCTGGTCACGCCGATGTATACGTCAGGCAGACCGAATTCTTTTAGTGGGGCTTGGTGGGTATAATCCTGATCTAAATTCAATCGAGAAGGAAATCACTTTCCAGCAAAGCAAACAACATATAGCACAGCAAGAACTTATATTAATACATCCCAATAAGGACAAACCACCATCAGGAACTATACAATGGCTCAAACAGCGTAATGTGTCCGATCACCACCATATCGTTTTTGATAATGCTGATGATTACAAACGACTTTGTCGTTTTTTGACCGGGAATGCTATTTGTCTGGTTCTTGGCGGCGGCGGCGCGAGGGGATGCGCACACATAGGTTTACTTCGCGCCCTGCAGGAGCTGAATATTCCCATTGATTGTATAGGTGGAACGAGTATTGGCTCTGCGGTGGCTAGCAGTTACGCTCTGGGGATCAATGCTAATGACCTTGTTAATATAATCGATAAGTTCTGGATCGAAGATCGTCCTTTTAAGGACTACACCCTCCCTGTTGTATCACTTGTTACCGGTCGAAGACTCAACAAAACATTAAAAAAATTATATGGTGATGTTCAGATTGAAGATTTATGGGTTAAATACTTTTCGGTTTCGGCTAATCTTACACGCGCTCACACAGTAGTTCATAAAGACGGGCCTGTCTGGTTAGGAGTACGTTCCAGTATGTCAATACCAGGACATATTCCACCCATTTCCATCGATGGGGAACTTCATGTTGATGGTGGTGTCCTGAACAATCTTCCAGTCGATGTAATGCGTGAAATATGTGACGGGATCGCCATTGCCAATAATGTAAGCCCGGCAGTTGATTTGAAAATGAGCGGATCGAGTGAAGGGACTTATTCGGGCTGGGACTATATGTTGAATGTTTTAAAGCCAGCGTCCAGAAAGTTGGAGGTGCCAAGTATCATAAAAATTCTCTTGCGTGCTGGTACCTTGTACAGCGTAAAGGCTATCAATGTTTCAAAAGCAATGGCGGATATCTATATGAACCCGCCGATTGAAAATTTTCACATGTTAGATTTTGAGATGACACATGAAATTGAAGAGGTCGGGTACAAATATGCAATGGAAATAATGGATAAACAGATGCATGACAATGAATTACTAAAGAACGCATTACTGTAGACAACTTAATGCGGAATCTTTCCGTCTGAACCAAATGCGAAATAAAGGAGTCAGAGTCCCTGATTACTCAGAAAGAAAGCAATATCCGGAGGTCTGTCCGATAGCGGAAAAGCCTCGTGATCGGAAAATTCGTTATCGACGGGTAATTCCTGAGTCACCATGCTCTCTAGCCTAAGAAACCACCAGAACGCGCTCTACCCCTCAGTTACAGTCTCCTACCTACCCCTGTAAGGAGCTTAACACTGGCCAGAATTAGAACATAGGCAGTGATGAATGCCATTTTAATGGACGGCGGAACCCATAGTGGAACCCATACAGAAAATAGGCGAATACGGCTTTTTATAACCTATTGATTAAATTGGTGGGCCGTGTAGGGGTCGAACCTACGACCTTGGGATTAAGAGTCCCCTGCTCTACCAACTGAGCTAACGGCCCGTTTACTTTGCAAGCTTGATTATATGGGGTGACTGATGGGACTCGAACCCACGACGACCGGAATCACAATCCGGGGCTCTACCAACTGAGCTACAGTCACCATAAACCATCCTATTCTGGCGCGCCTGGCAGGATTCGAACCTGCTACCCTCGGCTTAGAAGGCCGATG
The DNA here is from genome assembly GCA_011772965.1 of Gammaproteobacteria bacterium. Lineage (GTDB taxonomy): Bacteria > Pseudomonadota > Gammaproteobacteria > Eutrophobiales > Eutrophobiaceae > SZUA-592. The sequence goes on from WVYN01000051.1 coordinate 2,688, forward strand.
CTCTATCCAAATGAGCTACAGGCGCAATCGAAGCCTTCCAAACTCATCATACATAATATTGGTCGGGGCAGAGGGATTCGAACCCCCGACCCTCTGCTCCCAAAGCAGATGCGCTACCAGACTGCGCTATGCCCCGATTATTTGTTTATACAAGCTACAATATGTGACTTGATCATCCAGGCCTCAATTCAGGGCTGACTGTCCCCGGTGGCCGAGATCGAGAAGACGCGCATTATGAACATTAATCCTGGCTCAATCAATCGTTAGTGGTATTGCATGCCCCGCTGAAAAATCAGCTAAGACCTTGCCTGCAGCGGATTTTCTCCCCCGCTGGTGAATGCTTGTAGCCCTCTGTCGTCAAACCAATTAAGCGATGACCCACCATGGTTCGCGGGGGTGATATGACACGGCGGTTGGTAATCCATTGTGACCCAGGAATTGCAAACCAGGTTGCAAATGGGGGAGCAATTTCATGCATTTCAACCATATAGTGCTAAATTACAAGATTGGTCATCCGCTATTCGTGGCCGATTATCCACGGTTAATTACCATTTAGAAATATCAGGACCCGCTGAAATTACAGTGATTTGATATATTTGCTTAACTTCTATTAGTATTTGAAATTTCATAGGCTTATACTAAATATATATAGTGCTGAACGAATTTTCATTCGTAACCGATGTAGCTGAAGATTAAACAATAATTATAATTAACAAGATGTTATAATTTACTGTTTCATATAAGTATTTATCTGAGATTGTATTTTTCAGGGAATTCTCATGTTAGATCATGAATTATGCAAAGAACTCTTGGGGTTGGAGGATAGCTGGTCTGTTTCCTCCATAGAAATCGATGAACCCTCCCGGCGCCTGGACATCACGATCCGCCATGGGGCGCCAAAAAAGAAATCCCTTTTCCGGCGTTCTGATGACGACGATGGCCCGCAATCGACCATCACTTACCGGCATTTACCCATCGCCGGATACCGAACCTACCTGCATGTGCCCAAACCCGGAACCACGGAATCAAACAAGGTCTGGGCACCGGCAGGTTCGCAATACACCAAGGAAATGGAGGCCTATATCATCAGAGCGTTGAACAGTTGCCGCTCGCTGTCCATTGCAGCAAAGCTGATGGGCATCTCACCGGCCGAGGCCCGGGAGATCAGCGAGCGCACCGGCGCCGGCGAGGATTACGAGGCAGCCCCGGCGCCAATATTTGCCGCTACCCCTCTGCCGGAAGCTGCTGCTGAACCGCCGTCGGCAACCGCTGGCGGTCCTCGTTCCTATGATCTGGAGACAAGTGACTTGCCGCGGGAAACGCACCCGAACTGGCAACGGCTCATCAGCGGTGAAATCCCGGTGCAATCGAATGTGGTGGCTTTGCAGATGTTACTGCAACGCGTTCGTCAACAAATTGATACCGATCCTACTGAAACCATGCGCCTCTCCGCTGCCCGCCTATTGCGACAATATTTCATCAAGAACCAGAATCAGCACCCGACCGAAATAGCGCTGCTGAAGGGTGAAGAAATGGTGCCGGAAGCCACCATGGCCACGACCGAGTTTGCTGCCGGCCTAGTACCACCCGAGTCAAACGCCTGTTGGCAAAAAATCCTGGATGGCGACCTGAAGATTGATACCAGAGAGGTGGGGCTGCAAATGATGCTGGAACGGGTGCGACTGTCTGTCGAACGCAATCCTTCAAAGGCAACTCGTATCGCCGGTATCCGCATCCTCCGTCAGTTTTTCAACAAACATCAAAACCGACTGCAGCATGAGCTCCGGCAACTGGGTGTTGCCCCCCAGGCCGTTGCCGCTGCGCCTGCCGCAAAACCTGTGGGCCTGGCTGTGCCTGCTGAAGACCACCCCACCTGGAGCAAGCTGATTAGCGGTCATGTCTCGCTGGATACCAGCACGGTGGCCCTGCAAATGATGCTGGAACGGGTGCGACTGTCTGTCGAACGCAATCCATCAGAGGCATCAAAACTGGCGGGGATCCGGATCCTCAGGCAATTTTTCCTCAAGCATCAGAACCGCCTTAGTAATGAGATAGCCCAGTTGAATGGTACCGCCCTGCTACAGCAAGCGCCCACGGCAGGCACGGGCGATGTCGGAGTCCCGGCAGAGAGCGAACGAGCCTGGCAAACCCTGATTGACGGCCAACTGGCAATGACCACGGACAACGTGGCCTTGCAGATGATGCTGGAACGGGTACGTCTGTCGGTGGAACGTAACCCGTCGGCCGCCAACATAACCGCCGGGATCAAGCTCCTCAGGCAGTTTTTCATGAAACATCAGGCCCGGTTGCAAGCCGAGCTCCGGCAACTGGGTGGCGGTGGCGCGCCGACGGCCAGCACCATGGCTCCGGCTGCAGAAGCAAGCCCCAGACACGCAAGCGTGCCGCCAGAATCCCATCCCAGTTGGCAGCGCCTGATTAATGGTGAACTTGAACTCAAGACCGACGTTGTGGCATTGAAAATGATGCTGGAGCGTATCCGTATTTCCATCAACAACAATCCCACGGATGCCTCCAGACTGGCAGGCGCGAAGATACTACGGCAATACTTTTTGAAACATCAGAACAGGCACCGGGCTGAACTGGATCAACTTATGGCCGCATAGAGACGGAAGATTAGGAGAATAGATAATGGCTACTTCAGATATCAATGCGAGAATGGTCTCAGTCGATGAGGCAAAAGCCGCCATCGAGGCCGGACGGGTATTATGGATCGGAGGGGATGAAAAACTCCTGAAACAGTTACCCAAAGGGCGCTGGATAGGTGGATCCATTCCCTACTTCATGGGTGACAAAGGCGGTGTCACTACCAAGCAGCAACTCTATGTATCTGAACTGGATCCCGCTATAGCAAAGCGTATCCAAGTCAAGTTTTACAACACGCAAACCATTTCCAACATTGCCAAGGAAAGCCCGGATGAAGGGTTTACCATTCTTCTGATCCCAGCCTTTACCCAGTTACACCTCGACTATGCACATAATGCACCGGAATACGAGGACATGTTTATCAAACCGATTGCCGGCTGGATTACCGGTCTGCATCTTGACGATCTCGGTGCCGTCAAACCCTGTGTGGTTAATGGTGGTACCGGGGAAATCTCCTATGACAAGGGGATCGCCATGCATGTGACCCTGGTGCCGGGAAAGGTCGCCAACATCGGTATCGTCAACATTCAGAAACAGGGTGATGGTGATACCCTAGAATTTCCCGATTCCGGATTTTCCGCCACAAAAGTCCTGGTTAACGGTGTTGAGCAGAATTTTGCCGAATATCTCGCAAACAACCAGATAGATACACAACTACCTCTCGTTGCGGATTATTCCGGCGCCATGATTAATGTCTCTATTCAGGAAGTCGACGAGGCGAATGGCAAGGTCGCATTCTATGCGCCTGTCTTCTCAGGGGTGGAGTACAAACTGGCTGCACCCGTCACAAACTATGTCAACCAGTTTAAATCGGCATTACCGCAAGTTGATAATGTGGCGTTTTGCTGTAACTGCGTATTGAATTACCTTTATTCAGAACTGGAAGGCAAGCAAACCGAGGACTTCAAGGGTCCCATGACATTTGGCGAAATTGCCTATCAATTGCTTAACCAGACACTAGTGTACCTGACTGTAGACAATGCTTGACGCCAGAGCCAATCATGAACCCCCCATGAGCAACAAGAGTATTATCCATGTTGCACTGATCGGCATTCCAGAGATCGAGGAAAAGCGTTTACATGCAGCCTTTGAACATTCAAAGACCCGTAATATTACCTACAAGAAAGTAACCCTCGACAACAACCCTGAAATTTTGATGGTCAATGCAGATAAGCCTCCATCCTTAATCAAGTGGCAATCCTTTCGCAACAAGTTACAGGGCACAGAACCCTATTCAGTTATGGTCTCCAAAGACCGTGAATTCAACACCCGTCATTACCAAGTCAGGCGACCTCTGATCGCATCCAGAGCAATCAGTATCCTGGATCAGGTCGCAAGTAATGTGCTGAAAATTGCAGAAGAACTGGTTATTACTTCGGATATCAACCAGGGTAAAAAAGTCGTCTCGGAGAATGCGAAAGAATATTCGGCACTGGTTGTTGATGACAGTTTGCCAGTGCGCATTCAGATGGACCAGGCATTAAAACCGTTTGCTTCCCGTGTTGACTTTGCCGAGACCGGCGAAGATGCCTTTAACCTGATTAACCAGAATGATTATGACATCATATTCCTTGATGTCGTGTTGCCTGGAATGGATGGTTATGAAATCTGCAAGACCATAAAAGATGGCAAGGCCAGAGAGATTCCCGTCATTATGCTGACAGGCAATTCCTCCTCTGCCGACAAGATAAAGGGTAAACTCGCGGGCTGTGATACTTACCTGATTAAACCGGTCAGTAGTATGGTATTTCACGAGGTAATGAACCAGTATTTGCCGGCAAAAGACACCATATAAGGATATTTAAACATAATCAGTAATATCAGTTCGTACGGAGTATTTCATGGCCATTAATAAAGTTTTAATCGTGGATGATTCAGCAGCAGATCGCACCAATCTTGAAAACATCGTGAAACAGGCCGGTTGCACGGTGGTCACCGCCATTAGTGGTAAGGAGGCCATTGATATTGCCAGAAATGAAAAACCTGACATCATTTTCATGGATATTGTGATGGATGAGATGGATGGCTATGAGGCCGCACGGACAATCACAAATGACAGTGAGCTGAAAGCCATTCCCCTGATATTTGTAAGCAGCAAGAAACAAAAAGCCGACAGGGTGTGGGCAAAAATGCAGGGCGCCAAGGAACTGATCTCCAAACCTTATACGCCGGAACAGATTTTAAGTCAGTTGAAGCAATACGGTTAATCCAGAGAATTACGGTATGGCAGATAAGACACACACGATTACGACTCGCAACTGGTTAAACCTGAATCCTGAAATTAAGCATTTCGATCCATTTGAGGGACTGGCCAGCGGGCTGGAGAGTGATGCAGAGTTACGTTCCGTCCGTTACGGATTCAGAGTTGCAGGGCAAAATATCCTGATAGATAAGGCTATTATTTGCGAAATCCTTCCCAACCCCTATATCTACCCGTTACCGAATCTTCCCGGCTGGGTTCATGGAATGTTAAACATACGAGGTAACCTCATTCCCGTCATAAATCTTGGGCAATTACTGCTTCAGGCTGAAGAAGAGTATGTTACGGCCAAAAAACCACTTCTTGTCATTGACCGTGGAGAAAATGCCATGGCGATCTTTCTGGACCATTTGCCGGTATCACTGGATTTTGATGAGTCCAACGTGGAAGAAAGCCCGGTTGATGAAAAAGCCTCACACTTAATCAGGGAACACACCCGGGTCGCGTACCAGATCGAAGGCTATACATGGCACGAGATCGATCACAAGGCACTGTTTAAAATGATAACCCGGGGATTCAATGGTTTTGTCGATGATGAAGAAATGACCGAAGAGAAAACCTCCACTTAATTAACTGAATAACCAAGCGAGCAGCGATTATGGCAACGAAAAACACTACAAGTCAGAAAATATTCAAGGCGACTGCACTGAGCTGTACCATTATCGTTTTGCTCTTTGCAGGACTGGCCTTGTATCTAAACCAGGTTGCCGGAGGTGAAGTATTAGCAATCATGCTGGTGCCGGGACTCATCAGCATCATCATTGCCTTGGCTCTGGTCCTGTATGTTAGCAAACGTCTGTTGCAGACTATTGATACACCCATTACCCGTCTTAAAACCCAGTTAAAAAAGATCCGGGATGGTGATCTGGAGGCCCGTATTGGCCTCAAGACCGGCGATGATTTCCAGGAAATCGGCCAATCAATTGATAATATCATCGGTAACCGTTTTGCCAGCCTGATTAACATCGAGGACGAGAACGAAACTCTCAACGATTCTATTGTGACCCTGCTGGAAACTGTAGCGCAACTTGCCCAGAAAAACCTCACCATCCGTGCCAAGGTGAGTGAGGATATGACCGGCCCTATCGCTGATGCACTCAACATGATGGCCACCGAAACCGCTAAGGTCCTGAACCGGGTAATGGCCATCTCGGAAGAAGTTGCGGAAACCTCAAACCTGGTTAAAACCCAGGCTGATAACGTGCTGCTGCTTGCTGATGAGGAACGTCAGGAGGTGGAAAATGCTGCCGTCGAACTGAAGACTGCATCTGAAACCATGGCCAATATTGCCAAACTGGCGGTGGAATCCAATTCCGCCGCAGAAGAGGCGATCCGCACGACACTGAATGCAATGAGCACTGTGACTGATACAGTTGAAAGTATCAACAAGATACGTGACAGTATCCGCGAAACTGAAAAACGTATAAAACGGCTGGGTGAACGCTCACAGGAAATCAGTACAGCTGTGAATCTAATTAACAACATTTCGGAAAGAACACATATCCTTGCACTGAACGCCAGTATGCATGCTGCCTCGGCGGGTGAAGCTGGTCGTGGTTTTGCTGTCGTGGCCGACGAAGTGCAACGACTGGCCGAAAACGCTCGCGAGGCGACCACACAGATTGGAACACTGGTCAGTAATATCCAGGCGGAAACAGCCAGCACAGTAACAACGATGAATGAACTTATCAGCCAGGTGGTCGGTGGAAGCCAACTGGCACAGCAAGCCGGTAAGGAAATGGAAGCAACCCAGTCTACGACAGCTAACCTGGTAAGCATGGTTCAGGAAATTTCCAAGGGTGCATCCACTCAGGCAAAGACCAGTCATCAACTGCGCTTACGTGCTGACAATATCCGCGAGAGTGTTCGCAAAACCGGAAGTCATCTCAGAGAACAAACCACACATACCGATGAGCTGGTGGAACAGGCCATGGCACTAGTAGCATCTGTGGGCGTATTTAAACTTGAGGAAGGTGAATCTGAAATAGACGTTACATTTTAAATGACCAGCCTTGTTTCAGAAGTCATACTGATGCATATCAAACGAACTGATTAATCAGATAATCCAGTGAACCAGGAAAACACTTCCAAACTACAGGACCACATATCAGCACTGGAAGAACAGCTTCCCGCCATCGGATCCGCGGATAAAGAAAAAATACTGGCGTTCATCGATCGCCTGGAAGCGGCCGCAGAATCAGCCGGTGAAACAGAACTTGATGGCCTGACAGACATATTCCTGTTATTGCATCAGAATATCCATGACCAGCTGAGCGATAACATTAAAATAACGGATCAACAACTGGGTATCCTTACCAGTGGCCTGAAGGCCATCAGGGAATACTTGTATGAACCAAACAACCCTGTGGTCATTGAAGAGTTACTTTCCTCGGTTAAAAACAGTGTCTGGCAATCCCCTCTCAGTGAAATCGATTCAGCATTGCTTGAGAATATGTTGTCTTCCAATATTCCCGGGGAAATTACCTCTGATCTGGAAACAAAACTATCCACTGAAGGCTTTTCAGGAAACGTAATTTCCATCCTGAAACAGATCAATCAGTTCCTGTTTGATGAAGAGGAACCAGATATCCAGTTAAATAATATCTCAGAGATACTGGAACAGCTATCAGAAGAACTGGATCAGGGCGAACAGTCCAAGTACCAGGATATTGTCCTATATATGAATAAGAACTTCACCAAACTCAAGAGCGGTAAAGGTGAGTTCGGAGATACACAGAAACTCCTGCTGACGTCTTGGGTAAACCTATTTTCTAGGCTACTGGAACATCCTGATGATGACATGGCCGCGGTGGCGATCATCAATAACCTGCACAACGGTCACTGGCTGTCACCCATATCAGATTCTGAACGACAAGCTGTTGCCGACATGCTGGGCGTAAACCTGTCCGAAGAGAATGATGAAGAGGCAGAGATTGAAATTGCGAGTCCAGCAGAATCCCAGGAGGCAGTCGTTATCCCTGAAACGGAGAGCCCGTCGGCAAAGAGTAATAATGTTCAAGTCTTGCCCGCTACAACGACACTATCAACAAATGAAAGGCTCTTGCAGGATATTGAAAATGCCTGCAGCGAATCCGACCCGGATCTGACGGCGATAGCTGATTGGGTTGAGCAACTCGGAAATACTGCCAGCGAGAATGATTTGGTGGGCTTCCAGGATATTTGTCTTATTCTTCAGGAAAACCTGCTTGATGCAGTAAACGATAAGCTGGTTTTATCCTCCCAGCAGAAAGAGAAGCTGGCGCAGTGGCCAGACCTTGCCAGGAATTATCTGAAACATTCAGAAAACAGGGAACGTGCTAATACCCTGATCAGGTTTCTCCAGGACACTGCCTGGATAAACCCCTTACAGAATGACAATGCCACATTGCTGGCTGAAATGTTCGGGATCCAGTCGCAAGACAATGCAAACAAATACATATCCGAAACAGCAAGTAAACCATCGATACAGGAAGGCATCGCCGATATATCAGCACAACCTCATTCGGTCAGTCATGAACTGATTGAAATGCTGATCGCCGAAATGCATTCCATCAGGGAAAATTTTCAAGATGTTGCTAATAAGCTCTCTTCTGCAGAAACAGAAGAAGATATAAAACGCGATCTGCTAGCGCAATGCATTATCAAACTGGATCGTTTTGGTAGCGCTTGCCAGGCTGCTGAACTTGCCGGCCTTTACCAGGCTAGCTCGGTATTAATTGAAAACCTCAAATTACAGAGCTTTCATAACTCATTTACAGAAGAGCAGGCGAACTTGTTGTCCAGCTGGCCTGGAATTGTATCTTCATATCTGAATAATCTTGGCCAGGAAAATGGAGCAAATGATATTATAAAAATCCTGACTTCAGGATACTGGCCCAAGCCGCTGATCACTGATGTTGTGCCTGCGTTATCTGACCTTCTGTCTGCACCCTACCCTGTTGAACAGGATGAGTCGAGAGAACAAAGACAAACAACAGCAAACGCGGATGATATTACAATTGTTATACCGGAGGACATCAACCAGGAATTGCTGGATGGTTTGCTACAGGAACTGCCAACCCAGACCGAAAGTTTCTCTGCCGCCATCCAGAGACTGGTTGATGGCAGTGGCACTACCAGTGACATGGAAAAGGCCCAGCGGGTAGCACACACGGTAAAGGGCGCAGCCAATACAGTTGGCATCAAGGGTATTGCCAACCTGACACACCAGGTTGAGGATATTCTCCTCCTTCTGAACAAACATAACCGCTTGCCATCCAGAAGTCTTTCGTCAACCTTGATGAATGCTGCAGATTGCCTGGAGGAAATGAGTGAGGCACTGCTTGAACGGAGCACATCACCAGATAATGCCCAACAGGTATTACAGGAAGTGCTGGACTGGATAAACCGCCTTGAAAAAGAGGGAGTGGATATCCTGGAGAGTGATCTCAATATAACAATAACAGCCTCAACGCCCCAAACAACGACTGATGCAGCAATTAAGGCAGGTGGAGATGAAGAAACGGCAATACAGACATTACGTGTTCCCGCTAACCTGATCGACGACATGATCCGTATTCTGGGTGAAACAATCATTGTCACAACTCAATTACAGGAAAACGTGCAACGTTCGAATAATGAATCCATATCCCAGTTTAATCACTTCAGTCTCATGCAGGGTTTGATTAGCGAACTTGATAGACAGGTTGAATTACGCGGTATGGCAACGAGGCAACAACAAAAGGTCGTGAACCAAAGCGAAACATTAAATGAGATCTTCGATCCTCTAGAACTCGAACAATATAACGAATTACATACAATCACTAATCGCCTCACAGAAGCCGCAGTCGATTCCTTCGAAATCAACAGGAATATCGATAATGATTTGCATGAACTGGATGAATTATTGTTCGACCAGGCACGCTTGCATCGTGAAATCCAGGAACTGGTAATGAAAACCCGCATGGTACCGATCAGTTCAATCACTGCCCGTTTGCAACGAAGTGTCAGACAGACATGCCGCACTACGGGGAAAGCCGCCAACCTGTACTTGTATGGCAGTGATACACTGGTCGATAGCGACGTGTTATCCAACCTCCTGGATCCGCTGATGCATATGCTGAGAAATGCTATCGATCATGGCATTGAGGATCGGGAAACACGAATCCGGTTAGGCAAGGAACCGGAAGGAAAAATCGAGCTTACGTTTTCTCGCGAAGGGACTCAGATCATTGTTAAATGTCAGGATGATGGAGCCGGACTGAACCGTGAAGCAATTCGTTTGAAAGCAGTTGAAAAGGGAATCATCGATCCCAGTGAGGTATTAACCGATGACGACCTCTACCGGTTGATTTTATTACCTGGCTTCTCCACCAGCAAACAGACAACCCAGGTCTCGGGCCGTGGCATCGGCATGGATGTGGTGCATTCACATATCCAGGCCATGAAAGGCAGTATTAATATATCATCTGTCCCGGATAATGGCTGCCTGTTTGAATTACGCCTCCCGGTAACACTGATTTCCTCCCATTCACTGTTGGTCCGCCAACGCGACCAGGTCCTGGCTGTGTCCAATCGCGGCGTGGTCCAGATTCTGCACCCCAGTGACAGCCAGATAATTAATAATGATGAAGAAATGCGGGTTCTGGTCGGTGGTAACGAATATGATGCCGTCAACCTTGAAGACCTGATTAACATACCCGGGGACCGACGTGAACGGCCCAGGGAAACCCGGCCCGCCCTGTTGATCCAGGAAGAAAACATAAACAAAATTGTTTTCCTGCAGGAAATTATGGACGTGCGTGAACTGGTTATTAAACCGATGGGTGCCTACATGAGAGGCATCAAGGGCATCCCGGGGGCAACCATTCTTGGTGATGGTAGTGTCGTCCCGGTCCTGGACGTCCCGGAACTGTTGCGTGATTCCGGCAAACAATTCAACAAGCAAATACTGACTATGACCGCCAGTAAATTACCGAAATCGCTGCCTACCGCACTGGTCGTTGACGATTCTCTCAGCGCCCGACGTGCCCTGGCCCAGGTAATCAAGGATGCAGGATATGATGTCAGGACCGCCAAGGACGGATTGGAAGCCGTGGAAATTATCAATAAGAAAAAACCCGACATCCTCCTTGTGGATCTGGAAATGCCACGCATGAATGGCATTGAGCTGTCAATCCATGTCCGCACCCATGATGAGTTATCCAGCATACCTATCATTATGGTCACTTCACGTTCGACTGAAAAACACAAGGAACAGGCCCACTCAGCCGGGGTTAATATTTACCTTACCAAACCGTTCTCGGACGATATCCTGCTGGATCATGTCAGTAAACTTCTTGATCACTAATCGCAGGCCCGCCTACATATATTCATGAATGTCTACCAGGAGTGAAATGGTCTAGTATTATGTCATGCGAGGTTAAGTCCTCTGGAATTACCGCAGTACACAATCAATTCAGACAGAAAACATGCATAAAATCCTGTTGATCGATTTCCCGAGACAGCGACAAATGGAATTTGCTGAATTAATTGCCAATTTCATGCCCGAGCTTAACATCACCTTGCTGGATCCCCGCAGCGGTATCCCGGGAAAAGACTATCCATGGAGTGATTACGATGTGATTTTAATGGGTTATGATCTGGGCAAACCTGATACCAGCGGCTTTGACTGGCTACAAATACTGAGGAAGTATCCCTCTACCCCACCTGTTTCGATCATCTTTGAAGATAAGGACAAGGATGAAGCACAAAAATCCCTGCGCATGGGAGCGGTGAATTACATTATTCGTTCCGATAGCAATAAAAATGATTTTATCGCTAAGTTTGCAGAATTACTTAGTCCAGAAAACATCGAATTGACCAATGATTTGATGCCCCAGGAAGAAAGCGCCACGGAGAGCCGTGCTGTTTACAAGGCAAATATGGAAAATACACTTGATATATCCGGCAAAGATCTTGCTGCCAGTAACCCCTCCGTCAAGGCTGGCTACCCGGTCATCCCGGGTTATGAAATTATCAATTTCATTGCCCAGGGCGGCATGGCCGAAGTATTACTGGCCAAAAATGAAGAAGACAAGGCGGTTGTACTCAAGATCCTGCATATGCAGGAAGGTGAACAATTTCAGGAGGGACTGAAACGCTTCATCAAAGAATATAACCTGATATCCAATATTGATCATCCGCACATCATTAAAATTTATGAACGGGCATTTGCTGCTGATTTCGCCTATATTGCCATGGAATATTTTCCAGCGGGTGACCTGAATAAACGTATCAAGCAGGGCATCACTGATGACAAGGCACTCGACTACCTGCACCAGATGACCATGGGCCTGCAGGCAGCTCATGATTTAAATATTGTCCACCGCGATTTGAAACCCGGTAATATCCTGTTTCGGGAAGACGATACCCTGACCATAACCGATTTTGGTGTAGCCCAGACCATCTCTGGTGAACCTGATATCACGGTTGATAATACGGTGATAGGTACGCCTTATTATCTGAGCCCTGAACAGGGGGCAGGAATGAAGACTGATCATCGCACTGATCTTTACAGTCTGGGTGTCATCTTTTACCAGATGCTGACCGGTGAACGTCCGTTTACCGCGACAACCATCGCCCAGTTACTCAAGGCTCATCTGAATGAGCCGATTCCGCAATTGACCGGGAATCTGAAAAAATATCAACCTCTGCTAGATGGACTGTTGGCCAAGGACCCGGATGAACGGTTCCTCAATACCAAGGATTTGTTACTTGGGATCGAATGGATTAAGTAGTCACTAGTCGCGCCGCCAGAGCGTACCGTCGGGTGTATCTTCCAGTTCTATCCCCTGCTCTTTCAACAGATCCCGTATCCGATCCGCTTGCTGGAAATTCCTGTCCTTTCGCGCCTGGTTTCGTTCGGCAACCAGTTTTTCGATAGCGTCACTGTCCAGACCGTCTGTGCCGCCGGTTCCCCGCTGAAGATAAGCCACGGGAGAATCCTGCAATAGACCGAGTACACCTCCCAGTGCTTTCAGTGTTGCTGCCAATGATTTTGCCTTGTCTGATTTCTTGTCATGCCGGTTGATTTCACCGGCTATGTCATGCAGTACTGCTATCGCCCGGGGTGTATTGAAATCATCATCCATCACGCTGTTAAAACGCTCGACATACTCACCAATGACGGCGCCGTCAGATAACGGTATTTCACGCAGGGCCGTGTACAGGCGATGCAGTGCAGACCGGGCCTCGCCCAGGTTTTCCAGTGAATAATTCAGAGGGCTACGGTAATGACTGGAAAGAATAAAGAAACGGATTTCCTCGGCAAGAAATGAATTAAGCACTTCTCGTACCGTGAAAAAATTATTCAATGACTTTGACATCTTTTCATCATTGATACGAACGAAGCCATTATGCATCCAGACATTGACGAATGTATGACCTGTTGCGCCTTCAGACTGGGCAATCTCGTTTTCATGATGGGGAAACTGCAGGTCTTGACCACCGCCGTGAATATCAAAGTGTTCTCCAAGACAATGCGTAGACATCGCAGAACATTCAATATGCCAGCCTGGCCGGCCCGGGCCCCAGGGTGAATCCCAGCTGGGTTCGCCAGGCTTGGCTGACTTCCAGAGCACAAAATCCAGCGGGTCGTCCTTGGCCTCTTGTACTTCCACCCGCTCGCCCGCACGCAATTCATCGATATTCTTGCCAGATAGCTTGCCATAAGCCTTAAAACCACTGACATCAAAAAACACATCCTGGTTACTCGCCACATATGCCAGCTTGTTATTGACAAGGTTTTCGATCATTTTGATGATCTGGGGAATGTGATCGGTCGCCCTGGGTTCAATATCCGGACGCAGGACGCCGAGGGCATCCGCATCTTTGTGCATGGCTTCAATAAACCGCGTGGTCAATTCATAGATAGTCTCGTTATTTTCTGAGGCGCGCTTGATGATCTTGTCATCAATATCTGTGATATTCCTTACATAAGTAACATCATAACCTCGACCACGAAGGTAGCGGGCAACCATATCAAACACCACCAGGACACGGGCATGCCCCATATGACAGTAGTCATAAACAGTCATACCACACACATACATCCGCACCTTGCCCGCTTCAATTGGGGTCAACGGTGCTTTCTCTCTGGTCAGGGTGTTATAGATTGTCAGCATGCTTTTGTATTATGGCTGCAAAAGCGCGAATGTTATCGAAAACACAGGACGCACACAAAGGGAATCCCCCGCTATCATACAGAAATCCGGTAAGTGACCTCTCATGGCCATTATTGTAGGATGCCATCATCAGTCAACACTGCCAGTGCTCGTTTCAGGAGAGATTTGAAAATGAAGGTCAGATTAGTCACCAGCCAGGGCACTATTATCCTGGCGCTTGAGCCTGAAAAGGCCCCTGTGACTGTTGAAAATTTCATTGGTTATGTCAATTCCGGTCATTATGACGGCACCATCTTCCACCGTGTGATCGAGGCTTTCATGATCCAGGGCGGCGGCATGGACAGTGATATGAAGGCCAGGCCCACCGGGACCCCGGTAAAAAACGAAGCAAACAACGGTCTGAAAAATGAAGTGGGCACCATAGCCATGGCAAGGACGATCAACCCGCACTCCGCAAGCGCCCAGTTTTTTATCAATACTACCGATAATACCTTCCTCGATTTCCGCGAGGAAACCGATGATGGCTGGGGTTATTGTGTGTTTGGACGGGTGATCGAGGGTATGAACATTGTCCGTCTGATTGAACAAGTGGAAACTACATCCAGAGAAGGCTATATGGACGTGCCTGTGAAACTCATCGTGATTGAAAAAGCAGAGTTGATTTGAACAACACTTACAACGGCCGGGGAAGTTTCCATGCCTACCCTTTTCATTTCTGATTTACACCTGTCACAGTCACGTCCAGACAAACTGGATTTATTGCAGGAGTTTCTGGCAGGTCCGGCCCGCACTGCCGATGGACTCTACATTCTCGGGGACCTGTTTGAAGCCTGGGCCGGAGATGATGACAGGACACCACCTCATGAAAACATCATCCAGATGCTGGCTGAGTATTCAATACAGGGGAACAAGCTGTATTTCATGCGAGGCAACCGTGATTTCCTTGTCGGTAACCGGTTTATCAGTGAGACCGGCGCAAAACTCATCCCAGATCCAACACTGATCAGGCTTTATGGGACCCCGACGCTATTAATGCATGGCGATTCCCTCTGCAGCAAGGACATTGCTTACCAGTTGTATAAAAAATGTGTCAATAACCCACCCGTCATCGCCTTATTTCGAGGCCTGCCCTACCCCATCAGAAAGCGGATCTGGCATGGCGTCCGCCAGTTAACAGTCAGCTCGAGTCAACGCAAATCCCCGGAGATTATCGATGTTTACCAACCCACAGTTGAAAAGACAATGAAGCAATACGGGGTCCATGACCTGATACATGGTCATACCCATAAACAGGCCGTACATCAATTCCCTCTGGATGGCAAAGCGGCCAGACGTTATGTGTTGGGAGACTGGTATGACAAGGATAGTGTGCTGGTGACCGATGAAGGGCCCTGGCAAATATTATCAATTGAAGACTATATCAGGACGTGCCGCCCGGCCTAGCCCAGCCAACCTGATAATGTCATGATGCCCAGTACGCTGAGCCAGAGCAACAGGGCACGGTTCAGCAGACCCTGAAGGGAGTGTAATAATTCCAGGTAGTCCTCATCGGGGCTGTCCTCTTCCAAATCCTGATCCAGTGCGGCGATACCCGTGCCCAGCATAACCTGCTCGTTCACGGAGAAACTGTTGCTCTCGGCTTCACGCCAAGCATCAACAGCGCGGACCATGTTGCCGGTCAGGGCAAAACTGAAAGCAAGCAAGCGAGCGGTGGGCCAATTCAGGATATTATATAAATGTCGTGTGGCATCAGAATAACTGCCATGAATTTCATACTGTCTATTCCATAGCAGGCAGCTTAGACGATAAAGCAATGCGCCGAAGGGACCCAGCAAAATAAACCAGAATAAGACTCCGAACAATCGCTGGTTAGCGGCCAGGAAGATATTTGAAATAATTCCGGCCCGGGACTGTGGTAGTTCATCATCGAATATAGCAAACCCCCGGACCAATCTCTCTGCAATGTCATTGTCGCGGGTACTCACAGCCGCTATGTATTCATCCAGTTGTGGATTCAGGTAACGGGGACCAAGACAGTACAACAGAACAAGGAGGTAAAATATCATTACGGCCGGATAGAATAGCGCGGTAACGATCCACTCGATAAACAGGACCAGCAACAGCGGGCCTGCCAGAGTCGCAACTACGCCTGCTGGTCCGTCCCAGAAACTCTTCCCCGCATATTGCCTTTCCAGCCAATTGGCATAACCATCAAACCAGGCAAGCCTCCGGATTTCATCGGCCACACCAATAAAATGCTCAATTGCCATACCGATTAATATGACAATCAGTGTCATCTGGTTCCCCTCTTGCTAAGCCTTATCAAGTTCATTGTTTAATAACTGCCATTCAAATAACGGGCCAGGGTCAGTCTTGCGTCCCGGGGCAATGTCACTGTGCCCCACGATCCGTTCCCGGGTAATGCCTGGCCACTTGTTCATCAGGCATCTGCATAACCTGGCCAGCTCACGATACTGCTCACCAGTATAAGGCTCTTCATCGCTGCCCTCCAGTTCAATTCCGATGGAAAAATCATTACAGCAAGTCCGGCCACAAAATTCGGATTCACCGGCATGCCAGGCCCTTGCTGTAAATGGAACGTATTGCGTAATATTTCCCTTGCGATTAATCAAAGCATGAGCCGAGACCCGCAGGTTTGCAATCTGTGTGAAATATGGATGGGCATTACAGTCCAGTGAATTGGTGAATAACTGGTCAATATAGTCACCACCATACTGGCCCGGAGGCAAACTGATCCCGTGAATAACCAGCATATCGATTGCCACACCACAAGGTCTTTCATCACAATTCGGGGATGGGTGGTGTCTGACGCCTAAAAGCCATCCCGATTGATTGTCTAACTTCAGGTTTTTGTTCAATGTGACTTATGAACCGCTTGCCATCGTGGTAGTCTTGCCATACATCCTGATATTACTGGATCAAAGTGTAAAGCGAAAACCATGTGTCGTCTTGGTGCCTATATAGGTCCTGCAATTTCCTTGCAGGCATTTTTAATTGAACCTCCACACAACCTGATCAAACAATCCTGGGCCCCGAAAGAAATGGCGGAAGCAGTATTGAACGCGGATGGCTTCGGTTTTGGCTGGTACAGTGACATCAATGATCCCATGACATATCTCAACACCCTGCCAATCTGGTCCGATATCAACCTGGAAAGCCTGGCCAGGTCATTGCGCAGTGAAGTCTGGTTGGGTTGTGTGCGTAGTGCCACCCCTGGGCAAATGACGGCTCTGAATAATACCCAGCCCTTCAGGTTCGGGAAATTACTGTTCGTGCATAATGGTTACATTAAAAATTTCAGCAAAACCTGCAAACCTGGTTTTAATGAATTCCTGGAACCCGGTGTCCGTGCCGAAATTAACGGCAACACCGATTCAGAATACATCTTTGCGGTATTCCGGCAGATGCTGAGACAATCATCCCAGGATATTGCATCAGCAATCAATCAGACCGTTAATGAAATAACCCGCCTGGCAGGAGACACGCCGGTATTAATGAATTGTATAATCAGTAATGGAGACTCGGTTTATGCCGTGCGCCATGCTGTCAATAGCCAGAGCCCCAGTCTTTATTACAGCGGCAACCCTGATTCACTTGCGGGTGGCAAGCTGGTGGCCTCGGAACCATTCAATGAGAACGACGACTGGCAGACGTTTCCGGATTCACACATCCTCACACTCTCAAGGAGCGGCGAGCACCGGTGGATGAGCGTGTAGAACAGTCGTTACTGGATTCACTCAGGGAAAAACAGCAGCAGATGATCTCGCTGCTTGAAGCCATGAACGATACATTTGATCAGCAGCCTCATCCTGACCTGAGTCCACCGGGATGGCATCTGGGCCATTGCGTGTTCACGGAGAACTACTGGATACGCGAACAGTTACTGAAACAGAAAGCAAGCGAGACAGAACTTGTCAATTTGTATAATCCGCGATTCTCGGAAAAAACCAAGCGCAGCAAACAAATACCTTCCCTGGATAAGCTGCTGACCTGGGTCTTCCACTCACAGCATGAAAATCTGGAATTGTTAAAAAGCCTGAATGGACGCGCTTTGGACAGATCCCTGAACCGGGGTAATTATCTGCTGCATTTCCTGATTCAACATTATGCACAACATTACGAGACGCTGCAGTTGGCTGGACTACAACAAGCCTCATCGCAGGAATTTCGTTATACCGCCACAAATCATCTCCAGAGTCAGGCCCCCACACCCCTGACCATGAAACTGCCTGCCGGTGCCTGCAAGATAGGGGCAGATCTGCCCTGGCGACCCTATGATAATGAGTACCCTGCGCACCGTGTGACCCTTGCCGAGGCATCGGTTTCTAGATTGCCGGTCTCCAACCGTCAGTACCTGGCTTTCATGGAAACCGGTGGTTACCGAAACAGCTGTTGGTGGGATGAGCGGGGCCGGCAATGGTGCCAGTCTCAAAACCCACAGGCACCTGAATACTGGCGCCAGGATGAGTCAGGCCACTGGTATGTCATCACTCGCCAAGGACCAGCGCAGCTTGAGCCAGAGTCGCCTGTGCACGGCATCAACTGGTATGAAGCCCGGGCGTTTGCCCGCTGGGCCGGGGGACGTTTGCCGCATGAGCACGAGTGGGAATGTGCCCGCCGGCTGGGTCTGCTGGAAAATACCGGTGAGGTCTGGGAATGGTGCGACAATGTTTTTTTCCCCTATCCTGGATTTCGCCCCTACCCTTACGATGGCTATTCCTCGCCCTATTTTGATGGTGAGCATTATGTCTTGAAGGGCGGCAGTCGACTTACCCAGGCTGAAATCAAACGTCCCAGTTTCCGAAACTACTACGAGGCAGAAACAAGATTCCTTTATGCCGGCCTGAGACTCGTATTTGAGGCCTGAACCCGTATAATTTATCTATCTGAATTACAATAAAAAAATCATAAACCCGAGCAGATACCATGGAACGATTTCAGGAACTCATACATACCCTGGATAGCTATATCTGGGGTGAATACCTGCTGATCCCCTTACTGACCCTGGTGGGTGTCTACCTCACCATTGGCCTCAGGGCGATGCCCTGGCGACGGTTTCCCCAGGCCCTGAAACAACTCTGGCAGGGGCGGCTCAAGGATGACAAGGAAGGTGACATCTCACCCTTCCAGGCCTTGATGACCGAGCTTTCAGCCACCATCGGTACGGGTAATATCGCCGGGGTAGCCACGGCGATCTATTTTGGCGGTCCTGGCGCGATCTTCTGGATGTGGGTCATCGCCCTGTTTGGGATGGCCACCAAATATGCGGAAGGCCTGTTGGCCGTGAAATATCGTGAAGTCGACTCCCTCGGCCAGCATGTCGGGGGACCAATGTATTACATTAAAAACGGGCTGGGTAAACGCTGGTACTGGCTGGGTGCCATATTTGCCTTCTTTGGTATGTGCGCCGCGTTTGGCATTGGCAATATGGTGCAGTCAAACTCGCTTGCCGATGAACTGCACACCACCTTTGCCATACCACTCTGGGTCACCGGCGTGGTACTGGCCACGCTGGCCGGGGCAGTGATCCTGGGGGGCATCAAACGCATCGCCGAAGTGGCAGGTAAACTGGTACCGCTCATGGGCATTGCCTATTTTACCGGAGCACTGATCATTCTCCTGATCCATTTCAAACAGGTTCCCCACGCACTGGCAATGATCGTGACCGACGCATTTACCGGTACTGCCGCGTCTGGCGGTTTTGCCGGTGCTACCATCTGGATGGCCCTGCGCTGGGGATTTGCCCGCGGCATCTTTTCCAACGAGGCCGGGCTTGGCAGTACCCCGATTGCCCACGCAGCCGCCCGCACCGATGATCCGGTCAAGCAGGGCATGATTGCCATGCTCGGCCCCCTGATTGATACCCTGATCATCTGCACCATGACCGCCCTGGTGATTATTACTACCGGTGTCTGGAACAGCGGCGAAACCGGTGCCCCACTCTCTTCACTGGCTTTTAATACCGGCCTACCGGGACCCGGTGGTTATATCGTCAGCTTTGGCCTGATGATATTCGCCTTTACCACCATCCTCGGCTGGAGCTATTACGGCGAGCGTTGTGCCGAATATCTGTTTGGGACAGGCATCATCTTGCCCTACCGAATCGCCTGGCTGATTGCGGTCATCACGGGCGCGGTCACCAAACTCAACCTGGTCTGGACACTGGCTGATGTGATGAACGGTTTAATGGCCATGCCTAACCTGATCGCCCTGCTACTGCTGAGTCCGGTGGTTTTTTCGATGACCCGTCAGCGCCTGCGCAAAGCAGTAGATTAATGCATGAATTACCAGACAATATCAGCAGGCAGGTCCGCGCTGCACTGAAAGAGGATGTGGGCAGTGGTGACCTCACCAGCAAACTGATCAGGAAAAATACCAGGGCCTCGGCGCTCGTGATTGCACGGGAGGACGCTGTGCTTTGTGGCAGCGCCTGGTTTGATGAGGTGTTCAAGCAACTCAAATCCCCGGTCGAGAGTAAATGGCAGGCAAAGGACGGGGAAACCATCAAGCAGGATCAACTGGTTTGTGAACTGGAAGGACCGGCCCGGGCCCTGTTGACTGGTGAGCGGACAGCCCTGAATTTCCTGCAAACACTCTCCGGAACAGCCACTGTGACCCGCGAGTACGTCACATTATTAACTGGACTCAAGACCAAACTACTTGATACCCGCAAGACCCTGCCGGGTCTGCGCGCAGCGCAAAAGTACGCGGTACTCTGCGGTGGCGGAGAGAATCACCGCATGGGTTTGTACGATGCCATCCTGATCAAGGAAAACCACATTGCCGCCACCGGCAGTATTGCTGAGGCCATCAAGCAGGCAAAAAAAACCAGTGTCGCGGTTGAAGTCGAGGTTGAGTTCCTGCATCAACTGGAAGAAGCACTTGAGGCCGGTGCCGATCGCATCCTGCTGGATAATTTCAACACCCCGAAACTGGTGAAGGCGGTTGCCCTGAATCGAGGCCGCGCGAAACTGGAGGCCTCGGGAAACATCCACTTAAAGAACCTCCGGTCCGTTGCCGAGACCGGAGTGGACTATATCTCAACCGGTGCCTTGACCAAGCATCTCCATGCCATCGACTTTTCCATGCGCATCAGGATGGAATGACCGGGAAGTAATGCTTACAGCTTGCTCTTGACCAGTTCGTAAACGTCTTCTGTCAAGGCATCCATACCGGCAAGGATGTCCTCCAGTTGTTTCTGACGATCGCTGCGGAAAGCCGCGTCCTTGATACCGCCAATGTTGATATAAACATTGAGTGCCGCACTGCGCAGCGCTGCCTGTCCTGCCAGTACTGCCACCCCGGCATCGCTGATGACATTCTTGTTGCCCTTCTCGGCGATTGGCTGACAAAGCTTGATAACCTCGGCAGATGCGTGCGCACAGGCCAACGGCACATCAGTCGCTTCCTTAAGAGCCGCCTGGATTTCCTCGGAGCGGGCCGCCTTTTCTTCATCGGTTTCCTTGGGCATGCCATAGGCTGCCATCACCCGGTTAAACACATCCACATCGGCTTTGATCATGCCAGTCAGTTGATCGCGCAGATCTTCCGAGTGTTGCAGGATATCCCGGGCATCCGCATCAGCATCTTCATAGCCTTTCTTACCGACGGTGAAATTGGCCACCATGCTGATCAAGGCGGCACCCATGGCACCAATAATTGCTGCAGCACTGCCGCCACCTGGTGTGGAGGCTTTGCTGGCGAGTTCGTCCAGGAATACCTGAACCGACTTGTCTTTGATCATAATCTCCCTCGATTATTGTTCTGTATATGACTTCAGGGGAGGCGATTATAGGTTAGATCGGCTGTAACCTGAAAGATCAATTCACCCAGGGAGTTGTCGCTGGACACGCCATAGGTTAAGTTATCGCAGCTCGAAATTTTCAAACTGCCCGGGCCTCAGTATGATTGGGACCTCCCTGGGTATCACTGACTTTATAAGGAACAACAATGAAAAAGCTTCTATTTCAACTTGATACCGATCCACATCCCGCCGTATTCGACACTGTTGTAGGATACGACGGTGGCGCTGATCACGTAATCGGCCATGGCAACTGCACGCCGGAAAACGTCAAGCCCCTGGTTGAAGGTGCCATCTTTACCCGTGCCCCGAAAGAAAAGAAAAACACGGCGCTATTTGTTGGCGGCAGTGACATGGTGGCCGGTGAAAAACTCTTCAAGGCCGTGCAAAAAAACTTCTTCGCCGATTTTCGGGTCTCAGTCATGCTCGATAGCAACGGCAGTAACACCACCGCCGCGGCCGGCGTTGCCAAGCTGCTGAGCTCCGGCACGCTGTCAGGAAAAAAGGCCGTGGTCCTGGCCGGTACCGGGCCCGTGGGCATGCGCGCCGCCGTTATGCTGGCCAGGGAGGGGGCGACAGTTGCCCTGACTTCCCGGCAAATGGCCAGGGCCAAGAAATCCTGTGCTGACATCAAGGACAGTTTTGGTGTGGACATTGAACCAATTGAGGCAGGTGACAACGACGCCCGCAGCAAGGCCATCGTGGGTGCACAGGTGATATTTGCCACCGGCGCAGCTGGCGCCCAGCTACTGGAGAAGTCTCACTGGGAGAATAATGACAGCATTGAGATGATGGCCGATGCCAATGCTACCCCCCCGCTGGGCATAGACGGGACCGAGATGTTCGACAAGGGCAAGGATCGTAATGGCAAGATCATCTGGGGCGCCATCGGCTTTGGTACCCTGAAACTGGAACTGCACCGGGCCTGCGTGGCCAAGCTGTTTGATAGCAATGATCAATTGTTTGATGCAGAGGAAATCTTTGCCATTGCAAAAACAATGGCATAAACACACCGGGTTGGGGTATTGTAAGGTAATTCCTATTTTATAAGCGATAGCTGTCCATTTCGATCTTGTATAGTCCGTTGTTCAAGCAAATCCTGATCACCATCCTACTGGTCCTGCCGGTAGCATTGCATGCTGACACCTTTGAAGAGGGAATGGCGGCGTATGAAAGCGAGGACTACGAGAGAGCCATGCAGATCCTCCAGCCACTGGCCGTGCAAGGAAATGCCCAGGCCCAGATCACAATGGGGATAATGTATGACAATGGCCTTGGGGTTCCAACCGACCCGGCCAGGGCACTCGATTGGTACATCAAGGCGGCCGAACAGGGTATTCCCATAGTCCAGCACGATGTCGGGGTAAAATATTTCCAGGGCATCGGCACCAAGCAGGACTATCTCAAGGCGGCCCGTTGGTGGAAACTGTCCTCAGATGCTGGCCTGGCAGATTCACAATTCAATCTCGGTCTGATTTATTACCGTGGCCTGGGTGTGCAAAAAGATCTGAAAGAGGCCATGAACCTGTTTCACCGTGCAGCCGAACAGGAACATGCCCAAGCCCAGTACAGCCTGGCGGTCATGTATGCCTTCGGCCAGGGTGTCGAAAAAAATTACCCGGAAGCGCTGAACTGGTTTCAGAAATCCGCCGCACAGGGTGTGGCCCAAGCACAATACAACCTCGGTATTTTCTACGAGAACGGTTATGCCTTGGAAAAAGATGAAAAGAAGGCGGCTGAATGGTATCGAAAAGCAGCCAGCCAGGGATTGTCTGAGGCCCGGGATAAACTGGCCCAGTTCAGCCCCGAACCCGAACCCAAACCGGAGGCAGAGCCCGACTCTCCGGTGCAAGCTGGCCCGGCTGAAAATTTCGCAACGGTTGCCGATACCGGTACAATTAAAAAAGAAGACTGGGTCATGTCCCAGCCCGCTGATACCTACACGCTGCAACTGTCCAGCGTGTTGAATGAATCTGATGCCCTGAGGTTCATACGAACTCATAACATAGAATCGAACTCTGCCTATGTCCGGGTTATCATTAAAGATATCGTTCGCTTCAATGTCCTCTATGGCAAATATGATTCACTAGCCAACGCCAGAATGGGAATCGATTCCTTACCTTCTGAACTGCAGCAGTTGAAACCCTGGGTGAGGAACATGGCGAAACTGCAGGACCTGATAGCCAAAAGCCAGCAGTAGCGGGATAAATATGTCAGCACAAAAAGACTGATTGACCAAAACTGACAGAAATGGCCAGTTTCAGACAAATCCTCACTGCAAGTGAAGAAGACCTCCTTAAAATCTTTTACGCTTATCTTGCCGGGAAATCCGGGGCTTCTGGTGATATAAAACTCATTGCCAAGGAGTTAAAACTCAGGGCCGCACAGCTGGTTTGTGCATTAGGCTTTAATCCACATATTAATAAAGCCACCGAGCTCTTACCTGCCATAGGCTATCAGTCGCTGGGAACACTGAAAAAGGACAGGAATACAGTCTACATTAATGATGTTTACAAGAGAGTAGCGCTGGACAATATTCTGATATTGTACGGGTTCGT
Source organism: Gammaproteobacteria bacterium (assembly GCA_011772965.1). Lineage (GTDB taxonomy): Bacteria > Pseudomonadota > Gammaproteobacteria > Eutrophobiales > Eutrophobiaceae > SZUA-592. Next base: position 27,135 of record WVYN01000051.1, read on the forward strand.
GAAAGACTATCCAGAAATACTTCAAGAAATACAGTCTATGCTGGAACAGCGCCTGGCAAAAATCGAAGAGAAAATTGAAGCCAGCGTTAACTCGATTATCATCGATCGCTACAAGGAAGAGATGCGCTCGATATACATCGATGGCATTGCCGATCTTGATTTTGCAGAACGCCGACTGAATCAATATGAAAGTGGTTTTCGCGCATTGATTAATGAAGTATATATAATTATCGAATCGCGACTTATTCCCGCAGGTGACATCTTTTTCAGGAATAGCATATTACCTGAAGAAAAAAGAAGGCTGGTAGACAAGGGATTAATTCCTGATGATCTTATTGAGGCAAGGCTGAAAGATACAGACATCTCGACAAGAGAGAAACAGATGCTGGAAGAACATCTGCAGCAAACTAAACATAACAAGAATTAACTTATGCTGACATTTACCGAATTACTGACCGCATCTGATTCCGATCTTGTCAAAATTTTTTATAAAATCAAGCAGGATGAAACTGAGGATTTTATAAAACGGATTAACAAGATTGCCAATAGCCTTGGACTAAATCACGCGCAGCTGGTCTGTGCCCTTGGCTTTAACAAGAATATCCTAGACCTGACTGACATATTCTCCGTAGTCGGTTTCCGTTCTTACAAGCAATTGTCCTATCGCCAGAATGAACTCTTCACGACGGACACCTATAATCAGCTGTCCATAGATAACATTCTCGACATTTATTCGGAACGCCTCGAAGACATGCGCATCAATGATGAACTCCGCAACCTGATTGAACCACGCCTGAAACATATTGAGGCGGAAATCGACAAGTCCGGTGACTCGGGAACGATCATCAGTTACTGCATGGAAATCCACGCAATCTACAAATCAGGGATCGCTGACAAAGCGTTCGCGGAAAACCGCGCCAAAAAGCGCGAGCTCCACAAATATCGCAAATTGGCCGACGAGGTGATCGTAATGGTGGACTCCGGGATCATACCGGCCAGTAACCTGTTTTATATGGATTCTGTCGCGCTCGAAGAGAAAAAATTGCTCATGGACAAGCACTATGTCCCGACGGAAATGATCAAGAACCGTTTAAAAAATCCCAGCTTGGGAGAGAAAGAGCGCAAGCTTTTAGAGAATTATGTGTGATCTTTTTGAAAAAAAAGGAATTTATCCTACCAATATTTTCCCATTTTCCATACCTGAGATATCTTAATAACGTTATCATCCTCTACCCTGAGCGATGTGTAATTACATCGATATATTCAAATAATAAATGCAGTATCGGGAGGAGTTGTGAAAGCTTGTATCTTAAGACCCCTGGTTTGGGGGAGCCTGGCCCTTTCCGGCCTCTTTATTAATGTGTATGCAGAAGACGAGGTAATGGAAACCGAGACCATCGAGGTGATTGGCATCACGCCAACCCTGGGTGTCGGCCTGCCTGAAAACAAGATCCCCTACAATGTCCAGTCGGCAACGGGCGACGATCTGGACAAGACCACGAGTCTGGACCTGACGGACTTCATGAACCGTAATCTGGGGAGTGTCATTATTAACGACGCCCAGAATAATCCCTTGCAACCGGACATCCAGTACCGCGGTTTTACTGCGTCTCCCTTGCTGGGTCTGCCGCAGGGCCTGGCCGTTTATCAAAATGGTGTCCGCGTGAACGAGGTCTTCGGTGACACCATTAACTGGGATCTGATACCGGAATCCTCCATTGCCAATATGAATCTGATTGGTGGCGCCAACCCGGTTTTCGGCCTCAACACCCTGGGCGGTGCCATCAGCCTGCAAACCAAGACCGGTTTCAGCCACCCCGGCAATAGTGTCGAAGTTTACGGTGGTTCCTTCGAGCGTATCGTCACGACCGTGGAAAGCGGGGCCAATAACGGCCGGCTGGGTTATTACACGACCTTCCAATACTTTGATGAAGAGGGCTGGCGTGACCTGTCACCTTCTGATGCGTTAAACCTGTTTACGTCACTGAATTACCGCGACGGGGCGGACACCTCGCTGGATTTCAACTTCAACTACGCTGATACCGATCTGATCGGCAACGGTGTCATCCCGATCGAGCTTGCAGAAATAGATCGCGAGGCCATATTCACGGCACCGGATATTACCGAAAACGAGATGTTCTTCTTCCAGCTCCAGGGCGAACACTGGCTGAACCCGGTCACCCAGTTGTCCGGCAATGCCTTTTACCGCGACAACGACACCAACTCATTTAATGGCGACGGCAGTGAGTTTGAAGAATGTACAGCTCCCCCCGGTGTACTTTGTGAAGAAGATGACCTGACTGACCCGATTGAAGACCAGAATGGCAATCAAATCGCAGAGGACATTGGTAACGGCGAACGCAATGCCATCAACAACCGCAGCCTGCGCGATCAAAACAACTGGGGATTCAACCTGCAGACCGCCTACCTCGAGGATCTCTTTAATCGCCAGAACCAGGTCATCGTCGGTGGCGGATACAACTACGGCGAGGTGGACTTCAACTCCAACGTGGAAATCGCCCGCCTGCTCGCGGACCGCAGCACCACCGGCACCGGCCTGTTCGTGCCGGAAGAAGGCACCGCCATCAACTCGGAAACCGTCAGCTGGTATATTTATGTCACGGACACATTCTCAGTTACCGACAAGCTCGACCTCACCCTCTCGGCCCGTTACAACAACACGGCGATTGAACTTAGGGACCGTGGTGGCTTTGATGGCCTGTCGGAACCGGAACCGGACCTGAACGCGTCAATCCGGCGGTCGGTCTCACTTATGCATTTCAACCTGCCCTGTCGGGTTACGCCAGCTACAGCGAATCGTCCCGGGCACCGACGGCTGTGGAACTGGCCTGCGCCGAGCCGGACGCACCCTGTAACTTGCCCAACGGTTTCCTCGCTGACCCGCCGCTGGAACAGGTTGTCGCCAAGAGTTACGAAGGCGGTTTCCGTGGCAATATCTGGCAACTCGGGATATTGAGGAACATCGGCTGGCACGTTGGCGGCTTCTTCACCACCAACGAAGACGACATCATCTTCCAGAACACCGGTGGCGTATCCGGTAACGAGGGTTTCTTTGACAACATCGGCGACACTGAGCGTCTCGGCATGGAACTGGGACTCACGGGTGAACTGCAACGCTTCAGCTGGTTCATGAATTACAGTTATATCAGTGCCACATTTGAATCCACCTTCCAGTCCAGCAGTGCCAACAATCCGTTTGCAGACGCCAATGATTTGATTACCGTAGAAGCCGGCGACAGTATCCCCGGCATCCCGGATCATACCCTGAAATTTGGCGGGGACTACGCTCTCACCTCCCGCTTCAGCGTTGGTGGTGATGTGCTGTATAAATCCGGTGTCTACCTGCGCGGTGATGAATCCAACCAGCTGGGCAAGCTGGACGACTATGCAACGGTGAACATCCGCGGTGAATACCGGATCAATGATATGTTCAGTGTCTTCGCGCGCATCAATAACCTGTTTGACGCCGAATACGAGAGCTTCGGCCTGCTCGGCGAACCGGA
>WVYN01000051.1:30713-31906 GCA_011772965.1 Gammaproteobacteria bacterium
GGTGCAGATCTAATCCCGCTTCACCTGACTCCAAATGCAACAAATTATGGGCGCCAGATGGTGCCCTTTTTTTATGCGCTACCATTACACATACAAAGAAAATAACAGGAAATTTTCATATCTGAATTAATGAGTTTGTCTGTATACCGGATCTACAGACAGCTTAATAATATAAAGTCTAGTAACTGGAGGAATATATTATGCAAAAAATTATCATGGCTTTATTAATGACGACCTTATCTCTACCGGCATATGCTGGACACAAAGGCGGACTTGAAAAATGTCTGCGTGCAGCAACGGCATTAAGATCAGGTGACTACATAAAAGTAGAGTACCTCGGATTTGCAGATGAGGGAGGCTCTGCGTATGAAATAGAAGTAAAAGACGTTAACGGTAAGTATTGGGAATTTGAATGCTCAGCCGACAATAACCAGATAACTGAAATAGAGCAGGAGGTCAAATCTGCAGACGATCCACTGTTTAAAAGAAATTTAAAAATAAAGGAATCTGAGGCCAGAAAAATCGCTCTTGATCTGTATCCGGGCAAGATTAAGGAGGTGGAATATGAAATTGAATCTGATGGAAAGGCCTCATATGAATTCGATATTACAGATCACTTTGGCGTTGAATTCAAAATAGAGGTTGATGCATCAACAGGCGAAATAGTCGAAGTTCAAATTGAACAATGGCAAATTGGTGGTGAAGACGAGGTTAAATAAAATTAATCATTTTAATTTCGCAATGGAAGCCAATAATACAATACATATTCTTCTTCTTGTTGATGATCATCCGGTAGTCCGGACTGGCTACCGGATGATATTAAATAATACTACTGATATAAAAGTGGTGGGTGAGGCAGGATCCGCAAAAGAGGCGTATACCAAATATAATCAGATATCGTGCGACGTAATTATCATGGATTTATCCATGCCTGATGTTAGCGGCATTGATGCGATTAAAAAAATCCATATAAGAGATTCTAATGCAAGGATACTTGCATTGAGCATGCATGAAGAAATGATTTTCGTCGAGCAGGCATTAAAAGCCGGCGCAACGGGTTATATTACCAAAAGAAGCGATCCTGGTGTATTGATAGAAGCAATACGCTCAGTTGCTTCTGGTAAGACCTACATCATTCCAGAAATTGCAAATCTTCTTGTTTCTAATCATATAAGAAGGGAAAAGTCAGAACT
>WVYN01000051.1:31934-61917 GCA_011772965.1 Gammaproteobacteria bacterium
CAAGGCCAAACTGAATTGCAAGACAAATGCAGACATCGCCAGGCTTGCTATTAATAACCAGATAATCAATCCCTGATTAATTTCATAAAAGTTACTGTAGTTAAATCAAAGCGTTAATAATAACTGCTTTTTTAACCTCTCTATGTCCTTGCTCATTGTGAACCGATATTTCTTTCGCTAACTATGCAATGACATCTGGTATCAAAGCATATTTAAATAAAATCATCTGTCAGGTTATACTTTCAGACTGACAATTAACCTGTGTTTATGAGTCTATGCCAGTTTCAAATAGTCATCTGAAAGACTTCGGGATTTACCTGCTCTCGGTTTCCCTGTGTTTCCTGGCCGCTGCAATCGGCTACTTCGGATACCAGGTGGCCATGGTCCGCTCCGAACTGCCTGCCATCCTTGAAACTGTCGATCAAACCTCAGGCAAGATTGAACCCGTGCTGAAAGAGATCCGGCAAATCCAGGAAATGATCCCGCCCATTATTGAAGAAGTTGGCAAGATCCGGGCCCTGGTTCCGGACGTCCTGAATGAAGTTGCGGCGACGCGTGAACAAATCCCCCCGGTACTCAAGGAGGTGGAAGCGACCAGAAACACCATTCCACCGATCCTTGAAGAGGTGGAAAAAACCCGCAAGGAACTCCCGGCGGTCCTCAAAACCGTAGATAATGCTTCTGGTGCAGTCAATAACACGGCAAAGGAAATCGAGGCCCTGCGGCCGATGATCCCCGAAGTGTTAGCTGAAATCGAAGCGACCCGTAACGCCATTGACCCGGCACTGGACCGGGTCGATCAACTCATTACCAAGGCCGAGAGTGCTGGTGAAAAGGCTTCCGAGGGAGTGATTACCGGGGTAGTGACCGGGGTTGTGAAATCACCGTTTTCAATTCTCGGCGGCATTAGTGGAAGTCTGACTGGTAAAAGTGGTGAATTTACAGATGAGGACACCAAAGTCGCGATGCAAACTCTGGAAACACTGGTGACACAACCGTTGGGCACATCAATGAACTGGAATAATCCCGCCAGAAAAACCGGCGGAACCCTGACTCTTTTGGATACCTATGTTTCCGATGGCAAGGACTGTGTGAAGATTGAGAGCAAGTCGACCAAACAGGGCAAGCAATTTGACCCACAACAACTTAACTTATGCAAACAAGAAGATAATACTTGGAAGATTATTGAGTAAACAAACCGGCTAATACCGTCAGTGCAATTGCTTGTTCACCATATCGGCAGCCTGGTGTTCATGGAAGGCAACCAGCGTCTCATCCCAGACCATCGGCTCGGCATAGATTGAGGAAATTTCGCCACTCGGTAACTGCAGCGAACGAACGTATACCGGGGCCTGGCAGACAGGGCAGGGAATGGTAGGTATTGTGCTCATGGGGTTGATATGGGGATATTTTAGCCGGATTTCAACTACCATGATCGTTCTGCCGCTCTAGAGGTTTGCCCGGTTCCGGATCTGGATAGTGCTGGCGAAGACCCGGCGACGCCGGTAATCATCCACGGGATCGATGGTGGTCCCCATCAAATCATAGGTCTTCGTATTGATCTGGGCAGTGAAGTCCTGCTGGATGGTACGCATCAGCAAAGACACCCGCGCACTAACAACATTATCCCAATTACCCACGGCATCTGCATCCACGTAGATATCGGCAACAGTGTCATCGCCTGCCGTGTCCTCGCCAAACAAGATCTGCATGTTTTCCACGCCTTCGATCAATTCCTGGCTGATGAACTCAACGGTATCGCCATCATTATCGAAATCCTTCAAGTCCTGTGCATACATATATAGGGCGGTCTCACCCGTAACCGGACTGTTCGCTACAAAATAACGCCGGGCAACCAGGCGTACTACCTCGGCATCGGTACCGTAGGTCTTGCTGAGAGCGGCAGTCGAGTTGCCGGGTGATGGATTCGTATTACCCGGATTGTGTTGCAGCGAGTCAGACACCGTCTGTATTTCTGTTAACTGCATGACATCCGCCGTAGCGCAATCGGTCACGGCGACGATCTCGCCTTCCTGCAAGGGACCAACTGTATCAACTTTCAGTTCAGCAGAAACGAGGGGCATGGGTGATCGAATCCGCACACCAATAGGCTCAAAGAATTTTAACGAAATACCATCGCTGTCCGGTAGCATTTCCACGGGATTCACATGCAGATCATTAACTTCACTCAGGCCTTCGACACTACCGGACGGATACCAGGTGCTGGCACTTTCCGAACCTTCAATCGGATTCTGCAAACTCAGTAAAAAGGCATCGCTGCTGACGCCGTTCACTGTGGAATTTACCCCGGTTACCCGATCCATACAGCCCATATAACCGGCACGGCGAATGTCTTTCAAAATCATTTCCATGGCAAAGCGGACGTTTTCCTGCAACCGACCCATTTCATTTTGTTCCTTGTACATCCGCTTGTTGGTGATCATGACGCCGGTGACACCCGTGAGAATCAAGATTCCGATGGTTACTGCAACCATCAGTTCAACAAGTGTCAGGCCTTGCTGGTTATTAGGCATTGACTTGATCATGGGCCTGAACTCCCATGCTCAAATGAAAGGGCCCGGAAAAAAAAGCAGAAACGATTAGTATTAGAGTAACAGGCAGGAAGAAACGGCGCGGTGAATAACGACCGTGCACTCTCTCTACTCTCACTATAACAGGCCTTTGAACCGGCCTGGACAGGCATATGAGCTCTCTGCCCAAATAACCTGACGGCATGGTATACATGTCGCATCAGTTCTCTCTCTGTTCTCTCTCAAGCCGTACTAGTAAAAGAATGCTTATGAGCTAGCATCCTTTGATATTGATTCTTTTCAAGACATAGCGACTGCAATAGCCTAGCCTAGAAAAGAATTTTCATTTTTCCGTATCAATTTGGTTAAAATGTGAACCCTGTTCGTCAGGTAACCGAAGGCTTAACCAAAACTGTTATGCAGTTATCGTTTTTAATCGTCCCTGGCGCTCACTGCATTAAAATCTCTCTCTGTCTTTCAAGGCCAACAAAACGAAACTTATTGCAACTACAGGGTGAAGGGTAGTTTATGGAAATGACAAAACGAATCGCACCAAAGGGTGGTATGGGCAAACTCGATGCTAACCCGGTCGAGGTATCTTTAACTGATTGATTTTAAATTGGAAAAAAGATAGAAAATTTTTCCGGTGTGACAGGTAATTTTTTAATCTACATAATTGTGAACCAGTTCTTTTTTAATCCCGACACAGAAGTAAAAACATCTTGTACTTGATGATGTATCTTCAGGATCAAAATTTTGGCATTCATATAATCATTCGTCATATGTATAATGTACCACGCTCTCCTGCTCGTTGGGATCGTTGCGAGTAACGATCCCAACCGCCTTTTCTGTCTTGCTCAGGTTACGCGGTTGATGCGGGACACTGGGTGGTATAAAAATAAAATCACCGGCTTCGTTAATAATACATTCCTTCAAACCTTCGCCGTAACAGGTTTCCACCTTGCCCTCGATCAGATACACTGCTGATTCAAAGCCGTCATGGTAATGCGCCTCGGCCTGGCCCCCAGGCGGGATGATCACCAGGTTCATGGACAACACCTTCGAGCCGGCGGTTTCCTTTGATATACCCACATAGTAAGGGAGCTTCTGCACGGACTGGATTGCCTCGGGGGATTTCACTGTCACGACCGCCTGCCCGCTGCGGGGTGCTTCGTCTGCAACAGCCATAGAGGTTATCAAAACAGCAAAAAAGAATGCGACAAATCTCCGTAAAATCATGGGGATCATAAGCTTAACTCTCCTGTAATTATAAGTGTAAATTTGATTTTAGCTGTCACAAAATCCTACCATCGTTTAACTGTAGTTTTAGCAACGATAAATGAACACGCAATTACTACTATATTTATATTTATCGGTCTTGCTCTTACCTTGATCATTTGGCAATTAAGAAGGATTATTTCCTTTCTAAATATAATTGCTCATAAGCTTCATTCACTAGATTTTGAAGTATTTCATTTAAGCCAAGAGCAAAACCCCAATTACGGGCAATGTGACAATTGTGGATCTAGGGCAATAGTGCGGCATGTTATCCCCACTGAACTTAACGAAAATACTTCAGATGATGAACTATTTTTTTGCAAAGCTTGCTAATGGATGTCTGATTCAGTAGATCTTGGTGATGAAAACAAATATTTCAAAGATCGACCAACAGAGAGAGACAGATTAGCGGCAAGGGTTGGTCCACGATAGATTAAAAATACTTGGATCAATTAATTAAGGATTAATTTCTTAACCTAGAATTTCTGAAATATTGAACTCAAAGCTAAAGGGGGCTTCTCCCTTGCAGCTCATACAATATTTCAGAACAAGTCTCTTTCAGATCTGATGTGTTCCTGGCAACCATAATAATTGCAGAGAGAAGTTGTCCTATTACCACAATAACTGTACCCATTAAGAACAAGCCTACTTGAAGACCGATCATAAACTCATCAGTAAAAAACTCATTATCAATTTCACCATTCCCCCTACCCCCCCTTATTTTCCAATAAACTTGCTGTGACCTTGGGGTAACCATAGGGTAATCTGGAATGCTGAAATTACTTATACTGCACCACTGGTTCACCACGAATGCACCAACACTTCAGGCTAGCATCGTTGAAACAGTGCTAACCTATTGATAATTATGGTGCCGGAAAGAGGATTCGAACCTCCGACCCACGCATTACGAATGCGTTGCTCTACCAACTGAGCTATTCCGGCATTTCTGGAAGTTAAACTGATAAAAAATCGGTGAATTAACGCTTGTTCCTGACACGGATGATCACATCAACGCCCATGCCAATGGTACCGGAAGGCAGCCTCGGCATATCGCCAAGCTGAACTTCACTGGTATCGATGTCGTGGAGTTGGCCCGTATCTTCGTTATAGATATGGTGATGGGCCCACGTGTTGGAATCATAAAATACCCGTCCCGAATCAATGATGACTTCCCTAATCAGTTCCTTCTCTACAAACAGGTTCAGGGTATTGTAAACCGTGGCCTTGGAGACCAGGTTGGTTTGCTGGTTGACGCGCTTGAGGACTTCGTCTGCGCAGAGGTGTTGTGGCTTAGCCAACAGCAGCCGAGCAATAGTAAGGCGTTGTGAGGTCGGCCTGATATCATGCTCGAGCAGTTGTTGTTTTATCTGATCCATCGCCAATGTGACTGACTAGGGTACTCTTGTTTACCTGATTATAGCCAGATTCGCCCGAAAATTGCAGCTTTCTTTAGCTGATCAAGCCATTATCTCGGGCCCCTCGGGAGAAAATTGCTGCCGGAAAATATCCGGGTTAATCGGGCAATCCCGCCGAAGGATGCTGTCGGTCAGTAACCGGGTAGAGCCCGGGGCTAATAATATCCCGTTCCGAAAATGGCCGGTGTTGATGAACAGACCGGAAACGCCCGGGTATTCACCAATATAGGGGATGCCGGAAACTACGGCTGGCCGCAGTCCGGACCATTGTGCGATCAACGGACAGTCTGTGATGCCGGGCCATATCTGCTCTGCCCGCTCTGACAGGAAAATCCGCGCATCCGCCGTCGTTGAATTATCGAAACCGGTATCTTCCACTGTGCTGCCCACCAGCAGAATGCCATCACGCCGCGGGATGATGTAGATACCGTCACGCAGGAGCATATGCTCAAGGGCACCGGCCTCACCACGGAAACACAACATCTGACCACGCATGGGCCTGACCCGGATATCATTGAGCAGGGACCGGCTCCAAGCGCCGGAGGCAATTACCACCTGGTTGGCCTCGATGGGTCCAGTCGCTGTATCAACGCCGCGGATCCGATTCTCATGGATCAGCAGGCGGGTGACTTCCGTTTTGGGGTGGATGCTGACGCCGGCTTGTTTCACCTCCAGGATCAACGCCGACAGTAATCTTGGATTGCGGATATGGGCAGCCTCGGGCAGCCAGAGGCTGTCTTCTGCCTCGCCGGCCTCAAGCAACGTACCGGTTTGCTCCGCCCAGGTGAGGGCCTGTTTCCTGTCCTTCACATGCTGGATCAATAACCCGGATTCCGTCCATTCCGGATCTATCCCCGTCTTGCCGAGCAGTTCATCGGCAATCTGCGGATACTGGTGTTGTCCCCAACGGATCAATTCTGATAACTCATCCAGTTCTCTCCAGGGATAGAGCGGTGTGAGAATTCCGCCGCCGGCCCAGGAACAGGCCTTGCCCGGTTCGTCCTTGTCCAGCAAGGCAATGGACATGCCTTCGTGTAATAGTTCACGGACAGTCATCAGCCCGACAATTCCGCCACCGATAACAAGACAGTCATGCATAATCAAAGCTTACACATAATGTTAACTGGTTCACACTATTTAAACCGCACTGCCAAAGCAGCACGCCGTTTGTCGGGGAAAATCAACCATTCGTCGCGTTGAAAGGGAATTAGCCTGGCCCCTGTCCTATATTTTCCGGCATGAAAACCGATTTTATCTATAAACAGGCGGGACTGACCCTGCTGGAATTAATGGCGACAGTCGGAATTGCAGCCATTCTGGCAGCATTTGCGCTGCCCAATTTCAGCATTATGGTCAAGAACAACTGCATTACGACCAGTTCGAATTCAATCATATCAAGTTTCCATGTTGCCCGCAGTGAAGCCGTGAAACGCCAAGCCACGGTCACAATTACTGCGGCCAGTGCCGATGCAACCAATGAATGGGGTACCGGTTGGGACGTAACCCTGGATGAAGACCGTAATAATAATGGTGCTCTCGACAGCGGTGAAGACTATAACGGCAACGGGGCTCTGGATGCTGCTGCCCTGATACGGACCGTGAGCCTCGGCTGCAACCTGACTACGATTGATGATCCGGATGACCTCACTACATTTGTTTATCAACCCAGTGGCTTTATTGACAGGATGGGGACCCTGGAGGTCTGTGATGATCGAACAGCTGAAAACGGCAGCGTGATCAGCCTATCAGCTACTGGACGCATTAATACAGAATCGGATTTTGTTTGCCCATGAACATGAAAGATAACAACGCACAACGCCTGGAGCAGGGCTTCTCATTAATCGAGGTCCTGGTCACCTTGTTGATCCTGGCGATTGGTTTACTGAGCATTGCCGCCATGCAGCTGCGTGGCCTGCAGTACAACCAGGACGCCTACATGCGCAGCCAGGTCAACATGCTGGCCTATGACATTGCCGACCGCATGCGTTTGAACAAGGACAATGTGGCAGATTACGTATCTAACTACACCGTGACAACGACAGAACCGACGGCCTGCGCTCAGGGAAGCGGCACGAATGCGAATAATGACCTTGAGTGCTGGAAACAGGAATTATGGAACGGGCTCCCGCCTGGCAGTACAGCTATTGTTGCCGTGAACGCCGGTGATCCGAACATGTACGATATCACCATCAGCTGGTCCGATCGGGAAAATACAGCCCGGACCGTTACCTACACCTTTCAGCCATGAATCCCATGAATACTCGAATCCGACATAAACAACAACTTGGGCTTTCCCTCATCGAACTGATGATTGCCATCGTTATCGGTGTGTTGCTGATGGCAGGGACTGCCGGTCTGTTGATCAGCAACAAGCGCATTTACAAGGAACAAAACGAGATGGGCCGCTTACAGGAAAATGCGCGCTTTGCCATGGAGATCCTGATCAAGGACATCCGCAGGGCGGGCTATAGCGGTTGCGTGGACAGAACCAATGCCGTGACCAATCACCTGAACAATGCTGGCATCGACACCTATATGGGCAACTTCAATATTCTCGTTGAGGGATCCGAGGCCGCCAGCAACTGGTACCCGTCCAACAGCAACGAAGGCGTTGCCGACATGGTGGCTGGCAGTGATGGAATTACCATCAAGTTTTTTGAACCCCTGAGCATCGAACTTGATTTCACCATGCCCAGTACCTCTGCTGTGGTATCTGTTGATACGACCGGTGATATCGCTGTGGGTGACATCCTCGCCGTGACTGATTGTGACAGCGCGGACATTTTCCAGGTGACTGGAGTAACTGGTACCAATGGAGATTTGGCGCACCAAACCGGATCACAGACCCCGGGCAATGCATCGCAAGCGCTCAGCAAAGCCTACGCCGACGGAGCGAGTGTAGAAAGTCTGGTTGCCCGCCGTTATTTCGTGGGCACCAATCCCAACACGGGTGAAACCGCTCTGTTCCGTCTCGGGCCCGACACCCGGGACGTCGATGACATCGATGGCGATGGCGATACCACCGAGATCCTGCCGCAGGAAGTCATAGAAGGCGTGGAAAACATGCAGGTCCTCTATGGCGAAGACACGGCAGGCAATGACCTTATCGCAGACACCTATGTCAGTGCCGATGCCGTCACCAACTGGAACAACGTAGTCAGTGCCCGGATTTCCCTGCTTATGCGCACCATTCAGGAGGACTTCACTGCGCCCCTGAACACAACGGTTTATAACCTGCTCGGCACCGCGGTGGATCCCAACCCGGATGATCACCGCCGCCGCCGGGTCTTTACCTCAACGATCAATATTCGCAACCGAACCAATTAAACAACGGAGTTTCCCATGAAAGGCGACAGACAACCTCAATCCCCTGGCAAACAGCGCGGCGCCGTGTTAATCACCGCCCTGTTCTTTCTGGTCATCCTGACCATGCTTGCGATCACCTCCATGAATACCAACACCCTACAGGAAAGAATGGCGGCCAATTCCCAGGAGATTAACCGCGCCTTCCAGACGGCCGAGACCGGGATTGAACTGGCCATGCTCGACAACCAGGCATTCAACACCTCCCACTTGAAAGAACTGGATGGCACCGGAGGCGACAGCTTCCCGGACAAAACCGTGACCAACATCGGTTCCTATAATGCCGAGCTCGACTACAACGCGGTCTTCTTGCAAAAGACCCGGCCCCCGCGCGAATCGAAATGGGATTCCAGTTTTGCACTTTATCACTTTGACCTGTCTGCCACCGGCAGGACCCAGAGTGGCGCCATGACAACCGTACATGCCGGCGCCTACCAGGTCGGTCCGGATGCATGATGATTGATTATCGGAGAACAGCCATGAGAACAACCATGCGCAGCATAACAAGTTTACTGACAACCCTGTTCATCTTTGCCCTCAGCCCTGCAGTCCAGGCCGGAGACTATCGCCTGTATGACTCGGGAATGGACGGGTTTGAATACTATTACGAGGTCAGCTGCAACGACCCCTACGCCCGTGGCACGATTGTCGTGAAATACGAGGAGCGGGAAGTCGAAGAGGGTGCCGGGACTGAAAGCCCCGATCTGACCTCTGCAACCGAGGTTCCCATTGGTGGAGACGTGCTCCCCACTGTGGTTGAAATCTGCCTGCAGGGTGACGCTGGCAACGACCGCTGCAAGAGCAACTGGACAGTGACCAAAGCCGCCCAGTCATTCTGCAAGTAACCGAACACTGAAATTGAGGAACTGGTTATGAACACCCGGACACTTCAAGACATGAAAGAGGACAAGACCATGTGTGCTCTCTACAGAAAATTCATTGGTTTCCTGACAGCCGTTGGCCTGACCATCGGCAGCGCCGGACCGGCCTATGCCGATGACACCGATATCTATTTTGGTGGTACGGTCAATGCGCAGGCCCGTCCCAACATCCTGCTGATTCTCGATACCTCGGGCAGTATGAGCTCCGGCTTCGAGGGCTCGACCCGGATGGAAGTCATGAAAGACGTGATGATGGAAGTCATCAGGACCGTGGAAAATGTCAACCTCGGCGTGATGATATTCAACAAGGGCGGTGACGGCGGCCGTATCAGCTACCCCATTACCTATATTGACAAGGACCTGACCGACGCCACCATCACTCGCGTGGTCTCCGACGGCGCTGATGATGGCGAAGAAGACCTGGTCAGTAACGTTGTCACACTTAACGCCAATCCCCTGGTGACCTCAACCGCCGTGGCCGGCGCCACCGTAACCAATACGTACAAGATTGCGAACCGGACTGACGACGCCGAAGAATTCTGGTGCCCTGCCGCTACTTGTGGTGTTTCTGGCTGGCTTACCCGCGCCCAGGATGAACCGTCACTCTGGTTGAGTGACATCAGTGGCACCATGGTGAGTGGCATGCGCTTCACCGGTACGAGCATCCCTGCAGGTTCGCGGGTCGATGCCGGTACCCTGACGCTGACCCACGCCAAGTCCAAGGGCTTCGAAACGGCCACCGGCATCATCAGCGGCGAAAAGGTCTCCAGCCCGGCTGGCTTTTTCAATGAATTCGACACATTTTCTGGAGTAGGCCAATTGACGCCGCGCTACCAGAACAATCCCACCACCAACACCGCGACGATCAAAACGCTGCCAAGTACCAGCTCGGGTGCCACCATTGATACCGACGTCACGGCCGTGATTGATGAACTGGTCAACGATGTGACCTGGAGTGGTGTGGGTCCGATCGCCCTCTACATGCACAGTGCCAGTGGAGATTTGATTGATTTCTGTTCCAACTCGGATGCCTTGCCTGCGGCATGTGGAAGCCTTGCCACTATCAGTGATGTTGTGCCCGCATTAACGGTAACGCACACCAACCCGGCTGTGGTCGCCACCGAAAAGCTGCTGGGCTTTCGTTTCAAAGACCTGCAACTGCCCCAGGGCACGGTCGTCACCAATGCCCGGCTGACCCTGACCGCGGCAACCACCACCACCGCGGATACGACCTACCTGATCAGCGGTGAAGTCCCGGATGCCGTGGATGGCAGTTCCGATCCGTTCGTCGCCGGTGCGGGGGGCGACCTCAGCAAGCGGCCCAAGACTGGTAAGGTGCCCTGGACACTGGGCTTTGTTGATGATAACGATCCCTATGTCAGCCCCAACATCAGCGGCGTAGTCAACCAGATTGTCGGTCACAGCAACTGGTGCGGCGGCAATGACCTCACCATTTTTGTGGAAAGGGAAGCCTTCTCCGCTGACCCCAGCCGCGCCTTTTACCCCGCCGAGGTCAATTCCACGGAACTCATGCCCAGCCTGGAACTGGAGTATGATCCGGCCACTGCCACCGGTTGTTTCGTGGCAACCGAGTCAGCCGCAATTGCCACGGATGATGATGATGCCGAGCAAGACGGCAGCTCTGTGAATACGGGCAGTGGTGACCTGGACATTTCCGACAAGATGATCGGTGTGCGGTTCACGGACATCGATATCCCGAATGGTGCCGAAATCCTCAGCGCCAAGATCACCTTTGTCGCAGATGACAATGCCTCCGGCACCGCCAACGTCACGATTGACGGTGAATTGACCGGCGATGCCCTGATCTTCGATGAGGTTTCCAATAATGTCAGCGACCGTACCCGGACAAGTGCGCAGGTCAGCTGGTCAATACCGGTCTTTAACCAGGGTACGGCCTACGACACCCCGGATCTGACCGCTATTGTCAGCGAGATCACCACCCAGGGTACCTGGGCTTCCGGCAATGCCATGGCGTTTATCATCAACCAGGCCGGCTCCAACCGCGAAGCAGAATCTTATGACAGTTCGCCGGGGGCTGCCGCGAGACTGGAAATCCAGTACCGCTCCACCTCGGGCGTCAATCTGATAAGAACCGCACGCGATGAAATTCTGGATTTCGTCAGCTCCATTGTCAAACATGGCGGTACCCCGATCGTCGAGGTGATGTTCGAGGCCGCCCAGTACTGGACCGGCGGCGAGGTCATCTTCGGCGCCAGCCGCTGGGGCGATGAATTCAACCGCCTGAGTATCGACAGCAGTTACACGGGCGGTACCGTCACCTGGCCTGCCGGTTGTACCCCGGACGACCTGGGGAACGATGCGTGTGATACCCAGATCATCGCTCCGACGCCGACCAAGCCATTTTACATCAGCCCGTTCACCTCGGACCTCGAGTGCCAGAAGAACTACCAGGTGCTGCTGACTGACGGCTCCGCCAACAATAACGATAAGGGTGCCGATCTCATCCGGACCAAATACCTTGGCGGCGCGGGTGCCTCGTGTATCACCAATTTCAGTAATGGCGATTCGGTTGATTACTCCGACGAAGAGTGCGGTGTCGACCTCGTCAAGCACATGTACGAGAACGACCTGGATGCTTCGCTGGCCAATGACCAGACCGTGATTACCAGTACCGTGGGCTTCGTCTTCAGTGACACGTTCCTGAGAGACATGGCCCTTGAAGGTGGCGGCACTTTCTACGAGTCCAATTCCTCTGGCGAATTGGCCAACGCCTTTACCCAGTTCTTTGCCAGCGTGCGAGACCTGCCGACCTCGATCGTTGCCCCGTCTCTGGCCAGCAACTCGTTCAACCGCCTGTTGAGCCGTAACGAGGTCTACTTCGGCATCTTCACCCCGTTCCTGGAAACCCGCTGGCCGGGTAACGTGAAGAAATACAACGTCTGTATCGATACCGCCCAGGGCTGTAACCTGGGTGATATCCTCGATGCCAACGGCGACGTGGCCACCGACGCCCAGAACCGCTTCAAGGACACCTCGCAGAGCCTCTGGTCTGACACGGCCCCCGTGCCGGTAGTCGACGGTATCGAGACAATAGCGGGTGGCGCGGGCGCGCAGATGGTCGACTTTAACGAGCGCCTGATCTACACCGATGTTACCAATACCGGTGCAGCCCCGGCAGTCAACACATCCCTAGACGCTTCCGGCCGCTGGTTTGATTCGTCGAACTGGAATTCCAATGCGACCGAGAACATCCGCGACGAGATCTGTGGTGTCGGTGCGGACACCAGTTGGGGCTCGGATTGTAGAAGCCTGATGCTCTGGGTCCTCGGCTCCAATGATTATGACGCCGATGCCGACGAGGATGCCAGTGCCACCACGCGCTGGACGGTGAATGATGTCCTCCACAGCAGCCCGCGCATCATTACCTATGGCGGCCGCGACAGTGACGCCGACGGCATCGTTGATGTCTTCTACGACAAGGTCGTGGTCGGTACCAACGAGGGCGGTCTGCGCTTCTTCAACGGCGTCACCGGTAAGGAGGAATGGACCTTCATGCCGAAGAAACTGCTGGGCCAGCAGGACATCCTGCAGACCAACGCCCAGGGCAATCACCTCTATGGTATCGACTCAACACCGACCCTGTATTCCGAGGACATTGATTTCGATGGCGTCATCGAGCCGGCGGACGGTGATTTTGTCCATGCCATCACCGGTATGCGCCGGGGCGGCAGCAATTACTATGCCCTGAACCTCACAGCCAGCCTGGCTTCCGAGGCATCGCAAGTAACGCCAAGGTTCCTGTGGCGCATCGAGGGCGGCACGGCCGGTGATTATGCCCGCATGGGTCAGACCTGGTCCGAGCCCGTGATCGCCACGATGAAGATTGGCGGTACCGGTTTTGCTAGCGACGGTGTCAATACCCCCGTCATGATTGTCGGCGGTGGCTACGATGATGCCCTGGATGTCAGTTTCGGGACCCTGGGCACCGGTGGCATGGCCAACAAGGGTAATGCGATCTATTTCGTTGACCCCGAGGACGGTTCACTGATCTTCTCCATCAGCGGCCCTGGCTCCGGTGCCGACATTGAGGTCCCGGGAATGCTCTACGCCATCGCGGCAGAGCCCACGGTCGCCGATACCGATGGTGACGGCGATGACGACCGCGTCTTCCTTGCTGATACCGCGGGCAATATCTGGCGTGTCGACCTCGCCCAGGATATTGGCGGTGCTTCCGACCCTGCGGGCAGCACGATCGTCGGTCAGTTGGCGTCGCTGTCTGATCCGTCCGTGACGGCCGATCAACGTATGTTCTTTGAGAAGATTGCCTTCGTGCAGGTCAAGGACAGCACCTACTCCGACGCTGCCAATGGTGAATACGATTACATCTTGGTTGGTAGCGGCAGTCGGCCCATCCCGCTGAACACCAAGGTCAATGATCGGTTCTTCGGCATTCGTGATCGCAACACCTCGGTCATGACGGACAGTAACGATGATAACCTGGCCGAGGATTACCCGTCCGCTGCCGGGCCTATCGATAGCACCACACTCATAGACATCACCAGTACCATCCTGGATCCGACATCCTCAGCTCACAGGAGTGGAGATGGCTGGTACTACGATTTTGATGCCGCGAGTGGCAGTAGCAGTGGTGAAAAAGTCTTGGCAGCGGCCAGGGTCGTTGCCGGCACGGTGGTCTTCACAACCTATTCACCGACAGAAGATACCACTGCCGGCCCCTGTGAGCCCAACGTGGGTTCCGGCTTTGCCTATAACTTTAACATCCTCAATGCCAAGGCCACTCTGGATTGGGATACGGACGGCACTATCGAGGACTTCGCCGACCGGAAACTCTCACTTGGTGGCGGTATTCCATCCGAAGTGGTGCCGGTGTTTACCGAGGAAGGTGTGGTCGGTATCGTCGGTGTCGAAGGTGGTGCGGCCAAGGTCGGTACACTGGCCGGCGTACCGAGGGTGAGGACCTACTGGTATGAAGAGGTATACCAGTAAACAAACTGATCGAACCGATCCTGCCGGTTCTTGTAAACCGGCAGGATCGTTTAGTTCGATAATCCTAGCGTCGCAATAACTGAATCGGGCAAGCAGACATGATGATGAGATCAAAAAAACAAAAAGGTTTTACCTTGATAGAATTAATGATTGTTATTACCATTTTGGCAATCATTTCAGCCATCGCCTATCCCAGTTACACCAAGTATGTGTTACGGGGCAAGCGTGCAGAAGGCCGTGCCGCATTGCTGGATGCCGCAGCCCGTGAAGAACGCCATTACTCAGATACTAACCAATACGCTGCCTTGGCTACGGCATTAATCAACAATAGCAGTGAGAATGGCCATTACAATCTGAGTATTGCGCTGGGTGCCAACAACCAGACATACACGCTCACGGCCACACCAAATTTTGTTGACCCGGATTGCGGCCAGTTGACCTATACCAATGCGGGCGCGAAAGGCAAGAGTGGAACCTCGAGTGTTGCTGATTGTTGGGCCAGGTAATTATCATTATAAAACCTCATCCGTTGTCAATCGTCTGAAGCTTTCCGATATGATCAGGTTCCATCACATCGTGTTGCTAGGCTCCGTGTTACTGTTGGCTTCGTGTAGTGATGCTAATTCACCGGAAACCAAGGAACAAGTACAGTCAGCACAGCAAGCGAATCTATCCAGCCCGATCAACTCCGACATGCGCTTCCAGCAGCTCTACCGCAAAGTTGTCACCGGCGAGGCCACACTGGCGGAAATCAGGGAATTATTGACTGACACAAACGTGGCAGGTCTGACCAACACCCTGCATGGGCTCTATACCATGCGTTATCACCGGGGTGTCATTCACTTATTGGATTCCCTTTGGCAACAGAATAAAACTCTGTATCCGGAACTTTCATGGGAGCTGCTGGCAAAAACGCCAAGCCGGATCGCCCTTGCCTCAACCCTGAATCGTATTTACATCGGCCAGACCCGGGAATACATCAACTTTATCCGCGAGCACAAGGATGAAGAACATGAATTTCACCTGGCCCAGGTTGCCATCGCCCTCGGCCTGAACGGCGACCCGGCCGATGTTGACTACCTGGAACAACTGGCAAGCGGTGACAATGTTTATATCGTGCAAACTTCAATGAGTGCACTGGCATTGATGAATAACCCGAAGGCACGCGATGCCCTTATCGATATTGAAAAGGAATTCAGTGATGATCCCCGCAGCAAACTGGCGACGGAGTTACTCTGGCAGGCCTACCGTTGGCCGGATCAAAAGGCCGGTTAATCTAAAGTACCAATATCCTGTGGATTAGTTGCAGCGTTCCTTGAGTAAGCGGGTGGTTTCCTTGATCTGTGCCTGGCGTTCGTCTTCTCCAAGTATGACCCGGTTGCCATCTTCATCGGTAGTTGCGACCCTGGGTCTTTGCAGGCTTTGCAGTCGGGCACGGACGTTATCACATTTGCGTTTCAACTCGGCCTTTTCTTCGGCACTCAGCTCGGCCGTCTGCGCATTGCCTTTACCTGTTTCAGGCTTGGATTTTGCTTTCTCTGGCTCGGTTACAGGTGGTGGTAACAAGGACTGGGAGGAGCTGGTTCCGATAGCAGGATTTAATACTTCTCTTTTGGTATCACCCGGCGGGGGTTGCTGGGTATACTGAACATTGCCCTCGGCATCTTTCCATTTATATACCTCGGCATAACCCGGTCCGGATAAAAAAACTGTCCCCAGCAATAGGAACATGCCCAGCATCATTTTTGATTCTGAAAGGCCACGGATTGTATTCATAATTTATTCCTGTTCTGTTAGCCAAGTTACTCGCTGAATCTACTGAAACCCGGAATTCAAAATAGCATAAAATCAGTAATCTATAATAGGAATCCGGTCACTTTTTAAAGATATTCTGTGGTATAGTCCTGACCCAATCGCTATACTTTTATTGGGTTTTACTCCATATCAATACTTCATAGGACAGGATGACATGGCAATGAATAAATCACTCTTGGGTGCTGCATTTCTACTCCTGCCATTGGTGTCTATGCAAGGGCATGCCACTGACGTTTATGAATGTTTGGATGCGAGTGGTGAACGTAGTTACCAGCAACTGCCCTGCCCGAAAGGCTCAACCACAATCAGCGTCAAGGAAACAGCTAATAAATCTTCGGGCACATCTGCTATTGATATTACCGCCACTCTCTACTCGATTCCGGATTGTCGCGCCTGCGAGGAAGTCAGGGATTACCTGTTATACCGGGGCGTAGATGTGGTTGAGTTTGATGTAAGTGAAGATGTCGAACTGCAGAACGAGTTAAGAGAACTGAGCGGCAAACTGAATGTTCCGGTTGCCGTGATTGGTGCTGAGATGATCACCGGCTATGATCGTGACAAGCTGGCATCTGCACTGACGACTGCCGGTTTTGTGGATCCCAAGGCCAGCAAGGAATAATTTCTTCGCGGTCGTAGAGCGACTATGGCTGAGTTAGATTTTCAGTCACACCCTGCTGGGATTTGATAAGTTCCCTGGGCAGTGAAAAAACAACCTTCTCCCGTTTCCCTGGCGCTTCGTTAACGACCTCCGCACCCCATTCCTTGAGTTGTTTCACAACGTCCTCGACCAGAACTTCCGGTGCTGATGCCCCGGCAGTAAGGCCGATGGTCATATTTTCAGTGAACCATTCTTTTTTAATCTGGGATGAATTGTCGATCAGGTGAGCAGGCACACCCGCTTTTTGTGAAATCTCCATCAGGCGGGTGGAGTTGGAACTGTTGGTTGAACCTACCACCAGGATAATATCGCATTGACCGGTCAGTTTCTTGACTGCATCCTGGCGGTTCTGGGTGGCATAACAGATGTCTTCTTTCTTGGGTCCGGCAATGCTCGGAAATCGATCCCGCAGGGCATCGATGACCTCTGCCGTATCATCCATGGACAAGGTGGTCTGGGTTACAAAGGCCAGGAAGTCCGGGTTCTTGACCTTGAGATTCCAGACGTCTTCGACGGACTCGACCAGGTACATGCCGCCCTCGCTGTCCTTGGGCTGGTATTGTCCCAGTGTGCCCTCTACCTCCGGGTGACCTTCATGGCCAATCAAGATACATTCGCGGCCCTCGTCCTGGTAATGACCGACTTCCATGTGCACCTTGGTAACCAGCGGACAGATGGCGTCAAATACGCGTAACTGCCGGCGCGCAGCTTCTTCACGGACCTGTTTGGCGACACCATGGGCGCTGAAAATTACGGTCGTGTCATCAGGCACTTCATCCAGTTCTTCGACAAACACGGCGCCCTTGGCACGCAGGGTATCCACAACGTATTTATTGTGTACGACCTCATGCCTGACATAGACCGGTGCACCGAATAATTCCAGGGCGCGCTCAACAATCTCGATAGCCCGGTCGACCCCGGCACAAAAACCACGTGGATTTGCCAATATTATCTGCATAGTGTCCTTTTAACTGACCCGGTTGAGACTGTGAACCCGGAAACTACGTTGCTTTGCAACACGTGTCAACTCTCGCCCGGGCCATGACACAGTCGTTAAGTGAGTGTTTTCTCGGTATTTAACCAGATGGCATCGATAATCAACATTACTGCGCCGATGGTAATGGCGCTGTCCGCGGCGTTAAACGCCGGCCAATGCGCAGACTTTAGATAGACATCTATAAAATCAACAACATAACCCTGGACAATGCGGTCCCAGACATTGCCCAGGGCACCGCCAATGATGAGTGCCAGGGCTGCCGGCAGCCAGACCTTGTGGCGCGGCAAGCGCGCCAGCCAGATCATTAACACCACACTCACCCCGACAGCCAGGAGAATCAAGAACCAGCGCTGCCAACCACTGGCCTGGCTGAGAAAGCTGAACGCGGCGCCGGTATTGTGCATGAGGGTCATGTTCAGGCCGGGAAACACCGGCAGTGGCTGGTGCAATACCAGGTATTGCGTGGCCAGAGACTTGGTCAGCTGGTCCAGGCCTATCACCAGCACCGACAACCACAACCAGCGTAATCCGGACTTCATGATCACCTAGGCAAACCGCCGCTCTTCACCGGGGCCGTCAACATTCTCGACGCAACGGCCACAAATCTCGGGATGCTTCGGGTTGACTCCGACATCCTCGCGGTGATGCCAGCAGCGAATGCACTTGGGATGCTCCGATGCAGCCGCTGAAACCCAGACCCCGTCGATAGCTGTCGCCATGGCATCCGCAGGGGGATCGGTCACTTCATGGGCCCAAGCGCTGGAGGTAATCAGCACAAAACGCAGTTCATCCTCCAGCCACTTGAGAGACTCGGCATAATTATTGTGACAATAAAGCTGAACTTCGGCATCCAGTGACGATCCGATATTATTATTTACCCGCAATTTTTCCAGAACCTTGCTGACTTCATCCCTGACCTCGATCACTTTTTGCCACTTTTTATCATCAAACGCGCGCAATCCCTCAAGTGAGTCAAAGCCCTGATACCACTCTTCCAGAAGGACTGATTCGCTGCGTTGACCGGGAATATGTTGCCAGATTTCATTTGCGGTAAACGTCAGGATTGGTGCAAACCAGCGGGACAATGCCTCAACAATGTAATAAACCGCCGTCTGTGCTGAACGTCGCGGCAAACTGTCTGCCTGCGTAGTGTACTGCCGGTCTTTAGTGATATCGAGGTAAAAGCCGCTCATTTCAACCACACAGAAGTTATGCAACTTCTGATAAATCTGATGAAACTGGAATTTTTCATAGGCGGAGATAATGTCGTCCTGCAATTTCGCTGCTTCGTGCACGGCCCAGCGATCCAGTGCCAGCATGTCATTAAATGCAACATAATCGGTTTCCGGGTTGAAATCATCGAGATTGGCCAACAGATAACGCGCGGTATTTCTTAACCGGCGATAGGCATCCGACATACGTTTTAATATCTCATCGGAAACACCCATCTCGTGACGATAATCTGTTGCCGCGACCCACAATCGCAGGATATCGGCGCCAAGTGTCTTCATAACCTGTTGTGGAGCGACCACATTACCCTTTGACTTGGACATCTTCATACCTTTCGCATCCACCGTGAAGCCATGGGTCAGTACCGTTCGGTAAGGTGCTTCATTTTTCATACCGACAGATGTCAGTAGGGAAGACTGGAACCAACCCCGATGTTGATCAGAACCTTCCAGGTAAATATCGGCCGGCGATCGTAAACGATGATCGGCATCCAGTACGCTACTGTGCGTCACACCTGAATCAAACCAGACATCTAGGGTATCGTTTACTTTGTCATAGTCATCGGATTGCTCGCCAAGTAATTCCTTCGCTTCCAGATCAAACCAGGCATCGATGCCCTCCTTTTCTACTTTGCCGGCAACTTCTTCAATTAAACGACTGGTATCCGGATGCAAATCACCGGTGTTTTTATTAATAAACACGGTAATCGGCACACCCCAGGTGCGTTGCCTGGAGATACACCAGTCCGGCCGGTCCATGACCATGCCCTTGATACGTTGCATTCCCCAGTCGGGAATCCAGTTAACCTTGTCGATCTCACGCAGGGCGTTTTCACGCAGGCCATTGTTGTCCATGCTGATGAACCATTGTGGTGTGGCTCGAAAGATCACCGGTGTCTTGTGCCGCCAGCAATGCGGGTAACTGTGATTAAACTTGTAACTGTCGAGCAGATGATGTTTCTCTTTCAATACCTCGATCACATGTTCGTTTGCCTTCAATACATGTTCACCGGCAAATAGCTTGGTGTCTGGCAGGAAACATCCGTTACCGGCAACAGGATTATCAACCGGTAACTGATAGCGCTGGCCGATGACATAGTCATCGATACCATGACCGGGTGCGGTATGCACGGCACCGGTCCCTGTTTCCAGAGTCACATGCTTGCCCAGAACGACAGGAACCTGGCGATCGTAAAAGGGATGGTTTAACAACAGACCTTCCAATGATTCACCTTTGAAGCTCGTTAGCACCTGGTGATTTTCCACACCCGCCCGTTGCATGAGGGCACTGATCAGTTCCCTGGCCGCGATCAGTCTCTGCGGCTTGCCATTAAATTCATATTGCAGCAGCTGGTAGTCAAACTCGGGATGCAGGGCCACGGCCTGGTTGGCAGGCAATGTCCAGGGGGTAGTGGTCCAGATGACCACAGCAATCTCGCCTTCACCGCTTTGCTTTTCTCCTATCGCTGACCATAACGAGGTTTGATCAGCTACCGGGAACAACACATCCACGGCGGGCGAGGTCTTGTCATCGTACTCCACTTCCGCCTCGGCCAATGCCGATCCACAATCCATACACCAGTACACCGGTTTAAAACCCTTGATAACATGTCCGGCCTCGATCATTTTGCCAAGGGCGCGGATGATATTGGCCTCGGTATTATAGTTCATCGTCAAGTAGGGTCTGTCCCAGTCACCCAGCACACCCAGGCGTTTGAAATCTTCACGTTGCCGGTCCACTTGCTTGCCTGCGTATTCACGGCAGGCATTGCGGAAGGTCCGTGCGTCTACTTTCTGGCCGGCCTTGCCAATCTTTTTTTCGACCATATGTTCAATCGGCAAACCATGGCAGTCCCAGCCTGGTACATACGGTGCGTCATAACCATCTAGGCTATGTGACTTGACGATGATGTCTTTCAGGATCTTGTTAACGGCATGACC
This sequence comes from Gammaproteobacteria bacterium, assembly GCA_011772965.1. GTDB lineage: Bacteria > Pseudomonadota > Gammaproteobacteria > Eutrophobiales > Eutrophobiaceae > SZUA-592. The sequence goes on from WVYN01000051.1 coordinate 53,032, forward strand.
AATATGAATATCGCCATTGGCATAGGGAGGACCATCATGCAGGATAAAAATATTTGCACCCTTGCGTCGCTCGCGCAGTTTTTCATACAGGCGGGAATCCTGCCACTGTTTCAACATGTCCGGCTCACGCTGCGCAAGGTTGCCACGCATGGGGAAATCAGTCTTTGGTAAATTTAAAGTGGACTTATAATCAGTCATACCATCAGGTCAATACAGGTTTATTTTTATTCTTGAAATAATTTCGGGCGCTAAAGATATCACGTTCCATCTGCTCGCGCAGTGCTTCGACACTGTTAAACATCTGTTCAGCACGGAGTTTCTTCAGTAGTACCACGGTAACATAGGCGCCATAAACGTCTTGCTCAAATTCAAACAGATAACTTTCCAGCAAGAGATGCTCACCGGAAAATACTGGTCGCGTGCCGATGGAAGTGACCGATGGCAAGGCCGACTTACCGAGACCATGAACTTCACTGACAAATATGCCGGTAACCGGGCTGACCTTTCTATGTAAATCAATATTCAGTGTCGGATAACCGAGTTCACGGCCGCGTTTGTCACCATGCCGGACCCGGCCACTGAGTGAATAGGGACGGCCGAGCAGATTTTCTACCAGTTGCATATTACCATCTGCAAGGGCCTCTCTCACCCAGGTACTGCTGATACGCTGTGCGTTGAATTCACAGGTACGGGCGATTTCAAGCGCGAAGGCATGTTGCTTGCCAAATTTTTGTAACAAGGCAACATCACCCCGGCGATCCCGCCCGAAATGAAAATCATCGCCGACAATCAAATGTTTCACGGCCAGCTTGTCAATCATAATTGAATGAATGAATGCTTCGGCAGTCAATGAAGCCAGACGTTCATTGAAATTAAGGACCAGCAGCCGATCAACACCAAGGGATTCCAAGTATTCGATCTTTTCCCGCAAACGCATCAAGCGGGCCGGTGCTTGACCCGGCGAAAAAAATTCCTGCGGATGTGGTTCAAAGGTTACCATCAGCGCCGGCACATTTTCCTTGCTGGCGGCTTCCCGAAGTTGTGAGACGATCAACTGGTGCCCCCGATGCACTCCATCAAAATTTCCAATTGTCATAACACAACCACGGTGGCGGGGTTTGATGTTATGCAGGTGCCGAATCAGTTCCATGTTTGCTTTAATCGTATTTCATTCAGCATCCAGTGTCATTTGCCTGAGCCGCAAACCGGAAAGCCTTAGTACTGCAAAGTAAACCAGCATGGCCAGGCCGATCCAGATAGTCAGCTCGGTGACCCGGTGTACTGTGCTCCATTGCATCCAGGTATCGGCTCTAGGGACAAACAGGAACAACAACAGGCTCATTGCCACACAGGCACAGCCCACCCGGGCAAAAAAGACGGGCCAGCCACGTTGTGGTGCATAGGCTCCTTTCTTCTTCAGGAAATAAAACAACAAGCCGGCATTCACAAACGCCGCCAGAGACGTCGCAAGCGCCAGACCGGCATGAGCCAATGGAAAGACCAGAGCAAGACTCAAAATGATGTTGGACGCCATGGCAACCACGGCGATCTTGACCGGTGTCCTGGTATCCTGGCGGGAAAAATAGCCGCTGGAGAAAACCTTGATCAGGATAAAACCGCACAGGCCGATGGCATAGGCCACCAGACTGCGGCTGGCCATGTCGACATCATTCGTCGTAAATTCACCGTAGTTAAAAAGCGTGGTCAGTGATTGGCCGGATAGAAAGATCAATCCGAGTGCAGCCGGCAAACTGATCAATAGTGTCCAGCGTAACGCCCAGTCGAGCTTGTGACTGAAGCGTTCGAATGAACCACTGGAAAATTCGCGGGAAAGATCCGGGAGGATAACAGTGGCGAGGGCTACACCAAACACACCCAGCGGAAATTCCATGAGCCGGTCAGAGTAATAAAGCCAGGTGATGCTGCCGGTTTGCAGGAACGAGGCAATCAACAAATCAATCATCAGATTGATCTGTGAAACCGATACGGCAAACAGCGTCGGTATCATTAATCTCACAACGCGCCTGACGCCTTCGTGCGCCCGCTGTGGTTGTGGTCTCGGCAGTAACCGCAGGCGCAATAAAAAAGGGAATTGAAACAACAACTGCACGACGCCGGCAATAAAAACTCCCCAAGCCAGGGCCATAATCTGGCGCTCGGCCGGCATGTACCGGGTCAGGTAGATTGCGGACAGAATCAATGACAGGTTCAGTAACACGGGAGTAAATGCAGGCACAGCAAACCGGCCCCAGGTATTGAGTATGCCCCCCGCCAGCGCGGTCAATGAGATAAACAGAATATAGGGAAAGGTGATTCGCAACATATCGACGGCCAGTCCAAACCGGGTCTCGTCGCCGATAAAGCCCGGGGCAAAGATCATAATGAGCACTGGCGCGGCGATGACACCGATGACGGTCACCCCCAGCAGCACCAGGCCCAGGGTCCCGGTGACGTGGTTGATGAGTTGCCTGGCCTCAGCCTCGGATCGCTGGCTCTTGTATTCGCTGAGGACCGGGACGAAGGCCTGGGAAAAGGCCCCCTCGGCAAACAGGCGGCGCAGGTAATTGGGGATCTTGAAGGCCACGAAAAAGACATCGGTCCCGGCACTGGCACCGAAAAAGGTGGCAATCACCACATCACGGATCAAGCCGAAGACCCGGGAAATGGTCGTCATGAAACTGAAGATGAATGTCGATTTGAACAGCCGTCTGGACACGCCGGGTAACCTGTAAATACCTTATATTTAAGGTGGATGACCCGGCGAATCGGCCCGGGTCATTATTAAAAGCAGCGAGAATAGCATATTCACGGCCCGGGATTGACAAATCCCTTCATTATCAGCATAGTTACGCGCCTTCGAGTACAGAGATAGAATCACAGGAGCAACCATTGGCCAATATTGCCTCAGCAAAAAAACGCGCCCGCCAGGGAGAAAAACGTCGCCAGCATAACGCCAGCAAGCGTTCCATGTTACGTACCACCATGAAAAAGGTCATGACCGCGGCCCAGGCCAAGGACAAGGACGCCGCGACTGCCGCGTTAAACGCCGCCGTCCCCCTGATCGACCGCATGGCTCAGAAGGGTTTGATCCACAAGAACAAGGCCGCCCGGCACAAGTCACAGCTGAACTCGCTGGTGCGGGCCCTGTAAGTTAGAAACGATGCTCTAGATACCGGCCTTTGGCCGGTTTTTTTTGCCCCTGATGACTAGATCAGGATCAGGTTGTCGCGGTGAATCAGCTCAGGCTCATCCACATAGCCCAGCAGGGATTCAAATTTATCGCTGGGCCGGCCCATGATCTTGCGTGCCTCCGAGGCGCCGTAATTCACCAGGCCCCGGGCAATCTCCCGGCGATCCTCGTCCAGGCAGGAAACGATCTCACCCCGGCGGAAATCACCCTCGACCGCCTGCACACCCACCGACAGCAGGCTCTTGCCCTTCTCCACCAGCACCGTGACGGCCCCGGCATCGAGTATCAGTTTGCCTTGCACCCGGGACTGGCTGGCCAGCCATTGCTTACGGGCCGTCAATGGCGTGCGGCTGCATTTTAATAAGGTACCCAGGTCTTCGCCGGCGGCCAAGCGGGTGAGGATATTGGTCTCATGGCCCGAGGCGATCACGCTGCTGGCCCCGGACTTGGCCGCCAGGGTTGCCGCGTGCAGCTTGGTCTGCATACCTCCCCTGCCCAGTACCCCGCCCTTGCCCGCGTACCTCAGCAATGTCAGGTCCCCGGCATCGGCCTCGGTGATCAGGGTGGCACTGGGATTTACCCGGGGGTCCTGATCATACAGACCCTGCTGATCCGTCAGCAGGACCAGCAGGTCAGCCTCGATCAGGTTGGCCACTAGTCCGGCCAGGGTGTCATTGTCACCGAACTTGATCTCGTCGGTCGAAACCGTGTCATTCTCATTAATAATAGGGACCACGCCCAGCTTGATCAGCGTGCTCAGGCTGCTGCGGGCATTCAGGTAGCGCTGGCGATCGGCAATGTCGGCATGGGTCAACAGGATCTGTGCCGTGTGCACAGCGTATTGCTGGAAACAGGTCTCGTAGGCCTGCACCAGCCCCATCTGCCCCACGGCGGCCGCGGCCTGCAATTCATGGATGGCATGGGGCCGCTTTTTCCAGCCCAGCCGGGCCACACCCTCGGCCGTGGCACCGGACGAGACGACGACCACATCGCAACCCTGCTTTCTGAGATCCATCATCTGGTTCACCCAGGCCTGCAGGGAATCCACTCGCAGGCCACAACCGTTGTTGGTCAACAATGAGCTGCCCAGCTTCACCACCCAGCGGCGGGCTTGTCCCAGTTTCTTGCGTTCGTTATTCATGGGTTCCGGTTCCTGTTGCCAGTTCCTGTTGCTGGTCCAGCCAGTGTTGAATCGCCTTGCAGAGTACCTCGCAGCCCTGGCCGGTTGCCGCCGAGATAAACCAAACCGGCATCTTATCCTCAAGCTTTTGTTCAATGAGCCGTTTGAACTTTTCCAATTCGTCAGCCGCAAGCAGATCGATTTTGTTCAGCACCAGCCAGCGTTCCCGGCCCTCCAGGTCGCGGCCAAACCCGGCGATCTCCTTTTCTATTGTCGCCACCTGTTGCAGCAACTGCTCGAGATCACCGCAGGCCGCGATGTCCACGACGTGAAGTAACAGTCGTGTTCGTGACAGGTGTTTGAGAAACTGTATCCCCAAGCCCACGCCCTCGGCCGCGCCCTCGATCAGACCCGGGATATCGGCGACCACAAAACTCTGTTCAGTGCCGGTGCGCACCACCCCGAGCTGCGGATGCAGGGTCGTGAACGGGTAATCCGCCACCTTGGGCCGGGCCGCGGAGACCGCCCGGATAAACGAGGACTTGCCGGCATTCGGCAGTCCCAGCAGGCCGACATCGGCCAGCACCTGCAACTCAAGCCGCAGCTTGCGTTTTTCCCCGGGCGTACCGTTCGTGGTCTTGCGCGGGGCGCGGTTGGTGCTGCTTTTAAAGCGCGTATTTCCCAGACCATGGAACCCGCCCTTGGCCACCAGCAGGACATCGGCAGGATTGACCAGGTCGCCCATCAGTTCGTCGGTATCATAGTCATAGACCAGGGTCCCCAGGGGTACATTTATATAAAGATCATCACCGCTCTTGCCAATACGTTCACCACCCATCCCGTTCTGGCCGCGTTCTGCGCGGAACCGGCGTTTATAGCGAAAGTCGGCCAGGGTGTTCAGGCCCGCGTCCACTTTCAGGTAAACACTGCCGCCATCACCGCCGTCACCGCCGTCCGGACCGCCCTTGGGCACGAACTTTTCGCGACGAAAACTCAGGCAGCCGTTGCCGCCGTCACCGGCCTCTATCGTAATTGTGGCTTCATCGACAAATTTCATGGTGCGAGTTTACCGGGCTTCTCTCAATAAAAAACCCCGCCAGTGGCGGGGTTTTCCTGGTTTTATATTATGAATCAGCCTATTCCGCCACGACGCTCACGAAGGTGCGGTTCTTCGGACCCTTCTTCCTGTATTCTACCTTGCCTGTCGCGGTGGCAAACAGAGTGTGATCATGACCAATGCCCACATTGGGCCCGGCATGAAACTTGGTACCGCGCTGGCGGACGATGATACTACCGGCGGTGACCTGTTCACCACCAAAGGCCTTGATGCCCAGTCGTTTGGATTCTGAATCGCGGCCATTGCGGGTACTGCCGCCTGCTTTTTTATGTGCCATAGCTGAGTCTTCCCGTTATTTGCTCTTGATATCGGTAATCGACAGTTCCGTGTAGGCCTGGCGATGCCCCATTTGCTTTCGGCTATTCTTCCTTCTGCGGAACTTGACGACGTTAATCTTCGGGCCGCGGCCGTGTGACACGACCTTGGCGGACACGGTGCTGCCCTTTACTAACGGTGTACCCACGGTAACCTTGTCGCCGTCGATCAGCATCAGGACGTCAGAAATCTTGACGGTCTTGCCTTCCGCGGCATCGAGTTTTTCCACCTTGAGCTTGTCACCGGGCTGGACCTTGTACTGCTTACCACCGGTCTTGATTACCGCATACATTATTAATCGTCCTCTAGGAAACACCGGCCTCGGCCGGGAGCGTTGATAAGGGCGCAGATTCTAAGGAATTCGGCCCCTGGATACAAGCGTGAATCAGCGATTTTATCCCTGAAAATGGCAATATTCTTCCACACTTGGCAAAACGCGCCATTCCTGCAGGATTGGGTTATAGTTCAAACCAATATGCCGATGCCGAAGCTTCAATCAGAGACCAGTACGCCGGACATCCAGGCCATCAAGGCCTTGGTGGCGGACGATATGCGGGCGGTTGACGACTTGATCCGGACCTCCCTGTATTCTGAAGTCTCCCTGATCAATCAACTCGGGCATTACATTGTTAATAGCGGCGGGAAGCGCCTGCGTCCGACCTTATTATTACTGGTTGCCCAGCATTTTAACTACCCCGGCGAGCAGCACATTAACCTGGCCGCGATCATCGAATTCATCCATACCGCTACCCTGTTGCATGATGACGTGGTGGACGCCTCCCGTCTGCGCCGGGGCAAGGAAACCGCCAACCAGCGCTGGGGCAATGAGGCCAGTGTCCTGGTTGGCGATTTTGTCTATTCGCGTGCTTTCCAGATGATGGTGAAGGCCAATTCCATGCGAATCCTGAAGATCCTCTCGGACACGACCAACGTGATTGCCGAGGGTGAAGTGATGCAATTACTGAATCGCCACGATCACGAGACCTCCGAGTCGCGTTACCTGGAAGTTATCCGCAACAAGACCGCCAAGTTGTTCGAAGCCGCCGGCAAACTTGCAGCTATAATCAGCGAACGACCGGAAGACGAGATCGAGGCACTGGGGACTTACGGCCGGCACCTTGGCACCGCGTTTCAACTGGTGGATGACGCCCTTGATTACGCGGCCAGCAGTAAAGCACTCGGCAAAAACATCGGTGACGACCTCGCCGAAGGCAAACCCACCTTGCCTCTGCTTTACGCCATGTGGCATGGCAATGAATCCGAGTCGCGAATCATCAAGGCGGCCATCACCAACGGCGGGCTGGATAACATTCAGGCCATTCGCGATGTTATTGAATCAACCGGGGCCATCGCCTACACTTCTGCGCTTGCTAACCGCGAGGCAGAGCTTGCAATCAGCGCATTGGAGAATCTGGAGGACACAGCTTACCTGAGAGCCATGCAAAGCCTCGCCCGGTTTGCAGTGGAAAGGGCCTACTAGAATAAAATGGGATTAAAATACTCAGAACATCCGAAGATGTTCAAGAGCCATCCCCTGGGTTTCGTGCTGACCGTGTTACTGGTGCCGGTCGCCATCGGGATAGTGATCCTGTTATGGTGGTTTCTCATATGCAAATCCACCAAACTGGAAGTGATTGGTAACGACATCGTGTTGACCAAGGGACTGCTGAGCAAGGATACCACCGAGGTGGATATTGCCCGGATCCGCAGTGTGAACGTTTACCAGTCTTTCTTTAACCGGATGTTTGGTGTGGGTGATATCAAAATTTACACGGCGGGCGATGACCCGGAAATTGAAGTATCCGGGGTACCAAACCCCAACGAGTTTCGCCTGTTAGTAAAACAGATCCAGGGTTAATAACCATGACTAACGAACTGGACAAGAAAGAACGCAAGGAAACCCTGATCATCTTCTTTGCGATTTTCGTTTTGCTGTGTGTCCTGGCAGGCGGACTGGTTTTATTATTACCGAGTGTCGGCGAGATCCTGAATCTCCAGGAAGGTCTCGGTCTGAAAGAGAGCGCGATCATTGCTTTCTTTATCACGATCATTGTTATGATCGTGTTTGCGATCGCCGCAGGCGACAGTTTGATCGGCGAAATCCAGTACATGCTGGGTGGTTTTTTCAGCTTCTTCCTGCTGGTCTGGTTCCTGATCGCCTGGGTATTTTAGAATAATTAATGACGGGGCGACTGCATGGATGCAGGAGGTACGATTATAAGAATGTAATCGGTAGAGACGAGTCTGGAACGGAGACCGAAAAAATGTCGGGAACACATTTTCGATAGTCGCTCAGCCTGGTACGACTACATGGACGACATACAGGACGTATTAGTGTCGCGGGAAGACACGACTACATGTATGTAGGAGGTAGAGCAATGTCTGGAACAATTGCCGAGGACGTCCGTAGCGACCGTAGGAGGTAGAGTCGCGTCGGGAACAGCGACCGAGAGCACATTTATAATGCGTGGGTCGTAGTGTTCACGTGTTGTTATCAGTAAAATTTAATCACACCTTCGTCGGGGTGTAGCTCAGCCTGGTAGAGCACCACGTTCGGGACGTGGGGGTCGTAGGTTCAAATCCTGTCACCCCGACCACTTTTAACACCACTCAAGACCATCCCAAATCACACAAGCCTAATAAAAAACAGGCACTTAACGAAACTCCCCCTTCCTTAGATTTATACTCAGATAGTCCAATTTGGGCTCTGGAAGGAAAAACTCAATAGCTGGCTGGACAACAAATACCGCTCTTGTGAGAAAACCACCTTCATGCAATGCTAGAGCGCCATCGACTATCATCTCGTCCCCCAGTTTGGGAATTATACCTCTCAGAACTCACGGAAGGGGATGTGAGGGACTGGATGCAATCACTGGATATTTCCATATCATATCCTCTTCAGACGGAGTAATATAAGATCCAATAAGAATGTCTAATAAAAGTAAAGCCGTAATGATGGAGAGATTGAATCTTTCCCTGCTGATCTGAATCAACATAACATTGTGGAGATTGAGTCAATCAGGATAGTGGATTCTATTGTACTTGAGACAATAGAAGATATCGATGAGACTAAGTTATCCTAGCGAGCAAGATCTCGCCACTGTCAATAAGCAACTCAGTGCGATTCTGGATACCATTGACTTT
>WVYN01000051.1:61935-62059 GCA_011772965.1 Gammaproteobacteria bacterium
AAGATTATCAATCGCGCTTTCCTCAATATGTGGGGTCTCCCAGATGATTTTGTCGAAACGCACCCCACAATAGCCGACGTCATCAACTATAACCGCTACAACAACATCTATAACGTGCCGGAGT
>WVYN01000050.1:0-9252 GCA_011772965.1 Gammaproteobacteria bacterium
GGAGCGCCAAACGCGGAACCCGGGACCACGGCAACCTGGGCCTTCACCAACAGGTATTCCGCCAACTGCACATCGTCATTAATATCTTCCAGCCGGTTAATTACATCTGTCATATCAGGGAAGATATAAAAGGTCCCTTCCGAGGCGGGGCAACGGACCCCTTCAATGTTGTTCAATTCCTTGTGCAGGTAATCATGGCGTTGCTTGAATACCTTGCTGCTTTCTTCGATATAAGATTGATCGCCTTCCAGGGCCGCGACCGCTGCCACCTGGGCAATGGACGTCGGATTGGATGTGCTTTGTGATTGGATGTTTTTCATGGCCTTGACCAGGGGTTCAGGTCCGGCCAGGTAACCAATACGCCAACCGGTCATCGAATAGGCCTTGGAAACGCCATTAAAGACGATGGTCCGGTCATACAAGGACGGACAAGCATTCACAATGTTTGTGAACTCCGGCTGTCCCCAGAGGATATGTTCATATATGTCATCTGTGGCNNCCGGTCGGGTTCGACGGACTGTTGATGATCATCATCCGGGTCTTGTCGGTGATCGCCCCGATCAACTGGGCCTTGTTGATCTTGAAATTGTTTTCGATGGTGGTCTTGATGATCACGGGTTCGCCGCCGGCCAGGCGCACCATGTCCGGGTAGGATGTCCAGTAGGGGGCCGGGATGATGACTTCATCGCCGGGATTAATGGCCGCCTGGAACAGGTTATAGAGGCTGTGCTTGCAGCCACAGGACACCAGGATCTGGTTGTCCTGGTATTCGAGGTTGTTTTCCCGTTTGAATTTATTGATGATGGCCTTTCTGAGTTCGGGCATGCCTGCCACATCGGTATACTTGGTAAAGCCCTTGTTTAATGCCTCAATGGCCGCATCCTTGATGTGTTCCGGGGTATCAAAGTCCGGTTCACCGGCACTGAAGCTGATGATGTCCTCACCGGCGGCGCGCAACTGGGCGGCGCGGGCGGAAACGGCCAGGGTAGCCGATGGTTTGATGCTGGCTACGCGTTGAGCGAGCTTGATAGTCAATGTATTTCCCCAAATTTCAAAGGCGGTGCAAAAGCCGTGTAATATACTGCAAACGTCGATGACAAAAAANNGCGATTGAATCACTGGTCACTGGGCTCAGGGATGGCCTGGCACATCAGACCCTGCTCGGGGTCACCGGCTCCGGCAAGACTTACACCATTGCTAATGTCATCCAGCAAATGCAGCGCAGTACTATGGTGCTGGCACCCAACAAGACACTGGCCGCACAACTTTATGGCGAAATGCGGGAGTTCTTTCCGGAAAACGCCGTGGAGTACTTCGTATCCTATTATGACTATTACCAGCCCGAGGCCTACGTGCCGACCACGGATACCTACATTGAGAAAGATGCCTCGATTAATGAACACATCGAGCAGATGCGGCTGTCGGCCACCAAGGCCATTCTGGAGCGCAGCGATACGATTATTGTTGCCACGGTGTCCGCCATCTATGGTTTAGGTGATCCGCAGTCCTATTTGCAAATGGTCCTGCACCTGGATCAGGGTGACATGGTGGATCAACGCAAGATCCTGCGGCGGCTGGCGGAAATGCAATACAACCGCAACGATGTCGAGTTGCAGCGTGCGACCTACCGGGTCCGTGGTGAAGTCATCGATGTCTTTCCTGCCGAATCNNGCCGAATCGGAACGTGAGGCATTGCGGATCGAACTGTTTGATGACGAGATAGAAGCGCTGGCCTGGTTTGATCCCTTGACAGGTGAAGTGATTCGCAAGGTGCCGCGGGCGACCATCCATCCCAAGACCCACTACGTCACCAACCGTCAGACCTTGCTGGATGCTGTCGAGGCCATCAAGATTGAATTGCAACAGCGCCTGGAACAGCTTTATGAGGCCAACAAGCTGGTTGAGGCGCAGCGACTGGAACAACGCACCAAGTTCGATATCGAGATGATGCTGGAGATCGGTTATTGCTCCGGCATTGAAAATTACTCACGCTACCTCTCCGGTCGGGAGGCCGGGCAACCGCCACCGACCCTGTTTGATTATTTGCCGAAGGAAGCCTTGCTGATCGTGGATGAAAGTCACGTCACCATCCCGCAACTGGGCGGTATGTACCGTGGCGATCGTTCACGCAAGGAAAACCTGGTTGAATATGGATTTCGTTTACCTTCGGCGCTGGATAACCGGCCGTTGCGGTTCGAGGAATTCTCGGCCATGGCGCCACAGAGGATCTATGTCTCTGCGACACCGGGTCCGTATGAACGCGAACACTCCGGTCAGATCACAGAGCAGGTGGTCAGGCCAACGGGCCTGGTGGACCCGGCCGTGGAAGTGCGGCCGGTTACGACTCAGGTCGATGACCTGTTGTCCGAGATCAACCTCCGGGTAGTGGCCAACGAGCGGGTACTGGTCACCACGCTCACCAAGCGCATGGCCGAAGACCTTACGGAATACCTGGCGGAGCATGGCGTGCGGGTGCGCTACCTGCATTCCGATATTGATACGGTGGAACGGGTGGAAATCATCCGCGACCTGCGGCTCGGAGAATTCGATGTGCTGGTCGGGATTAACCTGTTGCGGGAGGGACTCGATATGCCGGAAGTGTCCCTGGTGGCAGTACTGGATGCCGATAAGGAAGGCTTCCTGCGTTCGGAGACCAGCCTGATCCAGACAGTTGGCCGGGCAGCAAGAAACATCAATGGCAAGGCCATTCTTTACGCTGAAAAGATGACGGGTTCGATGCAACGGGCCATCGAAGAGACCGAACGCCGCCGCAACAAGCAAACGGAATTTAATGTCGCGCATGGCATCACACCGGCCGGTGTGAAAAAGGCCATCACCGACATCATGGAAGGTGCCTATAGCGAAGGCCGGGGCCGGAAGAAATGGGCGAAAGTGGCCGAGCAGGTACCGGATTACCTGGGCGAACCGCCAGAATTACTGTTGAAAAGGATCAAGCAACTCGAGGAACAGATGTACCGGCACGCGCGTGACCTGGAATTTGAGGAGGCCGCCCGCCTGCGTGATCAGATCCATGAAATCCGTACCAGGGGCCTGGGATTGCCGGAGGAAAAGGCCGGTTAGACAGGAGCTTTGGTCTGCATGACAGGCTGGTCATCGCCGGGATTGTCCGCTATTCTATGCGGCCTTTAACGACAGGCGCGTAGCTCAGCTGGTTAGAGCACCACCTTGACATGGTGGGGGTCGTTGGTTCGAGTCCAATCGCGCCTACCATTAGTTCTCCTTGAAGAAATCCATCCACGCATTTCTTCAGGATCGAAAACGCAGCAGAACGTTCCCGCGTTTTCTTCATTGTGGACGGTGCCACAATGGCGCACTTCCAGGTGCGGAATCAATGCTAACGAACATCCTCAACACGTGGCCTTTTGTGGGGGTCACCACTGAGCAAAAGGAGGAAACATGCCCACGATAACTCTTCCCGACGGCAGTCAACGTGACTACGACAAGCCGGTCAGCGTATGGCAGGTGGCCTCTGATATCGGTCCCGGCCTGGCCAAGGCCACTCTGGCCGGAGAAGTCAACGACACGGTCGTTGATGCCGGCTTCAAGATCGAGAACGACAGCAAGCTCCGGATCATTACCGATCGCGACGAGGAAGGCCTGGAAGTCCTCCGTCATTCCTGTGCCCATCTACTGGCCCAGGCGGTGAAGCAATTATTCCCCGAGGCCCAGGTGACCATCGGTCCAGTGGTGGAGGACGGGTTTTATTATGATTTTGCCTATGAGCGGCCCTTTACCCCGGAAGATCTGGAGAAGATCGAAAAACGCATGCAGGAACTGGTGGCCGAGGATATCGACGTGACCCGCCAGGTCATGTCCCGCGATAAGGCGATTGCCTTTTTCCGTAACCAGGGTGAGGAATACAAGGCGCAGATCATTGAGGACATCCCGGCCGGCGAGGAACTGTCACTCTATTCACAGGGAGATTTTACCGATCTCTGTCGCGGCCCCCATGTGCCCAGCACTGGCAAGATCAAGGCCTTTAAACTGACCAAGTTGGCGGGCGCCTATTGGCGCGGTGATTCGAATAACGAAATGCTCCAACGCATTTACGGTACCGCCTGGGCAAACAAAAAAGAACTGAAGGCCTATCTGTATCGGCTGGAAGAAGCGGAGAAGCGCGATCATCGCAAGATCGCCCGCAAACTGGATCTATTGCACTTTCAGCCCGAGGCCCCGGGCATGGTGTTCTGGCACGACAAGGGCTGGCGGATCTACCAGATCATCGAGAATTACATCCGCCGCCTGCTGCTGGAAAATGACTACCAGGAGGTCCGTACCCCGCTGATCATCGACAAGATACTCTGGGAGAAGTCCGGGCACATCGCCAAGTTCTCGGACGAGATGTTCATGACCCATTCCGAGGAGCGGGATTTTGCCATCAAGCCCATGAATTGCCCGGCGCATATCCAGATCTTCAACCAGGGCCTGAAAAGCTACCGCGATCTGCCCCTGAGGATGTCGGAATTTGGCTCCTGTCACCGCAATGAGCAATCCGGTGCGCTGCATGGCCTGATGCGGGTGCGGGGATTTACCCAGGACGATGCCCACATTTTCTGTACCCGCGAGCAAATCCAGCCCGAGGTTGCCAGGCTCATGCAACTGGTCTTCAAGGTCTACGAGGACTTTGGTTTTGAGGACATCCGCATCAGGCTTTCCACCCGCCCGGAGAACCGGGTGGGCGCGGACGCACTCTGGGACCAGGCCGAGTACGCTTTGCAACAGGCCCTGGACGAATCCGACCTGGAGTGGGAACTGAACCCCGGTGACGGCGCCTTTTACGGCCCAAAGATCGATTTCTCGCTGCGCGATTCCATCGGCCGGGTCTGGCAGCTGGGCACCATCCAGCTGGATTTCTCCATGCCCGACCGCCTGGATGCCAGCTACGTGGCCGAGGACGGCAGTAAGCAGGTGCCCGTCATGATCCACCGGGCAATCCTGGGCTCCATCGAGCGCTTTATCGGCATCTTGATCGAGCATTACGCCGGTGATTTCCCGGTCTGGCTGGCCCCGATCCAGGCCGTGGTTATCAGTTTGACCGAAAAGCAGTCCGAATATGCCAAAAAAGTGGTGGAAACCCTTAAAAAACAAGGTCTCAGGGTCGAGAGTGACTTGAGAAATGAAACGATCGGGCTTAAAATCCGCGAGCACGCAATGCAACGGGTCCCGTACCAGCTGGTCATCGGTGCCCGTGAACAGGAAAACCAGACTGTGGCCGTGCGTACACGAAGTGGTCAGGACCTGGGTGAAATGTCACTCGATGACTTCACCGGGCGCCTTACCGAAGAGGCCGTGTAACGCGGCCATTCATTTTTTTAGGAGGAATCACATATCACCGCGGACAAGCAGACTCGTCTGAATGACGAGATAACCTCGGCTGAGGTCAGATTAATCGGCAAAGACGGGGAGCAAATAGGNNGTAGAGATAGTACCAAACGCAGAACCACCTGTTTGCCGGATCATGAATTACGGCAAATATCTTTTTGAACTGAGCAAGAAAAAACAGGCGGCCAAAAAAAAGCAGAAACAAATCCAGGTCAAGGAAGTCAAGTTCAGACCGGGGATCGAGGACGGTGATTATGAAGTAAAACTCAGAAACCTGACACGGTTTCTGAATCACGGCGATAAGGTCAAAGTTACCTTACGGTTCAGGGGCAGGGAGCTTGCCCACCAGGAACTGGGTGCAAAGATGCTGGACCGGATTGAAGCTGACCTCGAAGAGCTGGCCGTCGTGGAACAGTATCCCAAGATGGAAGGTAGACAAATGGTGATGGTGCTGGCACCGAAGCGTTAAACCAGGTCATTATTAAATGAATAGCAGATGAATCCGGAGTAGCAGTTATGCCAAAAATGAAAACCAATCGCGGTGCAGCCAAACGTTTTTCTCGTACGGCAACCGGCAAGTTTAAACATCGCCAGTCACATCGCAGTCATATCCTGACCAAGAAAGATACAAAACGCAAACGTCACCTGCGGCCGATCATTGCTATTCATGACAACGATCAAAAATTGATTGCCCGCATGTTGCCATACAGTTAACGGAGTCAAGTCATGCCAAGAGTAAAACGTGGCGTTACCGCCCATGCCAGACACAAAAAAATTATCGAACAGGCCAAGGGTTATCGCGGTCGACGCAAGAATGTATTCCGCGTGGCCAAGCAGGCCGTCATCAAGGCCGCTCAGTATGCCTATCGTGATCGCCGTAACAAGAAACGTGAATTTCGTGTCCTATGGATTGCCCGTATCAATGCCGCAGCCCGTGAGCATGGTTTGTCCTACAGTCGTTTAATTGACGGCCTGAACAAGTCAGAAATCGAAATTGATCGTAAGATACTTGCAGAGCTGGCAGTCAATGACAAGCCGGCCTTTGCGGCCCTTGCTGACCAGGCCAAGTCCCGTCTTGCAAGTTAATTACTAAAACGTAATTTGTATGACAGGGGAAAGCCAAACACTTTCCCCTTTTTTATTTCTTAATCAGGCTCAGTCATTACGTGAACGATATAAATGAACTGGTAAAGAAGGCAAAGGCTGCGATCCAGGAGGCCATGGATCTAACTGGTCTGGATCAGGTGCGTATTGATTACCTGGGTAAGAAAGGTCAGCTCACCCAGTTATTGAAACAGTTAGGGAAACTCCCTGTCGAAGAAAGACCAAAGGTCGGCGAAGCAATCAACAAGGCCAAGGAACTATTGCAAGAGGCAATTGAAACACAGCGGAATAAATTACAACAGGCACAACTGGAATCACGCCTTGCCTCGGAAAGTGTTGATATTACCTTGCCGGGCCGCGGCAATCTGCCTGGCGGCCTGCACCCCATCACCCTGACCTTGCAAAAGATTGAATCCCTGTTTTTCCAGCTTGGTTTCGAAGTCGTTGAGGGTCCCGAGGTAGAGGATGATTATCATAACTTTGAGGCCCTGAATATTCCGGCACACCATCCGGCCCGGGCCATGCACGATACGTTTTACTTCAATAACTCGCTGCTGTTGCGTACGCACACCTCATCGGTGCAGATCCGTGTGATGAAAGATCGCCAACCACCACTGCGTTTCATTGCGCCAGGCAGGGTCTACCGTTGTGATTCCGACATGACACACTCACCCATGTTTCATCAGGTGGAAGGCTTGATGATTGATCGGCAGGTGACCTTTACCCAACTCAAGGGGTTGTTAAAGGATTTTCTGGAATCCTTTTTTGAGAAATCTCTCGAGTTGCGTTTCCGCCCGTCCTATTTTCCGTTTACCGAGCCTTCAGCCGAAGTCGATATCATGGGTAAAAATGGCTGGCTGGAAGTTCTGGGTTGCGGGATGGTGCATCCACAAGTGCTGGAGAATGTCGGAATCGACGGTGATGAATATACCGGCCTGGCCTTTGGCATGGGCGTAGAGCGGCTCGCCATGCTCCTCTATGACATTGATGACCTGCGGATGTTTTTCGAAAACGATCTGCGTTTCCTGAAACAGTTTAATTAGTAATAACGATGAAACTCAGCGAACACTGGTTACGTGAATGGATTAACCCAGCGGTTGATATCAATCAATTGGCGGAGCAATTGACCATGACCGGTCTGGAAGTGGAGGGAATTGAACCGGTTACACTTACTTTCACGAAGGTGATCGTTGCCCGCGTTGATTCTGTCTCAGCGCATCCCGATACCGACAAGCTCCGTCTATGCAAGATCAACACCGGCTCGGAAACCATTGACGTGGTCTGTGGGGCGCCGAATGTCCGAAAAGGCATGCTGGCAGCCCTGGCCCAGGTCGGCGCCAGACTACCCGGGATTGGCACTATCAAAACTGGCAAGATTCGCGGCGTGATTTCACAAGGTATGTTGTGTTCGGCAGCTGACCTGGGCCTGAGTGAAGATGCCGAGGGCCTGATAGAATTACCGGAAGACAGCAAACCGGGTCAGCCCCTTAGTGAGCTATTAACGAACAAAGATAACATTATCGAAGTCTCCCTGACGCCCAACCGGGGCGACTGCCTGAGTGTCTTCGGCCTTGCCCGGGAGTTATCGGTGATCCATGGTATCGGTATCAATACCCCGCCTACTGAGAGCATCAATGCGGAACACAGGGAACAACGCAAGATACATCTCGAAGCCTCTGCTGCCTGCCCGCATTATGCAGGTCGGGTGATTACCGGCGTGGATTCTGGAAAAACAACTCCCTTGTGGATGCAGGAACGTCTTGAGCGCAGTGGCATACGTTGTATTAACGTGGTGGTCGATATTACCAACTACGTCATGATGTCATTGGGACAACCAATGCATGCCTTCGATA
Organism: Gammaproteobacteria bacterium; assembly: GCA_011772965.1. Classification (GTDB taxonomy): domain Bacteria; phylum Pseudomonadota; class Gammaproteobacteria; order Eutrophobiales; family Eutrophobiaceae; genus SZUA-592. The sequence continues at coordinate 8,301 of WVYN01000050.1, forward strand.
ATGATCGCCTGAATGGTGACATCCATGTTCGCTTTGCTCATGAGGGAGAAACGTTAACATTGCTGGATCATCAGGAATGTGCATTTTCAAATGAGGTATTACTGATCGCTGATGATACGCAGGCCCTGGCCATGGCCGGGATCATGGGCGGCCTGGACAGCGCCGTTACCAAAGAGAGTCAAAATATCTTTTTGGAAAGTGCCTGTTTTGCCCCAACATCAATCATCGGTCAGGCCCGCCGATATGGTTTGCATAGCGAATCCTCGCACCGGTTTGAACGTGGCGTAGACTTTACCCTCCAGGTGCGGGCCATTGACATGGCAACCTCACTGATTCTTTCCATTTGTGGTGGATCGTCCGGACCGGTGACTGAATCGAGCGCCGAGGAATACCTGCCGATTCGGGATGAAATCGAGTTGAGAAAAGACCAAATTATTCGGGTGCTGGGCATCGATATCGAGCCAGCGGCTGTGACCCGGATCCTCTCGTCGCTGGGTATGCTAGTGATTGAGACTGCAACTGGCTGGACGGTGGTACCGCCCAGCTGGCGTTTTGACATTACCATCGAGGCCGATCTGCTCGAGGAACTGGCCCGTATCCATGGTTATGACCAGATTCCCGGTACGGTTCCGTTGATTCCAATGCATGTCCAGACCCAGCAACACGAATACCAGCAACTGCAAAGGATGCGGAACTTACTGGTCAACCGCGATTATCAGGAGGCCATCACCTACAGTTTTGTTGATCAAGCATTACAAAGACGAATTACACCGGGTGAAACGGATCTGGAACTGATCAACCCGATTGCCTCGGATCTGGCAGTAATGCGTACCAGTCTGCTCCCTGGCTTGCTTCGTGCCCTGATTTTTAATATTAACCGCCAGCAGGGGCGGATCAGGCTGTTTGAATATGGCCTGTCATTTCATCAAGAGGGCAGTTCGGTACAGCAATT
>WVYN01000050.1:9281-23781 GCA_011772965.1 Gammaproteobacteria bacterium
GATATGCCAACCGATTATTTTGACATCAAGGGCGATGTGGAAGCCTTGTTGTGTCACTGCGGGCATGCCTCTACCAGTCTCTCGTTTCGGCCGCTTCAGCACCCGGCCCTGCACCCGGGGCAGTCTGCCCAGGTTTATATTGGGCAACAGGCCGTCGGCTTCGTCGGTGCCTTGCATCCGAGCCTGCAATCCAGCTGTGATCTGGCCAGGCCGGCCTACGTTTTTGAACTCGAAATTCGACGGATTTTGCAGTATATGCCTGCAAAATTTAAGAAAATATCGAAATTTCCTGCAGTTAAGCGGGATCTGGCCATCGTCCTGGACGAAGACATACCTGCGGCCCGGGTTTTGGGCTGCATCCGCAGCGGGGCCCCGGAATACCTGATTAACCTACAGTTGTTTGACGTATATCAAGGCGAAGGTATTGATCTAGGGAAAAAAAGTCTTGCATTGGGCTTGACCTTTCAGGGATCTTCTAGCACTCTTAGAGAAGCGGATATTGAAGCCGTAATGGGGGATATTCTTGCCCGGCTGGGGCAAGAAATTGGAGCGACATTGAGAGAATAATTATGGCACTAACAAAAGCTGAGATGGCGGAAAAGCTCTATGAGGAGTTGGGTCTCAACAAACGCGAAGCTAAGGAAATTGTTGAGATGTTTTTTGAAGAGGTGAGGGCAGCACTGGAAGCAGGCAACCAAGTTAAGTTGTCCGGATTCGGGAATTTTGATTTGCGCGACAAAAACGAGCGACCGGGGCGTAACCCCAAGACAGGGGAGGAAATCCCGATAAGTGCCCGGCGAGTGGTTACTTTTCGTCCAGGTCAAAAACTGAAAGCGCGAGTAGAGGCCTATGCTGGAAGCGTCGACTAATTTCGATTTACCTGCCATTCCCGGAAAGCGTTATTTCACCATTGGTGAAGTCAGTGATCTGTGTGCTGTCAAGCCACATGTCCTGCGCTACTGGGAACAGGAATTTCCACAACTTAAGCCACTGAAACGCCGGGGCAATCGTCGTTATTATCAACGTCATGACGTCATTCTTATCCGGCAGATCCGAAGCCTGTTATATGAACAGGGGTTTACCATCGGTGGGGCTAGGCAGCGTCTGTCTGGCGATGAGGCCAAGGACGATTCCAACCAGAGTCAGCAGATCATCCGCCAGATCCGTAACGAGCTTGAAGCGGTTCTGGACCTCTTGCGACGCTGATCATGTCGTATTAATCCCGCCCAAATCAACTTGGGCGTGGGTCGTTTTGACTGTCTGTTTCTGATATCTTTCTGAATTCATTCGGGGCGTAGCGCAGCCTGGTAGCGCACCTGCATGGGGTGCAGGTGGTCGGAGGTTCAAATCCTCTCGCCCCGACCAATTTAAAGAAGCGTGGTAACCCACCATGCAGTTTCACTCTACACCTGCCATCTGTCTTATATAATGTATTCGGTCCACAGAAATCCGCTATGCAGGGTATTTTTCTATTTTAAAGTGTTAAAATTCAACTACTAATTATAATTAATTAATCCAGCTTAATAATATGCGACAAGCTCCGGTTTCTTTCCTGCTGGCCTGTGTCTTTTTACTCGGGGCCTGTGGAAAGCCGACTGATCCCAAGGCGGCATTTCATCAGGGTGATTATGAAACAGCCTTCGAACTCTGGTTGCCGCTCGCTAAGCAGGGTGACCTTGAGGCGCAAAACTTCATCGGTATTCATTATCACCTGGGTCTGGGCGTGGAACGTAATTTCAGGAAGGCCAGTGAATGGTTCCAAAAAGCCGCTGAGGCAGGCTTCCCTGACGCCCAGAGAAACTACGGAGATATGTTTTATTATGGTCGTTATGTCGCCCAGGACTATTACCAATCCTTCATCTGGTATTTTGCTGCCTCCCAACAGGGCCACGAGACAGCAAAACGTCTGCTCGAGACACTGACGGGCCAGAACAAATTAACTCCGAATCAACAAATGCATGCCAAACTGGAGGCGAACAAATACATCGCAGATGTGCAAAAACGCTTTCAGAGTCATGACACATACATCAAAGATAAATAATCAGGCTTGATCGCACCTATCCCATGGGCATATCAGCAAATTTTGAAAATAAATTGAAGGACAGTTTATGTGTGGAATAGTTGGTGCGGTTGCTGAGCGTGATGTCAGTAAAATACTCATGGAGGGACTGCGCCGTCTTGAATACCGTGGTTACGATTCTGCAGGTCTGGCAGTGCTAGAAGGAAACGGGTTACACCGCCTACGGGTTGCCGGCAAGGTCAACGATCTGGCTGATTCACTAAAACAATCGCCGCTTAAGGGTACTACCGGCATCGCCCATACCCGCTGGGCAACTCACGGGAAACCCAGCGTGGAAAATGCCCACCCACATATCTGTAAAGATCAAATTGCCATCGTTCACAATGGCATTATTGAGAATTATGAGAGCCTGAAACAGGCGCAAATCGCTAACGGTCATGCATTCCAGTCCGAAACCGATACGGAAGTGGTCGTTAATCAAATCTATGATAGTTTTTCTGACACGGGTAACTTGCTGGAAGCGGTGTTTGCTGCGACAGATAAACTTGATGGCGCCTATGCCCTGGGTATCATCAGTCCTTCTGAACCTGGTCGATTGATTGCGGCAAGACGCGGCAGTCCCCTGGTTATCGGGATCGGTATCGGGGAACATTTCATTGCTTCCGACGTGCTTGCCTTGTTATCCGTTACACAGAAATTTATTTTTCTGGCCGATGGTGACATAGCAGATATCACCTGTGATGGAGTCGTGATATATGATGAGAACCGTAAGGTGGTTAAGCGGCCGGTATCGATCTCTGAACTTTCCCATGATGTAGCAGGTAAATCCGGTTATCGCCACTACATGCTAAAGGAAATCTTCGAACAACCCCGCGCAGTTCATGACACACTGGCAGGCGCTTTTAATAATGGTCGTATTGATGAAACAGTGTTTGGTCAAAAGGCTGGTAAGTTATTTGATCGGGTCAAGGCAATCAAGATTGTGGCCTGCGGTACCAGTTACCATGCCGGTCTGGTTGCCCGCTACTGGGCGGAGTCCATTGCCAATATTCCCTGTGATGTGGAAATTGCAAGTGAATTCCGTTACCGCAAGTCGGTGGTCCACCCGGACACCCTGTTTGTCACTATCTCCCAATCCGGTGAAACGGCCGACACACTTGCTGCACTACAACTTGCCAGACATTCGGGGTTTGCGGCTAGTCTGGCTATTTGTAATGTCCCGGAAAGTTCATTGACCCGTGAATCAGATCTGGTTTTTCTGACCCGTGCCGGGGCCGAAATTGGCGTTGCTTCCACCAAGGCGTTTACTACCCAGTTGGTTGCGCTCCTCATGTTGGTTACAGTGCTGGGCCGGCGTTTGGGTATGACATCGGAAACCGAGGCGGCAATCGTTGGACAGCTACAACAATTACCGGGCCGGATCAATTCTGCCCTGGAGCTGGATGGAAAAATTAATCTGCTTTCCAAGCAGTTTATCAACAAGCACCATGCGCTCTATCTGGGCAGGGGCCTGCTGTTACCTATTGCCATGGAAGGAGCATTAAAACTGAAAGAAATATCCTATATTCATGCTGAGGCCTATGCCGCAGGTGAATTGAAACATGGTCCGCTGGCTCTGGTTGATGAGGACATGCCGGTCTTCGCGGTGGTTGCAAATAATGAATTGCTGGAAAAAATCAAATCCAACTTGCAGGAGGTCAAAGCCAGGGGAGGCCGCTTATATGTACTTACTGACACGGGAGTCCAGCTTGAGAAAGATGATGACATACAAGTATTGAAAGTAGCCCATGTCGAAGACAGTATTGCCCCGATTGTATTTACGGTACCGCTACAGCTGATTGCCTATCATATAGCTGTTTTCAAGGGTGCAGATGTCGATCAGCCTAGAAATCTTGCAAAGTCGGTAACGGTCGAGTAATAACATGGGATGAGCATGACAAATCAAATAGACAGCACAGACAAGAACGATATCACTGATATCAAGGATTACAGCAAGATCAGGATCATGGTTGTAGATGATGATAAAGACATCCTGAAATTATTGTCCGTGTGGTTGAAAAAAGCCGGTTTTGAAATTCAGACTTGTTCTTCCGCAGAAGATGCCCTGGAAGCCATTGCGTCCAACAGACCCAATCTCATTATCACGGACTTGTTCATGGAGGGCATGAGCGGTATGCAGTTGCTCACGGCGATTCATTCTGATAACCCCCTAATGCCGGTCATCATGTTGAGTGGTTCTGCACAGATTCATGATGCTATCAAGGCCACCCATTTGGGCAGTTCAGCATTTTTAACCAAACCTATTGACCAGGATGATTTGATTAAGGAGGTCAAGCGCGTCCTGCGGCTGACCAGTGGCAGCCGCACTGCCGGAGAGTTTGGCAGTAATGTAATCTATTGCAGCAAAGAAATGGCCGAGATCATCGAGCTCGCTGAATCGGTAGCCGACAGTAATGTCACAGTATTTATCAGTGGGGCAACGGGCACCGGCAAGGAGGTCATTGCCAAGGCCATCCATGAAAACAGCTTCCGGCATGACCATCCGTTTATTGCCGTCAATTGTGGGGCATTGCCCGAACAGTTGCTGGAATCGGAATTATTCGGCCATGAAAAAGGTGCCTTTACCGGCGCCAATATGCGCCACGAGGGCCTGTTTATGGCGGCCAATGGTGGTACTATTTTTCTCGACGAAATTGGTGATATGCCTCTCTCCCTGCAGGTCAAGTTATTAAGAGTGCTGCAGGACCTGGAAGTCAGACCGGTCGGTTCGGTTAAAACCTATCCAATTGATGTCAGGATCATTTCGGCAACGCACAAAGACCTGGAAAAGGCCGTTGAAGATGGCAGTTTCAGGGAAGATTTGTATTACAGATTGAACGTGGTGCCATTGCACATACCTCCCCTGAATGATCGACGTGAAGACATACCCATGCTCGCAGAATTTTTCCTCAAGAAATTTACCAAGGCCAACCGGCGCGGTTCCCAACATTTTGCACCGGAGGCCATTGAGTACCTCGTGTCATCATCCTGGCCAGGAAATGTCAGGCAATTGATCAATACGGTCGATTTATGCGCCACCCTGTGTAAAACAGAGATTATTCCGCTATCCATCGTCCAGAAAGCATTGCAGGATAGACCACAATCAATGCAAACCCTCAAGGAAGTCAAGCAGGATTGTGAAAAGAATTATCTGGTCAGTGTGTTGCGAATCTGCAGTGGGAACGTAGCAAATGCTGCCCGCATTGCCGGGAGGAACAGGACTGAATTCTACAAATTACTGGGCCAGCATGAGCTGAATCCCGCCGATTTCAGAATCAAAGATAATTCATCAGAGTGAGAGCATCATGACCGAAAAAAAAATCATCATACCCATAGATCCGGATCTGGAAGAGTTGATACCCACTTTCCTGGAAAATCGTAATACCGATCTTGAAAAGCTCAAACAGGCACTCCAGGCCAAAGACATGGAAACACTCAGGTCTATCGGCCATAGCCTCAAAGGAGTTGGCGGAGGGTATGGTTTTGACAAAATAACGGAACTTGGTGCGGCGATTGAGAGAGGTGCCAAGGATAATGATGTGCCGACAATAGAACAGCAACTCCTGGAGTTTGAGCATTTTCTTGCCAATATTGAAGTGAGGTATGAATAGCAGGACCATTTTTATTGATGGAAAGACAAATTGAAGACAAGATTCCGCGATGGCTGATTTATGGATTCGTCAGTCTTCTTGGCATAACCTTTGCCACAATCCTGGTATCTGTAGCATGGGACAATTCGGTTCAGACTAAAGAACGGGAAATTCGCTTTGAGTTGACATCACTCAAACAGAAGATCGCCAATAATGTATTACTCAGTATGAATGCTGTAAATACATTAAGCGCATATATCCAGACCAGGGAAAACATTTCCAGAAAAGAGTTTGATAGTTACACAAGGGAACTTCTCAAATATCATCCGTTCATTGAGAATATTGCATTTTTCGAATATAGACCGTCAGACAGGGAAGTCAATCCAGATATAAATGGAACTGCTCAGCCTGATTCATTTAAAGTTCTGCATGAAACTGCTCGAAATTCAAGAATTTTTATCCCGGACAATAACCTGGAAAACGATGATGTTTTCAGAAAGATAGTATTCAACTTCATGTATACGGATTCACCATCGACAATTACCGCCGCCCAGAATATTGATAAAAAATTACTGTTTGGATTCTTTAGAATGCTGTTTAATCCGATAACCTCAGAGATATCAGGCATCGTTGCTGTGTATATAGATCCACATAAATATTTCAGTAATATCCCGGTTTCTCCAGGTATTTCGCTGGCCCTTTATAATGAGTATCCAAACATTGGCAGGCAATTACTGTTCAAATCCCATGTGAATATTGATGATTCCGATGACTGGAAAATCAGTGAATTAACGCAGCAGGAAGCAATTCAATTTCCGGCATCGTCGGTCAAGCTATTTGTAAACAAGCACCTTTACTGGTCCGATTTTGAAAAGACAGCAGTCTATGTTTCTCTTTTAATAGGTATTGGCGTCACCTTGTTCCTGATATCGTTGATCAGGTCCAAGGACATCCAGGCCAGAGAGTTACGTGAACGCAATATCGTCATCGAAAAGAAAGTTGCCGAACAAACCATGGAACTGGCCAACGCCAGAGACGAAGCAGTCCAGGCATCCATGATGAAATCGGAATTCCTTGCTTCCATGAGCCATGAGATCAGAACTCCTTTAAATGCCATTATCGGTATGTCTGAATTACTCTCGGGAACGGCGCTAACAGATGAACAGAAAAAATATATTAACGTATTCAGGCGCGCCGGCGACACTTTGCTCAGCCTCGTCAATGATATCCTGGATCTTTCCAAGATCGAGGCACGGCAACTGAAGCTTGAAGAAATACCATTCAGTATCAATGCCGTCATTGAAGAGTCAGTGGAGATATATGCCCTCAAGGGTGCGGAAAAAAATATTGAGTTGGTCAGTTACATGGATCGGGAACTTAATCCCAACCGGATAGGCGATCCAGGACGGTTACGGCAGATTATTATCAACCTGATCAGTAATTCACTAAAGTTTACCGACCAGGGTGAAATTGTAGTTGCTGCGACGGATGCCAGGGATGCAGACGAGCAAAACCTTGTCCTGTTTTCTGTCAGTGATACAGGCATAGGTATTGCCCAGGATAAACTCAATGCAATATTTGAGAGTTTTACCCAGGCAGACTCCTCTACGACCCGCAAGTATGGCGGTACAGGTCTGGGTTTGACAATTTGTAAACGCCTGGTAGAGCTGATGCATGGCAGGATCTGGGTAGAAAGTGAACCAAACAAGGGCAGTACCTTTTATTTTCTCGCCAGATTTCCGGTAAATGAAGAACATGCGGTATCAAAAGTCTTGTACCGTGATATCAAGGATAAACAAATTCTTCTGGTAGTTCATAATCATGCTGTACGTTCTCAGATTAATGAAATTTTGAGTAGCTATGATGTCAAAAACACACTTGCAGCCGATGGTAAGAAAGCACTGGAACTCTATCAAAAATTCATGGAGGACGGTCATGGTTTCGACCTTGTCATTACAGATGATGTATTTTCTGATATGACCGGGTTTGAGTTACTTAAGAAAATTACAGAATTGGACACTTCAGCAAAAACCATGATGATGATCAGTCCGGTTGCTTTACATGAGCATATGAAGCAGGTGAAGCAGCAGGGCATAGATTCCTACATTGTTAAACCGGTTAAGCATCAGGAATTAATCAAACTTATCAACGGTGTATTTGCCGAGTTTGAAATGACGAATACGCAGGAATACGAACCAGATACCAGGGAAATAGTAATCGCAGGTAAACGCTTGCTTCTGGTTGATGATAATCAGGATAATCGAATGCTCATTAAGGCCTATCTGAAAAATTCAGGTCTTGAGATAGACCAGGCCGAGAACGGTCAGGTAGCAGTAGACCTCTATCAGAAAAATGAATATGACTTGATACTCATGGATGTGCAGATGCCACTGATGGACGGCCACGAAGCAACCCGATTAATTCGTTCCTGGGAATCACTGGAGCAACTTGAACCTGTCACTATTATTGCATTGACTGCCCATGCTAGTAGGGAGGAAATCGACAAGTGTCTCAAATCCGGCTGTACCTCGCATCTCGCCAAACCGGTCAAGAAAGATGTATTATTGGATACCTTGTACAGCTATTTCCGCAGACGTTAGCGGACCATGGTGGATACTGTCTTGAATGCCCGGTGAGAGGCATCCTGCAGCCACTCGAACAGCACAGATTCACTGTTAATACAGGTAATACCGCTCTGTATCAGGCGGTGAATTGCATTTTCGTAATTTTCTCGCTGCCTGGAAGCAATGGCATCGGTTACCACAAATACATCGTAGTTTTTTTCTTTCAAATCAAGAGCGGTTTGCATAATGCAGATATGGGCCTCGATGCCGGTAATGATCACCTGTTTTCGTCCACTCTTTTCCAGGGCATCCATTAATTCCCTGACGCCTGCGCAAGAGAAACAGGTCTTGTCATATTCCAGGGTGTTATTACCCAGAGTTTCGGCAATCTCTTCTTCAATGGGTCCAAGGCCTTTCGGATACTGCCGTGTAGCTATTACTGGAATTGCGAGCAAGCTTGCGGTTTTGATCAGCAGTCTTGAATTATTAATGAGACGTTCCATCACCTTATTTGGCATGACGGAGGTCAGTTTTTTCTGAACGTCAATTACCAACAGGACGCTATTTTCGGCATCACACTTCATAATCTATCTTTCCGATATTCCTGTTATTACTGTGAAAGTTTTTTAATTAGATAGACCCTGTCGCTTATTCCAACCATTGATTGACGGCTCGTAAATCTTCCGGTGATAAGGTTCCTGCCGCCTGCTTTAATCTGAGAATACTCAAAATGTAGTCATATCTTGACCTGGCATAATTCCTGAGCGCTTCCAGCAAGGCCCGTTGAACGGTTATGACATCAACCGCTGTCCTGGTTCCCACCTCGAATCCGGCCTCGGTTGCTTCCAGGGCAGTTTCGTTGGAAACCACGGCTTGCTGAAAGGCCTTGACCTGACTGATACCAGATATGACACCGAGATAGGATTCGCGGGTCTGTCTTTGGGCCTCGCGGTAGGCCCGTTCCAGTTCCTGGTAGGCCTGGTTATAACGCTCATGGGCTTCCCTGGTGCGAGAGGTGACCAGGCCGCCTTGAAACAATGGCATATTTAATTCCAGTCCAACCACGGTATCATCAATATCGGTAGTCCCAAACCGTCCGCCGCTTGAGTTAAATCCTCTGCTAGCAAACAAGTCCACGGTAGGCAGGTGGCCTGATTTTTCAATCTTGATGTTCTGGCGGGCAACCTCGAGGTCTTGCCGGCTAGCTTCCACCTGCAGGTTCTGTTCCTGCGATCGCCGGGTCCATTCTTCGATATCTTCGGGTTGTGGGCTGACCAGGGGCATCTCTTCGCCCAGGGGTGCGAGTAATTCTATATATTCACCCGTGACTTCTCTCAACGCCTCACGGGCATTAGCAACATTATTAACAGCAACTATCTGGGTCGCTACTGATCGGTCATAACCAGCCCGTGCCTCCTGAACATCGGTTATTGCAATCAAGCCAACTTCGAAACGTTGTTCTGCCTGTTCCAGTTGCCGTTTCAGTGCCTTTTTTTCAGCGTTGGCAAACTCAAGGTCATCCAGTGCGGCAAGAACATCAAAATAGCGCTCGCTGATCCTGATCATCAGGTCTTGTTCTGCAGCATCCAACCTGGCCTGTGCACCTTTTATCTCGCTGTCGGCCTGTTTCAGTGCCAGAAAGCGGTCATATCTGAATACCGGCTGGTTAAGATCCAGAGAGTAACTGTAACTTTCAAAATCAATCTTGCCCGAATCCCCGAAAGGTGATTCTATATCGATTTCCTGTTCGTTGGTGGCACCGTCAGCACTGAAGTTGATTGTGGGCAGCAACTGGGATCGTGCTTGTGGTTTTGCTTCCAGAGTGGCCCTGTACTCGGCAATAGCCGCCTGATAGGTTGGATCGCCCCCCCTGGCCAGTGAATAGGCATCAACCAAATCATTGGCAATGACCGGAGACTGGATTAGGAAAGACAGGCAAATTAAAACTGGAAATACTATTTTTTGCACTGTAAAGACCTTCTATTGTTAGTTGATTAATATCTTGCCATGGCTGGTTCCACAGACATCGCCCAGGCATCTATACCGCCAACAAGATTGCTTACCTGGCTGAACCCGCTGGCCTCGAGAAACCCGGCTACCTGCCGGCTACGTGTCCCATAGTGACATAAAACTACAATTTCTGCCTCCGCATCAAGTTCATTCAGACGGCTTGGGATTTCCATCATGCCAATATGGGTGGACCCTGATATTTGACAGACCTCGATTTCCCAGGNNGCAGATATCTCACGCATTGCATCTCCCCGCTTAAAAGTCAAAAGTATCAGCTAGATTGGCACCAATCAGTGGAGGGATAAATGTTTCAAACAGGCTCTCGCGTCGCCATTCATTTTTCCCGATACGGGTTATCAGTTCTGCTTCCATTACTGGCAGAGATCCGGTAATCACAAACAAGCGTCCCATCGGTGCAAGTTGCTGCTGAAAACAGGATGGCAGCACCGGCAATGATCCGGTCAGTACAATTACATCAAAGTTTTTTTGCTTGTCCCAGCCGTTTATTGCATCGCCATGTTCCAGGATTATGTTATTGATGCGATATCGGGAAAGTTTTTCAGCTGCCTGTCGGGGGAATTCCCCGAATATATCAACGCTGACTACACGACTGCTTGCCCGTGCCAGCAGCGCCGTAAGGTAGGCACAACCCGTACCGACCTCGAGGACGTTATCGCTTTTCTGAATATCCACTACCTGCAACAAGCGTGCCTCAACCTTGGGAGTCATGGTCACTTGTCCATGTGGCAAGGGAATCTGGATATCGGCAAGCGCCAGGTTACGGTAGGTAACCGGGACAAAATCTTCACGGTGTATTTCATCCAGCAAATCAAGAACCCGTTGATCAAGTACTTCCCAGGTCCTGATCTGTTGTTCGATCATATTATGGCGTGCCCGGTCAAAATTCATCTCGGCATTCATATGCAGTAAATTATCGCAAAAATTGTTATGATAAGCATTATGCATGAGTAGTGCGGCTAGGGGCGCCTGTGACAGGCTGAGAGTGACCCTTGAACCTGATCCGGTTAATTCCGGCGTAGGAAAGCAAGCACACTTTCAGACTATGAACGGGCGCTCATATCTTCTTATATTGAGGAATCAGTTCCATGAGTGCCATCGTCAAACCCTTTTCTATTGATCAATCCAGTATCACCCGCAAAGCAACCCCGTTGCCCGGTTCCAGAAAAATCTATGTGCCCGGCAGCCGAGCAGACCTGCAGGTACCCATGCGCGAGATCGCCCTGGCCGAGACCCACAGCCAGCAGGGGGTGGATATTAATCCGCCACTGGCGGTCTATGACACTTCCGGATCCTATACCGATCCGAACGCCGATATTGATATCCGTCAGGGTCTTCCTCCCCTGCGTCAGCCCTGGATTGATGAGCGCACCGATACCGAGACGCTGGCCGAGTTCAGCTCCGAGTATGGCCGGGCGCGGATGCAGGACCCCGCGCTCGCCGAGCTGCGCTATGAGGGCTCGCGCCTGCCACGGCGGGCCCGGACCGGCCAATGCGTGACCCAACTGCATTATGCCCGGGCCGGCATCATCACCCCGGAAATGGAATACATCGCCATCCGCGAGAACCAGAAACTGGCGGACTACCGGGACCCGGGTCTGGCACAACGCCACCCGGGCCAGGGCTTCGGGGCGAATATCCCTGAGCTAATCACGCCTGAGTTTGTGCGCGCCGAGGTGGCGCGGGGCCGGGCCATCATCCCGGCCAACGTCAACCACCCGGAAACCGAGCCGATGATCATCGGCCGCAATTTCCTGGTCAAGGTCAACGCCAACATCGGCAACTCGGCGGTGACCTCCTCGATCGAGGAAGAAGTGGAGAAAATGGTTTGGGCCATTCGCTGGGGGGCAGATACCGTCATGGACCTGTCCACCGGCAAGCACATCCACGAGACCCGCGAGTGGATCATACGCAACTCGCCGGTGCCGATCGGCACGGTGCCGATCTATCAGGCCTTGGAGAAGGTCGATGGCAAGGCTGAGGAACTGACCTGGTCGATTTACCGCGACACATTGATCGAGCAGGCCGAACAGGGGGTGGATTATTTCACCATCCACGCCGGTGTGCGCCTGCCATTCATCCCGCTGACCGCCCGGCGGGTGACCGGCATAGTCTCCCGGGGCGGCTCGATCATGGCGAAGTGGTGTCTGGCGCATCACCAAGAGAGCTTCCTCTATACCCATTTCGAGGAGATCTGCGAGATCATGGCTGCCTACGACGTGTCTTTCTCGCTGGGTGACGGCCTGCGGCCGGGCTCGATCGCCGATGCCAATGACGAAGCACAGTTTGCCGAGTTAAAGACCCTGGGTGAGCTGACCAAGATTGCCTGGGCGCATGACGTCCAGGTTATGATCGAGGGTCCGGGGCATGTGCCCATGCATCTCATCAAGGAGAACATGGACAAGGAACTCGACGAGTGCCATGAGGCACCATTTTATACCCTGGGGCCGCTGACCACTGACATCGCCCCGGGCTATGACCACATTACCTCGGCGATCGGGGCCGCGATGATCGGCTGGTATGGCACCGCCATGCTCTGCTACGTGACCCCGAAAGAACACCTGGGGCTGCCCGACAAGGACGACGTCAAGGAAGGAATCATTACCTACAAGATCGCGGCCCATGCGGCGGACCTGGGCAAGGGCCACCCGGCGGCCCAGGTTCGGGACAATGCCCTGTCGAAGGCGCGGTTTGAGTTTCGCTGGCAGGACCAGTTCAATCTTGGACTGGATCCGGAGCGGGCCCGGGAATACCACGACAAGACTCTGCCCAAGGAGGGTCACAAGCTGGCACACTTCTGCTCCATGTGCGGTCCCAACTTCTGTTCCATGAAGATCACCCAGGATGTCCGTGACTATGCCCGTGAGAAGGGGCTGGACACACAGGAGGCGCTGGAGAAGGGCATGGATGAAAAGGCCGAGGAGTTCCGGAAAAAAGGTAACGAGTTATATCAAGACGTCTGATAGAAAAACAAAAAGAACAGAATAACAACTCCAGAGTGATGTTCATGCATAGTGAACTATGATGCCCTGTTAAAAGAATCTCCTGATCCGGATATTGGTGAGGATCGTCTGCAGCGCCTGCTGGAGGATTCAACAGCCCGGCGTTATCTGGATAAATTGCCCGATGAAGACGTCCCTTGTTTTTTAAACCTGATTACCATCTCCAATTTTATTTACCGTTATTTATGCCGGCACCCTGAAGTAATTGCCACACTCTATGGTGCCCAAACACTTGATATTTCGGAACTGGACTCAATTTCCGATCTGGACAGTTTACGGCATTTCAAATACAAGGAATTAATCAAGATTAGCTGGCTCGACATATGCCAGCGCTATTCCTACCAGATTGTACTGGATCGACTCAGTTTACTTGCAGAATATATTATTAATAAGACCATGGAACTGGTTGCCAGGGATCTTGAATGCAATGGTCTGAAAAATGATCCGGTGCCATTTACAATATTTGCCCTGGGTAAACTGGGTGCTGTGGAACTGAATTTTAGTTCTGATGTGGACCTGATCTTTGTTTCCAGGAATGAAACAGATGAAATGAGTTACCCCGATTACCAGGAATTGATTACAGAGCAGGTCCGTAGGTTCAGCCAGGCCATAGAACACAGGTCCGAAGACGGATTCCTTTACAGGGTTGATCTCAAGCTCCGTCCCTGGGGACGCAGTGGACCATTGATTATTTCAATAGATGAAACAGAGCTTTATTATGAGGCCAGTAATGAGGCATGGGAACGTTTTGCCTGGTTGCGTGCAAGAATTATTGGTGGTGACAGAAAACTGGGTGACAATTTACTGGAACGCTTGCAGCCATTTATCTACCTACGTTCACTTGGCAGTGATGATCTGATCCGTTTCATTAAAATCAAAAACGACATGTCTGCCCAGCGTGCTCGCAGTGGATCATGGAACGTTAAGCTGGGCAATGGTGGGATCAGGGATATCGAGTTTTTCATTCAAATGCTACAGATTGTAAATGCAACCAGTCATTCTCAGCTCAAGACCACCAGTACACTCAAATTGATTGATTTGTTGACTACTAAGGGATTTTTTTCAAGGAAGGAAGGCGGGGACATTTATGAAAGCTATGTTTTTCTGCGAAGATTGGAAAACCGGCTGCAGATGGTAGATGAACTACAAACACATAAGCTTGCTGATGAACCACAACAACGTCGAAAAATCGCGTGTTCTTTGGGTTTTGGTCCGGCAAGTGACGATTCCACAATTGAAAAATTCGACAGAAAGTTG
>WVYN01000050.1:23812-48234 GCA_011772965.1 Gammaproteobacteria bacterium
TGGAATGTCAATGCAGCGAACGTCAATCTCGAGCGTTGGCTGGATATTTGTGAACGCGAAGGCTGGAGTGAAAGTATTGAAAATCTGCCGCTGTTGGCAAAGTTGTTTGGAGCAAGCTGGTATTTTACCCGGCTTGTTTTTTTTCGTGGACTCGAAATCAAAAAATATTTCGATGACATGCAGACAGATCCTGACTTTTCAAAGTCCAGTATGCTTGAATTTATCCGGGGCAATGATATTGATTCGGATCTTGAGGATCGCTTCGAACGTTTGCGTCTGGCGAAAAATGAAATCATGTTGCAAATACTTCTGTTTCAACTCACTGACAGACTGGATGATGAACAATCTGAAGTCGCTTTATCACACCTTGCAGAAACAACCCTGCAACTCGCCGTGCATCTGGTTATGGATGAAGCAGAAGGTGACCCGCAATATCCCGCAATACTGGCCATGGGACGGATGGCCGGAAAAGAAATGAATTATGGTTCTGATCTGGATTTAATTTTTCTGTATTCGGGTGATTCATCAGAGCATGCACTACTCACCAGGCGGATTCAGTTGCTGCTTAGACATATTGCCACACCAACCGCCTGTGGCTTGCTCTATGAAATTGATATGAGGCTCAGGCCACACGGAACTTCCGGTACTTTGATAAGCCCGGCCAGTTATTTTATCGAATACCACTCCGAAGACAGGGATATCTGGGAACGGCAAATGATGACCCGTTGCCGTCCTGTTGTTGATGAAAATCATCTGGCTAGCGAGGCGTTATCATCCATCAGCTCAAAAATCTACGCTATATATGATGAAGCTCACCTCAGGAAGCAAATTCTGGACATGAGATTCAAGGTTGAGAGAGAACTCGGCAATCCAAAAGGCAAATTTGAAATCAAGCGAGGCCCTGGTGGTATCATGGACATCGATTTTCTTACTCATTTCCTTCAGCTTGGTTATGGGCACAAGTTTCCCGAGCTGAGAACTGCGTCAACTAGAAACGCCTTGCGGCAACTCGGAAATAAAAGCTTGCTCACTAGTGAGCAAGTCGGGCTATTATTACAATCCTATGATTTTCTCAAACGAGTTGAAGGTGTGTTGAGGGTAGCTGATTTAAAAAGTGTTAGTGCTTTCGCACAGGACCCTGAACAGATCCAGACATTGGCCAGGGCTATGGGTTATGCGAGAGATGCCGGGTCAGCCGATGCGGAGGGTTTTATTGATGAATATCTCACAGTGACAGGTCAGGTCAGGGGCTGTTTTACCGATGTGGTTGGCAAATATCCGGGTAGTGATCTCTAGTTTATTTAGTCCAGCTTGACCGCATCTATGCTGAGGACATCCTGATCCCCGATAACCTCTGCAGAGTGGATTGTGTTCCTGGGTACGACTACCCAGTCTCCTGCCTCAAGAACAACATCAATACCATAAATCCGGATCAGAAATCGTCCGGCCAGCACGGCATCGATTTTGTCAACTGGATGTGTATGTTCAGAGAAACAGGTTCCCGATGAATAAATGTAACGGGTGCATTCGTAACCCATTGAGCAGAGCTTATTGGAGAGTAGGGCTGCCGTTAATGCACCATCTGTTACAGGATTCCAGTGGTAGACCTCAGGATGTAACTTTTGAGACAACCGTCTGATTTCTCCCGTTTGCTTTTGCTTCATAGAGTGCCTGGTCAGCCAGGTTGATCAGGTCATTTATCGATTTTTCCTGATCCGGTATCAGTGTAACCACACCCATACTGATAGTCACGATATCTTTGACAGTTGAGGATTGATGGGGAATTTTCAGATCTTCAACCCCTGTCCTGATTTGTTCTGCGACATAATGTGCCATCTCCAGGGTGGTATTAGGTAATACTACAGCGAATTCCTCACCACCGTATCGGGCAGCAAAATCACTGGCGCGCCTTGTAAAATGCTCCAGGACTTCAGCAATCTGCTTCAGACAATCATCGCCAGCCAGGTGGCCATAGCTGTCATTGTAGGCTTTATAGCAGTCAATATCGCAGAAGATCAGGGTTAATGGTTCCTTTGCACGCATGCCCCGGTTCCATTCTTTTTCGATAAATTCATCGAAGCGTCTCCGGTTAAAGAGTCCCGTAAGTCCGTCCTTGGATGATATTGTTAAAAGCGTATCCGCGAGTGCTTCCGCCTTGTCTTTTTCCTCTTTCAGTTTTCCCTCTGTGGCAATGCGTTGCCTGATCTCATTCTCAAGTTCTGTATTAACCATTGCAGCCTGGCTTTTTTCAGATTGCAGTCGGGTAATCATGAATTCATTTAAGATCAGGTTATTGATCTGATTGTACAGTCGGTAAGATGCAATGAGGAGGAAAATAATATAGACAAGTAGCATGATGCCCAGACTGCGGATAATTTCATCATCAGAAAACAGACTGATGGCTGTCATAGGGCCCAGTGTAGAAATGATCATGACACTGAATGCAAGGAATGATGTGTTGTAAGTACTGAGTGCACCAGCAGTCATGCCTGCAACCGTGATGATGAAGAAGTAGAGATAAACAGGTTCCAATTTGCAGGACAGTTCAAAATACAGAATATTCCAAAGAATGCCTGATATGGCAATCCAGAGCACATAGAAATACAGCCATTGGTGCTCTTTCAGTACGTCAGGGCGATTATGGTATAAGGACACTGCAAACAATCTCAGACTGGAAACAACAATCAGTGCCACCAGCCAGAAGAACATAAATTTCACAAATGCAGTATCCGGTTCGGCCAGGTTATAGAGCAGGAGACAGATGGCTACCGCGATGATGACCATACCGATGATGGCCACAGAGGATTGCCGGTAAAGTATATTGACCCGCTTGCCCAGTATCTTTTGTTTGCTGATATTCATTAGGAATTGGACTGCAATGTGTATGCCCTGAGGATGTTATGGCCGTATTTTAGGCGGTTAATGTGATGCAGGTATCATTAACACAGTGAAATCTGGTAGCTGGGCCATGCTGAAATTATGAATTGACCTCGATGCGCAGGGCATCAGTTAAATATCAAGCGCTTACGATGTAGCTGGGAGGTCAGGGATCGCATGACTGTCACTAATATACGACAGTACTAAATAAGTTAAAATATACCATAAAATAATAAATTATATATAAAACCTAAAGTAGATACTCTGAATCGATTGCCATCCCGGGATTGCTGGTTGGTAAAGATGACTCACAGGCCGGGTAACTGGTCTGCCAGCATCTCATTGATAAAGGTCTGCCAGATGCTATCAGGTATCCAGATGTTCCTCAGTTCGGCCATCGCCTCTTCAGTTGCCGTATTGCATTTGATGACCCGGTAGAGGAAGACAAACGCGGAGACGCGCCAATTATACGCGCAGTGGACCAGCTTGGATTTGTCCCGGTTCGCATCCATGGCCGTGAAAAAGGCCTCTAGGTTATTCTTGTTGGGCGCCTTGAAATCCACAGGGATATGAAGGTAATCACAGCCAGCGGACCTGACCAATGTATCTTCATTTTTAATCGCGCCAGGTGAATCAGGCAAGGCAAGATTAATCACCAGCTGGCAGCCGGCGTCATTGATTAATTGAAAGTCTTCAGCAGCCGGTTGTCCCGATGTAATCAGAGTATCACTATATAAATAGACATTCGGCAAGTGCTGAAGAATCGGTGCGTTGATCATTGGATCATGAGTATGCGGCCGTCCAGTAATAACGATACAATGCAGGTGTTTAATTACAGTCTAGACGAATGCCTAAACTTCAGCAAAAAAATGCCGTCGTCACCGGGGCCAGTAGTGGGATTGGCAAGGCTATTGCACTGGCCTTTGCGCGTGAAGGTGCCAATGTAATCGTCAATTATTATCAGTCTGCTGATAAGGCGGGAGCAGTAGCGGAGTCCATCCGCTCTAGCGGAGGCCGGGCGCTGGCGGTACAGGCAGATGTCGGGGATCCTGAATCCATTGTCGCTTTGCTAAACAAGGCCAGATCAGAATTTGGTTCAATTGATATCTGGGTAAACAATGCCGGGATGGATATCCTCACCGGTTCCGGAGCCGAGTTGATGGATGAACATAAACTGGAGCGGTTGATCAACGTCGACCTGAAAGGGACCATCAATTGTTGCTGGGCACTGGCACCGCTGATGCTTAAACAGGGAAATGGTGTAATTATTAACATGGCATGGGACCTTGCCATACATGGTTTCCAGGGTGCCAATCCGCAGATGTTCGCTGCAGTTAAAGCGGGTGTACTGGGCTTCAGCCGGGCTTACGCAAAATCCTATGGACCCGAAATCCGGGTCAATGTCATTGCCCCAGGCTGGATAGAGACTGCCTTTGCCGAGGATCTCATGGATAAGGACTATTATCAGGAACGGGTCAATGAAATTCCATTAGGACGCTTTGGTAAACCGGAAGACATTGCCGAGACGGCCGTGTTCCTTGCTTCGGATAATTCTTCCTACATAACAGGTGAAATGATTAAGGTGAATGGTGGCTTAAGCTAGCCACTATAACCAGCGTCGCACCTGATATTTATAATCCAGGTATTGTTGCGGTTGCTCAGCTTCAAGAAAAATCTCTTCCTGCGGGATGATGCACCTGTCCAACAGGAAAAAGAAACCAATAATGACTATCACAGGTGACAGGCTGGCAAGTGCTATCCAGGCTCCAAGCAAGCTGAGTAACATGGCAAGATAGACTGGATTGCGGCTGTAACGATAGGGCCCGGTAGTGAGAATGGTCGTCGGCCTTGCAAGGTATTTGATGGGAGTCCCTTCTTGTTCATATTGCTTTGCAATTTTGAAAATAATAAAAATCCCGCCAAGAAAAATCAGGCCGCCCAGAATTCTCAGAGGAATGAATATCATGTGCGACAAGGGTATGAAATAGTCGAGCAGCACCATTAAAATAAGGGCTATGCCGAAATAGACCAGTGGTGAGATTTTGGCCAACAGCAATGGAAAATTTACGTTCATGACAGTTTCCCTCGCAATGGATGTTCAGTACGCCAACCGGCTTCACCTCTTGAATCAACATAACAGACAAGAAAATCTGCATTTGCGCGGCTGTCAAGCAAACCAACAGAGAAAGTCGCTTCCGCCATTGAATCAACGAAACACCAGATTCCATCATCATGAATGGCATCTCGTTTGTTTTCTACCTTGCAAACAAGCAAGTTGGCATCACCTCGTTTGTCTACTTCACGAATCATGTAATTCGCGTCAGCCCGTGATTCAACTATCTTGACCAATGCCATCTTTTTCTCCCTGGAACTGAGTCTAGACTTGCCCCCGGATTCTATCAAGAATCAATAATGAATGAGTGAATGAACTTCGTATTTTGAGAGTTTTTCACGGCCTTTCAGGGAGTCCAGTTCGATAACGAAGGCACAGGCCATAACTCTGGCACCCAGTTGCTCTATCAGTTCACAACTGGCCGATGCTGTACCACCTGTTGCTATCAGATCATCAACCAGCAGAACCTTGTCATTTTCATTCAGCGCATCGGTGTGAATTTCCAGTTCAGCTGAGCCATATTCAAGGTCATAGGAAATGCTTTGTACATCATAGGGTAACTTTCCGGGCTTGCGCAGCGGCACAAACCCGAGACCAAGTTCCCATGCAGCCAGGCTTCCAAATATGAACCCCCTGGACTCCATGCCCGCAACTGCTGTGATATCATCTCCCATAAAAGGATGAATCAACTGGTGCACCGCAAGGCGGAGTATCGTTGGGTTTTTGACCAAGGGAGTGATGTCTTTGAACTGTATTCCCGGTTTTGGGAAATCTGGAATATTCCGTATGTGTGTTTCTATCTGGTGCATGGAATTCTTCTCCTGCAAGTGATGTTATAAGATTTTAATAAATCAATAATAACTTGAAATCTATAAGGAGGAAAAAATGTGTAGCTTACTAAATAAATTTGGCCCCTTGTTGGGCAGGATAATGCTCTCAGTGATCTTCATTTATGCCGGTTGGCATAAAATAGATGGCTTCGACAATACGGCACAAATCATGGCCAGTAAGGGGTTGCCACTCACCGAGGTCCTGCTGGTTNNGCAATGGTAATATTTCTGTTCCTGATACCCGTTACGGTTATCTTTC
Organism: Gammaproteobacteria bacterium; assembly: GCA_011772965.1. GTDB lineage: Bacteria > Pseudomonadota > Gammaproteobacteria > Eutrophobiales > Eutrophobiaceae > SZUA-592. The sequence continues at coordinate 29,892 of WVYN01000050.1, forward strand.
ATCCTCCTTGGAGTGATCCGGGTCAAATAAACAGCTTTCTCAAAAACCTCGCCATCATGGGCGGTATGTTATACATCATGGTTCATGGTCCGGGTCCACTGAGCCTTGGTAAGGATCATTGTGGTAAATCAGCATAATCGAAATAGCATGATGCGGACGAGTTGATGAAGGAATTTTCAACGATATATGAAGAAGCGGTATTCAGGCAGGGAAGTGAAAGCAATCTGAAAGCTAGACTACCGAAGCCAGTCACGCCGAACCAGCTCAGGAAGAAAGGTGACGACTGGTTTCTATCCTTAATGTCCCGCAGGATATTTCGCGCGGGACTCAAGCACAGCATGGTGGATGGTAAATGGCCAGCTTTTGAGGACGTATTCCACGGCTTTGATGTTGACCGGGTGAGTCAATTGAGTGATGAAGAACTGGAGAAGTTAATGACTGATCGTCGGATCATCCGGCATTGGGGAAAGATCCGTGCTGTCCGGCATAACGCCCAGGCGATAGCTGTGCTACACCAGGAAGGTAAATCCATGGGCAGTTACCTGGCAGATTGGCCGACGAATCGTATCGTCATGCTATGGCAGGACCTCAAGAGCAGATTTCTCCAGCTTGGTGGTAATTCCGGGCCTTATTTTCTGAGGATGGCAGGCAAGGACACCTTTTTGATGACTGACTCTGTGAAACGTGCTTTGCTGAAATGGGGTGCAGTACGATCCTTCTCATCGGGTAAAAAGGCGCTGCTGCATATCCAGGGTGTCCTAAATCAGTGGAGTGATGAATCAGGGCGGCCACTGTGCCAGGTCAGCATGATACTCGCCCTGTCTGTGGATTGACCTGGTGTCCGCGTTGTTAGCGATAGAAGATGACTGGGACTTGACCCCGGCTCAGGCCATCGACTTACAAAACCGGCTTCGTCAGCAGGTTATTGCCCGGGATGATTTTGGTAAAATTCGGCATGTGGCCGGGGTCGATGTTGGCTTTGAGGACGACGGTAGCATTACCCGGGCTGCCGTTGTTATTCTGGATTACCGCAGGCTGGAATTGCTGGACGTCGTTATTGCCAGAGAAGAGACCCGGTTTCCTTACATCCCCGGATTATTATCTTTCCGGGAACTACCGGCGGTCCTGGCGGCCGTGAAAAAGCTTAAACAACAACCGGATATCTACCTGTGCGATGGTCAGGGCTACGCTCATCCCAGACGTTTTGGTATCGCCTGTCATCTCGGGGTTCTGACGAATACGCCCGCTATCGGTGTGGGCAAGACACGATTACTGGGTAAATATCGAATTCCAGCCGATCGGAAAGGTGACTGGCAACCTCTGATACATGAACAGGAAACGATTGGCGCTGTCCTGCGTACCCGAATTCATGTCAAACCGATCTTTGTATCAATCGGACACCGAATCAGCCTAGCAAGCGCTGTCGCCACAGTGATGAAATGTGTTACCCGTTACAAGCTACCGGAGACTACCCGGTTGGCACATCACTATGCCTCCAGAGAAAAAGAGTTTCAAAGTGGATAACAAAAGACTGTCAGGAGAAGCTTGATGCATAATTACTTGCTTGGATTAATACTGGTCTTGATATCTATAGCGGGATTTGCCGCCGATGAAGAAACAGCTATATACAAGGCGAGCACCATTAAACCAATGGAAGAAACCTATGCCGAGCTCTATCAGGCACTGGAACGCTCAAGGTTTTATGTCATTTTTGAAGCGAATATAGGCAAAAACCTTGCTCGTAATAAGGACAAGTGGGGTGAGGACTATAATCGCAATGCCTTTGAAGCAGTAAAAAGTATGATCATTTGTAATCCATACTTTGCCAACCAGCTGCTGAATCTTGATCCGGATCTGATGGCCCTGTGTCCAATGTCAGTCACTCTGTTACACAAGCAAGGAATAACTACCATATTATTTGAAAAACTGATGCAAGTTTCCCCGGCCAGCCCGGCGGAAGATGTGTTATGGGAAGTTGAGATGACGGTGATCACTGCAATTGAAAGCGTGCTTTGATATGGTTGCCTGTAATTTTAATGTTTGACAAAGCGGGACAGTTTGTCGATGACGCTACCCTTGTCATCTTCAATTGCAATATCCAGAATCATCCGATAATCAGTTTTTCCAGTTCCGAGTACCGGCAACTTGTCAATGATAATGACTTTTTTGGGGATATATAATTCACCAATGCCCAGCTGATGCGCAGTATCCTGAATTGACCTACGTGTGGCAGAAGGGTTATCCGTCATCAATACGATCTTTTCACCTTTTTTCTCGTCTGGAAGATTCACAGCCGCATGGTTAAATTTTGGCCAGGTCTTAAGTGCAAGTTCCTCAACAGCCGTCAATGAGATCATTTCGCCACCGATCTTGGCGAAGCGCTTGGCCCGGCCCAGAATTGTAATAAAGCCTTCTTCATCGATATCCACAATATCACCCGTATCATACCAGCCTGGACCTTTTTCACTTTTCGGTTCTTTCAGTTTATCACTTCCATGAATCAGGTAACCCAGCATGATATTGGGTCCCTTTACCAGCAGCTTGCCACCTTTCTCAATTCCTTCAACCGGCTGGATATGGCATTCCATATCGGTCAGCAATCGACCCACGGTATGTTTCCGGTTCATCATTGGTGTATTGACTGAAATTACCGGACTAGCTTCAGTCACTCCGTAACCTTGCAGAACGCGAATGCCAAATTTTTCCTGCCATATTTCCATCGTGTCTTCTTTCACTTTTTCAGCACCGGCCACTACATAGCGCGCAGAATTGAAATCAAATGGATGCGCATGTTTGGCATAACCCTTGAAAAAGGTATTGGTGCCAAAGAAAATTGTTACTCCGAGTTCGTAAACGAGTTCCGGTATCACACGGTAATGCAACGGAGTGGGATAGAAAAATATCTTGCTGCCACCGAATAATGGCATCAGGGTACCTGCATTCAGACCAAATGAATGAAATAACGGCAAACAGGAAAACAGGATATCAGCAGGATTGAAATCAATATGGCAACTGACCTGGGCATAATTGGACAGGAGATTGCTATGTGACAGGACAACGCCCTTGGGTGCACCTTCCGATCCTGATGTAAACAGGATAACCGCCGGCCGGTCCGGGTTGATGGGGCTAGCATATTGTTGATGAAAATGTCTTGCCCGCAGGGCATGGTAAAAACCGGTTATCTTGGATATCAGGTTGATTTTTTCTCTCAGATCTTCGAGATATATCACTTCAAGCTTTTCTTTAAGAGATGATGCAAGTGATTCAAGCCCAGCATTCTCTATAAATTTTTTTGATGTTATCACCTGTCTTATATTGGCGGTTTCACAGGCCTGGAGCGCGGCCATGGTGCCGACTGTATAATTCAACATGGCCGGAATACGACCGGTATATTGTATGGCCATAAAGACGATAACCGTGATCGACACGTTTGGCAGTAACAGACCGATATGTTCATCCTTCTCGGTGATTTTTCTGAAATAATCACCTAGCACTACGGCACGGGTAATTATTTGTTTATAGGTGAGTTCCTGCTGATTGATGTCGTTGATGATTTTCCTATGTTTACCATATCGATCCGTGGCATGAAGCAGGGCATCGAATATCGATGTGCGGTAATTGAACGAGGAATAAATCAGTTTATACATCAGGTCCTGTAACTGCAGGGAGACCATCCTTCGTCTCTCTGATCCCAGCATATTGGATGGTGCCGAGATTTTCTCCGGGGGAAGTACAGTCAGCTTTATCTTGGGGAAACGCCTGATGGTGCCGCGGCCTTTCATATAAGAAAATGGACTGAATTGTGGTCCATCTATTGCAATAGGTAAAATAGAGGCCTCTGTTTTATCAGCGACCAGGGCGGGCCCTTCGTAGATTTTCATCAATGCCCCGGTAATTGTTATGCGGCCTTCAGGGAAGATCACCGCCTTGCGGTCTTCCTTGATGTATTTGATCATCGATTTGATCGATAACGGATTGGTCGGATCCATGACAAACAGGTCAACAAATTTCAGAAAGAACCTGAATTGTTTTTTTCTCGCTATCTGGGTATTGATTGCAAACGTTGGTGTCTCCGGCAACCAGGCATATAGCAATAGACCATCAAGTAGTGAAGTGTGGTTAGCCACGATCAGGACCCGGTTACCTGCAAGAAAGTAGTTTTCCATGCCGCTGACTTCAACCCGGTAGAGTAACTTCAGGAGTCCGCGTACCATAAATTTCGCCAGCTTGATCATAGGCCAGGCTTTTATCGGGGATAAAGATTAAAGGACGTCATTAGTTTCGATTATCAGACACCAGTTTGGATTGCCTGGTGCCGCGACGGCATGCGATTGTATTATTTTTCAGGCGTCCGTCGGTGCCTGTCCGATATAAATATCCAGGTTTTGTCCCGGCTTCAGTAATGTCTTTTTCTTCAGGCTGTTCCATTTTTGCAGTTCGTTGACTGTGACTCCGTGCCGTCTTGCGATTAACCAGAGTGAATCACCTGATTTCACAGTATAGTTGATCCGCCTGGATTCCCCATCGAAACTGGTTTTTTGAGTTGAGACCGGAATGACCTTGGCATAATCCTTGTCCTTGCTCCAGACCACCAGTTCACCTCCAGGCCGGAGTATGGTGCGTGGTTGTATGCCATTCCAGGCACACAATTGATTGACTGTGACACCATAGTCCCTGCTGATGTCCCACAAGGTATCACCTTTCCTGATGGTATAAACCAGGCGTGTACCGTCACCAGTCCGCTTCAGGCCATTATACATACGCGCATCCTGACTGAGGGAATATTTTTCGAACGGTTGCTTGGATGTGGGTATCATCAGTTTTTGCCCGACGCGAATCATATTACCACGTAGTTTATTGATCTTTTTCAGGCTCTTGAGATCAGTGCGGTACTGGTAGGCTATTCGTCCCAAGGTATCACCTTGTTCCACCTCGTAGAGATCCCACTTGAGGCGCTCTTCATCCGGCAAAGCAGCCAGTTTCTGTTTGAACTCTCCGGCCTTGTCCAAAGGTATCAACAAATGATGGGGCCCGTTGGGATCGGTTGCCCACTTGTTGATGCCTGGATTAAGCGTATAAATTTCTTCCATTGTCATGCCGGTCAATTCCGATACGGTAGCAAGGTCAATCTGGCCACCGGCATCTATGATTTCAAAGAAGGGTTCATCGGGGATACGGTTCAGGGTGACCCGGTATTTATCCGGGTCTGAGACAATTTCTGCAATCGCAATCAGGCTTGGTACATAACCCCGGGTTTCGCGAGGCAGTTTGAGCGACCAGAAGTCAGTGGGTTTGCCTTTCTTCTGGTTTCTGCGAATAGCACGTTGAACATTTCGTTCACCGGTATTGTAAGAGGCAAGTGCCAGCAACCAGTTACCATCAAAATCCTTGTGTAATTTTTCCAAATATTTTAATGCCGCATTTGTCGCGGCAATGATGTCGCGTCGGCCGTCGTACCACCAGTTTTGTTTAAGGCCATAATAGCGCCCGGTACTTGGAATAAATTGCCAGATACCGGAAGCGTGGCTGCGTGAATAAGCAAATGGTTGATAAGCGCTTTCCACGATGGGCAACAAAGCCAGATCCAGTGGCATGTTGCGCTTTTCCAGTTCTTCAACAATATGGTAGAGATAAGGCGTGGCACGTTCAGTAATGCGGTCAAGGTATTCCTGTTTATTGGCATAAAATTCAATACGGCTGCTTACGGTTCTGCGGGAGATGTCTCTGGGAATAGTCAGACCGTCGGCAATTCGTTGCCAAAGATGGGCCGGAGTTTCCGGTAGTTCGACAAGGATTTTGTCGATAGTCTCCGTCTCTCTTTCATATTCAATATTACTGTCGGCTGTCAGCTGACCGGCACGAATCAGGATATTGGTAGTCTCCAATAGTTCTGCGGCAACGGTCACATTGTCGGGAGTTTCACGAAAAGCAGCAGTTTCGCAGGCAGATAAAAACAGCACAGAGATCAGTATTACCAGATGCATCTTGCCCATAATTAGAGTTATCCAGTTGAAGTGCTAAGGATTTTCAGATTTTTTATTTTCCCTATTCAGCATATTAACTTGAAAGGTACCTAGATACCAGCCAGATCCAGTTGATATTAAAGCGGTTCTCCGGTCTAATTTTTATATGAGCGTGGCAGAAACGGGCAGTCATTCACACTATCTGGGAGATTCCGTGAACTGGTTTGAATCAGAACCGGGCCAGAGCCTGCTGCAGGCTGAAAACCACCGGATTTCCAGCATTCTCCCGGACCTGTTCGGCTACCATATCCTCCAGTTATCAACTTGGACCCCATCCGATTTAATGTCTGCCAGCCGTATCCGGCACAAGATCCTTGCCCGACGGCCGCCTGACCAGTTTACGGGAAAAAATCCTGATCTGGTTTGTCATAATTCAGCCTTGCCCATCGACGGCGACTGCATAGATGTTGTCCTGCTTAATCACGTGCTTGAATTTGAGAAGAACCCCCATCAAGTACTGCGTGAAGTCGAACGTGTGCTCATCGGTGAGGGACATGTGGTCATCCTGGGATTCAACCCCTGGAGTTTCTGGGGTCTCTGGCGGGTGATGTTGGCATGGAAGGATCGGTTTCCCTGGCTTGGTCATTATTTCAGCCAATCCCGGGTGAAGGACTGGTTGACGTTGCTTGATTTTGAAATCGTCAAAACGGAGAAGTTCTTTTTCAGACCACCGATTAGAAATAGTAGACTGATTGCCCGATCGAATTTTCTTGAACCGATAGGCAGATATTGCTGGCCATTCTGGGGAGGAGTATTTCTTATAGTTGCAAAAAAACGCGTTAGCTCCATGACGCCGATAAAGCTCCAGTGGCAGAGCCGCCGGCGGATGATTGCATCAGGAGTCATTGAACCCAATGCACGCATGACTCCGGTTAAAGTTAAAGATGAATAGCGAGATAGTCAGGATATTCACAGATGGCGCCTGCCGTGGCAATCCTGGGCCTGGTGGCTGGGGTGTGTTGATGCGTTTCAGGGACAGGGAAAAGGAAATGTCCGGTGCCGAGCATGAAACTACAAATAACCGTATGGAGCTGACAGCAGCCATAATGGCACTTGAGGCACTCAAGAAGCCCTGTCATGTGATCCTGACAACAGATTCACAATATGTAATGAATGGTATTACCCAGTGGCTTGAGAGTTGGAAACTAAAAGGCTGGAAGACAGCGAACAGAAAACAGGTCAAAAATATTGACCTGTGGCAACGGCTGGACGCTGTAAGAAACAAACATGAGATCAATTGGGAATGGGTCAGAGGTCACTGTGGCCATCCCGAAAACGAACGCGCCGATGAACTCGCAAACCTTGCAATCGATAAACTATTAATAAATTGAATTGGAACTAAACATGCGCCAGATCGTACTTGATACTGAAACCACAGGCCTTGAAGTCAAGCAGAATCACCGGGTGATTGAGATTGGTTGTGTCGAACTTCAGAACAGGAAAAAGACCCGGCGAGTATTTCATCAATACCTTAACCCGGAGCGTGAAATAGATGATGGTGCATTCGAAGTCCATGGCATCAGCAACGAGCAATTAAAAAACAAGCCGCGGTTTACTGATGTGGCAGAGGAATTTATTGAATTTATCAAGGACTGCGAACTCATCATTCACAATGCACCATTTGATGTTGGCTTTCTGGATAATGAATTGCAACTTGCTGGCAAGGAATGGGGTTCGCTGAATGATCACTGCAAGGTGGTTGACACACTGGTATTGGCCAGGGAAAAACACCCGGGACAAAAAAACAGTCTGGATGCACTTTGCCAACGCTACTCGGTGGACAATTCGCAACGGGAGCAGCATGGTGCCCTGCTGGATGCACAGATTCTTGCCGATGTTTATCTCGCCATGACCGGTGGCCAGACTGCCTTGTCACTGGAAGATTCGGCTGGCGCGATCGGCGGGTCCAGAATCAGGCAACTGGATCCGAACCGTCTCCGCCTGAAAGTGGCAGTTGTTACAGATAAAGAACGTTCTGCTCACCTGAATCGGCTTCAGGCCATAGACAAAATAAGTAACGGGAACTGTTTGTGGAAAAAACTGGAGGAAGCATTGCCGGAGGTGTAATACTTGAACGGGTAACTCCCCCGGAAAGATCGAGCTAGTCCTGCTTTACTGCGTCACTGATCATGGTCTGCAGTTCACCCTTCTGATAAAGGTCCAGGGTGATATCGCAACCACCAACCAATTCACCATTGATAAATACCTGAGGAAAGGTCGGCCAGTTGGAAAACTTGGGCAGGTTGGCTCTGACATCCGGATTGGCCAGGACATCAACATAGGCAAACTCCGCGTTGCAGGCCTTCAATGCCTGAACGGTTTGCATGGAAAAGCCACACTGTGGGAAGTCCGGTGTGCCTTTCATAAATATGACCACCGGGTTTTGTTCAACCGTGGTCTTGATGTGTTCCAGAATATCCATTCAATCTAACCTAAACACTATTTTGGATTTCGGCGCCGATTATACACGTTCCGTCACGACTCACCATGCACCCGCGGTTTTCCCCAACCACCACCGCCCGGTGTCATAATGGTCAAACGCTCGCCTTTATGGGCGGAGAACTCTGTCTTTCCCGGTAGTACTTCGTCATTCAAACGATTCAGGCCCGGTGCCCCGGGCTGACCTTCGGCAATTCCCCAGGGGGCCACTGTCCTGCGCTCCGTTAATAATGTGACATGACAGTCCTCGAGAAATTCATACTCCCGGACCAGGCCATCTCCACCCTTGAACTGACCCGTTCCACCAGAATTGCGGCGGATCGCATATTGCCTGATCCTGAGCGGGTAATACTTTTCCAGTATCTCGATCGGGGTATTTAGGGTATTGGTCATATGGGTTTGAATGGCATCACAGCCGGGTCGACCTGACCCCGCGCCACTACCACCACCGAGGGTTTCATAGTAATCCCAGCTATCAGAACCCATGGCAATATTATTCATACTGCCATGGCTGGCCGCGGGGATATTATCAGGCAGGGTTTTTGCCAGTGCACCCAGTATCACATCAACGATCCGGCTGCTGGTTTCTACATTGCCCGCCGCCACTGCGGCCGGGAACCGGGCATTAACCAGGCTCCCGGGCTCGGCCTTGAGTTCAATCATCCTGAAGGCACCGGCACAGGCCGGGGTGTGGGGTGGCATCAGGCAGTAGAAACAGTAATAAACGGCTGCGGCCGTCACGGACAATGGGCAATTAATATTGCCTTTAACCTGGGGCGCCGTGCCGCTAAAGTCCACCAGGATACGGTCGTCTTCAATCTGTAAGCGGGCCTTGATGGGAATATGGTCGTGACCGAGACCGTCATCATCCATAACATCAGTGAATTCAAACTCACCCCGGGGTAATTCACGCAGGCTCGAGCGCGCCAGGGTCTCGGCATACTCATTCAATACATTTAAAGCTTCAGCAAATTTAGCCCGTCCCATTAGCTTCACCAGGCTGTCGAGACGGCGCAAGCCAGTCAGGTTGGCACTGGCCTGGGCCTCGTAATCGGCCTCCGCCAGAGCCGGATTGTGAAGTTTTTCCAGGATCGAATGGAAGGTTTTGATGTCTTTCTTACCGCAGCGCAACAAATGGACGGGTGAAATTACCAGACCCTCTTCAGCTAAAGAACCCGCTAGGGGCATGGATCCCGGGGTGTCAGCACCGATGTCTGCATGGTGAGCCCGGTTCGCCACAAACGCGCAGAGTTCCGACTCTATATATAAGGGTGCTATCACGGTCACGTCCGGCAGATGGGTGCCGCCGAGGTACGGATCATTAAGGATGATCATATCACCCGGTTGCCAGTCTACCCGGCTGACTATCCCGGCCATGGCGTAAGCCATACTGCCTAGGTGAACCGGAATGTGGGCGGCCTGGGCGCAGAGATTGCCCCCGTTATCAAACACGGCACAGGAGAAATCCAGTCGGTCCTTTATATTGGGCGAAAATGCCGTGCGTTGCAGAGTCGCCCCCATCTCGTCGCAAACGGCCTGTATGCGGCTGACAAACAGGGAATTTTCTATGACATCCATTGCTTAGGTATTGAAATTAATATAAAAAAAAGTCCGGCGACTATATGAATCAATAGGTCGATAATTGTATAATGACAGCATAAAAACCGATTACAATTTTATCCAAATTCACACAATCGAGGGAGAAATTGCATGAATCCATTGAAGTCCGTTCCTGGAACTATCGTTTCAGGCTTTGTCCTGTCCATGATCATCATCTACCTGGTAGGTGGCGATATGTCGCCGGGAGAATGGTCGTCTACGGAAAAATGGTCGCTTACAGTTTGGCTGCATGTCTTTTTCGGAATCATCTGGATTGGGCTTCTGTATTATTTCAATTTCGTCCAGGTACCGGCAGTAGCAGATGCCGCTGCAGACTCAGGAGGTCCTGGACCTGCAGGCATCAATAAGTATGTCGCACCGCGCGCACTTTGGTGGTTCCGCTGGGCCGCCTTATTGACCTGGCTGACCGGTGCCGTGGCACTGGAACTTATGCCCGGTTCGAGTTTTGCAGATGCCTTCCTGTTGAAAGAAAATGTCCTGATCATTGGAATCGGTGCCTGGCTGGGTACCATTATGTTGTTTAACGTTTGGGTTCTGATCTGGCCAAACCAGAAAAAAGTGCTGGGGATTGTCGAGGCAACAGAAGAACAAAAAGCCAAGGGGAAATTTATTGCCCTGATGGCATCGCGCACGAATACCTTACTATCCATTCCGATGATCATGTGTATGGTAGGGCACGCGCATTACATGCCCCTGTAAACGATCAGAACACAGGTTTTAATAAAAACATGTGAGCCCGGCCTTGGCGGCCGGGCTTATTATTTCTGTATTTGAAAAATATCAAATGAGTCAATCAAGCCGGGTTTAATGAATGAGCGATCATTTAATAGCAAGTTATAATCAACTTCCGGTTGCGTTCGAAAAAGGTGAGGGTGTCTGGTTGTTTGACCAGCATGGCAACCGTTATCTGGACGCGTTGAGTGGAATCGCTGTGTGCGGACTTGGTCACTCACATCCTGAATTGACATCAGCGATTTCTGATCAGGCCGGGCGTTTATTGCATACTTCCAATCTGTATCACATCCCTTTACAGGAAAGCCTGGCTTCCAGGCTTTGTGCGCTGGCAAACATGGACAAGGTATTCTTTTGCAATTCCGGCGCTGAGGCCAACGAGGCGGCTATCAAGATTGCCAGATTGCATGGCCACAAAAAAAATATTGCCTCACCAATAGTGATTGTTGCTCGCGGAAGCTTTCATGGGCGAACTATGGCCACACTCAGCGCAACCGGTAATACAAAAGTCCAGTCTGGTTTTGAACCTTTGCTGCCGGGGTTTGTGCACGTTCCCTATAACGATATCGATTCGATTATTAAAACAGTGAACAACAATGAGGACGTTGCTGCGGTGATGCTGGAACCGGTGCAGGGAGAAGGTGGTATCAATATACCCGATAGCGGATACTTGACGGCGATACGAGAACTTTGTGATGAACACGGATTATTGATGATGCTGGATGAGATCCAGACTGGTATGTGCCGGACTGGAAAGTGGTTCGCACATCAACATGAAAACTGTGTGCCGGATGTGATGACGTTGGCCAAGTCATTGGGTAACGGCGTGCCCATAGGGGCCTGTATTGCCGATGGTGAAGCGGCCAATTTGCTACAACCCGGCAGTCATGGTTCCACGTTTGGCGGTAATCCGCTGGCTGCACGCGCCGGATTAACAGTGATAGACATACTGCAGCATGAAAACCTGGCACAGCGTGCCGCGGCACTTGGACAGTTGTTGCTGGCACGGTTTTCAGAATCGTTATCTGTTTATAAGGCAGTTAAAAATATCCGCGGCAAGGGTCTGATGATCGGAATTGAACTGGCCGATGATTGCCCTGACCTTGTTGGACGGGCATTGAAACAAAACTTATTAATCAATGTCACGGCGGAGAAAGTTATCCGGCTATTGCCGCCGTTGATTATCAGTGACGAGCAAGCAGAGGAGATCGTTGAACGCCTTTGCATTGTGTTGAAGGACTATTTGAAGGAAGCGGCATGACAGTTAAACATTTTTTGAGTCTGATGGATTTAAATGGTCCTGATCTGGAAAAACTGATCCAGCATGCCATCAAGCTCAAGCAGGAATCCTTGTCAGGCCAGACCCGCGAGACACTGAAAGGCCGGGTACTGGCCATGATCTTTGAAAAGTCATCGACGCGTACCCGGGTGTCATTTGAAGCTGGTATGGCCCAGCTTGGCGGTCATGCCATCTTTCTGTCACCTGATGATACCCAGCTGGGACGGGGAGAACCAATCGAAGATACCGTAAAGGTCCTGTCCAAAATGGTCGATTGCATCATGGTGCGCACCTTTGCCCATGATAACCTGGTGCGATTTGCTGACGCGGCCAATGTTCCTGTAATCAATGGCCTGACTGATTCCTATCATCCCTGCCAGTTACTTGCAGACATGCAAACCTATATAGAAGCGCGTGGCTCAATCCGTGGAAAAACCGTGGCTTGGCTGGGAGATGGAAATAACATGTGCCAATCCTATATGAATGCAGCAAGACAATTCGGTTTCTCGCTTAACATCGCCTGCCCGGACAATTACCGCCCCGATCCGGTACTGCTTGAAGAAACAGCCAAAGTGGTCAGTATCATTACCGATGTCAAACAGGCTGTTAGCGGTGTTGACTTGGTAGTGACGGACGTCTGGGCGAGCATGGGTCAGGAATCCGAGTCTCGGCAGCGTACCGCCGAGTTCAGGCCCTACCAGGTCAATCGGGAATTGATGGCGCTGGCAGATAAAGATGCCTTGTTCATGCATTGCTTGCCAGCCCACCGTGGTGATGAAGTGACTGCAGAAGTTATCGATGGGCCACAAAGTTTTGTCTGGGAAGAAGCAGGAAACCGCCTGCATGTCCAGAAGGCGTTACTCGAATACTTGATATTGAAGGAGATCTGATCGACGGTGCATTTCTTATTGAGTAACGATGATGGCTATCAGTCAGAGGGACTGGCGGCGCTGGCAAATGCAATGGAAACAATAGGTACGCTGACCGTGGTCGCACCGGATCGGGACCGCAGTGGTGCCAGTAACTCCTTGACTCTGGATACACCGGTACGGCCCATGATTGCTGAGAATGGATTCATTTACGTTAACGGCACACCTACCGACTGTGTTCATCTTGCTATTACCGCTTTGCTGGAAAAAGAACCGGACATGGTTATTAGTGGAATTAATAACGGATCTAACCTGGGTGATGATGTGCTTTATTCAGGTACGGTTGCTGCCGCCATGGAGGGGCGTTTTCTGGGTATACCGTCTATTGCCGTTTCCCTGACCTCACATGATCCAAGGTATTATGATACGGCAGTCAGGGTTGTGTTGAATCTGATCAGTCATATCAAAGAATTTTCATTTGGCCGTGATATATTGCTCAATGTCAATATTCCTGACCTGCCTTACGAGGCCCTGACAGGATATGAAGTTACTCGACTCGGACAAAGGCATAAATCAGAGCCGGCAATCTCCTCAACTGATCCAAAGGGCAGAAAGGTATACTGGGTGGGGCCTGTTGGACCTGAGCAGGATAGTGGTTCAGGTACAGATTTTCATGCAATTAAAAGTGGCAAGGTTTCTATAACACCCTTGCAGGTTGACCTCACTCGTTATAACGTGATTAAGGAATTGACTGATTGGGTGGGGAGTAAAATCAAGAATGAATAATCACCTTCGTGGGATTGGTATGACATCCCAGCGTACGCGTGATCGCCTAATCAAACGGCTGCAGGAAATGGGCATTCAGTCAAATACAGTTCTGGATGTTGTCAAAAATACTCCACGGCATATCTTTGTTGATGAAGCGCTGGCCAGCCGTGCCTATGAAAATACAGCATTACCTATCGGTTACAATCAGACGATTTCGCAACCTTATATTGTTGCGCGAATGACCGAGGCATTAATGGCAAATGGGCCATTGAAAAAAGTTCTCGAAATCGGTACAGGCTGTGGTTACCAGACAGCCATTCTCGCCCAGGTGGCAGAAAAGGTTTACAGCATTGAGCGCATCGAAGCCCTGTTAAACAAGGCCCGCGAAAACCTGTATACCTTGAAATTCCGTAATGTCAGGCTGCAACATGGTGATGGTAATCGGGGTTGGCCGGAGTATGCGCCCTATGATGGAATTATCGTGGCTGCTGCACCGACTGGTATTCCTGAGGCCCTGTTACAACAATTGGCAATTAATGGTCGTCTGGTGATACCGGTAGGCAGCCCGGGATATCAAAAATTATTGCTGATAACGCGGACAGAGGATGGTTTCGAAGAGACACTACTGGACATGGTCAGTTTTGTGCCCCTGGTCGAGGGTACTGATTAGCCTCTCAGGAGCAGTATTCATCTGCAAGGCCCTTGCTGTTCTTGCTCTGGCTCCGCTTTCCCTGACCGCTTGTGGGGGCAGGGTCGAAGCGCCGGTAGTGTCTCCTGGCAATCAGCAACGAGGCACCTATTCCCGAAATATCAATGTCAGAAAACCTGATGTTTATCTGGTTAGGCGGGGCGACACCCTCTATTCGATTGCCTGGAATTACAACCTGGACTACAAGGATCTCTCGAGATGGAATGGTATTCGTGCGCCTTATACAATTTATCCAGGGCAAAAAATCAGATTGAAACCAAGACCCTCTCAGAGGCAAAGAACAACCCAAAAACAGGCCAGGCCGCGACCGAAAAAACCCGCATCTGCTGATACCTCGAAAACACAGAAGTCCAAACAGGTGCAGAAAAGGCCCGCGCAAAAACAGCCGGTCGGCCGGGGGCCCGTCAAATGGCACTGGCCAACTCCAGGTAAAATCATCAAGTCCGATACACCGATTTCCAAAAACGGCATCGATATCAGCGGCAAGCTGAATCAACGGATCAATGCCTCGGCAGATGGTGTGGTTGTCTACAGTGGTAGTGGACTATTGGGCTACGGAAAGCTTATCATCATCAAACACGATGAAGTCTATCTGAGTGCCTATGCACACAACAGTCGTTTGCTGGTGAAGGAGGGACAACGCGTGGCCGCGGAGCAGCATATCGCCTATATGGGGAAAACGTCCAATGGTCGCGTACTTTTGCATTTTGAGATACGGAAAAACGGGCAACCCGACAGCCCGCTGAAATACCTCCCCCCGCGCTAACCACAAGATATGACCATGCAGGGAACCAAAGAAACACAATCGGGCGATCCAGAACAGAACAGCGAGGAAATCGCTGATTTGCCGGAAGAGCTGGATGAGGAGGAAGAATTCTCTTCCGAAAATGAAGAGGAAGACTCCAAAGACGACAGCGAAGACGAGAAGCCTTTCGCCGCCGGGACCATCCCACAGGGCGATCTGGATGCCACCCGGATGTATCTGAGTGAAATCGGCTTTTCACCGTTGTTGACTGCGGAAGAAGAGGTCTATTACGGCCGTAAGGCTATCCAGGGTGACGAGGCCGCTCGCAAGCGAATGATCGAAAGCAATCTTCGTCTGGTTGTGAAGATCGCACGCCGTTACATGAATCGTGGCCTGGCACTGCTGGATCTGATTGAAGAAGGCAATCTTGGCCTGATCCGCGCGGTTGAAAAATTTGATCCGGAAAAGGGGTTCCGATTTTCTACTTATGCCACCTGGTGGATTCGGCAAACAATTGAACGCGCCCTGATGAATCAGACCCGGACTGTGCGCCTGCCTATACATGTCGTCAAGGAGATTAATATCTACTTACGGGCTGCCCGGAAACTGTCACAGAAACTGGACCGGGAAACCAATCCGGAAGACATCGCCGAGATGCTCGATATTCCCATTGAGGATGTCAAACGTATGCTTGGACTGAATGAACGTATTACCTCGGTCGATTCACCCTCAGGCTATAATAGTGACAAGTCTCTCTTGGATACCCTGCCCGATGAGCAAAACAACGATCCATCCCATCTTTTACAGAGTGATGATGTCCAACGTCATATTGATACCTGGCTCTATCAGCTCAGTGACAAGCAACGGGCGGTGGTCGAGCGCCGGTTCGGTCTGCATGGACATGAAGTGTGCACTCTTGAAGAGATTGGAAATGAACTCGGGGTAACCAGGGAAAGAGTCCGGCAAATACAATTGGAGGCCATCAGGCGACTGCGTCAAATTCTTGAGCGTGAGGGCTTCTCGCTGGATAACCTCTTCATGGATGAATGATCGGTCTCATTCCTGAATCAGTATCAGTCCCGCTGCAATTTTACGACCCTCAGCGGCAAGCAGATTAAAACTCCGGCTCGCAGCACCCGTATCCATAATTTCTATTCCGATACCGGCATCATAGACAGGTTCAAGGATTTCTGGCGTGGGGAACACCTGGTAACTGCCAGTACCCAACAGGATGATCTCGGGTTTTAATTGAACCAATTGATCCATGTGTTGCGTTGCAAGATTAATCACTGAATTTGGCGACCATTCTTCAATAGATCCATCCGGAGTAATAATCAGGCTATGAAAATATTGCTCACCGTTAACTCGAAACAGACCAATCTCGTATGCGTCGATCCGGTTGTTACTAATGTGATCATCCAGGGAGATTTTCATAGATACATCATTACGTCATAATACGGTGGATCGCAAGTCCGGTTTAAATACAAAGAATAGAGGAAAATTAGTGAGAATAATCTTGTTGGGGCCACCTGGTGCCGGGAAAGGTACACAGGCAAATATCATCAAGGAAGCCTTTGCAATTCCACAGATATCGACGGGTGATATGTTGCGAGCCGCCGTCAGTGCCGGGACGGAACTCGGATTACAGGCAAAAAAGGTAATGGATGCCGGAGAACTTGTTTCTGATGATTTGATACTGGGTTTGGTGAAAGAAAGAATCTCCGCACCAGATTGTACAAATGGCTTTTTGTTTGATGGTTTCCCAAGAACCATAACCCAGGCAGAAGGCATGAAGAATTACGGGATTGAAGTGGATGCTGTTGTAGAATTACAACTGCCGGATGCTGAGATTATCAAACGAATGAGTGGTCGCCGCGTTCACCCGGCCTCCGGGCGGTCCTATCATGTCACATTTAACCCTCCAAAGGTTGAAAATAAAGACGATCAGACAGGAGAACCCCTGATTCAACGGGGTGATGACAAGGAAGAAACTGTTAAAAAACGTCTTGAAGTTTATCGTGAGCAGACAGCCCCACTGATCAAATACTATTCCGACATGGCAAATGAGAATCTTGTCAGATACATCGCAATTAATGGTAATGGTGAGGTTAATACAATCAGTAAAAATATCATTGAAGCACTTAAATCATGAGGTTTAGCTCTGGATGTTGCATTTTTTTCATAAAATAACCAAAAATTTTTTGTTTTTTTGCATTAATTAGCTTGTTTATTCAAAAAAATATAGAAAAAACAAAAAACATTACTATAATAATTTGCGTGTTATTCATTTGTGTTGTATATAAGTCTTTGTTTAAATCCATTTAGGGGAGTTAAATTATGGCAAAGAAGAAGACCGCAAAGAAGAAAACAGCTAAACGAAAGACAGCCAAGAGAAAGGCTAAGAAGAAGACAGCTAAGAAGAAGACAGCTAAGAAGAAGACAGCTAAGAGAAAGGCTAAGAAGAAGGCCAAGAAAAAAGCCAAGAAAAAGGCTAAAAGGAAAGCTAAAAGGAAGGTAGCGAAGAAAAAGGCCAAGAAAAAAGCCAAGAAAAAAGCTAAAAGGAAAGCTAAAAGACGTACCAAGAAAAAGTAAATCCGGAGCATCAAGCCGGCGAAAGCAAAGTAAACTTGCGATTGCCAAGTCGAAGATAAAAGCCCGGAAGGCCAAACGGAAACAAATTGCCAGGCAACTGGTAAAACAAGGGGGATTAAAACCGCTTGATTTGTGACCAAGGCCTAAAGACTCAAGGCCCCGAAAGGGGCCTTTTTATTGTTTATCGGACTGTTGTATAGTCCCTGCCGAAATGATCACCATTCCTCCTGTTGACTGATCAATGCCCCCGAAAAAACGCTCAAAACGCCCCCGTCGTATAAGAAAAATATTAAAAAAACTCAATAAGTTAACAATATTGCAAGTTTCCCTGATCTTGCTGATATGCGCTGCCGCCTGGGTTCTGTGGCTTGACCATAATATTCGCCTGGAATTTGAGGGTAAAAAATGGTCTCTACCTGCACGTGTCTATGCCAGCCCCCTGGAGTTATATGAGGGTTTGGAGATTGATAGGGAGCGGGTGGAAAGTAACCTTCTTGCTGTTGGATTTGAGCGTATCAACAGGCCGAATCGGCCGGGAGAATATGCCAAGTACGCGGACAAGCTGGT
>WVYN01000050.1:48253-69684 GCA_011772965.1 Gammaproteobacteria bacterium
TATTCGGTGCTGATGGCATACGGCGGATATCAAATGTCAATTCCGGAAAAAAAATTCCACTGGTCAGGCTTGAACCGGAGCTCATTGGCAAAATATACCCGGAACACAATGAAGACCGCATTTTTATCAGTTATGATGAGGTCCCTCCCTTGTTGATCAATGCCCTGATTGCTATCGAGGACAGGAACTTTTTCGAGCACTCAGGGGTTGACCCCAGGGGCATTCTACGGGCAGCGTTTGTCAACCTGCGGAACATTGGTTTGAAGCAGGGTGGCAGCACCCTGACCCAACAACTGGTCAAGAACTTCTTTCTCTCTCATGAACGTACCTTTACCCGTAAGTTCAACGAGATCATCATGTCCCTGCTCCTTGAGCACCACTATTCCAAACAGGAAATCCTGGAGGCTTACATTAATGAAATTTACCTGGGACAACATGGTTCTCAGGCCATTCATGGCTTTGCCATGGCTTCGGAATATTACTTTGCTCGACGATTGAATGAATTGCGCGTTGATCAGCTGGCCTTGCTGGTTGCGCTTGTGCGCGGTGCATCATTTTATAATCCGAGAAAACATCCGCAGCGTGCACTGGAAAGACGAAATCTTGTGCTGGAACAGATGGTGTCACAAGAAGTGCTGGAATCAGGACAGGCCCAGAAGGCTATGGCGACGCCCCTGGGTGTTGTGAAGACACCGGGCTGGAGTAATGCAAAATATCCTGATTTTTTACAACTGGTCAGACAACAATTACGTAAATACTACAAACCTGAAGATCTCAGGAGTGAGGGATTACAGATTTTCACCACGATCATTCCTGCTTACCAGGACATCATGGAACAGGCCATTCAGTCCAGACTTGGTCGGCTGGAACAGGAAACAAACCTGCCAGAGAAAACAATTCAGGCAGCCTCATTGCTCACCAACAGCGAAACCGGTGAGGTTCTGGCTTTGGTGGGTGGACGTCATAATGACAATACAGGGTTTAATCGGGTGCTTAACGCCAGGCGGCCCATCGGTTCGCTGGTGAAGCCAGCCGTGTATCTTGCTGCCTTGTCTCAACCTGAAAAATATAATGTATTAAGCCCCCTGGATGATGTGCCCATTGTTTTGAGGCAGGAAGACGGCAGTCAGTGGTCACCGGATAATTATGACGGGATTATTCATGATCGCATCCCCCTGCATGCCGCCCTGGAAAATTCCTATAACCTTGCAACCATAGATCTGGGAATGGCGATTGGAATACCCCGGGTCAAGGCAATGTTACGGCATCTGGGTGTCCAGACATATATTCCGGAATACCCGTCATTGTTCCTGGGTTCGGTAAATCTTACCCCGTACCAGGTCACGCAAATGTACCAGACCCTGGCCAGTAATGGTTTCAGGGTTCCGCCTCGAGCGATTCGTGAAGTGCTCAATAAAACTGGGGAACCGCTGCAACGTTATCCGCTGGATATCGAACAGAAGCTGGACAGTCGATCGGTATTTATTATCAACTTTTTGCTGTCACAGGTTGTCAAACAGGGGACGGCAAAATCTCTGGCTGCCAGGATGCCGTCCTATTTACCACTGGCAGGTAAGACCGGCACCAGTAATGATCTCAGAGACAGTTGGTATGCAGGTTATGGTGACAACCTGCTTGCCGTGGTTTGGGCAGGAAGGGATGATAATGAACCTGCCGGATTGACTGGTGCTGCTGGTGCGCTGCAGATCTGGATTGATATGATGAAGAATTTACCCATACAGCCGCTGACTTTGATTCCACCCGATGGAGTGGAATGGGTGAATATCTTGGATGATCATCGTGTCGACGAGAATTGCAGCGTTGGGCAGCCTTATCCATTCATCTCACCATATCTGGTCAAGAATATTGGTGAATGTCGCCAGACAGCCAATACAACAGACACAGAGCCGGATACAACACCGTGGTCAATATTCGATATTTTTCGTTAGTTAATCTGATCCTGTTATTTTTATTGTCGGGGGCTTGTACCCAGGCGATGGTTCCTGTCGAAGATGCGACAGTGGCTGTGGAAGAGGACACTTACTTGGAGGAGATTCCACCGGTGACAAAACCAGCTGTTCCCGAGGTAACAATACAACAACCTGCTCCGATCGAGGAACGTAACATCCCTGCCGATGGCCTGGATCAGGGACCGCTACAGCACAAGGCGTCACAGGCGGTAATTGCCCTGTTGAATGAGGCAGATCACCAGGTATCGAGCGGTAATCACCAACAGGCAGAGGCTACGTTGGAACGGGCACTGCGCATCGATCCCAAGAATCCGGTTTTGTGGCATAAGTTGGGTCGTTTGCATCTGCAGGAAGGTGATTGGCAAACTGCCATCTCCATGGCAAAGAAATCCAATGTCCTTTCTCAGGGTAACAGGGCTTTGCAGGCTGATAACTGGTTAATGATTGCTCATGCCCGCAAGGCACTCGGTGACAAACAGGGCACCACGGAAGCCATGAACCAGGCCGCGAGATTACGACAGCAATAAGTGAAAATATTACTCAATTGATATCGCTTGATAGAGCCAAGCCTTTTCCGGAACACAGGACTGCGTCATACCGGCCTTGTGTTTCAGGTGCGTGAGAAAATCTCGCGGTTCGCTGACCGACTCCCATACCGCGGGCAGGAAAGTAGCCCGGTATTCATTTTTTTCAATGATCAACCCATCGATTCCCGGGCGCAATTGGCTGATGAGTTCTTGATCGGTTTTAAATTCTACCGGCTGAGGCGATCCCAGCACTGAGATACTGGTCTTGATCCGGGTAAATTCGTTTTTGTTGAGTGGTTGAAAACGGGGATCATGGAAGGCGGCCGCGTAGGCATTTTCAGCAACACTGATCACCAATGGTGAACACGCCCCGGTGGTACCGATACAACCCCGCAACTGGCCATTGATTTTCAGGGTGACAAAGCTAGCCAGGATCTGCCTGAGTGGCTCGGGAAACTCCTCCGGTTCCGGATCGAGCGCCATGTTTTCAATCAGTCCTCGTTCAATACTCTGCCGGGCTGTTTTCAGTAAAAGCTTTTTTTCTGTGGCAGTAAACATATCAAGCTGAGTCGATAGCGTAGGCTCCGTAACCTACTACCCGATCCCTGTTTCCGGCAGTGTCGCCTGAGTTTCTCAAGTCAAGTGTGCGAATACCGAGTCCCTTTTCCCGGGCAAGACAGAGCAGACCGTTTATGGGCCTGTAGCCACAGGCCTGTTCGGGGCCAATGGCTTCATACTGCAATGATTCAATCAAACGGGTCGTGTTTTTATCCAGCTCGCATGCGGTCTTATAATCATGAAAATGACTCAGATCGGAACTGATGATGATCAGCGTATCCTGATCACCCCAGAATGTTTCCAGAACTTCCATTACCTCTTGTGGGGAAGCATCGCCCACGACCAGTGGCAGTAATTTGAAATCATTTAGCAAATACTGCAGGAAAGGTAAGTGCACTTCCAGGCTGTGCTCCTGCGCATGTGATTCGTCAGAAGTTATGACCTGTGGCAAGTCGCGAATCAAATCGGCCGCTTCCTGGTCGATTTCGATCTGTCCCAGTGGCGTTTCGAAGTGCGTAGCCGAACTCAGAGCCATTCCCTGCGTATAAACCCGATGGGCCGGACCAAGCAGGACAACACGTATGATGTTTCCGGTGGAAGAGTTAATCCTAGCATAGGCATGAGCAGCGGTTATACCTGAATAAATATATCCGGCATGGGGAATGATCAGGGCACCAGGGCTGTCCTGTTGTTTCTCTACCGCGCCCATCAGGTCTTCGATCGATTGACGTAAAACCTCCGGCTCAGCCGGGTAGAAATAGCCGGCAACGGCCGCTGGACGCACTCTGGGATGTTTTACAGGCATATCACCAGGGAACACTACTGAATATTTAACGTCAAAATTCTATACTTTTATTATAGGTAGCCAGTATTCTACCTGCCTTGTTATGGCAAATGTGACAGAAAAAGATAGTTTTACGGTACCTACGCAGTACTGGCATGTGCTGGACGATGGCAGGGTTCAGTGCGATGTATGCCCGCGGGCCTGTAAATTACACGAGGGCCAAAGGGGGCTGTGTTTTGTCAGGGCTTGCCTGGACCAGAAGATCGTGCTGACCACATATGGCCGTTCCAGCGGCTTTTGCATTGATCCCATTGAGAAAAAACCCCTGAATCATTTTCTTTCCGGTACCCCGGTGCTGTCATTCGGCACCGCTGGCTGTAATCTGGCCTGCAAATTCTGTCAGAACTGGGACATCAGCAAATCCCGGGAAATCGATACCCTGGCATCCTCTGCAGCCCCAGAGCAACTGGCAAAGGTCGCCAAGGAACTTGGCTGCCGCAGTATTGCTTTCACTTATAATGATCCGGTCATTTTTCACGAATATGCCATTGATGTCGCCCAGGCCTGTCGTGAAGAGGGAATCAAGGCCGTTGCTGTGACAGCCGGTTATGTCTGCCCGGAACCCCGCCAGGAATTCTATCGATACATGGATGCGGCGAACGTGGATCTGAAGGCCTTTACTGAACAGTTTTATAAAACCATCAGCGGCAGTCACCTTGAACCCGTGCTGGAAACATTACGCTACATCAAGCATGAAACTCCGGTCTGGCTCGAGATCACCAATCTCATCATTCCGGGCCATAATGATTCCGACAAGGAGTTGAACCAAATGACCGAATGGGTGGTGGAACACCTGGGACCGGATGTGCCCATGCACTTTACCGCCTTCCACCCGGACTGGAAGATGCGGGACGTCCCCCATACCCCGCCTGCTACCTTGGTCCGGGCCCGGGAGATTGCTCTGAACAACGGGATCCACTACGCCTACACCGGTAATGTCCATAACATTGAGGGGGATACCACCTATTGCAGCCAATGCGGCAGTACACTCATCGTCCGGGACTGGTACATTATATATGAATGGCACTTGGCTCCGGGTGGGCGCTGCCCGGATTGCGGTGCAACCTGTCCCGGGGTGTTTGAAAATTCACCCGGAGATTGGGGTTCCAGACGGCTGCCCGTCAGGCTTAATAGTGCAGTTAATTTAGAGACATAGGTCAGCAATCTTCTTGAAAATGGCCTACGGGCACTGTAGACTGCGCCTCCTCTGGTGCGGGGTGGAGCAGTCTGGCAGCTCGTCGGGCTCATAACCCGAAGGTCGCAGGTTCAAATCCTGCCCCCGCTACCAATTTACTGGTAGCTAATGCCGGGATAAGTACGTGTGTCTTCGGGTCATGAGCCCCCGGCTCAGGCTTCAATATTCCAGGGAAGGTCGCAGGTTCAAATCCTGCCCCCGCTACCAATGCAATTGGTAGCTGGCCGACTTGCCCACTGCCAATACAGCAAGCCCCGCCGGGGCTTTTTTATTATCTGGCAGGACCTTGCAGCCCACACGGGTGGTTGGCAGTTTTTCACGAGCAAAGCTATACTTGTGCGATTATTATGGAGTGTTTCAAAAGTGGGCCTTGAGCCCATTTTTTGTTTTTGAACAATGTATCGACAAAACGAAGTCCTGGTAAAGCTGTTACGGCCGGTAGTTCAGGCCATGGGTTATGAAATGCTGGGTATCGAACAGTTCTCCAAAGGCAGGGATTCCGTCCTCAGGATATACATAGATCATGCTGGCGGGATCGGGATCGATGATTGCGAACGGGTGAGTAACCAGGTGACAGGCGTCCTTGATGTCAATGATCCGATCAAGGGTGCGTATCATCTGGAAGTGTCATCGCCGGGACTCGACCGGCCGCTGTTTACAGTTGAGCAGTTCACTCGTTTTGTCGGTGAACGGATACAGGTGCAGTTACGCGAAAAACTGGATGGCCGGCGTAATTTCAAGGGTGAATTAACAGCCGTTGATGACGCAGGAATACACATCAAGGCTGGCGGTGAGGAATACACGATTACAGAGGACAAAATTGATAAGGCACACTTGGTGCCGTTTGACTGACTAGATCAGGAGTAAGAGAGTAAATGAACAAAGAAATTCTCATGGTTGTTGACGTTGTTTCCAATGAGAAAGGCGTTAGCAAGGAGATTATTTTCGAAGCGATTGAGGCCGCGCTGGCCAGTGCGACCAAGAAGCGCAATCGTGAAGACATCGAGGCACGCGTCAAGATCGATCGCGAGACCGGTGATTACGACACATTCCGTTGCTGGGAAGTCATGGAAGACAGCGAGGAAGATCTCGAATTTCCAACTCGACAGATCAAATTATCCGATGCCAGGGAAAAACAGGCTGATATCGAGCCCGGTGAATTCATCGAAGAGCCCATGCCTTCTGTTGAATTCGGACGTATCGCAGCTCAAACTGCAAAGCAGGTTATCGTGCAGAAGGTCCGGGAGGCAGAACGAGCACAGGTCATTGATGCCTACGAAGACCGAGTGGGTGAAATGGTCAGTGGTGTGGTCAAGCGTGTTGAACGCAGTGGTATCATCGTTGATCTTGGTAATAATGCAGAAGCCTTTATTCCCAGAGAATTCATGATCCCGAGGGAAGCTATGCGCCCCGGAGATCGCATTCGCGCCTATCTTTATGAAGTGCGTTCGGAAATGCGCGGTCCACAATTGTTCCTGAGTCGATCCGCACCGGAATTACTGGTCGAACTGTTTACTCTGGAAGTACCTGAAATCAATGAAGGCCTGATTGAGATCATCAGTGGTGCCCGTGACCCCGGCGCGAGGGCCAAGATCGCCGTCAAGGCCAATGATCCCCGCATTGATCCCATTGGTGCCTGTGTTGGCATGCGTGGCTCAAGAGTACAGGCCGTATCCAATGAATTGTCTGGTGAACGCGTAGACATCATTCTCTGGGACGAAAACCCGGCCCAGTTTGTGATCAATGCCATGGCACCGGCAGAAGTGGCTTCCATCCTGGTAGACGAAGAAACCCACAGCATGGATGTTGCTGTTGATGAAGAAAACCTGTCCCAGGCGATTGGCCGTGGTGGTCAGAATGTTCGGCTTGCCAGTGAACTGACCGGTTGGGAGCTGAACGTCATGTCAACTGAACAAGCCGATGAAAAGAACGAGGCTGAGTCCCTGGCCGTCCAGCAATTGTTCATGGAGCAACTGGATGTTGACGAGGAGATTGCTACCATACTTGTCCAGGAAGGTTTCACCAGTATCGAAGAAGTTGCCTACGTGCCTGAAAGCGAAATGCTCAAGATTGAGGAGTTCGATGCCGAACTGGTGACCGAGTTAAGGGAAAGAGCCCGTGATCTTATGATCACCAAGGCCATCGTTAGCGAAGAAAAGTTGGTTGATGCTAAACCGGCGGATGATTTATTGAATATGGACGGCATGGATGAGGCCCTGGCGTATGAACTCGCACGCAATGGCGTTGTAACGATGGAAGATCTTGCCGAACAATCTGTCGATGAGTTGATGGAAATTGAAGGACTGGATCAGGAACGCGCGGGCAAACTTATCATGACAGCCAGAATTCCATGGTTTGAATCTGATAGTAACGAAACAGAGGGAGTCGCTTAATGCCGGACGTAACGGTGAGTCAATTTGCAGAAGTCGTTGGTGTATCTGCCGAACGCTTGCTTAAACAGCTTCAGGAAGCTGGCTACGAGGGCAAGCAGGTGGATGATGTTATTACGGATGATGAAAAGACTGAGTTACTCACCTATCTGAGACGCAAACACGGTAAAGATGCCTCGGCGGAACCGAGGAAGATTACTCTGAAACGCAAGACACTCAGCGAAATCAAGGTACCAGTTTCCTCGTCAGGTACCCCCCGCGGTAAGCCCCGATCAAAAACTGTGAGTGTCGAATTTCGCAAGAAACGCACCTACGTCAAGCGCAGCAGCATCGAAGAAGCCAGGACTGCCAAAGAGTCAAAACTCGCCGAGGAAAAAGCGAGGGAAGAAGCTGCCATGGCTGAAAAGGCCGGAGAGGAAGAGGCTGCGGCAGTAGCAACAGAAGAAGCCAAACAGGCTGAAGCCAGGGCGCAGGAAGAAGTCGCAAAACCTGCTGAGGCCGAAATCGAGATCCCGACACCCGAACCCATACCAGCGAATGAACCGGCACCGGCCAAGGCTAAAGCAACCAGAGAGGAGAAAGGGCGGGATAGTTATCGCAAGTCTGATCGTGAAAAGGCTAGCAAGCATGGCCGCGAGGAACTTCATGTAGCCAGCGAGAAATCAGGCCGCAGGAGAAAACGACAAAAAGCCAAGCCGGTTATAAAGCCGACCATTACCAGTCAGCATGGCTTTGAAAAACCAACGGCACCGATTGTTCGTGAAGTGCAGATCCCGGAAAGCATTACTGTCTCGGAACTGGCCCAGCGCATGTCAGTGAAGGCCAATGAAGTGATCAAACTAATGATGGGTTTGGGTACCATGGCGACCATCAACCAGATAATCGACCAGGATACCGCCGCCATCGTGGTTGAGGAAATGGGACATAAACCCAAGTTGCTCAAGGAGAACGCATTGGAAGAAGAAATCATCGCTTCCACTGGAAACGTCGGTGAGATGATTGAGCGTGCTCCCGTGGTAACCATTATGGGCCATGTCGATCATGGCAAGACCTCGTTATTGGATTATATTCGCCGCAGCAAGGTTGTTTCCGGAGAGGCCGGTGGCATTACCCAGCATATCGGCGCTTACAGTGTGGAAGTCAACGATCACAGGATTGCGTTCCTCGATACGCCGGGTCATGCGGCATTTACTGCTATGCGCGCACGCGGCGCCAAGGTAACGGATATTGTGGTGATTGTTGTTGCTGCAGATGACGGGGTTATGCCCCAGACCGAGGAGGCAATTCAACATGCCCGTGCTGCGAATGTCCCCATTATCATAGCGGTAAACAAAATTGACAAACCGGAAGCTGATCCGGACCGCGTTAGAAATGAATTATCCAAACATGAAATCATCCCGGAAGAATGGGGTGGAGACACCATGTTTGTGAATGTCTCCGCAAAAACCGGTGAAGGCGTCGATAGTCTTCTGGAGAGTATTCTCCTGCTTTCCGAAGTCCAGGAACTCAAAGCCAACCCCGAGGGTCCTGCCAGTGGTACCGTGATTGAATCCCGGCTCGATAAAGGACGTGGTCCGGTAGCCACTGTGCTGGTACAAAATGGCCTGTTGAACAAAGGCGACGTTGTGCTCAGTGGCGTCGAGTATGGTCGGGTCCGGGCCATGCTGGATGAAAACGGTAATGAGGTGCAGACTGCGGGACCATCGACACCGGTAGAGATCCTTGGTTTATCGGGCACGCCCAACGCCGGTGATGAGTTAATGGTGGTACCAGACGAAAAGAAAGCCCGCGAGATTGGCATGTTCAGACAGGGCAAGTACCGTGAAACCAAGCTGGCCCAGCAACAGGCCGCCAAGCTTGAGAACGTTATGTCGCAGATGAGTGAAGGCGAAACGGTTTCACTTAACATTCTGGTCAAGGCTGATGTGCAGGGTTCTGCCGAGGCAATTGTCGAGGCCCTGAGCCGTCTTTCCACCGAAGAAGTTGCTGTCAATATTGTCAGTAGCGGTGTCGGCGGTATCACTGAATCCGATGTGAACCTGGCCATGGCTTCCAAGGCCGTCATCATAGGCTTCAATGTCCGTGCCGATGCGACAGCCAGAAAGCTGGTCGATGAGGAAGGTCTTGAACTGCGTTATTACAGTGTAATTTATGATCTGGTGGATGACGTGAAACAGGCGATCAGTGGCCTGTTGTCACCCGAGGTCAGGGAACAAATCGTCGGTGTTGCCGAAGTTCGTGAAGTATTCCGTTCACCTAAATTCGGTGACATTGCTGGCTGCATCGTGACGACGGGTGTCGTCAAACGTAATAATCCAATTCGTGTCTTGCGGGATAACGTCGTTATTTATGAAGGCGAACTGGAATCCTTGCGCCGTTTCAAGGACGACGTCAACGAGGTTAAATCCGGCACCGAGTGTGGTATCGGTGTGAAGAATTACGATGATGTTCGTCCTGGTGATCAGATTGAGGTTTTTGAGCGGGTTGAGGTAGCACGCTCAATCTAGCACATGCCAAAAGAGTACGGTCGCAATCGACGGGTTGCCGATGTCATTCAACGTGAGCTCGCCAGCCTGATACAAAAATATGTTCAGGATGCAGGTTCCGGCCTAATCACCATTTCTACTATTGATGTCAGCCCGGATTTGCGCAATGCGAGGATCTATGTCACTTGCATGGGTAACCAGCTGGCAAAAGAAACTATTATTAATGATTTGAATGAACTGGCAGGCCAGTTTCGCCATGAACTGGCGCAGACCTCCACCATGCGCAGTGTTCCCAAACTAGATTTCAGATTTGACACAGCACTTGAGCGCGCCAATCATCTGACCAGCCTGATCGATTCCCTGCATAATGAAAAGAAAGACGGTTCCTGATCGATTAACTGAATCAGTTTCATGGGGAGAAAAGCAAAATTTAGGGGGCGTGATGTCCACGGCGTGTTATTGTTGGATAAACCGGTCGGCGTCAGTTCCAATACAGCCTTGCAACAACTCAAGCGCCTCTTTAATGCGCGCAAAGCAGGACATACAGGCAGCCTGGACAAACCGGCGAGTGGCCTGCTGCCGCTCTGTTTTGGCGAAGCCACCAAGTTCTCATCGTATCTGCTGGACTCTGACAAGACCTATGTTGTGACCTGCAAGCTAGGAGTAACGACCACCACGGCAGATGCCAGTGGTGAAGTGATCGGGAAGTCCGCAGTTCCCCGGTTATCGGGGAGTGAACTAGAAAAGATACTGGCCCGGTTCCGTGGTGTCATCAGCCAGGTACCGCCGATGCATTCAGCATTAAAACAGGGCGGGCAGCCACTTTACAAGCTGGCGTACCAGGGCAGGGAAGTCGAGCGTAAACCACGTCAGGTAACAGTGTATTCGCTGAAATTGCTGGATCTGAGGAGCGATGAATTTGATATCGAGGTGCATTGCTCCAAGGGGACTTACATCAGGATTCTGGTAGAGGATATTGGCAAGGCAATTGGCTGCGGTGCCCATGTGTTGTCATTGCGTCGGATTGCCGTCGGGCCTTATAACATCTCCGCGGCGGTCACCATCGAACATTTAAGGCAACTTTCTGAGGCAGGCGAAGCACACCTCGATGATCAATTACTGCCTGTCGACAGTATGCTGGGACATTTTCCAGAGATTGAAATAAATGAAAGCCTGGCATTCTACCTGCGCCGGGGCCAGGCTGTCATGGTACCGGGCGCCCCGACCAGTGGC
The DNA here is from genome assembly GCA_011772965.1 of Gammaproteobacteria bacterium. Taxonomy (GTDB): domain Bacteria; phylum Pseudomonadota; class Gammaproteobacteria; order Eutrophobiales; family Eutrophobiaceae; genus SZUA-592. The sequence goes on from WVYN01000050.1 coordinate 59,457, forward strand.
CTGGTGAGGATCAGGTTTAATGGCAAATTTATTGGCATTGGAGAGGTACAGGATGACGGTCGTATTGCCCCGAAACGCCTGCTAAGTCTGTGATTCAGTAAAATTAAATTAATCCCCGCAAATTCTTGTCCAGTCAGGGGTGCGCGGGTACAATACGCGCCAAATCAAGACCGAGGTAGTCAGGAGTTAATAAGGATATGGCATTAAATAATCAGCAAAAAGCTGAAATCATTAAAGAATATCAAGGTTCAGCGGCAGACACAGGGTCCCCGGAAGTGCAAGTGGCGTTGCTCACTGCGCGGATAACCGACCTGTCGGATCACTTCAAAACACATGAGAAAGACCATCATTCCCGCCAGGGTCTGCTGAGAATGGTCAATCAGCGCCGCAAGCTGCTGGATTACCTCAAATCCAAGGACTTGAACAGATATCGTGACCTGATCGGCCGTCTGGGCTTGCGTAAGTAACAGCTATTGCTATTCCCGAGCTAACTACGTTCTGCTTCCACGACCCGATCTCAATTTCAAATCTAACGTTTCGATGAAGGCCCGACCGGGCAGACATATTAAGGTGCATAAATGAATATCGTCAGGAAAGAATTTCAGTATGGTGAACATAAAGTCGTTTTGGAAACGGGTAAGCTAGCCCGTCAGGCCAACGGAGCTGTGCTGGTCCACATGGCCGATACCGTGGTGCTGGTCACCTGCGTTGTCAAAAAGGATGCGGATCCGGAGCGTGATTTCTTTCCCTTGACCGTTGATTATCAAGAGCGAACTTACGCGGCAGGCAAGATACCGGGTGGTTTTTTTAAACGCGAAGGCCGGCCGAGTGAAAAAGAGACCCTGACCTCCCGCCTGATCGATCGTCCCTTACGTCCGTTGTTCCCCAAAGAATTTACCAATGAAATCCAGATTATCGCAACAGTACTATCTCTGGACCCGACCATCGATCCGGATATTCCTGCCTTGCTCGGTGCTTCGGCTGCAGTGGCGGTATCCGGTGTGCCCTTCAGGGGCCCGATGGGTGCTGCCCGGGTTGGTTACAAGGACGGACAATACATTTTGAATCCTGGATTTGCCCAGGTGAGGGATTCAGAACTTGATCTGGTGGTCGCTGGCACGAAATCATCAGTACTGATGGTGGAATCTGAAGCCAAGGAATTATCCGAAGAGATCATGTTAGGCGCGGTCATGTTTGGTCATGAGCAGTTTCAAATTGCAATCAACATCATTGAAGAACTGGCTAGAGAAGCTGGCACGCAATGGGACTGGCAGCCGCAAGAGAAAAATGAAGAGTTGGTTACGGAGATTCAGAATCGTGCCTCGGATTTGTTACGTGAAGCCTATGCCATTAGGGACAAACTCAGCCGCAAGGAAAGGATCAGTGAAATCCGTTCCGAGGTGGTCGAGGCCATGATGGAAGATGAGTCACCGAAATGGGCCGAAAATCAGATCAAGTCCGAAATTGAATCCCTGGGAAGCCGGATTGTTCGCGGCAGTATCCTTTCGGGTGAAAGCCGTATTGATGGCCGTGATCCGCAAACCATCCGCCCCATTTCGATTGATATTGGGGTGTTGCCTCGTACACATGGTTCCGCATTATTCACCCGCGGCGAGACCCAGGCCCTGGTTGTAACCTCACTTGGTACGGAACGTGATGCCCAGATCATTGATGCCATCGAGGGTGAGCGCAAGGAACCCTTTATGTTGCATTACAATTTCCCGCCATACTGTGTAGGAGAAACCGGACGCGTCGGATCACCCAAGCGCCGGGAAATCGGACACGGTCGCTTGGCCAAGCGCGGGATCATGGGCGTGATGCCGGACCTGATCAACTATCCCTACACCATCCGCGTGGTCTCTGAAATCACTGAATCGAACGGTTCCAGTTCCATGGCCAGCGTATGCGGCACCAGCCTGTCGTTAATGGATGCAGGTGTTGCCATTACTGCACCGGTCGCCGGTATCGCCATGGGGCTCATCAAGGAAGAGGACAAATTCGTTGTGCTTTCTGACATCATGGGTGATGAGGATCATCTCGGTGACATGGACTTCAAGGTCGCTGGTTCTGAAAAAGGCATTACTGCATTGCAGATGGATATTAAGATCGATGGTATTACCAAGGAAATTATGCAGGTGGCACTGGAACAGGCTAACGCCGGCCGCATGCACATCCTTGGTGAAATGAACAAGGTCATCAGTCAGCCGCGTGGTGAGATGTCCGAGTTCGCACCGCGCATTACCACGATCAAGATCAACCCAGACAAGATCCGTGATGTGATCGGCAAGGGCGGTGCTACCATTCGTGCAATCACGGAAGAGACCGGCACCACGATCGATATCGATGATGATGGCATGGTCAAGATTGCCGCCGTCGATAAAGAGGCCGGTGAAGCCGCCCGTCAGAGGATTGAACAACTCACGGCCGATATCGAAGTGGGACGTATTTACGAAGGCCGTGTTGCCAAGCTGATGGACTTCGGTGCCTTTGTGAACATTCTGCCGGGCAAGGACGGCCTGGTCCATATTTCCCAGATCTCCGAAGAACGCGTCGAGAACGTCAGTGACAAACTCAGCGAAGGCGATTTCGTTAAGGTCAAGGTCCTGGAAGTAGACAGGCAGGGTCGGGTTCGCCTGAGTATGAAGGCCGTTAACGAATAGAAGTAATAAATAAAATAAAAACAAGGGGTTACAGGCCCCTTTTTTATTGCCCGAAAAGAATTTTAAAGTCTTTAACCCCTTTCCAGATCGCACGCGTTTCACTGGTTATCTCAAATTAATACCAGGAGATCATCATGAAACAATTCATCACATTTTTGTTCACCCTGCTATTGATCATCACGATCGGTTGCAGTCCGACGGAACCGCAGCAAGAGGTGGAATCCGAAGTAAATACTTCAGTTATCAAGAAGCCCGATGACAAAAACCAACAGATTATTGTTAAGGAAAAAGATAAGGCTAAACCTTCCGAGCCGTACCTGGCCAAAAAGCAACTTCTGGAGGAACAAATTCGTGCACAGGGGCGTCACGAGTTAAGTGATGCGATCGCGCCACAGTCTGTTGTAGCCATGGAATATGCCATGGGTACAGCAAGAACGCCTTCGCTGTCACTGGATAATATTCGTCATCCTTCGGAGCCACTGAACCGTGAGAACTATGCGGTTATCGATGACAATCCGATCAAACGGGTACTTGAACACCCGGTGTCCACGTTCAGTATCGATGTCGATACCGGGAGTTATGCCAATGTCCGGCGATTCCTCAAGGCCGGTAATTTGCCGGTACAGGATGCCGTACGTGCCGAGGAGTTGATCAATTATTTTTCCTATGACTACCCGTTACCTGAGGACCAAAGAGTGCCGTTCTCATTGATCCGTGAGATTGCACCTTCGCCCTGGAACCCGGATACCTATCTACTGCACATTGGTATCCAGGGTTACGATGTCGCGCCGGACCAGTTACCGGCATCCAATCTGGTGTTCCTGGTGGATATCTCCGGTTCCATGCAGTCACCGGACAAGTTAGGTCTGTTGAAAAATTCACTGAAGCTGTTGACCAATCACCTGAACAAGAACGATTGCATTTCCATGGTGGTCTATGCTGGTGGTACAGGTGTAGTCCTGCAACCCACTGCCGGTGATCAAAAAGCCACGATCAATGCCGCCATTGATCAGTTAACGGCAGGCGGGCGCACCAACGGCGCGGCCGGTATCAAACTGGCTTATGCCATGGCAGAGCAGGGTTTTATCCGCAATGGTATCAACCGTGTGTTGCTTGCTACCGATGGTGATTTCAATGTCGGTACCACCAACATAGAACAACTCAAGGACCTGATCGAGGAAAAACGTAAGACCGGGATTGCCTTGAGCACGCTGGGTTTTGGTACCGGTAACTATAATGATCACCTGATGGAACAACTGGCCGATAACGGAAATGGCAACTATGCCTATATCGATACCCTGTCAGAAGCGCAAAAGGTACTGGTCGATGAAATGAGTTCAACATTGTTGACCATAGCCAAGGATGTGAAGATTCAGATCGAGTTCAACCCAGAAATGGTCGAGGAATATCGTCTTATCGGTTACGAGAATCGTTTGTTGAACCGTGAAGATTTTAACAACGACAAGATCGATGCCGGCGAAATCGGTGCTGGACATACCGTGACCGCACTTTATGAAGTTGCGTTGAAAGGCAAGGGTGGCGCAAAGATGGATTCACTGCGTTACCAGTCTGAAGAAAGTGTCAAGACCGGAAAGCAGGACGAGCTGGCATTCCTACGGCTGCGTTACAAGGAACCGGGGGCCTCAAAGAGCCAGTTACTGGAATGGCCCATCAAGCGCCAGGAAATCGTCGCCGACATTAAACGGACGTCGGATGCCTTCCGCTTCTCTGCCGCGGTTGCCATGTTTGCCCAGCAACTTCGCGGTGGTAAATATACGGGACAGGCCAGTTATGATGATACGCTCGCACTTGCCAGTGGAGCCCGGGGGCAGGATCCGTTTGGTTATCACGGTGAATTTCTCACCCTCGTGAACCTGGCCAAGTCTCTCAGTAGCAAGGCCCATGAATCCGATCAGGTCGCGGACAGTAGCCGGTAAGTTTACTTACCGTCTTCACTTGAAGGCAGGTCATCGTGTTGATGACCTGTCTTTTTTGACTCATGCTCAGTTCTGTCTCTACACTGCCGTTCATGAAGGCCGAGGCGTCCGATGAAGAACTCATGCTCAGTTACCGTGAAGGTGACGCCAAGGCATTTGAGGCCTTGTACAGCCGCCACAAGGGCGCGTTGTACCGGTTTATTCTGCGGCGTTGTGGCCAGCCTGCCGTGGCCGAGGAACTCTACCAGGAGGTCTGGATGAAACTGATACGCGCCCGGGAAGGCTACACAGTAAAGGCCAGATTCACGACCTGGATGTACCAGGTGGCACGTAATCACTGTATCGATTATTACCGCAGGCAATCCGTGGCGGTTATCAACGATCAACAGGGTTCCCTGGGTATCGAGGCGTTTGAGGATCAGCAAAGCAAGCAACCGGATCAGCAACTGGAACTGCAACAACAGACCACACAGCTCATGCAACTGGTGGAGGCCTTGCCTGTTGAACAACGCGAGGCCTTCCTGTTACGGGAAGAGGCGGGACTGGGACTGAATGAAATTGCCGAGATCACCGGGGTCAATCCGGAAACGGCAAAGAGCCGTTTGCGCTACGCTATTAATAAGCTTCGCGCTGGACTTAATCAATCATGAGTAATGACAACGACAAGGAACTGAACGATTACCTTCAAGGTAATTCAGAGCTGTCTCAACGCTATCAACCTGACAAGGGCTCCGGTCCTCCCGCGCACCTAGATAAACTTATTCTTGATGCCGCCAAGAATGAGATTAAACCGCCCCATATGCCCCGCTGGACCGTGCCGCTGTCAATAGCCGCTGTCATGGTGATCGGTGTGGGCATCGTCTTCAATATTTACCGTGAGCAGGGTCAACCCCTGATGACTGCACCGGAATCCACAGTGGCTACGAAGGCCAGGGATGTCCTCAAGGAACAAGGCGAAATGGAAAACCGTCAGCAGATCGCCAGGCCTTCTGCACCGGCGGAACCGGGCCGTGGCACTAGTGCAATAAATCGTGCTTTGCCCAGCCTGAATATGGAATTGGCCGATCAAGCTGCCCCGGGAAGAAAACGCATGATCTGGGAGAAACAGGAAAAGAAAACCCAGACTGATGATTCACAGGACAAACAAGACACTGATGTCGCTATGCTGGGTGCCACCGATACCTACAACTATGATGAAAAGACCGTTCGATCTGAAAAACAGCCGGCCATGTCCGCTGATTTAGCGCTTGATCCCGCACTGGCACCCGTATCGGTCGCTGAGGCGGATCAGGTCACAGCGGACATCGAATTGCCATTCAAGGCTATGGGCAATGAACCAGGCTGGTCTTTGACCATCAGTGAAGATCAGATTGAGCTGGTGACCAGTTATGGCCAGGAAAAGCTGGTCACGTCGACGCCAGAAGTCATTACGACAGAAGCGGGCAGCCGTTACCTGCTCTCGGCAGAAGGCCAAGCACTGGAAATAACGATCCGGGACTCACGCTGCCGGGATTCCATGAGTGGCATGCCCTATCCTAGGACTGTTAAGGTGATTATGAGTGACAAAACCCTGTCGGGTTGTGGCGGTCAGTCGGTCTCCCTGCTGCTGGGTGATGAATGGATCGTTGAGGACATCGGCAACAAGGGCATCATCGATTTCTCGCGCGTCACTATCAATTTCAGTGAGGATGGACGCATCCATGGACTTGCCGGCTGTAATCAATATAGTGGCAGTTATCAGATATCTGGTGAACTACTCAGCGTGGGGTTGCTGATATCAACACGCAGGGCCTGCCCCGAGGCACTTATGAACCAGGAAGCGTTTTTCCTGGAGCTATTACAACTGGCAACGGGATTTGATTTCGATGAACATGGCGCACTGATCATTAAAACAAAAGAGGGCAAGACTATACTTATCCGGAGATAACTCAACCCGTGATAAATGAATTATTATCAACAGCTTCCCTTTTCATTTTGTCACAATAGAACGCAACGGCAAATTAATAGCCTTTGCACTGGCCAAGTTTTGTTTCCGTGGTCCGGAAAGTGTCGTCTCACCGGCCGAGACGGTTGCCGAACTTTACGCAACAACCAAGTCAATCGCGTTACCTGGCTATGCAACGCAATGGACTGAATACGAAGAATTGTTACATGATAACATCATAAAGATTTAAGCTATTTTGTCGCTAATGCTCACTTTTATATTTCTCGCTTAGCACCCAATATTTGTTTAGGTCGCTTTATCTGACACTGAGCATCCATTTAACAGATTGATTGATGATCTGCGGGAATTGATCCTCGGGTACTTTGCCCCACTTGCCATGACCCGGGAAGACCCAGATGACGTGTTTGAATGCAGCCATCTTTCTGACCGATTCGATCTGAATATCCCAGGAATACCAGCAGTGTTCACGAAATGATCCGAAGTGGTTTAACGGTGGATCCCAGGCATAATGATCGCCCGTAAAGAGATATTTATCTTGCCATAATAACACCAGATGTCCCTCGGTATGTCCCGGAGTAAAGTGGATCTCTCCGGCATCGAGGCGGTGACTATCGTCGCCTTCCAGTATCAACTCAGCTTCTGGTTGGGCGTGTGATTCCAGTTTATGAATGATGCGTATGGCATTGAAATGTTTTGCATATTTGTCTGCGTCGGCAACATCATCGCTATGAGTCAAGAAGATGTATTTTATCCCTCCCATGGCTTCAAACCTGTTGACAAGATCCGGCAGGAAACGAGGAGAATCGACCAGCCAGTTGCCGGTCTCGGTCTGCAGAAAATAGCTGTGTGCACCATAGGACTTGCGATGGTTGTAGCCGTTGAGATAGACATCTTCTGTCATGCGGACTGGAAAAGACTCGCGGGCATTTGTGAGATCGATCTTCTCACGTGCGCCGATTGATGCCACTGGACAGGCCAACAGGGCCTGCTGCACGGTAAATTCTTCTCTCAGATTTTGGGGCTGGCGTTTTACAAAGGCGTGTGTACCGGTATCGCCAAAGATTTCCGGGGCGTAATGCCGGCTGATGCTGCAATTGATGCAGGTCGAATCGACAAAGTAATTGCCTTCAGCGTTTTCCGGCAGGGCATTTTTCAGATTGGCCATGATACAAATCGAGCAGCTGGTTTCCTTTCAGGGAGTATACCAATACGACATCACCAGCAAATGCATTGATCAATGTTATCTGATTAAAACCTGACCCGCTGACCGGCCTTTAATTGGCTTTCAGTATAGTGCGTACCACGCCAGTCGATGCCATTATTGCGTGTGCACAACCAGGCAGAACGCAGCAGCATCGTTTCAAGCAGAAAAAATCCGGCCGGTAAACACAGATAAGCCCAGATGCCGCCGTTGCCCTCATGATAATTCACCCTAGCAAAGAACAGCAGCGTGGCAATAAATAAAATGAATATACCCAGCAGGATCATGTTATGGGTAACCAATCCTGCAGCCAGGGCGATTATTGGCGCTAAAGCGCTTGCAGTAATAAGCAGTGCCATCATGATTAATCTCGGCCAACTGTAATTAGCGCTGGGCCCGAAGCTGTTTTTTTCAACACCCCGGAACATCTCATGCAGGGTTTCGTACCAGGGTACCGTGATCTCTGACATGGCATTTAACATATGCGTGCGGCTGCCCGCCTGTCTCAACATAACACCCAGTCCGTAATCATCCACGGGTTCCATGCGCAACCATTCAAACCCGGGTGTGCGACGAAACATTTCCGCTTCCACCAGGTTAAAGGCACCGACACCAGCAGCAGCTTTACTGTTGTCATTATTAACGGTCGCCAGTCGTGCATTAATACAAAATGCCAGGAAAAAAGCGCGAATGGCCACGTTTAACCACAAGCCCCGCGCGCGAACCTCGGGGATGCAGACCAGGTGGTTGAGCTGATGTTGTATGACATAAGCTATCGCCTGGCGCAGGACTGATGGCTTGAAATACACGTCGGCATCAGTAAACAAATACCATTGACCGGATGCCTGCTTGACGCCCTGGTGCAGGGCATGGACCTTGCCCAGCCAGCCATCTGGTAATTGATCGATGTGAATGACTTTAAGCCGGTGATCCTCTTGAGCCAGGCTATCAAGAATCTCACCCGTGTGATCCGTGGAACGATCGTTGATGGCGATGATCTCGAGGTTCGGGTAATCAAGTGCCAAGCGTGACTTGATTGCGGTTTCAATATGACGTGCCTCATTACAGGCGGGAACGATGATGCTGACCATGGGCCAATCATTTTTATTAAGTGGTAATTCCGGCGTCGTATTAGTCAAAACCGGCATTTGTCTCAAAGTGATGTACTCATAGCACATGCCTACGATCCAGAACCCGCAGAACACCAGACAATATAAAATCAGGATTGTCACCCGATTGATATAGCTTTGTAGAACGGCGCGGTGATATTCATCATCTATTTTGTATCAAGACTGAACACCAGGACTTCATCACCCGTGGGATAACCGAATAAATTATTACCACCTGCTGCCACGGCGATGTATTGTTTGCCAGCAATGGCATAGGTAATCGGCGGAGCATTCACGCCAAATCGGGTCTGGTATTGCCAGAGTAATTCCCCGGTGGTGGCATTGAAGGCATTAAAATTGCCGTTGCCTTCTCCAGTGAACACCAGATTACCGGCAGTTGCCAGTGCACCACCCACCATCGGATCATCTACTTTATGCTGCCAGAGGATATTACCCGTTCGGGTTGAAACCGAGGTAAACACACCCCAGTCTTTTTCGCCCGTGGCGCGAAAGATAGTGTAACTCTCCCAAGGTTTACCCGGTCCAGGCGAAAGTTTCCTCGTAATAAACAATGAAGGTTGGTGGATGCCGGAGATGAACACGGATTCCAGTTGCGGGTTATAAGCAACCGGGGACCACGAAGATGCGCCCAGGGTTCCGGGCACAATGCGCACACCTTCCGCCGTGGGCCGTGCAAACAGGTTCTCCTGTTCAATGATGGATTCTGATTTTAATAACAACTCACCGGTTTTGCGATCGTGGATGTAAAACCAGCCGAGTTTACTGGCCTGGCCAACGGCCTTGATGATTTTACCGTCCCTGTGGAAATCAAACAGGATCGGTGGACTGGCCACATCGTAACCCCAGCGGTCGTGCGGAACTTGTTGATAATACCAGACTTTGTTACCGGTCTTGAGGTCCAGCGCTGCCAGGCTGACGGTGTGAAGGTTGTCCCCGGGCCGGGTAGCATCATCCATCTGCGGCGATGGATTTCCCGTGCCGATGTAGATCAGACCCAGAACGGGATCAACCGCCGGTGTGGTGTAGATCGAACCACCACCGTAACGCCAGGTTTGGTTGTAGGTTTTCCAGGCGGTTTTTTCGGCAGCAATCCTGCGATTCAATGGCAAGCCATCAGAGGTTGTCTCTACCCAGTCACCCTCCCAGCCGGACTCGGGCACCGTATACCAGCGCCAGACTTCATCACCGGTCTCGGCATCATAGGCAACGATGAATCCACGTAGGCCATGTCCGCCACCGGAAAAGCCGCCGACAGATAAAATGTGTTCATCGCCTTCCTCGAATTCCATGTGCAGGCCATAACCGGCACCACTGATGCCCACGAAGATCTTGCCATCGTAAACTTGCGGGGCGAG
>WVYN01000050.1:69691-231843 GCA_011772965.1 Gammaproteobacteria bacterium
AGTAACGGTTCCAAGACTTCACTGTTACCGGCATTCGGATCGGTCACTGCCACGTCCCAGAGAACTTTGCCGGTTTTTTGTTCCAGGGCAATCAAGCGTGCATCGATTGTGACCGTGTAAACCTTGCCATTGGCAAGCGCCGGTCCGCGGTTGGCCGGCCCGCAACAATAATTTTGATGGCGAAGTTCATGCACGTAGCGCCAAATTGTGTTGCCTGATGTTGCATCGACTGCCATGACGTCATTGAATGGTGTGGTGAGATACATGACACCATCCTTGACGATAGGTGAAGTTTGAAACGTGCCTTTGCGACCGGTGTTGATCTTCCAGGCCAGTTTCAGGTTAGCGACCGTCTGCTCATTGATTTGATCAAGTGAACTGTAACGCTGGTTGTTCAGATCTTGTCCATACAGTGCCCAGTCTTTATTTGTGATAGATTCAGTCGGATTATTGCAAGCAGCAAGCAGGAGCAACAGGCATGTGCACAAGGGAATACGAATCATCAAGGCTATCCAATGTTGTTATTGAAAAAAACCGAAAGACTGCCAGAGCAGCATCAGGACAATGATTTAACTGATATTATAGACTGTTGCGTTTTTTGCAAACTCCAGTAAAGAGTTAAGATTCGTCTCATGATCAACCTGACCCGCTTGTTTCCAGTCCTGGCCATTGTTGTCTCTGTGGTCGCCGTAAATTTTCCGCAACTGCTATCAAACATGGGATCGGCCATTGTGCCCTTGCTGGGACTGGTGATGTTCGGCATGGGTATCACGCTGCTGCCGGCTGACTTCATGCGGGTGTTTCGCCGTCCGGCCATAGTATTAGTTGGAGTCTCGTTACAATTCATCCTGATGCCCCTGATTGCCTGGCTGATCAGCAAGAGCATGGATCTGCCCACGATCATCATGGCCGGTCTCGTGGTTGTTGGCGCCTGCCCGGGTGGTACCGCATCCAATGTCATTTGCTACCTGGCGAGAGGTGATGTTGCCCTGTCGATTACCCTGACCACGTGTTCCACGATCGCGGCCGTGCTCCTGACGCCGCTACTTACCTGGCTTTATATTGGCCAAAGTGTGGATGTCCCGGTGCTGGCCATGATCAAGGATATCATGCTGGTCGTCATTTGCCCGGTGTTACTAGGCGTGCTGTGCAATCGTTTTGCAGGACAATTTTTCAATCGGTTGAAAACCATTTTTCCGCTGGTCTCGATGCTGACCATTATATTGATCATCGGGATCATCATGGCCCTAAACCATGAACAGTTAAACCGGTATGTGTTGCCGGTTGCGATCGCGGTCATCCTGCACAACCTGCTGGGGTTCCTCTGTGGTTATAGTATACCGGCCGCGCTGGGTTATGACCGGCAAACTTGTCGCACCCTGGCCATTGAAGTCGGCATGCAAAACTCGGGGCTGGGTGTGGCACTGGCCAGCAAGTATTTTTCTCCGGTCGCAGGCTTGCCCGGGGCGTTGTTCAGCATCTGGCACAATATTTCCGGTGCGACACTGGCAGCCCTCTGGGCAGGCAAACAAGAACCGCTGAGCAAACACGCATGATAACGCGCCTGCGAATACGGACCCTATTAGTGAGCGGCCTGTTGTTAATGTGCTCGGCTTGCAGTGAGCCGCCGGATAATTATTTTCCACTCGACCCTGGCCGTTACTGGCGATACGAGATGTCTTATCAAACCATGGACGGTACGTTTGACGGTGTCTATGCCGTAGAAAATCTCACGGCAGAGGTCAGGGATGATACTAGGCACTATATACGGCGTTTGCTCGATGGCTCGTTGAATTATTTCGAGATCCGGGATGATGGTATCCTGCTCACCGGGCGCGAAAAAACCATCAATCTGAACACCACAAATGTTGATGAACAGCAATATCTTTTCAAGTATCCGCTGCAAGAGGGCACCCGCTGGAATGAAGAGACGGTATCCAAGGTGCTCATCAAGACCGGGCCGCCACAGAAAACGGAATTTCATATCCGCGCGAAGGTGGAACTGGATGCCGTGATTGAAAGCATGAGTGATACCGTGTCAGTCCCGGCCGGCCGTTTCAAAAATTGCATGCGGGTTTCATTTAACGGCAAGAGTTTCGTCAACGCCGGCAATTACGTGGGCGGTACCGTGGTCACGATCAAGGAGACCAACTGGTATGCCCCGGGCGTCGGGCTGGTGAAATCGAACCGTGTAGAAACCACCACCAGCAGGGCACTGGACCGGGGCGAATTGACACTGGAGCTGGAATCCTACCGCTGATGTTTTGCGGTCCGGATGACCTCGTTTTCAGTCACGATCAGGTCCACTGGTAAATCGGTATCTTCTGTGGGTAGTTCATCCAGCAATTGGACCCCGAAGGCGAGAGCGATCTTGTATTTTACCGGGTGGTTAGCAAACCACGTATCGTAATAACCTCGCCCGTAACCAATCCGATGACCCGCCCGGGTGAATCCCAGGCCCGGGGTGATCGCGAGATCAAACGGCCCGGGATGCGGCTCAAGCGAGGCTGGTGTCAGTATCTCTATGGCATCCTTTTCCAGTTCATCCCAGCCATGGAAGGGGACCGCCAGCATCGGTTTGCCGGACACGATCTTGGGCACCGCCAGGTCCTTGCGGTCAGCGAGAAAGTACTTTAACAAACCATGTGTATCCACCTCATTAAAATAGGAAATAAAGCAGAAGATGGTCTGGGCATTGGCGACCTCGTCCAGCGCCAGTAGGCGATCCCGGATGGTTTCTGAATCGGTCTGTCGCCGGGATTCGGGAAGGGCTGCCCGGGCGGCCTTGAGTTGCTGGCGAACGGCCTGTTTGCGGGCCTGGATGCTGTTATCTGACAATACGTTCTCCCGGGTTGGGTTTTCCTTTCTTTTTCAGTAATTTTCCGTAGAATATGCGCCTTTTTCAGGCAGGCAACTGCCGCCAAATTTTAAGGAAATAAAATTCTGAGGTCATTAACCGAATGGTAACAATCAGATTATCAAGAACTGGCACCAAGGGCCGTCCTTTCTATCACATCGTGGTCGTCGACAGCCGTACCAAGCGTGGTGGTCGTTCCCTGGAACGCCTGGGTTTCTTTAATCCCGTGGCCAGTGGCAACGAGGAAAAGTTGAGGATCGATACGGCGCGTGTGGATTACTGGAAATCAAATGGCGCACAAACCTCGGAGCGCGTGGAAAAGCTGCTCAAGGATTATTCAGCAAGCGCCTGAATATGAATTCAAATCAGCCACAGCGCTGATAAAATTAACAACAGATCCTGGGCTTCCCGCTGGTGGGTCATGATGGAGGGAGAAACAGGAAAATTATTGTTGGGCCGTATTTCCGGTATTTATGGCGTCAAGGGTTGGATTAGGGTGTTTTCCTATACCCGGCCAGCAGAGAACATATTGAATTACCCGTTCTGGTACCTGAAACACCGGGATGATGAAACGTTACATAAAGTCAGGGAAGGCAGAACCCAGGGCAAAGGGCTGGTGGTCAGCCTGGAAGGGATTGAAGACAGGGACACTGCCCGGTTACTGGTTGGTGCAGACATTTATATAGAGCGTGACCAGTTGCCATCCTTACCCGAGGGAGAATATTACTGGACTGACTTGCTGGGATTACAGGTCATCAACCGACAGGGTCAAAGCCTGGGCGAGGTGGTTGAGATCCTGGAAACCGGTGCCCACGATGTACTGGTGGTAAAAGGCGAGGGCCGGGAGTTGATCCCGTGGGTATGGGGAACCTACCTACTGGATGTGGACTTGGAGGCTGGCAGGATTACCGTGGATTGGCAAGGGCTGGGTGACTGATGCAAATAGCTGTAATTACCCTTTTCCCGGAGATGCTGGATGCCATCACGCAATACGGGATTACCGGTAGGGCCGTGAAACAGGGCCTGCTCCGGGTCAGGGCCTGGAACCCGCGTGATTATACCGAGGACAGGCACCAGACAGTCGATGATCGGCCATATGGGGGTGGTCCCGGTATGGTGATGATGGTGGAGCCCCTGGCCAGGGCCATCCGGGCGGCCCGAAAAGGTTTATCCGGCAACCAGCGGGTGATTCATCTTTCACCCCAGGGCAGGCGACTGAACCAGGCCGGGGTCATGGAACTGGCGGCACTGGACAACCTGGTCCTGCTGGCCGGTCGCTATGAGGGGATTGATGAACGCCTCATCAAGGAATATGTTGATGAGGAATGGTCGATTGGCGATTATGTCCTCAGTGGCGGCGAACTGGCCGCGATGGTAGTAATCGACGCCATTACCCGGGTCATGCCCGGCGCGCTGGGACATGAGGATTCCGCGCTCAACGATTCGTTTTTTAACGGCTTGCTGGATTTTCCTCAATACACCCGGCCGGAAGAATATGCAGGACACAAGGTGCCGGAGGTGTTATTGAGCGGTGATCATGAGAAGATTCGCCGCTGGCGTCTCAAGCAAGCTTTGGGCCGGACCTGGCTGAGGCGGCCCGACTTGCTCAACGTATTGACACTTAACGAGGAGCAGGAAGAATTACTGGATGAATTCAAGCGCAATCACAACGCCTGATGAGTTAAAGAATTGATGACGACTTTTTTGGAGCAGTGGCTATGAGCAACATAATCGAACAACTGGAAAGTGAACAGATGACCCGTAAGATCCCGGAGTTTGCCGCTGGCGATACCGTGGTGGTGGACGTAAAGGTGAAAGAAGGCCAGCGTGAACGTCTGCAGGCCTATGAGGGCGTGGTTATAGCCGTTAAAAACCGGGGTCTGAATTCATCGTTTACGGTCCGCAAGATTTCCTACGGCGAAGGCGTGGAGCGCGTATTCCAGACTTACAGTCCTTCGATTGCCTCCATCAAGGTCAAACGCCGTGGTGACGTACGCCGGGCCAAGCTTTATTACATGCGGGAACGTTCCGGTAAGTCCGCCCGCATCAAGGAAAAAATCAAGACGTCCTCATAAGACGAATCATCACCAGGCCCGGGATTCCCGGGCCTGGCTGTTATCGGGGCAGCGGTCTTGTATACTTGGCAGGCATGAAACAGCCTGCGCGAATCACCAGTCAATATCGGGCGCCATTTGGTCCCGTCACATTTACGGTCCAGGATGGACATGTCATCAACGTAGAATTACTCAAGGAATCTTCCGGAAAAAATCCAGGTGCCGAAAAGCTTCCCGCAGTCCGGAACATGAAGCGCTATCTGGATGATTATTTCTCATCACGTCAACCGGCCCATCCCAAGTTGTTTATTCAGGGTACTGAATTCCAGAAACGTATCTGGGAAACCATGCTCAAAATTCCCCCTGGTCAGATCCGCACCTACGGGGAACTGGCCAGAGAACTGCACACTGGTAGTCGTGCCGTAGCCCAAGCCTGCCGCTGCAACCCGCTGCCACTGATCATTCCCTGTCACCGGGTGGTGGCCGCAAACGGGATCGGCGGATTCATGGGCAAGCGTCAGCAGGTGGACGTCAAGCGCTGGCTGTTGGCACACGAAGGCGTGCATGTCCACTAAAGAGGATGAGGCAAGCTGGGCAGAGCAGCAGATAGCCACCTTCCTGGATACCCTGTGGATGGAACATGGCGTTTCTGACAATACCCTAACGGCCTACCGGACCGACCTTACCCACTTTTCCGACTGGCTGAATCAGCAGGGCGATAATCTGCAATCGGCCGACGACGGTCTGATCCGACTCTACCTGGCTGCGCTGGGCCGATATTCCACCCGGACCCTGTCCCGGCGCCTCTCCAGTATTCGGCGCTTTTACAGGTACATGCTCCGTGAAGCCCTGATTACCACTGACCCTTCTGCCGGCGTGGAATCGCCGAGACTCGGCCGGCCTCTGCCCAGGTCCCTCAGCGAAGCAGAAGTGGAGGCACTGCTGGATGCGCCGGATACCGAGACTGTCCTGGGTCTGCGCGACCGCGCCATGCTCGAGGTGCTTTATGCCAGTGGCTTGCGGGTCAGCGAACTGGTCGGCTTGACTATCACCCAGCTCAATCTCAGGCAGGGACTGGTAAGAATCATTGGCAAAGGCAACAAGGAACGCCTGGTTCCTCTGGGGGCGGAAGCGCTGGATTGGCTGGAGCGTTACCTGAAGACGGGTCGTCCCGAGCTGGTCGATGTTAGCGGATCAGACGCCGTATTTCCCAGCCGCCGGGGCACACAAATGACGCGGCAGACCTTCTGGTATAGTATCAAGCGCTATGCCCAACAGGCCGAGATCAGCAAGCCGTTGTCCCCGCACGTAATCCGCCATGCCTTTGCCACCCATCTCCTGAATCACGGTGCTGACCTACGGGCCGTACAAATGTTACTCGGGCATACTGACATATCCACCACCCAGATATACACGCACGTGGCCAGGGAACGTCTGAAAAATTTACATGCAGAACATCACCCCCGTGGTTGAACCACCGTCTGATAGGACAATCCAATTGTCAGGTGAGTACGGGATTCACATGTTGCGCCACGAATTTACTTTTATGTTTTGTTGCCTGCTCTGTACTACGGTATCTGCCGCGGAGGTATATAAGTGGGAAGATGAGCAGGAGCGGGTGCATTATAGTCACAAACCGCCTGACGATGGTGCAGACGCGATCGAAATCAAACCTCATCATGAAGCTGATCAGGCTACCCTGAAGCGGATCGAGAAAAATGAAAAGCTGCTGCGTGTCTATGAAGAGGAACGCCAGATCAGCAAGCAAGAGGCCATGGAAGCCAGAAAAGAAGAAGAGGAAAGGAGGAAACAATGCACTAGAGCGAAAAAAGCCCTGGATAATTTGGACTACGCTGGTCGCTTGTATCGCCTGAATGAAAACGGTGAGAAGCTATTCTTGTCCGAGGAAGAGCGGAATAATGAAAAACAAGCCATCAGGAAACAAATGAAAAAAGTCTGTACCTGAAATGAGAACTCTATGTCAGCGATATTTTGAAATATTTGATATTATTGAACTGACTGACATGAAATTGGTATGAGAAGCATCCAGACAATGAAACCACTAGCCATCAAAGTATTTTTTTTACTGACTCTATTGCTTGTGCCACAGGCGTTTGCCGTCGACGCCTCGGTGGAGAAGCAGATCAGGGAGACGCTGGCCTCAGTGGTGCCCGAGGAACAGGTTACCCGCATCCGGCCGACACCGTTCAAGGATTTGTATGAAGTCCTGCTCGGACCCAATGTCGTCTATATATCTGGTGATGGTCGCTACATCCTCAAGGGTGATTTGCTGGATATGCAATCTCGGGAAAACATCAGTGAAAGGGAACGGAAGCTGGCCAGAAAAAATGTTCTGGAGTCATTGTCGGAGAGGGATTTTATAGAATTCAGCCCGGCTGGTGCCGATCACCTGCTCTATGTATTTACTGACATCAAATGCGGTTATTGTCGCAAGCTTCACCAGGACGTCCCTGAACTCAATTCAAAGGGAATTGGTGTGCGCTATCTTGCCTATCCCCGTGGCGGTATGGGTACTGACGCCTCACGTACCATGGAGTCTGTATGGTGTGCCAAAGACCGGCAACAAGCCCTGACTGATGCCAAAAGTGACAAAGAAGTTGAACCCAAGCGCTGCAATAATCCGGTCGCCAATGAATATGAACTGGGAAGAAGGTTTGGTATCCGGGGTACGCCGGCCATCTTCACGGATGATGGCGAAGGTTTGAGAGGTTACCTTCCTCCTCACGAGATTGAAGAGATACTCAACGAGCAACCCTGAAATCAAAGCCCTTCCAGTTTCTGAATGATCGCGGTCGTCAACTTGCCATCATCGGTATGGTCAACCCTGACAGGGAGATAATTGAACTTGGGCGCGCACCAGATTATTAACTTCCTGTCGTCATTTGGTTTAATGTTCTGTAACTTGATGGTCTCCAGTTCCCCCAGCGGTGTTTGCAGTTTCTCATTGGCCAGTCTTTCGAAATGATAGGTTTTCATTTTGCCGCCATCTGCAATTAAATAATCAATCGGGAATGGTTTTTCCGGAAGATCTCTCATGATGGCATACTGGTAAAGCAGTTTATCCAGCATTCCCTTTTCCAGGGGCATCTTCCAGAGATTTTCGTTGACCCGGTTATAAATCACCTTCTTGTCCCAGTCAAAATCAATCCGGACCTTGCGGTGCTTTTTGCTCCTGGTCCTGTTGTAGGTATATTTTAGGGGATATAATTGGTTTTCCTCCAGTTTCCAGCGAGATTCTTCTACAATCTTGTCCTTGTAAAACACGGCAACCAGACCGACCGTTTCCGTGTGTGAGCGGTATAGAAAATTACCATCAGGCAAACGGCTCATCGTGCGTTTCATTTCGGCGAGTTGAAAACCGCTGCTGAAAAGTTTATAGGTGGCTTTGAATGTGCCGACGTCCCCCGGAGCAGCCGTATGACCAGACTGCACAAGGCAAATCCACAGCAGGATAGTCCCTATTATTCTCATTCTAAACCTTTAGACACAGCCAATATGTTAAAATTCAGCGCTCGGGACACTTCCGTCAGGAGATATTAATAGTATTCCAGTGTACCGCAAGCGGACAGATCGCCGTATGTGGCACATATGATGCATCAAACAACAAGCAGAAAATATTAACCACGCCACAGCTTTCAGGAAATCATTGAATCTTGCGGATAATATATAGCCTAATTTTGTATTTGCTGGTTCCATTTGCGTTATCTGGACTGTTGTACCAGTCGTGGGGGAATCCAAAGTATCGAGCACGTTGGCACGAGCGCTTTGGTTTTGTAAAGCCGATACCCGAGCAACAGGGAACCCTCTGGATTCACGCGGTTTCCGTTGGCGAGGTCAATGCAACCCGGCCAATACTGGAATATTTGCAAACCAACTATCCAGCCTACCGCATTATCCTCACCACCATGACCCCGACGGGTGCAGACACTGTGGCCCGAGTATATGGCGATTCCATTACACACCACTATATACCCTATGATTTGCCAGGTGCCGTAAAGCGTTTCCTGAGGCGTATCCATCCTGCCTTGCTCTTGGTGATGGAGACCGAACTATGGCCAAACCTCTTTCACCATTGCCACAAGAACGGAATACCTATCCTGCTTGCCAATGCCCGCATGTCGGCCAAGTCAACCCGCGGCTATCTACGGCTAAAAGGTCTGACGTCGGATACCCTGAAAAAACTGTCCTGTCTTGCCGCCCAGACCGAGAAAGATGCCAACAGATTTTTACAACTGGGCGCCGCCATGGAAACCACCCATATCATCGGAAATCTGAAGTTTGACAGTGTGCCCGAGCTGCCGGAAACAGCAGTTCGCCTGCAGCAGCGCACTGATTTCAGCCAGGACCGTCCCGTTTGGATCGCGGCCAGCACCCATGAGGGTGAAGAATCCATTGTGCTTTCGGCGCATGGCAACATACAGAAGTCTCATCCGGACAGTCTCCTGATTATTGCTCCACGGCACCCGGAACGGTTTGATGCGATCTATGAACTGTCCAGACAGTCCGGTTTCAGGACCCAGCGAAAAAGCAACGCTGAAACCGTGGCTAGGGAGACTCAGGTTTTTATTCTGGATAGCCTGGGAGAGTTGTCTCGTTTTTATTCCTTATCTGATCTGGCATTTGTCGGCGGGAGTCTCGTCCCGGTGGGCGGGCATAATATGCTGGAACCCGCCAGCCTGGGCTTACCGATCATCACCGGCCCACATAAACATAACTTTATCGAGATCTCCGATCGCCTGGAGGCGTGCGGAGCATTGTCAGTTATTCGGAATGAGTCATCACTGTCAAACAAAATAAATCAATTACTTGGAGATGAGAGTTCAAGAAAAATTTCAGGCAAGGCGGGACGCGATATGGTGGCGTCGTCACGTGGCAGCAGCGAGAGGCTGACCAATCTCCTGGCACCTTTATTGGGAAGTCATGCAACTTACTGATTGGAATTAATCTAATAAAGACTACAAAGTGCGGCTTATTCGGGATATGGTTACTTTATATTTGGGGCA
This sequence comes from Gammaproteobacteria bacterium, assembly GCA_011772965.1. Taxonomy (GTDB): domain Bacteria; phylum Pseudomonadota; class Gammaproteobacteria; order Eutrophobiales; family Eutrophobiaceae; genus SZUA-592. Next base: position 79,627 of record WVYN01000050.1, read on the forward strand.
AAACCATATCAATTGCAATACAGAAAAATTAAAATAGACCCAAATCCAATAGTTACAGATGGAGAAAAAAATTATGAAACTTAGTAAAGCACTGCCACTGGCGGTCTTATTATTTCCTGCCGGCGTGACGGCTGGTGAAGGGTATCCAACCATTGAAGTCGTGCGCTCGGTGGTAGGATGCATGGCCGACCTCGGTGGGCAAAATGAGCAGAACCTGTATACCTGCACCTGCCGCCATGATTATGTGGCTGACCGGATGTCATTCGAAGCATTTGACAATGGCACCATGCAGGAGCGTTACGGCAGGATGCCCGGTGAGAAAGGCGGGGTTGTCAGGGACAACGAGCATGGCAAGGCGGATTTGAAGGCCTTGCTAGAGCTGAAAAAGGAGGCTACGAAACACTGTCCTGTGGTGAAGAATCTAAAAGCTCCGACACGTCAGGATTCCTGACCGGCCCGGAAACTCAAAACCTTAAAAAAAGGTGATTTTGAATCACCCTTTTTTTATATAATCTGATCGATTGGATCAGATTGTCAGGATGTATTCTGATGTACTTCGTGTGTTGAACTGAATACATTGTTCTTGGTATCCGAGCCCTTCACGGTCATCACTCCTTCTTTCTCCGGGACGAAATAAAAGCGGAAGGCCGGGTCCATGCTGACCGAGAATGTCAGTTCAGCTTTCAGAACCGTCTCACCGTTATAATCGACCTCAATTTCCTTTACAAAATGCGGTGGCGGCATGACACGTGAACCAATCCGAAGCGGGGCCATGCCCGTAATATTGGGGTGACGTATCTTTAATTGCATGAGGTTGGGTTTACCAAACTCAACATCACCAATGGTCTTCATTTTCATTTGCCCAAGCAGCTTCTTAGAGTCCTCCATGCTGGCCGGAGGCGGGGCAGAGCAGGCGCCCTTGGCGCGGACAAAACTCTTGGCCATATAGAGCTCACCGGTATTTAATTCAGCAATTGCCCTAACGTAACTGAAGTCATCCACGCGGATACGCATGGCCAGATCGGCCTTGCCCGTCTTGGGTGAAAACTCAAAATTACCCACCAGCGGTACGGGATTTTTGTCGACCATGATGGTGATTTTCTTGATGTAACGCTCGTTGGTCTGTGGAATCTTGGTATGTACAGAGATCGGCACCACGGTCGCATCTTCAGCCGTGTAGGGGGTCTTGAGTTCCAGGATGTCCTGTTCATTACCTTCGATGATTTTCCGGTCCTGGAAATTGGACTTTCTGAGCTTCTCCTCCCAGACCTTGTCTGAGAGTTTTTGCCGGTAATCCGGTGGTGCTACGTCGGCAACCGCCGGTGAGAACTGGAATACCAGGCCTGCCAGCAAGGTAGTGGACAGTAACGAGATTAATTTTCGGCCTTTGGTCAACATGTCACTACTCCGATCTAGACTTCAATTTGGTGTGACTAATGATAAAAATATATAGTGATATTATGATGTTCTTATATGTGATTTGACAACTCCATTTGTCATTTTCTGTATTGTATCAATATTGATATAGATGGAGATATTTACCTCAAGTTCAAGTTGCAAGGGCGAATTATTCCTATGTAATGTTGTTGCGATGCGGTACCGAAATCGGGACAAAAACTGAACATTTTTTTTCCAGAATTGATCTGAGTTTTTAACAGTAACATCATAATTTATTGGCATTAATTACCTGCGTTGAGCATGGCTTTAACTGCGCCAATTAAGGTACTCTGGATTCGCTTGCTTGTTATGCCTAAATTGCCTAGAATTCAACGATTCTAGAAATCAAACTTGGGAATTTAAGTGGCATTTATCCCCTAAGTTTTTATAAAAAAAAATACAAAAGACAGGTTTGTCGCACCATTAAATGAATAGAATTCGCACCTGTATCGGCCATATCGAAGTCGCAGGTACGCAAGGGAGGGAATCCCTGGCGGCAGGCTATTTATTGAAACAGGCAAATCTGTCCCCTCATGAGGCAGAGCTTAGGTAATGCGTACAACCATCCCGCGCAATCTAGAAATCCCGAATTCAATTTTGCACTACTTTTGCATTTGTCCTCGAGGCAAACTTGCACCCATATGATTTTTTCTAGCCCAATGGCGCTTTTTGATCTCGAGGCGTCGGCGGGTTTTGTGCACAACTAGAGATCACACATGCATGATCAAATAATAAAAGAGGAGTGAGGTCATGAGTAAAATATCATTAAGTAAATGGCTTATAGCCGCATTGGCCTTAATGGTATCGGCTCCCTCATTTGCGAACGATGAAGTTCGTAAACTGACGGAAAACCCGAACTATTGGGCCTTTCCAGGTGGTAACTACTGGAACTGGCGTTATACTGAGCTGAAGCAAATCACCAATAAGAATGCTGGTGACGTTGTTGCTGCTTGGACGTTCTCTACAGGTCGCCTGCAGGGCCACGAAGGTGGGCCGCTGGTACTGCCATCCAGTGCCACTGGTCTGTCCTCAGATCACCTGTACATCCATTCATCCTTCCCGAACGATGTGTTCGCCATCAATCTTGATACCTTGAACATCACCTGGTATTTCGAACCACAACAGGACGAAGCTGAAACCGTTCCTGTGATGTGCTGCGACATCGTGAACCGTGGTCTGGGTTACAGCATGGGTCAGATTTATCTGCAGCAGGCAGATACTACTCTGGTCGCTCTGGACGCCAAGACCGGTAAGGTAAATTGGACGGCAGAAAATGGTCGTGAAATCGGTTACGGTCCTGCTGCTGGTGACACCAACACTAACGCACCACATCCCGTCAAGGACAAGGTCATCACCGGTTGTTCCGGTGCTGAGTTCGGCGTCCGTTGTTGGATTGCTGCTTTCAATGCGAAAGACGGCAGCCTGGCATGGCGCGCCTTCAGCATGGGTCCGGACGAAGACATTCTGTTTGATCCCAAGAAAACCACTTCTCTGGGCAAGCCGGTGGGTAAGGATTCTTCTCTGAAGACCTGGTGTGCTAACTCTGACTGGAAAGCACCTGCAACTGGTCCTAATAGCTGTAAGACTTTGGGTGACCAGTGGAAATCAGGTGGTGGTTCAGTTTGGGGCTGGTGGCCTGTAGACTTTGAAGAAAACCTGGTTTACTACGGCTCCGGTAACCCGTCAACCTGGAACCCGGTTGTCCGTCCTGGTGACAATAAGTGGTCAATGGCCATCTTCGCCCGTGACATCGACACCGGTATGGCTCGTTGGGCCTATCAGATGACCCCGCACGATGAGTGGGACTATGATGGCGTTAACGAAATGATCTTGGCTGACATGAAGGTCAAGGGTAAGCAGACACCGGCACTGGTCCACTTCGACCGTAATGGTTTCGCTTACACCATGAACCGTAAGACTGGTGAACTGCTGGTTGCCGAGAAGTATGACCCTGCAGTGAACTGGGCTACTCATGTTGACATGAAGACCGGCTATCCCCAGACCCTGAAGAAATACTCCACTCACTACAACGGTGAAGATGTTGTTTCCAAGGATATCTGCCCGGCCGCTCTTGGTACCAAGGACCAGCAGCCCGCTGCCTACAGCCCACGTACTGGCCTGTTCTATGTTCCTACAAACCACGTTTGTATGACCTATGAGCCTGTCAGCTACGCCGCTGGTGGCAATGAGTACGTTGCAGGCCAGGCTTACGTTAATGCTAACCTGACCATGTATCCTGCTGGCGCCGTTTGCCCAGAATGTCCTAACAACAACGCTGCTAAGGACAACATGGGTAACATGATCGCTTGGGACGCTGACAAGGGTAAGATCGTATGGTCAATCCCTGAACAGTGGTCAGTATGGTCAGGCGTTCTGGCTACCGCAGGTGATGTTGTCTACTACGGTACCCTTGATGCTTATGCTAAGGCTGTTGACGCCAAGTCCGGCAAGTTGCTTTGGAAGTTCAAAGTACCTTCCGGCATTATTGGCAACTTCAACTCCTGGGCTCATAAAGGCAAGCAGTACGTTGGTGTCCTCGCCGGTATCGGCGGATGGGCCGGCGCCGTGGTTGCTATCCCAGGCTTAGCTGCAGCACCTGATACAGCTGCTCTTGGTGCGGTTGGTGGTTACAGAGCTCTTCTGAACTCCGCCCGTAACAGTGGCGTGCTGATGGTGTTCGCACTGCCGTAAGTAACAGCTTTAAGCAATTAAATTTGTTTAAGCGTGTCCCCGGCATCTCAGATGCCGGGGATTTTTTATTTACCAGGTACCTTCTTATCGGATACGTTGATAAATTTTCGAGCCAGAGTAACCATGTCCACGAACTAATTATTATCAAGATTGTCTCATGAGATGTGCATAGTTATATTCTATAACTTATTGATATATAAAGAGAATAACATGGTTTGAATGTAGGGGATGTAGAATTTATAATTTGCGGCCCGATTCAGTAGAAATAAATTATCTTCGGAGAATTTTTAACATGAAATTATTAAAACAATATTCACTGCTACTTGCTTTGCTGGCTGTGTTTATTCCGGCCATGTCCCAGGCCGCCGATATCGTTGTTAACGCTGAGGCACGGATCTTCAAGCCTGCGATCGTTTACATAAAGCTGGGCGATACAGTCAAATTTAACAATATGACTTCACATAATGCCGTCACATATGTGGCCCCCGAAGGTTCCAAGGGTTTCGGTACCAAGGGCGAACTCCCGGGCGGCAGCTTTAGTGCGACCCCGGACAAGGAAGGTATCTATGGCTATGCCTGCGAACCCCATATTGGTTTTGGTATGGTGGGTGTGGTTGTTGTTGGTTCGGTGACCCAGGAAATGAAAGATGCGGCCAAGAAAACCGCTATGGAAACCCTTGAAGGACCGTTTAAACGGATCATTGGCATGATTAACAAGATTGAAGTCAAATAGAATCAATCCTGTCACGGAGGTGGTGCTGGTGCTAGGCTGATGGGAGTCAGAACCACGAATTTTATGGAGTACGGTTATAAATTGACTGAGAGAATTATGATAAGACAACACATCGGAATTTCCATGAAGCAGATTCTATTATCTGCCGTCTTGCTTGCCGGTTTTTTCAATATGGCTAATGCAGCAGAAAAGGTTGAAACACTCAAGGTTTGTGCTGACCCGTTCATGTTACCGTTTTCCAATAATGAAGAAAATGGATATGAAAACCGGATCGCTGAATTGTTTGCTGAAAAACTCGGTGCAGATCTTCAATATACCTGGTTTCCTCAGCGTTTGGGCTTTATCAGAAATACCCTGAAGAAAGAAGAGGGCACTAGCGGAAAATATGCCTGTGATCTTGTAATTACTGTCCCGTCCTCATTTGAACTGGCTGCGACCACCAAGCCCTATTACACCACGTCATACGTGCTGGTCTATAAGAAAGGTATTGGTCTGGATGATCTGACTGACCCACAGATGTTTTCCGAGTTCGTCAAGGAACATAAACCGGGTGTTAAGTTCGGTGTTAGCGATCGTGGCCCCGGACAATTGTGGGCCATGAATCAGGGCATGATGAGTAGTGAGCATATGGTTCCATACCAGGGTCAACCGGGTGATGCCAAGGTGCATCCCGGACAACGGATGATAGAAGACATTGCAGCAGGAAAAATCGATGCCGCGGTGATCTGGGGACCAACCGCTGGTTACTATGCCAAGCAATACAAGGGCCAACAGGAATTCGTACTCTTGCCAATTCCCGATGACAAAAGCAACCGGGAGATGAAATACACCTATAGTATTTCTATGGCGGTGCGCTATGGCGAAAAGGAATGGAAAGAGACGATAAACAAATTGATTGATGAAAACAGCGAAGCGATCGATAAGATCCTCACCGATTACGGTATACCATTAGTCAAATAATTCTAACGAACGATAGAGCAGATTTATCCATGAGCAGAATAAGAACCTTAATCATATATATATCATTCTCATTACTGATTTTTAGTGCGAATCTGGCGGCAGAGACCGATGATGACAGACTCAAGCGGGAACTGACCGAGGAAGAGCTTGATGCCAGGATAGGACAAATGGGTGAGGTTGAAGAAATCCCGGAGGATTTTGAATTTTCAAAGGCCGAGAATAGGCTTTGGTTCGAGGATCATCTCAAGAATATCGAACAACCAATGCGCTTATATTACGAATTTTCCAAGACGGGGTCCTATGAAGATGGTTTTGTTGATTCTGTTTACCTGGACATTCTCAAGGTCAATCCTGATGGCACCAAGAACGCGTCCCTGGATTTCTTTTCTGCCGACAAAAAACAGATAGTAAACCCCGACAATGTAACCAATATTATGGGTAATCCTGTGCTCGGCATATACATGCAGGGCGATGTTTATGAAATGAACCGCCTGACAGAAGGTCACTGGCGACACTTCCAGAAGATGATCAAGATTGCCCTCAGGGAAACTGCGACCGTTGAGGCAATCGATTTCGAATTCAACGGCAAGCAATACACGGGTGAGAAGATCCATTTTGCGCCATACCTGGATGACCCCCACAGGCAGGATTTCCTGAGGTTTGCAGATAAATATTATGAATTTGTATTCAGTGATGAAATCCCGGGCATGTTATACAGCATCAAGACTGTCATTCCGGACAGAAGCGGTGAAGACAAGGAGCCACTCGTTAAAGAGAGCCTGACCTTGCTTGAAGTTTCCTCTAATTAGCAATCGTTCAGCGCTGATTTAGACAATCAGTTGTGAATACGGTCGGATGAACGCCTCCCCGGCTGAATGTGGTCGGATGAACGCCTCCCCGGCAGTAGTTTAACAGAACAGAACTTGAACTCTGGAATTTTTCCATCCGGATCTAACGCCTCGATGGTAATGAGGTTGGCAGCCGCTTCCTTAAAACTGAAAGGCATCATCACGACGCCCTCCTGCATGTGTTCATCAGCACGCGTAGTCGCAGAAATCAGCCCACGACGTGACTCAACAACAAGAATATCACCGGTTTTGAGTCCCATCTTTTTGAGGTCTTCTGGATTGATCATGACACAGGGACCGGGCTCGATGGCATCCAGTACCCTTGAACGGCGGGTCATGGTTCCCGTGTGCCAATGCTCGAGTTGGCGCCCGGTAATGAATATGTAAGGATAATCACCATCAGGCATTTCTGCGGCCTCGACGTAATCCGCAGGGACGAACCGGCCCTTGCCGTTTTCAGTCGGGAATATTCCATCCTTGAAAATAATGGGTTCTCCCGGGTCACCTTCTTTCAGCAGCGGGTAAGTCAACGAGTCTTCCTCTTGCAGCCGTTTCCAAGTGATGCCTGCCATACTTGGTACGGCCTTGCGTATTTCCGCAAACACGTCTTCCGGGCCATTGTAATTCCAGTTCAGACCCAGGCGTTTTGCCATTTCCTGTATGATCCAGAGATCCTGTCTGGCATCACCGGGCGGGTCAATGGCCTGGCGACCGATCTGGACCCGTCGGTCAGTGTTGGTAAATGTCCCGGTTTTTTCCGGAAACGCTGATGTCGGCAATATGACATCGGCATAACTGCAGGTCTCGGTAAAGAAGATGTCCTGTACTACAAGATGATCGAGCATGGAAAGCGCCTCACGGGCATGGTTGAGATTAGGGTCGGACATGGCCGGGTTCTCACCCATGATGTAAAGACCATTCAAGTCACCATCATGGATGGCGTGCATGATTTCAACCACGGTCTTTCCGGGCGTGGGGTTTAACTTGCTGCCCCAGAGTTTTTCAAAATTAGCCTGGACCCGGTCATCAGCTACCGGTTGATAGTCCGGATAGACCATGGGAATCAGTCCGACATCGGAAGCGCCCTGAACGTTATTCTGTCCACGCAAAGGATGCAGACCGGTACTGGGCCGGCCGATCTGACCTGTCATCAGTGCCAGTGAAATCAGGCAGCGGGCATTGTCGGTACCATGGATATGTTGGGAGATGCCCATACCCCAGAAGATGATCGCGGTTTTGGCCTTGGCATATAACCGTGCTATATCCTTGATGGTTTCCGGGGGAATACCACAAAGCGGAGCAACGGTTTCCGGGCTGTATTTTTCAACAGTTTTCTTGAGTTCCTCGAAGCCTTCAGTGTGCTTCTTGATGAATTCATCATTTTGCAGGTTCTCTGCAAGTATGGTGTGCATCATTCCATTGAGTAACAGGACATCCGTACCCGGCCTCAGTTTCAACAGGTGCGAGGCATGCAGGTACATTTCTGAGCCGTAGGGTTCAATCAAGATCAGCTTGCTGCCACGTTCAGCGGCGTTTTTCATAAAAGTGGCAGCAACGGGGTGGTTATCATTGGGCCGGGCACCGATGACAATCATGACCTCGGCTTCAGTACCATCCGCTACCTGGTTGGAAACTGCACCGGATCCTATTGTCTCCAGCAGGGCAGCGACCGACGAGGCATGGCATAAACGGGTACAATGGTCGACGTTGTTGGTGCCAAAGCCGGTTCGCACCAGTTTCTGGAAAAGATAGGCTTCTTCGTTGCTTCCCTTGGCGCAGCCAAACCCGGCCAGAGCTTCCGAACCCTTTTGCACACGTATTTTCTTCAGACCCTCAGCGGCCAGATCCAGTGCTTCTTCCCAGCTGGCTTCACGGAAATAGCGGTATATGTCTTTTTGATCAAGCAGCATTTTTGTCTTGGGCGCGTCTTCTCGCCGGATCATGGGCTTCGTCAGGCGGTCAGGATGATGAATATAATCAAATCCGTAACGCCCTTTGACACAGAGGCGGCTCTGATTGGATGGCCCGTCCCGACCATCGACATACTGGATCTGATTATTTTTAACATTGAAAGTCAGCAGGCAACCGACTCCGCAATAGGGGCAAACGGATTCCACTTTTTTATCGGGTTCAGCCAGGGCCACATTTTTTGCCGGCATCAGGGCACCGGTAGGGCAGGCCTGGACACATTCACCACAGGCGACACAGGTACTTTCACCCATGGGTTCAGCCATATCAAAAACGATTTCAGCATGACTGCCACGGTAGGCATACCCAATGACATCATTAACCTGTTCTTCCCGGCAGGCCCGAACACAACGGGTACATTGAATGCAGGCGTCCAGATTGACGGCAATGGCCGTATGAGTCAGGTCCGGGGTCGGTTGCTGGCGTTGATGAAAGCGGGGGTGATACACGGATAACTTGTCTGCCCAGAAATCGAGTTCGGAATCCAGCCGGTAGGGGGACTTGCCCTGTTGCGGCATGTCTGCCAGGAGTAATTCCAGAATCATTTTCTGCGAGTGTACGCACCGTTCATTATCTGAGGTCACTTTCATATCTTCGGTCGGTTTTCTGCAGCAGGATGGGGCCAACACCCGTTCTCCTTCAATCTCCACCATACAGGCACGGCAATTGCCATCCGGCCGGTAGCCTTCCTTGTAACAAAGGTGGGGAATCTCAACACCCTGGCGCTTGGCCACCTGGAGGATAGTTTCATCTCCATAGGCTTCCACCGCTTTACCGTTGAGGGTAAATTTGGTGACTTTTTCATTCATGAATTTCGGGTTTGCAGCCATTATTCAAATTCCTCGGGAAAATATTTGATTGCACAACGCAGGGGGTTAGGCGCTGCCTGGCCGAGACCGCAGATGGAGGTATCCTCCATGGCCTGTGCCAGTTCCTCGAGCAGGGGCGCGTCCCATTCATCTTTTTCCATCAAGTGGACTGCCTTGGCAGTCCCGGCCCGGCAGGGAGTACATTGACCACAGGATTCGTCTTCAAAGAAGCGCATGGCATTCAAGGCCATGGCCTTGGCGCTGTCCCTGTGTGATAACACCACGATTGCCGCGGATCCGATAAAACAACCATGTTCTTGCAAGGTATCAAAATCCAGCGGTACATCACCCAGAGATGCCGGCAAGATGCCGCCGGATGCGCCGCCGGGGAAATAGCCATAGAACTCATGACCATCCAGCATGCCGCCGCAATACTCGTCTATCAGTTCTTTCATGGTAATACCGGCCGGGGCGAGGTGTACGCCCGGTTTTTTAACCCGGCCGCTCACAGAAAAAGAACGCAAGCCCTTGCGGTCATGCCGGCCCTGTGATGCAAACCAGTCAGCGCCTTTTTCGATGATGTCGCGGACCCAGTGCATGGATTCCATGTTCTGTTCCAGGGTTGGATACCCGAAAAGTCCAACCTGAGCAACATAGGGAGGGCGTAGTCTCGGCATGCCCTTCTTACCCTCGATAGATTCAATCATGGCGGACTCTTCGCCACAGATATAGGCCCCGGCACCACGCCTGAGATATAGCGGTGGAATCTTGCAGGGCGGGTCCTTGACGAGCTTGTCGATTTCATTTTCCAGCATTTCCCGGCAACCGGCGTATTCATCGCGCAGGTAAATATAAACTTTATCGACATCCCCGATTGCCCAGCTGGCAATCAGTGTGCCCTCGATGAAGCGATGGGGGTCCTTCTCAAGATAAAAGCGATCCTTGAAGGTACCCGGTTCACCTTCATCGATATTAATGGCGACCATTTTTGGCGCCCGTTGTTCGCACAGGATGCGCCATTTTTTGCCGACCGGGAAACCCGCACCACCCAAGCCACGAAGGTTCGAATCTTCGAGGATCTTAATAATATCATCGGCTTTATGCTTGCCAGCTACGCAGTCTGCCAAGGTCTTGTAACCGCCATCTTTTTTGTAAGCCTTATAATCGATGCAATCTGGGAGCTCAGGTGCAGTCTGCTTTTTGGAGATGGCGTTATTAACAGCATCTACCGTAGCGTTTCCGATGGGGTTCATGCCGACTATTGTCACAGGTGCAGTGTTACAACGCCCCACACAGGGTACCGGCTGAATGCGGACCTTGCTCGGTATTTTCTCTTCCAGGTCTTTAATCAGTTGTTTGGCACCGAACATTTCGCAAGTCATGGACTCGCAGACACGGACGGTTAGTGCGGGCGGCGGGGTTCCTCCAGGCTTGATGACATCAAAATGATGATAAAAGGTTGCTGTTTCGTAAACTTCGGCCATGGGCAGTTCCATTTCAATAGCTAATGACAGGATATGTCGATTTGAAATGTGGTGGTACTTGTCCTGGATTTTATGCAGATGTTCTATCAGATACTCCCGTGTTCTGGGTTCATCACCAATCAAGTCACGGACTTCTGCCAGTGCTTTCCATGGAGTTGTGCGACCCTCGACACGGCCCTTTTTCCCTCGGGTGCGTTTCATGCAGATTTAGTCCCTGGTTTTATTGATTCTAATATCGGTTGTAATATTAATATTTCTCCCTTGCCTTTATAGGCAAGATCACCGGCATAACGATGAACCTCGGGATCAATTTTCTTGAAGATATCATACTGTTTGCCCATGTTGGCAATTTGTTTAAATAACAGTCTCAAAAACTGCATTTTCAAATTGCCACAACTGCGAAAAGTGGCGGCTATGTGTCTGGGTCTTTTGGCTAGTACGATAGTGCCGCGACGCATGCTGAAACCAACATGTTCTCCTGCTCTATCCAGCACGATGATCGTGCCGGCATGCATCCTGCTGCCGCAATAATTTCCGGCACTTCCCTCAATTACTATCATACCACGACGCATACGATCTCCGATACAGTTCCCGGCGTTACCATATATGCAGATAAAGCCGTCCGACATACCCTCGATTTCACCGGCGAGTGCACCACCAAGATAATCACCGACATTACCGTTGACCTGGATATAACCCTCGGACATAGCACAGCCCATCAAGGAACCTGCATTGCCATTGACAATAATCGTGCCACCTTTCATGCTCTGCCCGACGTAGTCACCGACATCCCCCTTGATAATAATGGTACCCTTGCTCATGTTTCTGCCAATGCGGATCAGCTTGTCAGTGCTGCGTCTGAATTCGATATTATTATTTTTGGCGCTTTTGATCTTAAAGGCTTTTTCAACAGCCAGCTTGCCCTTGCCATAATCAAGCTGAATGCGTTTGATCTCGGCCTGTGTCATGGACTGCATGCGTTCAGGGATCAGTGGCGATAGGTCAAGTGCAAACCGGGGCTTGAAAGACAATGTGAAAATCATGCCCTTCATTTCAATAAGTTCCTCAGGTGGAAGTGATAAGGACCGAGATTACCACCGTAATTACCTGCACTAACGCGATAGATGCCTTTCTTGGTTCCAAACTTGCAGATTTCCTTGATCCCGATTCGCATGGCATCGTTGATAGACTTTTCAGTCAGTCCATCAATAACAATTTCCAGGACAGAACCGATTTCCTCTGTTAATTCCGATTTCACCTGGCCTTTGAGGGTTGGACAATAGGCTTCGTTTGTCGAGGCGCCGAGGAACTTGTATTTCGAACCGACCTTGGAGCCGGAACCAACTACGCCGCCAGGGAAGGCGGTAATTACACCCGGTACTTTCTTGATGGCTTCAACTGCTTTTTCACAGGCCGCGAGACCATGCCGCGAGGTTTTTGCCAGTACCAGGAAATTGCCTCCGCCGATTGCCGGCACTATACCGGTAGTTTCCTCACAGATGAATTCACCATGCATGACAGGTATGCGCCAGAATCTGCGACGATTGATGACTTTTGAAATCTGGTAACCATCGCCGAAATACCTCAGGCTTTTGCCCAGTGATATGGTGTCTTCGGAATGAATACCGGCATAACAGGCTGTCGTGGCGGTGGTCATGACCGATTGACCTACACGAGTCGGAACATGTTTGTCCAGATCCTTTTTGGACATGGCAAACATCATCACGGAAATTCCGGGCCGGCCATCTGGCGTCTCTTCGGGCAAAAGTTCTCTTTCAATATCACCCTCAATGCCACAGGCGATCACGGAGGAGGCAAAACCACGGATGGAGTTGGCTGCCATGTAGGCCCACTTTAATGACATTGCCGTGATAATGATTCGAGTTGCCTTCATGGGAAAGGCTTCCGCGAATGTGTCATCAATAGTTACGCCGTTGATCTTCAAAAAATTACCTCACACATGGCTGGATGATGAGTTTGCCCTTGCCAAGATCAGTGATTTCATCATCTGCGAGTTTGAAATTACCCAGCTTGATGTTCACATAACGCTCAAAATATTTGACCAACGATTTCTCTATGCCCGTGTTGTAGTCCGGGCGGAGTGTATGTGTCCCGCCGGATGTTACGTGGACAACCTTGCCTTTTTCCGCAACCAGTTCACCGTCCTTGAAAACATAGTCCGGTTTAGCGAACATGCGTTCCTTGTTTCTATGTTCCGTGTAAACCGTGATATCAGCTGCAGCTCCGCTACCGAGATGACCGCGGTCCTTCAGCCCCAGGCTGCGGGCCGGGGCGGCCCGGGTCATGATGGCAATTTCATATAATGAATACTCACGGTCAAGGCTGGCCAGAATGCTGGACGAAGCCGCAGCCTTGTTAATAGTCGAGAGCATATCGTTGCGGAAACCCCGGTCCATTAATAAACGAATTAGATGTGGATAGGTGGTGAATGGTGCGCCATTAGGGTGATCTGTTGTCAGGAATATCCGCCAGGGATCGTCGACCTGTAAAAATAATTCTAGGCCAATGGCCCATTGCAGTGCATTGACAAAATTTTTGTCCTCATAGCGGAAGGGAACAACACCACAGCCCGCGTCACATTCAATGTCCATCAACAGCCATTTTTTGGGATGGGCGTGCCAGTGACCTTCATACTGATGCATGGTATCACCGGATGCGGTTACGGTCTGACCAAAAAGAATCTGGCCGACATCAATGGAAATGTTTTTATGCTTGTTAACGGACTCGGCAATCTCGGCTGCGCCTGATGAGAATTTCCGGTCACCTTCATTGCCGTAACTATGGAACTGGATATGTGTAAGGTGCATGGGAAGACCTTCAACCCCTTCTATGGTATCCAGAGTGGAATGTTTGTTACCCGGCACACCGAGGTTACAACCATGTACATGCAGTGGATGAGGAATGCCCAGTTCATGCACAGCCCTGGACAGTGATATCAATATTTCCCTTGGGGAGACATTATAAAATGGGTTTTTGTCATCCAAGTCTAGTTTCCGCTGGTTAAATTTGAAGGCATTAATGCCGCCCGGATTGACGACCTTGATGCCTAATGCCTGGGATGACTGGATAATCCAGGCGACATAGTCATTGATTGCAGCCTGGTCTTTTTTTGCAGCAAGCATTTGCAGGAAGAAATCATCATTACCCAGTAAGGCATATGCACCTTTGTCCACAATTGGTGTATCGGCCATTTCCATGTGGGTCTGGCGAGCATTGGCCGGCAACATGGCTGGTTCGAAACAGGAGGTGTATCCCATTTCGGCATAGCGATAACCTGCCGTTAATGTCGATGGCACAGCATGTCCACAGCCTGCACGAGTGATAGAGGTTCTCTTCACCGTGTCATCCCGGTGGTCCTCCGGCAACATCATGCGTGCCAGGTTAACCTTGCCCCCGCCGATGTGAGTATGAATATCAATGGCGCCTGACATAATCACTTTGCCACGCAGATCATAGGTCTTGCCGATCTTCGCCTGGATGTCAGGTTTGTTGATGATCCTGCCATCCTTGATATAGATATCCCGGCGCTTGCCATTAACGCCATTGGTAGGGTCATAAACTGTTCCACCTGATAACTTAACAATCATTCACATTCACCTGTATGCTTGAGTTATCCGGTTAATCACATCCGCAACTCCTGGATGCTCGGAATTTTGTAATTTTTTCAATTTAAAAGATACGACACCATCTGTTCTTATCATTTGACCGGTGTGATTGATACCCGGTATGCCAACCGGAATATAGACATCGGGTTTGCCGTTAATTTTGACTGACGGGGCGGCCAGGACGATGCTAGGTATTCTCCTGTCTGGTAAATCGATCGGCGCTCCAAGACTGGAAACCCAAAAAATGGCATCCAGTTCATTGGTTTCCAGCAAGCGTTTTCCTGAAAACCGATAAGCGTCAAAGTCCGGAAATCCTCTGGCATAACTAACACGTGATGGATACCCGCTCTGCCAGGCCGTGACCTGGGTTGCCGTCATGCCACCTTCACTTCCACCCAAACTGAAGCCTGCAAAACGGGTCATCCGGTTCAGATATTTAATTATCTCAGTAATAGTTTGAACGGTGAGTTCAGCATATGGAAAATCCAGTTCACCCGGTGCCCAGATAATCACACCATAACTGGCCTTATGAAGTAGTTCTGTGAGTTTCTTCAACTGGGATAACTTGATATTGCCAATTATTGGCTTGTCAATTTCTAGGCCAACAGACAGAGCATGCAAAATTGAAAATACTTCGCCAATTTGATCCTGTCTGCATTGCAATTTGATTGGGCGTTTACCTGGTGATTTGCCGGCAGGTAAACTATCCAGTTTATCGCCGATATAAACTAGTTGACGTTCTTTTTTATTGATTTTTACCAGGCTATGTGATGGATTGATAATCCGTTCAAAGAATCGGGGAAAATTGGTATTGGCGTCTGTGCCCGCAAAGATGATCAGGTCTGCACGGTTCCTTATCTCGGCCAGGGTGGTCATGACGTAACCATGATTTTGCAGCACATCCAGGTTCCTGAAAGCAGCATTGCTGTGCATGTGATCAATCACGGCACCGGCTTTCTCGGTAAGCCTGAGGGCGGCACGCATGCCATTGACATCTGTCCCCAGTCCACCAATGAGTGCCTGGTTGGAACGTTTAAGAATCTTTGCAGATTCCATGATGGCGTCTTCGAGGGGGCAGGCCTTGTCTGCAATCGTGGGCGATACCCGGGGTTGGTTTTCTTCAAACCTGGTTTTGGCGAGCTTGCAACCATTCTGCTTGACCTTCAGGCTGTCTTTCAGTTGACTGATAACAAGGTCATCACAAAGGAGGCTGCAGAATGGGCAGGGCACCTCCTCAAATCTCTTGCTGTTTGTATCCTGGGTCATGGGTTCCTGAGAAAATCCGAGATTACGTCATTATTATTATTATGGTTTTCGCGTCTAATCGACGTGCGCGAGCGTCAAGCCATGCCGACAAATAAACTCCATTAAATCAAATAGATATACTTGCTTTAGCCCTTCGGCGTGGAACAGCAATATGATACCTCGTCTGGGTTTGGTCGTCACCCGAAAAGCCCTGATCAGGTTCTGAAGGGAGGTGTAAAATCAGTCCAGCAGCCCAAGCATCTCTTTAACTCGGGTAAACTTTTCCCTGGGTTTATTTTTCTTTTTACCAGCATTGATTTCAGCGGTATCGATCTTGCCCCAGTCCGGGTAGGTAACGTAGCGTATATTTTTTGCCTGCAACAGCGGAATGAGACCTTCAACACCAGCTTTACCATCTTTGGTGCTGTTTTGCTGAATATCTTCCAACAAGGCATTTACTGTCGCAACACTATCTGCGCGGTTGGTGCCGATAATGCCGGTTGGTCCCCGTTTGATCCAGCCGGCTGTATAAAGTTGTGACATGAATTTACCCGATTCGGTCACTCTGCCATCTGTGTTTGGAATAATGCCACGTTTGTCATCGAAAGGGACACCGGGAATGGGGACACCGCGATAGCCGATGCTGCGAAACAGGATACCGGTTTCCAACTCAATGGTTTCTCCAGTTCCGCGTGCCGATTGATTGAAGGCATCGCCTGACAGTATATTTATTTCGAGAACTAATTTTTGCAGCCTGTTGTCACCAATAAGCGCTTTGGGACTGAGCAGAAACATGAAATGGCAACGCCTTTGCTTGCTGCCGGATTTTCGTTCCGAGAAGTCGCGGAATAACTGGTAAACCTTGGCATTGCCAGCGTTAGCTTTGTCTTCGAGTTCTGCCTGACTCGCGGCATTGAGTTTGAGATCATCAGGGTTAACTACCGGATCGCAGTTTGCCAGTTCGCCAAATTCCCGCAGTTCCTTGGGCGTGAACTTGGCCTGCGCCGGACCTCGACGACCAATGACATAGATATCACTAACCCGGCTTTCTGCAAGTACGTCCAGGGCGTGCTGGGCAATGTCTGTGTGTTTCAACTCATCAACCGTTTTTGACAATATTCGACTGACATCGGCCGCCACATTACCCTGACCAATAATGACAGCATTAGGATGTGAGAGGTCAAATTCCCTGTCGCGGTAATCCGGATGACCATTGTACCAGCCGACAAATTCGGTTGCGGTGTGACTACCTTTCAGCTCCTCGCCTGGTATGCCTAATTTACGATCAGATTCTGCCCCGCAAGTAAAAATTACGGCATGGTAGTTTTGTTTTAATTCATCTACTGTCAGGTCCTTGCCAACAGTGACATTACCCAGGAAAGTAAAGCCATCATTTTGCGCGATCTTCTCATAGAGTTTAATCGCTTGTTTGAGTTTTTGATGATCAGGGGCAACACCACTACGGACCAGACCGAAAGGCGAGGGCAGGCGTTCGAGCATGGTAACCTGCACAGTCAGACCAGATTTAAACAGGGCCTCGGTGGCATAGAAGCCGCTCGGCCCGCTGCCCACGATCGCGACCCGTAAGGGATTATGCCCGGTGCCAGAATTGCTCATTTAATACCCATTTCAAATCTGATCAGAAACCCAGTTCTGTTTTCCGTTCCTCTGCGCCCGGCAGGGGATCCATCTGCTCTTCACAGACCGGAAGTTCTGGCGCACGTTCTGCATTAATGGCAATCCAGTGTTCTTTGTCCTCGGGTATATCATCTCCTTCATAAATAGCCTGCACCGGGCACTCCGGAATACAGGCACTGCAATCAATACAAACATCCGGATCGATATACAGCATTTCATCATCATAATGAAAACAGGATACCGGACAGACGGAAACGCAATCTGTAAATCGACACCCCTTGCAATTGTCAGTCACTATCGTTGTCATCGTTGTCTCCTGATAGGTTCCGTTAAAGTTAATTACTTATGGTGTGAAAACCAGAATTTCCCCTTTGTTAAGCTCGACGCTATCGCCACTCCAGCGTTGGTACTTTCCCGTCAATTTTGCATCACTGATATTGAATCCCTGTGTTCGCAAAGCCCTGAATAACAATCGCAAGTAGACAGGATGGTAAATGCAATCGTAACTGAATGTTGGCAGCATCTCAGCCGGATTCATAGTAATAATTGACCCCCGTTTCATCCCGGCCCCGCTACGAATTCCCATTTCACCGAGGACAACGATTGTACCTGCCAGCATATTGACACCGGTAAAGTCGCCGGCGTTGCCCCCGATCACAATCAGGCCGTTTCGCATTCCGTGCCCTATCTCGTTTTTTGCATGGCCATGAATAAATATTTCCCCGCCAAGCATACCCGCAGCACTGCCTCGATAGGCACTACCGGCCAGATGCTTGGCATTGCCCTTGATCACGATCCGCCCGCCGGCCATTTCCGGACCAACCCAGTCACCAGCGTTACCATCGACAGTAATTTCACCACCACTCATGCCGACGCCAAGATGTTCACCCACATCCCCATGGATGTGTAATTTTCCTGTTGTCATGCCACTCCCCAGGAGCTTTACACGGGCGAGGTCACCTTCGAGGTGTATTGCACCCTCACCCTTACCCTTAACCTTGAAAAAATCACCGACGGTCACCTGTTCATTGCCATGTTGTATTTGTAATCCGGATACTGCCTTGCTATCCAGCCCCAGGGTTTTATCAGGACCAAGTAATTCTGCTTCCAGGGGAACCTGGGGCCGGGTATGCATGGATAGTTCAAGACTCATGCTGCCTCCTCAAGCAGGTCTTTCAACTGGATCTTGAACTGACCGAGATTCCCGCCGTAATTGCCGGCGGTAATTTGTTTGATCCCGGGTTTTATTGCCGCATGCAGGCCGGCCTGCATAGCCCGACTGACGGCGTCCACATCAAGGCCATCAATCACGATCTCCAGTACACAGTTTGCTCCATCAACGACATTTGATTCGGGGGCTATACCGCGTAATGTTGGGCAGTAAGCATCATTGGTCGAGGCAATCAATGTCTTGTATTTTGATCCGACCTTACTGCCACTTCTTACGACGCCATCCGGAAAGGGGAGAATGACACCTGCAATTTCCCGCATGGCCTTAGTTGAGGCATTAGCAGCACGCAGTGTAGTCTTCAGATCCCTGCCGATGATTAATATGTTTCCGCCACCAACCGCGGGTTGCAAGGCAAAGGATTCATCCACTATGAATTCACCATCCATGACCGGAATTCGCCAATAACGCCGATGCTGAATCTGTTTACTGTTTTGATAGCCGTCTCCAAAATATCGAAGTTGCCCGCCCACCATTACCGTTCGTTCTGCATCCAGGCCATTGAAACAGGCTGTGGTTGGACAGGTCATAACGCATTGTCCAATGCGTTCGACCAGCCGTTTACCCAGTCCCTCGGCATCTGTAGCGAAGATTAGAACGCTTACTCCGGGACGTTGGTCCGGGGTTACATCCGCAGAAAGCTCACGTTCAATACCTGCTTCACACTTGCAACCGATGACCGACGTAGCAAATCCGGTCATGGAGCGTGCTGCAGCCATCGCCCATTGCCTTGTTTCAGCGGTAATCACAACCCGTGATGCCCACATCTTGAAGGCTTCAGCAAACGTGTCTGCAATATCGGTAGACTTAATCTTCATGAGCTAACTCTGGGAATGATTTCATGCTCGTGCAGGTAATGATCGGCCACACCATAATTTTCAAATTCAATTGAATAGTATTTTTCAAAGAATGGCCGGATGTCTTCGGAAATCTCTTCATCAAATTCTGGTGCTGAGTGTAAAATTTTTCCGTAATAGTCATTCCTGAACTCATGATCCTCGATCACCATTTCACCAGACTTGATTACATAACGGGGGGCATTAAACATCATTTCCTTGTCTTCCTGATCATCATAAATGGTGATATCGGCGTCGGCTCCCGGTCCGAGCTGGCCCTTGTGTTTCAGGTTGAGGGCACGTGCGGGCGCGGCTCTGGAAATGATCGCAATCTCATTAAGGGTATATTCGCGATCCAGCGACGGCAGGTTAGTTTTGGCAATCGCCTTCTGATTCACCTTGCCGATTTCTTCCTTGCGAAACTCCTTGTCCATCAGTAGACGAATCAGTTTCGGGTAGCTCATAAACGATCCACCATTGGGATGATCAGTTGAGAGCATGATACGCCAGGGATCTTCTGATAACAGGAAGAGTTCAAGACCTATCGCCCATTGCAACGCATGCGTGAATACATGTTCTTGGTATGAAAATGGCAGAATTCCACAACCGCTTTCACATTCGGCATCGGCATTTACCCATTTGCCTTTTTTGAATCCACGCAGGAGATAGGCGAGCGGTGCATCTGCCGTCATGATAGTAGATTTACCGAACATTACCTGACCAACATCACAAGTGATGTTCGGATGTGTATTGACGTATTCAGCGATCTCAACAGCCTTTGAGTCCGGATTTTTACCGGGCTCCCCGCCGTAACTGTGAAATTGGATATGAGCCAGGTGCATCCGCAGGTCCCCGGCCGTCTTCATGGTTTCCAGAGTGGTTTTATAATTGCCGCTGTGACCCAGGTTATTGCAATGAATATGGGGTGGATGAGGCAGGCCAAGTTCATTCACGGTTTTAACAAAGGCCTCGATCACATCACGTGGGGAGATATTTAAGAGATCACTTTTCTCATCTATGTCTGTGACATTGGAATTACGCTTGCCTTTCCAGGGTTCATCGCCACCCGGATTGACCAGTTTTGCCGTATAGGCTTTGGTCTTGTTAATCCACCAGCCAACGGCCTGTTTGAATTCATCATGCCGTCCTTCCTTCAACAGGGTTTGCAGATAAATATTATTGCCCAGCAGGAGGTAGAAGCCCTTGTCGATGACCGGCGTATCATGCAGCTCTTCAACTGTATGCAACGCGCCGATAGGTGTAACGGCGGCTTCCATGACGGTGGTATATCCAAGGGTTGCATAGCGATAGCCGGTAGCAAATGTAGAAGGCACAGTGCCACCGGAACCGGAACGGGTAAAGTTTGTCCCAGGATGTGGGTCATGGCGGTGGTCTTCAGGCTGCAGTTTACGAGCAAGATTGACCTTGGGACCGGCAATATGGCTATGGATATCCACGCCACCGGGCATGATCACCATGCCACTGGCATCGATACTAGGTGTATCGTCTGGTAGGCTGTCGACTACCTTACCATTCTTGATACAAATATCGCGTACTTCACCATCGATATTGTTTGCCGGGTCATATACCCTGCCATTGACGAAACGCAGCGTGGAAGCCATGAATTAATACCCTGATTATTTATTCTTATATATTAAAGGTGTGTCGATTGGAAACACACCCTGATACTACAACATCAGTTTCGAGGCGACTCTGGCCTCTCCCGTTGCACCAGTTGCACCACATTTGGATAAAATAAGTTCATGCACCCGTTTTTTAATCGCAAAAAGGATTTCCTCATCACCGGGATAGGGGGATTCAAATGCCGGGCGCAGGGGAATCGGGACATCATCCATACGATAGACAGTACCGGCCGTATTGATGCCATAGGTGGATGTGGCAAAGGCCACATGTGACAGTTTGCTGGTGCTGGTCTCCTTGGTATCCAGGGATATCACCGGGATCTTTTTCAGATGTTCAATCGCGGCCTTTGGGAAATTCGAGGCCGGATCACTAGCGATGATTAGGGCCGCGTCGGCGTCACCACGTGTAAGGGTATCCACTGTGGTGAATTCCCCGGGGTTGAAGCGCGGGAATCCCCGGCTGAAATTTACCCCGAAAGGATAACCGGTCTGCCAGGAAACCACGTTATCGGCACCAGTAACATTACCATGGCCGCGTACCGGCTTGGCGACGAAGTGGGTGAATTCATTCAGATCGGTGGCCAGTGCCAGCAAGGCACCAGAATTAAAATGCCGGCCCCGAGTCATGGTCAGCCCCATGCCAAAAAACAATACGCCGAAGCGGCAGTTCTTCATCCGTTCTACCAGGTCCGTCATGGTCTCCAGCGGGACACCTGTCATCACTTGAATCTGTGGATCGACCTTTCGGCCCTTGACCAGGGCTCGCAGGGCCCAAAGCAGTTCAAAATCCTTGCCCGGTTTTACCTGAATCAGGATATCGGCCACCGGTGCACTGGGTGTTTTTCGCACGTCGATCATGACCACGGTCCGATCTTTCTTGCCATTGGGAATAAACATCCCCTTAGGCGTTACTGAATAACGGAAGTGACGGGGGTGAGACTCGGCTGGATTGCCGCCCCAGTAGATCACAAGATCGGCACGATTCTTGACCTCACCCAGGGTACTGGTGCTTTCACCGATATCTTGGAAGGCGAGTCCTGATGGACCATGACAGACCGAGGTTGTGGTATCGATTGTTCCCCGGATGATATCGGAGATGGCGACAGCCTGTTTCTGGGCTTCGCAAGTGGTGTCACTCAGACCGTAGGTAATCGGGAATTTAGCGTTTACCAGCACCTGCGCGGCTTCTTCGATAGCCTCTTCGAGGGGTGCTTCCTTGCCATCGATCATGGCCACCGGTCGGTCGTCGATTTGGTGTTCTGCAAACCAGGCCCTGCCCAGAACACAGGCATTCTTGGCCTTAGTGATAACTTTCTTGTCCAGATCCACGGTGAGTTCCATATCGTCGCAAACGCAGCCGCAGAAAGTGCAAGTTGCATTTTTTACGATTCGAGTATTTTCAGCCATTTTAGACTCCCGTCAGGTGATCGTCGTGGTCGCTATCATGCTGCCACCTTCTCAATTTTAACCTGCATATGCTTGGATAAAGGCATGCCACTGCCCGCGGTATCACCGTCCATGAGTTCACTGGATGGCGGGCCATAGGCGATGAAGAGAACGCCAGATGGCAAGTCATCGGGCTTGCGTCCCTTACAGCGGACAACAGCACTACCTATCTCGTTACTGATCCTGACCTCATCCCCGTCCTTAAGTTTCAGGCGGGTCATATCATCCATGTTCATCTCCAGAATTGAGGTGACGTCAATGTATTCTTCCTTGAGCTTGCCCTTGTTCAGGGAGGTGCCCTGTTTACTGCTGCGACCGGGGATTAAAATCATGGTTTCTGTCATGAATGACTCCTCCTCAGGATCATTGCTATGAGTATTCATGACAACAATGGTAGTAAAAACGCCAGCGCCTGCTTTTTATCAACGCAATATTGTCTGTATTTTCAAGATACTGATTTACACCCTAGCTTGATAAATGTCAAAAATCTACACACTGCATCGGGGTTGCTGTGTTGGAGTATATCAAACACCGCTCATGCAGTATGATACTGGATTGATCATCGAATTCATCAAGAATTATTTACGGATTTTCAGTGACAGAACAACAACATCCCGAACAAACTCAAAGCAAAAATCTGGTGGAGATCCGCGCTCCCGGGCGCTTACATCTCGGCTTCATCGATATGCACGGTGGTCTGGGCAGGAGCTTTGGCAGTCTGGGACTGTGTCTGGATGATATTTATACTTACCTTACGGCCCGTCCCTCCAGAGACGTCATTATTCATGGTCCATCAGGCCAGCGAGCCAGCATCTTTGCCGGCCGCATTCTGCAACACCTCGGGATAAAACAAGGGATAGAAATTAGCATCGTTGAATCCATCCCGGAGCATGCCGGGCTGGGTTCAGGTACTCAGTTATCACTGGCAGTGGGTACGGCGATAGCTGCCCTTTACGACAAGCCAATCAGTTTGCATGAAATAGCAATACTGATGGGACGTGGAGCCCGTTCTGGTATCGGTATCGGCGCGTTCCTGTATGGGGGATTCCTGGTCGATGGCGGCAGGGGTTCAGAGACCGAAGTCCCGCCGGTTATCAGTCGCCTACCCTTCCCTGAATCCTGGCGGTTATTACTGATTCTCGATAGCGCACGCCAGGGCATGCATGGTATCTCTGAGACCAGGGCCTTCAGTGAACTGCCGCCAATGCCTGAAGATCAATCGGCATATCTGTGCAGGTTAACGCTCATGCAGCTGCTACCCGCGCTGGCAGAGGGTAACTGCGAGTTGTTTGGTAGTTCAATTACCGAGATCCAGTCCCATGTAGGCGATCATTTTGCCCCTGCACAAGGCGGGCGCTATTATAGCCGCCGGGTCGCCGGTGTCTTGCCTTGGCTATCCGAGCGTGGCGCAACGGGGATAGGGCAGAGCTCCTGGGGGCCCACTGGTTTTGCGCTTTTTCCGAATGAAACCAAAGCCTATCAGGCATTAAAGGGGGCACGTGAACAGTGGCAGTACGAGCCCAGCTTATCCTTCAAGGTCTGTCGTGCACGTAATCAGAAGGCTGATATCTCGGCAGAGGATGTCGCTGGGGGCAGGCAATATCTAATAAACAAATAATTACTACAAACACACTGAAGGTAATCAGTAACAATGAAAAATCCGTACTTACTTCATATGTTTAATCCAACCGAGAATGTCAGTCCGTTTGATGTCAATATGGCCTATGAAGCCGAATTTGATGGCGTCATACCTTATGATAATGTAAGCCTCGAAGATATCCATGCCATGACACAGGATACTATTTTCTCGAGAGGTCCCAACGGCGTAAAGCGCACCGGAATTTTTATCGGTGGCAGGGAATTCGGTTTGGCCATGGATATGCTTCAGCGAGCCAAGGTTGCCATGGTCCCGCCTTTCGAAGTCTCGGTATTTGCCGACCCAAGTGGTGCGATTACGACCGCCGCCGCACTCATTGCCTGTATCGAAGTCCAGTTAAAAAAGAAAACTGGTGACAGTCTGGAAGGCAAGAGTATCCATATCTTTGGCGGCACCGGGCCGGTAGGTGTTTGCGCTGGAATCCTGGCGGCCAACTGTGGGGCCAATGTCTTTCTGGTATCCCGCCGCGGCAAAAAAGTAGGTGATGAAGTTGCCGATGAATACAACAAGCGCTTCGGTGTCAATATGCAAGGTGAGGATTCCAGTTCTGATGATGCCATTCTTAAGCTAATGGAAACCTCTGATGTGGCAGTCGGTTCAGCAAAGGCAGGGCTTCAGATTTTATCGAAGGCACACCTGAAAGTGGCCAAAAAGCTGCAGATAGCAGCAGATGTGAATGCCGTGCCACCGCTGGGCATTGAAGGCGTGGGTGTACATGATATAGGAAAGGTCCTCGAACACACCCCGCAGAAAGCACTGGGTATCGGGGCACTGGCCATTGGCAATGTGAAATATAAGGTCCATTACCATATGTTTGATCTGAT
Source organism: Gammaproteobacteria bacterium (assembly GCA_011772965.1). Lineage (GTDB taxonomy): Bacteria > Pseudomonadota > Gammaproteobacteria > Eutrophobiales > Eutrophobiaceae > SZUA-592. The sequence continues at coordinate 104,700 of WVYN01000050.1, forward strand.
GAAGACGACTGACAAGCCACTCTATCTGGACCATGAAAAGGCGTTTGAATCGGCAAGGGAATATGCCGCCAAGCAATGATTGCCTGATCATTTCGCAATCCGCGCGGGCACTGGTGGAATCAGCTGCCAGCTCGGCAATCCATAGCCATACCATCGATTGTTTCGCCGACCAAGAAACAAGAGCAATCGCGGACAGCTGGCGCATACTCAACTTTCAAGATGGGATGCTGGATTCGATGGCATTGCTCGATTTGCTTAAGGACTATGAATCAATCCCAATCAGTCATGTGGTCACCGGCAGTGGTATGGAGGGATGCAGTAAGGAAGTTTATGATTTCATTTCCCGCCGCTGGAATCTTTGTGGCAATGACTATCGAACGGTTCAGTCCTGCAAGGATCCGGTAAAGTTGCATTACACCCTGGAAAAGGCCGCCATCCCGACTCCCGCCATAGCATCAGAGAGAAAGCAAAACGGCCGCTGGAAAATCAAGAAAAGGGGGGGCAGTGGTGGCGGGCATGTCCGGGATTACGTTAATGGCAGCCTGTTGCCGGCAGGTTCATTTCTGCAAGAATCAATCACTGGTACCACCTATTCAGTGGTCTTCCTCGGAAATGGTCAGGATGCCCGGTTGATAGGTGTAAATGAAACCTGGCAAATTAAGCCGGGCAGCGGGGATTACCGTTACGCCGGTGCAGCCACCTGTGGCGGGATGGTGCCAAAGACGTTATCTCAAGAATTGATTGATGCGATCATAATTTTGGTCCGGGAACTACGACTCAAGGGGCTTTGTGGGTTGGATATCATCGTAACCGATGCGCAGTACTGGTATGTCCTGGAACTCAATCCACGGCCTACCGCCAGTTTTGAACACTATGATGCGGGCAAACATCTTCTGCAAGCGCACATTCAGGCCTGCATGGGGCATCTGCCAAAGACCTATAACGTGGATGAGTGGCTCCGGGGCAGCCTGGTTGTGTATGCTGACCGGGCCTTCACCATGCCCGCGCTGGATTGGCCGATGTGGATCTCGGATCGCCCGCTACCAGGAACGGAAATTAACGCCGGCGAACCTGTCTGTAGCCTGAAGGCCAAGGCGGGGACACGTACAGAAATTAAAGAATTACTCGACCATCGGCAGTCAACATTTCAGCACCTACTGGAAGCAGCCCGACACGCAGCCTGAAACAAGAAAAAAAAGAGAGGAAACGATGCAAGAACAGAAATTACCCAGTGTTAATACGCTCACCCAGCCACTGGTTGAGTCATTAATAAGCAACGCCATTCCGCTGCGGTTGGCTGTCAGTAAACTTGAGAATGGCACCACAGTTATAGATGCCGGTATCAAGGTCGCCGGTGGTCTGGAGGCTGGTCGTCGGATTGGCGAAATCTGCATGGGTGGCTTGGGCACTGTCAAGCTTCGCGCCTCAACCAATTTCGAAAACTGGTCCTGGCATCTGGATGTACACAGTGGCAACCCGGTCATCGCCTGTCTTGCAAGCCAATATGCGGGCTGGAGTCTCTCGCATGGGGAAGGCAAGGGGGCATTCAAGGCCCTTGGATCCGGGCCGGGCCGGGCCATGGGTAGCAAAGAAGAATTGTTTGCTGAACTCAAATACCGGGACGAGGCGGAACAGGCTTGTATCGTGATCGAGGCCGATGTACTGCCACCAGTTGAAATCGCAGACGAGATCAGCGAGCAATGTGGTCTCTCTGCCAAGCAACTGACCTTAATCATCACGCCGACTTCAAGCCTTGCAGGTTCCGTTCAGGTTGTCGCCCGGGTGCTGGAAACTGCCCTACACAAGGTCCATGCCCTCGGATTTCATCTGGAGAACATCGTTGATGGGGCTGGAAGCGCCCCGATATGCCCGCCTTCAAAAGACTTTATGACGGCCATGAGCCGCACCAATGACGCTATCCTGTTTGCCGGTCAAGTCCATCTGTTTGTTAATGAGGATGATGATAGTGCTGATCAACTGGCCAGGCAGTTACCCAGCAGTGCATCGGTTGATTACGGTCAGCCCTTCGGTAATATATTCAAGAACGTGGGTTATGATTTTTACAAAATTGATCCGATGCTTTTCAGTCCTGCCAGAGTAACGGTGTCGTCATTGAAAACCGGAAACAGTTTTCATGCCGGCAAAATTGATTCAGCTCTGTTAAACAAATCATTCAGTGAAAAGTGTGGCTGATCTCGTTCCACAGATAGCCATCTTCACTGATGATCCGGGCTGGCATGGCCGCGAGCTGATCAATGCCCTGGCACAGCATGGCCTCGGTGCAAGTTATCTGTCACTGACTGAGTGTGAGTTCCGGTTTGATGATGCTGGCTTGCCGGTTCATTTGCCTGGTTTCGAAGAGTGTTACCCCATCGGAGTTTTTGTTCGTAGTGTTCCTGGGGGGACCCTGGAGCAGGTGATTCACCGACTGGATATCCTCCATGCCTTGGCACAGTCCGGTGTAACCGTTTACAACGAGCCACGTGCCATTGAGCGAACAGTTGACAAGGCCATGACCACGTTTCTCCTCAAACAGGCTGGCCTGCCGACGCCAGCCACCTGGGTTTTTGAATCCGTCGAGACGGCAGTTCATATATATGAGAAAGAGACGACTGCCGGTCGCAGTCTGCTTATGAAACCCCTGTTTGGATCACAGGGATTGGGTATTCAGCGCCTCTCGAAAGAGACGCCCATGCTAATTGATGAAACATTTACCGGTGTCTATTACCTGCAGTCGTTTGTCGAGAGAATACAGACCGGCTGGTCAGATATCCGTGTATTTGTGATTGCTGGGAAGGCCATTGCCGCCATGCGCCGCTCCGGCCAGCACTGGATAACCAACCGGGCCCAAGGCGCATCGTGTGAGTGCTTGCCATTGGACAGGCCGCTGTGTGATCTTGCAGAAGCGGCAGTTGACGCTGTGGCCATTGATTATGCGGGGGTCGATCTTTTGATTGATACGCAGGGTCAACTGCAGATCATTGAGATAAACAGCATACCGGCCTGGTGGGGATTACAGTCCGTCACAGACTTTAACATCGCGGCCCAGCTGATTGATCATTTTGTCAGCAAGATCGCTCGCCGCCAGCCCCTGATATCCCAGTCCTGAATGAGCCGCATATTGTCACCAAGCCAGACTGACCTGGAAGAGCTCGTGCTGGCAAGTTTTAGTCAGGAGGTTAACGCCCTCAAGCCCGGTAATGTCAGTCGCTACTCGGATGGTCACGAGATGACGGTGCAGGATTTCATGAGCAGCGCCGAGCAGGTATCACCGCTATTGTGCAATCGCACATTAAGCCTGGGCGAACGGGTCCTGCTGTCGGTCGAAAAGACCATTGCTGCAGTGAACTGCAATACCAATCTCGGCATGATCCTCCTGTTTGCCCCGATAGTTATGGCAGCGGAGCAGGCCAGTGGTGATAACAATACCAATAGCAGGGAGAAGCTCGAAATTGTGCTTAAAAATTCGACATTAAATGATGCACAAATGATTTTCGAGGCGATTCGAAAAGCGAATCCCGGAGGGCTTGGACATAGCGATCAATTTGACGTACATTTAGATCCGCAATGCAGCCTGCTGGCGGCCATGGAAGCAGCAAAAGAACGGGATAACATTGCGAAACAGTATGTTACATCGTTTAGTGATATCTTTACATTAGGTCTTGATTCTTTGAGGGGATTCACTGAGCGATGGAATGGTGTAGAATGGGCTATTGTTGCTTGTTATCTGAATTTCCTGTCGACACAGACAGATTCTCATATCGGTCGCAAGTTCGGTAACAAGCTGGCAGAGCAGGTCAAGACCCGTGCAAAAAAGGTGTTTGACCTGTTCAAAAATAATAAGAATCCAGAGGATGCCTTTCCCATCTTGCTGGAATTTGACAGGGAACTAAAAAGCGAAAATATCAATCCAGGCACCACTGCGGATCTGACCGCTGCTAGTATTCTGGTTTTTATGTTGGGTGAAAAGTTTGCAGGGGGACAATTGAATGTTGTCTGACTGACAAAGGTAGTAAGGGGTTAACCTTAATAAATTTACTTTCAAAAAACAAAGGAAAGCAGCAATGTCAATTTTGAGCAAAATATTTGGCTTTCTAACTGGAGGAGACAATAAGATGGCAGTCATAGATAGAGTATTAGTTGGTGAATCTTTAGTTGGTGATGGTAACGAGGTTGCCCACATCGATTTGATTATGGGTCCCCGTGGCAGTGCGGCCGAAGCAGCATTCTGTAATGCGCTGACGAACAACAAGGATGGATTCAGCACATTGCTGGCTGTTGTTGCACCAAACCTCGCCTGTAAGCCAAGTACCATTATGTTTAACAAAGTAACCATCAAGGGGGCTAGTCAGGCAGTCCAGATGTTTGGTCCTGCCCAGCGTGCAGTTGCCATGGCTGTGATGGATTGTGTTGAAGACGGTACCATCCCTGCCAATGAAGCCGATGATATTTTCATTTGTGTTGGCGTGTTTATTCACTGGCTGGCGGCAGATAACGACAAAATCCAGGACTACAACTATCAGGCAGTCAAGGAATCTATCAAGCGTGCAGTTGCTCGTGAGCCTAAGGCGGCTGAAGTGGTTGCCAAAAAGGGTGCAGCAGATCATCCTTTCCAGGCTCATTCATAATAAAAAGAAGCTATATGCGGTCAGGCTGAATTCATATTCGGCCTTTGCTACAACAATGCCCCGCTCTGCGGGGCATTTTTTATGCTTCTTGCAAGGTAATCAGGTCTTGTTCTGTAACTTCTCCGCGGTGTAATGCCGTAGCCAGCAATACACCGCTGACTCCATAGTGTTTCAACTCTAGAAGTTCAGATAACTTATGAATGCCGCCGGCAATAAATACGTTATGATCCCGGTAAGTTGAGAGGAAATTATTCAGTAATTTCCTGTCATAGCCACTTCCCGTCCCGACCCGGTCAAGATTCATTAATATGATGTTTTCCGGCCATTCCCGTGTCGATTCCAGTAGTGAGGTATTACCCAGCAGTCGTTTGTCCCTGAAATCCAGTGACAACACTATATCGTTATGCTCTTTTCTAATATCAGCCAGCTCCATCATGGTGATATTCGTTTCGCTGCCTATGATAGGAACAAGATTTGTCATACTGGGTGATGTCCCGAATATGTTCGCTCCGGCATCTAGCCAGAAAATATACCGGGGATATTTTGTTATCAGTTTTTTGATCACCGCGACATTGTTTCCCTTGTTCATGATCGCATTGAGATCGGCAATATAGAATATCTCAAAAGGGTAAAGTCCCAGAAAGCCCTGTAGAATATTGTCTGGTTGGGAACAATGACTGAGGCTGGAAGTGATGGGTTGATAAGCGTTACGTTGGCCACGGATAGCGTGGACAACCTTTCCATCGAGAATATCAATGACCGGTATAATTCGCATTTCTCTTGTGATTTTTTTATTCAGTAAACCACGATTGTGAAACCTGGGTAAGTGCATGCGCATTTTCGTTTATGAGTTTATCACGGGGGGTGGTTTGCTGGATAAACCGCTGCCATTTTCCCTGTTGAAGGAAGGTCATATGATGCTGACCAGTCTGCTAAAAGATCTCATTGATAGCGGTTATAAGGACATTATTTGCATGCAGGATGACAGGGTAGAACGGCCAGACCTGGATATTGAATTTCTCCCAGCTGGCCCGAATCATGAGAAGAAACGAGTTACATGTTTAGCTGACGCTGATGCTGTCTGGATCATCGCACCGGAAACCGCTGGTATTCTGCAAAGATTGGTACAGGAAGCCTGTCATTACGATTGCCTGTTATTGGGCAGCACGGCCGAGGCCATACGACTGGCCAGCAGCAAGCATGAAACACTGGGCCGCTTGATTACTCACGGAATTCCCTGCGTGCCCGAGTTACACGATATTAATCCCTGGCCGCAACTGGGTTGTGTGATCAAACCTGATGATGGTGTGGGTGGGGAAGGGTGTCTCTGGTTCAGGGAGGCCAATGAATTGCAGGATTATTTTGCGGAACAGGACAGGCAGTCATGCATGATTCAGCCCTACACAGCCGGTGTGCCAGCCAGCCTCTCTCTATTATGCCTGGAAGGTAACTGCCGGATCCTGTCTTGCAACCGCCAGTTATTCGAATTCAGTGAGGGTCGCGGTCAATTCAGAGGGGTTATCGTTAATGAACTGGCTCAGCGAAGGCCTGAGTTGGAAGATCTTTCTATCAAATTAGTAAAGACTTTCAAGGGCTTGCGAGGTTATATCGGCGTGGACCTGATCCTTACAGACAACGGCCCCCGGGTACTGGAGATCAATCCGAGGCTGACCACAGCTTATGCTGGTCTGCGGCAATCCCTTGAAATCAACCCGGCCAGGTTGATCATCAATGCGTTTCGCTCCGGGAGATTACCTGATACCGGGACCTTATCATGTCAAGTGGTACCCATCAGGCTATAATGGCGCATGGTTGAGGATAGATTTATTGGCTGGGATATAGGGGGAGCTCATCTCAAGATGGCCGAGATCGGTCCTGCTGGTGAAATCATCAGCGTGCATCAGAGCTGTACCCCATTATGGCAGGGGATTGAGAGTCTTGGTCTGGCACTGGCCGATATAAACAAACGTGTATCTGGAAAAACACGGACACATTCATTTACGACAACGGCTGAACTGGTGGATATCTTTCCGGATCGGCGAAATGGATTAAAACAGCTCACCAGCCTAGTCTCATCATTGTATGGCGAGGTACGGACACAGTTTTATGCCGGCCAGACCGGCTGGATACCGTGCGAACAGACGGGCCGCTATTATCAACAAATTGCATCAGCCAACTGGCATGCGACTGCAAGTTTTCTTGCCCGGGTAATCGAGGAAGGCATTCTGGTTGATATTGGCAGTACCACCACAGATATTATTCCGTTCAGGGAGCAAAGTTTACTCAATTATGGTTATACCGATTTTGAACGACTTGCCGCCAATGAGTTGATTTATTCTGGCGTAGTGCGCACGCCGATCATGGCACTTACCGACAGGGTAATATTGTCAGGAAAATCACACCCGTTGGTCGCTGAATTATTTGCTACCACGGCAGATGTTTACCGTCTTACCGATGAGTTGCGCGAACAGGATGATATGCAGCCGACTGCAGATGGTGCGGCCAAGACCCGTAATGCCAGTGCCCGCCGTCTTGCACGCATGGCAGGTTCTGACCTTGAAGACATAGGCGAAGCAGTGTGTATGGAAATGGCAGATAACCTGGCGCACAGACAGTTACGACGGATTAAACGAGCTGTTGATAAGATTTCAGGTAGATCCGGAATCAGTAAAAACCTGATTGGTGCCGGTAGCGGGAAATTTCTTGTTGCCAAACTGGCAAAGGAGTGTGGTATTAATTATATTAACTTTACTGATTTACTTGAGGCAAGGGAAGATATCAAGCCCGGAATTTCCCAATCGGCCACGGCAGTTGCAGTAGCACAGCTTGCGAGGTTGTCGACTTGAGTGTCAAGTTAACCGAATTACCCTATCACCGGGATACATCACAGCTTTTTACGCTGATTGCTCATGAACCCTGGAGTATTTTCCTTGATAGTGGCTTTCCGAACATTGATCTCGGCCGTTACGATATCTTGGCATGCCGCCCATTCATAACATTGACCACACGTGGTAGGCTAACCACGATTACTGATCCTCAAGGCAAAGAGGAACAATCGAGTGTTGATCCCTTTGCGCTGGTAAAGGAATACCTGGGATCAAAAGAAGAAAATTTTACCGGCTTGCCCTTTTGTGGTGGGGCACTGGGTTATTTCGCCTATGATCTCGGCAGGCGCATTGAGTCCCTACCCGTGATTACCACTGATGACCTGCCCTTACCGGACATGGCAATCGGGATTTATGACTGGGCGGTGGTCGTCGATCATCACCAGCGACGTAGCTGGCTCGTGGGTAATTGCCGTGATACTCGAACCATTGAACAATGGCAGGAACTGGTTCAGATTTTTAATACACCTGTAAAAAAACAAACACCGTACTTTACACCGCGTACAGAGATTTCATCCAACCTTGACAAGCCCGCTTACGAAAAAGCATTTTGTAAAATAAAACATTACATTCATGAAGGTGATTGTTATCAGGTAAACCTGGCGCAGCGTTTCATGATAGAGGTCAGTGGTTCGCACTGGGATGCCTATATCCGTCTGCGTTCGCTTAATCCAGCACCGTTTGCCGCCTATATGCATACTCCTGATGGCGCTGTATTGAGTTCATCGCCTGAACGTTTTTTGAAAGTAACGGGTGGTTTGGTTGAAACCAGGCCTATCAAGGGTACCCGTCGTCGCTCGTCCTATGCCTATGAAGACAAGGCCCTGGCGGTTGAGCTCCTGGAGAGCGAAAAGGACAGGGCTGAGAATGTCATGATTGTGGATCTACTTCGCAATGACCTTGGAAAAAATTGTATTAATGGCACAGTTTCTGTACCAAAATTATTTGCACTTGAAAGCTATGCAACCGTTCATCATCTTGTCAGTATGGTAACGGGTCAGTTGAAACCGGATCGCCACGCAGTGGATTTACTGCGTGGGTGTTTTCCCGGCGGCTCGATTACCGGTGCCCCAAAACTGAGGTCGATGGAAATCATTGAAGAACTGGAACCTCATCGCCGTACCGTATATTGCGGCTCCATGGGATATATTGGGTTTGATGGCAATATGGACTGCAATATTGCCATACGTACTCTGGTGCATCACCAGGATAAGATGTATTGCTGGGCAGGAGGAGGCATAGTCAATGATTCAGTAATGGAATCTGAATATCAGGAATGCTATGACAAGGCGGCCCCGCTGTTGAAATTGTTGGAAAAAAAACAAATAAAAGACATGGCCAGTTGATGTGGGTACTAAAACTGGGTGGTAGTTTGCTGGAGACCGGAGAGTTACCGGAGACTCTGAAGCAACTGTCCGAACACGGGGCAGGACAAATCGTAGTAGTTCCCGGGGGTGGCGTTTTTGCCGATCAGGTCAGGCTGCTTGATGAAGAGCTGAAACTGGATGACCTCACAGCGCATAGACTTGCCCTGAGAGCAATGGAAGAATTTGGGAAACTCCTGATTACCATGAATCCTTGCCTGCATGCTGCCGAGTCCCTTGAAGCAATCAACTACTGGCTTGATCAGGATCAGATCCCAGTCTGGTTTCCGTACGAAATGACATTTGATAATCCTGCGATCAAGGCCAGCTGGGACATTACGTCGGACAGTCTTTCCTTCTGGCTGGCCAGCCAGCTTGAATGTCAGAATCTGGTCTTGTTAAAGCCGGCAGAACCTCAGGAGAATAACTACAGCGCAGCGTATTTGTCGAGTTCGGGATTCATCGACAAAGCATTCAATGACATGTTGGTCGACACGTTTGTAAAACCCTCGTGGTTGTATTACAAGTATTTATCGTCTTTTCTTGACTTGCTGAAAAATAAAAATCCCGAATCAACTCACCTGAAGCCGATTACTACTTAATTCCTCAGAGTCTTACTGAAATTCATTTTTGAGTATGTGCTGATATTCTCGGATTCGCTGGACATAATGAACTGGCTCACTTCCCCTCGCGTAACCGTATTTCAGCTTTTTATATACTGATTTTCTTGAAAGCAGGGGCAATACTTCGCGAATATCGCTCCATAAGAAAGGATTTTTGCCCTGTTGTCGTGCCAGGGTTTGTGCATCATGAATATGACCACGGCCGATATTATACGCGGCCAATGCAAGCCAGGTAAGATCCGGTTCATGCACGAGATCTTTATCAAAGCGTTTTTTCATCTTAGCCAAGTACCTTGCTCCACCCATGATACTTTGTTCCGGGTTCAGACGATCTTCAACGCCCATGGCATGCGCCGTATTAATAGTCAGCATCATGATGCCACGTACCCCGGTAGGGCTTTTAGCCCTGGGATTCCAATGTGATTCCTGGTAGGCCTGTGCAGCCAATAGTGTAAACGGAAGTCCGTATTTTTCACCGGCCATTTCGAAATATTTCCTGTATTTGGGAAGGCGGCTGTCGATACGTTTAAGAAATTTGCGTATATCGACATAATCAAAGGCCTCAAAGAAACCATAATATTTTTCCATTACCCGGGCATGATTGCCGTTCTTTTTATAGTTTGTCAGCCAGAGATCTATTTCTTTTTTCAAATCAATTTGTACCTCATTCATCACCCATCCCAATTGTTGTTCTCTGGAAAGGTTGAATGGCGCAATTAATTCGGGGTAATAACGGTGATTTATATCGACCACATTTGAATCAGCAACCGTGCAATCAATCTTTTGCTCCCATACATCCTCCAGTAATTGCACAATTGTCACATCGCTGGTTTCTTCCCAATGAAGTTCCGGATAACCTTTTTTTAAAGCAGTCAATAACTCGCTATAACTGCTTTTGGCAATTACCTTGATATCCAGTCCAATAAGTTCAGCAACGGATTCCGGTTGGACATTATCACGACGGCACACGACCTGTTGCGTAACGTCCTGATATGGTTTGCTGAATGTATATTTTTTCTGACGTTCCGATGTAATCGTGATTGTTGCAGCGGCAAGATCGCCATTGCCCTTGTCCAGTTCTTCAAAAATATCTTTTAGTGAATCCTCAATTACAAATTCAACTTCAACACCGAGATGTTCGGCAAAAGACGTCATCATGTCATACTCAGGACCAGTGGGATTCCCTACACGATCAATGTACCAGATGGTAGGTGCATTTTCAGACAGGACGATGAGCGTACCAGAATCTTTTATGTCCTTGAGTGATCTTGCAGCAGTAGTTCCTGAATCACAGCCGCCAATTGTAAATAGTAAAATAAAAAATAATGCGGCAATGAGCCGATCAACCATAGTCCCTCTCCGATTGAGGTTCTGTGATTATTAAATGATGAGCGAACCTGATGCCAACCTACTTTAATACCACTGGGGTATCAAGCTTGCTGACAGGCTGGAGATGTGATAACTAAAATGAAATAGCCGCAAGATGGGATGGAATGCTGATTTAGTACAGTTTTACCAGTACTTCTTCATTACTTACCAGTAAGCGTCTCACCATGCCAAACAGTTCCTCACCGAGTACACGGATGTCGTAAACCCGGTACCAGTCACCTTCACGAACAATGCTGCCCTGTTTAATAAGCTCATACACGTGTGGCATGGCAAATATGGGTGTTTTAGGTGCATGCCAACGGGATGATTTTAGTGAATTTTTACTGGTCATGGTCTCCCCGGTTCCCTATCGACTATAATTTGAAAGAGGGCTCCCGCATCATGCGGGCAGCCCCCTGACGGAATAAGAAGGCCTGGTATCCGGAAGAGGCTGGAGATACCAGGCAATAGTCGAGCATCCATCTCGACTTCCCGCTACGGCGGTCACGGTAAGGCAAACTTTTTAGCACCCTAGTCCCAGGTGAGAGTTCCACCTGTCTGATATTCTGTTACGCGCGTTTCAAAAAAGTTCTTCTCTTTCTTCAGGTCCATCAATTCACTCATCCACGGGAACGGATTGCTTGCATTGGGATACTGTTCCGGCAGGCCAATCTGTGCACAGCGGCGGTTGGCAATAAACTTGAGATAATCTTCAAACATCTTGGCATTTAGGCCGAGCACGCCACGCGGCATGGTGTCATAGGCATAGCGTATTTCCAGATCGACGGCCTGTTTCAGCATCTTGATGATCTCCTGCTTGAAGTCTTCCGTCCATAGATGTGGGTTCTCGATCTTGATCTGGTTAATGACATCGATACCAAAATTCATGTGCATGGATTCATCGCGCAGGATGTACTGGAACTGCTCGGCGCAGCCGGTCATCTTGTTACGTCGGCCCATGGACAGGACCTGCACAAACCCGACATAGAAAAAGATGCCCTCGAAGATCACATAAAAGGCAATCAGGTCGCGCAGCAGGCGTTGATCATCTTCAGTGGTGCCGGTATGGAAATTCGGATCCCCCAGGCTCTTGGTGTACTTCATGGCCCAGGAAGCTTTGTCGTGAATGGAGGGTATTTCACGATACATGTTAAAGACTTCGGCCTCATCCAAACCCAGGGATTCCACGCAGTACTGATAGGCATGGGTATGCAGGGCTTCTTCGAAGGCCTGGCGTAGCAGGTACTGGCGGCATTCCGGGTTGGTGATATGCCGGTACACGGCCAGTACCAGGTTATTGGCGACCAGTGAATCGGCGGAGGCAAAGAAACCCAGGTTGCGCTTGATGATGGTACGTTCATCCTCGGTCAGTCCCTGCGGATTTTTCCATAAGGCAATGTCAGCGTTCATGTTGATTTCCTGGGGCATCCAGTGGTTGGCACAGCCATCAAGATACTTCTGCCATGCCCACTTGTACTTGAATGGAACCAGCTGATTCAGGTCGACCTTGCAGTTGATCATCTGTTTGTCATCGACCGTAATGCGATCCGCACCAAACTCGATTTCCTCGAGTCCGGTCACGCCATGTTTTTCTTCATAGGGCTCCGTTTGCGGTACCGGCAAGTGCGCATCACTGGCTTTCAGAGAATACACACCGGCGGGTACCGTCGGGTCATCAGAAATGTCCTCTTCCTCAACGGGCTTATAAGCCGGTTTTGAGTATTCAGCCGTGGGTTTTCTGGTTTGAGTTTTTCTTGTTCTGACGGCAGCTAATGGATCATCCCAATTCAACATCATTAAATTCCTCCGACTTTAACTTATCGCATTCAACTCTTTATGTTTGTAACCTTACTGGCAGGCCTCGCAATCCGGATCGTTGATGGAGCAGGACTTGGAGGCATCGTGATCACGTTCAACGGCGGCCAACTTGTTCTCGCGGCCACCGGACAATGTGCTTTTCTCAACGTGGGTTGCACCCATGCTGCGCAGGTAATAGGTGGTCTTCAGACCCCTGATCCAGGCTAGCTTGTAGAGATTGTCGAGCTTCTTACCATCCGGATTGGACATATACAGGTTCAGTGACTGTGCCTGGTCTATCCATTTTTGCCGGCGTGATGCCGCTTCAACCAGCCAGCGTGGATCGATCTCAAAGGCCGTGGCATACAACTGCTTGATCTCATCCGGGATGCGATCAATCGGCAAGACGCTGCCATCGAAGTACTTGAGATCGTTGACCATCACTTCGTCCCACAAATCACGGCTCTTCAGGTCGTGAACCAGGTAGGGATTAATGACCGTAAACTCACCGGACAGGTTTGATTTCACGAACAGGTTCTGGTACGTCGGTTCGATCGACTGGCTGACGCCGCAAATATTGGAAATCGTTGCAGTAGGGGCAATGGCCATGCAGTTGGAATTGCGCATGCCGACAGTCCTGATGCGTTCACGCAGGCTATCCCAGTCCAGGGTTTGGCTCATATCGGCTTGCAGATACTCCTGGCGATGTTCGGCCATGAGCTGCAGGGAATCGATAGGTAGTATGCCCTTGCTCCACAGGGAACCCGGGAAGCTGGCATAGGGGCCACGTTCCTCGGCCAGATCGGTTGAGGCCTTGATGGCATAATAACTAATGGTTTCCATGCTGGTGTCGGCAAATTGCACGGTCTCATCCGAAGCATAAGGCAGCCGCAGCTTGTACAAGGCATCCTGGAAACCCATGATGCCCATGCCTACCGGCCGGTGACGCAGGTTGGAACGGCGGGCCTGCGGCACACTGTAGTAGTTATAATCAATCACGTTGTCCAGCATGCGCATGGCTGTGTTGATCGTCTTTTCCAGTTTTTCTGTATCCAGCGTCCCCGTGGCTTCGTCGATATGCTGGGCCAGGTTGATGGAACCCAGGTTGCAAACCGCGATTTCCTCGGTCGAGGTATTCAAGGTGATCTCGGTGCAGAGGTTCGACGAGTGCACAACGCCCGTGTGCTGTTGCGGCGAACGCAGATTGCATGGGTCTTTGAAGGTAAACCAGGGATGGCCGGTCTCGAATAGCATGGACAGCATCTTGCGCCAGAGATCCATGGCCTTGATGCGCTTGAAGTTGCGCATCTCACCACGGTCGGCCTTGTCTTCGTATTGCAGGTAGGCCACTTCAAAATCGTTGCCGTAGCGATCATGCAGATCCGGGACTTCGTCCGGAGAAAACAGGGTCCAGGGACCTTCCTCGGCCACCCGCTTCATGAACAGGTCCGGGACCCAGTTGGCGGTATTCATGTCATGGGTTCGGCGGCGATCGTCACCGGTGTTCTTGCGCAATTCCAGGAACTCTTCAACATCGATGTGCCAGGTCTCCAGGTAGGCGCACATGGCCCCCTTGCGTTTGCCACCCTGGTTGACGGCAACCGCAGTATCGTTGGCGACTTTCAGGAAGGGCACAACGCCCTGGGATTTGCCGTTGGTGCCCTTGATGTGCGCGCCCATGCCCCTGACCGGGGTCCAGTCATTGCCCAAGCCACCGGCAAATTTCGACAGCAGGGCATCGTCCTTGATGGCACTGAAGATGCCGTCCAGATCATCCGGCACCGTGGACAGATAACAACTCGACAACTGTGGACGACAGCTAGCGGAATTAAACAGCGTTGGCGTTGAACTCATGAAATCAAAGGACGACAGCAGTTCGTAGAATTCAATCGCCCGGTTTTCACGATCCATTTCGTTAATAGCCAGGCCCATGGCGACCCGCATAAAGAAAGCCTGTGGTAATTCGAAGCGGATCCCATCAAAGTGAATGAAGTAGCGATCGTAGAGGGTCTGCAGACCCAGATACGTGAACTGATTGTCCCGGTCTGCATGCAATGCCTTGCCCAGCTGTTTCAGATCGTACTTGCCCAGTTCCTCATCCAGCATGCCCAGGTCGGCGCCTTTCTGGATGTATCTGGCAAAGTAATCCGGGTAGAGGATCTCCATCTCCCGTTGCGTGGCCTCGGTAGGTTCATCATGCAGGAAGCTCAGGGCCTCGCGCCGCATATTGTCCAGTAACAGGCGGGCGGTGGCATAGGCGTAATTGGGTTCTTTCTCAATCAAGGTCCGGGCACTCATTACCAGCGCCGGGTTGACGTCCTTCTCGTTAACACCGTCAAACAGATTGCGCAGTGTTTCTTCGATAATGAGTTGCCCGTCCACGCCTGCCAGACCCTGGCAGGCCTCAACCACGATGGCCTTCAGGCGGATGACATTCAGCGGGGCCTTGCTGCCGTCAGCCAGGGACACGCTAACCGGGATGGCATCCGGCTGTTTGGGCACGACCGGGGCCGTGGCAGCCACGGTTGCAGCCCGTTCCTTGGCCCGTTCTTCACGGTAAATGACATAGGCCCGGGCCACTTTCTGCTCACCGGCCCGCATCAATGCCAGTTCGACCTGGTCCTGGATGTCCTCGATGTGGACAGTGCCACCGCCGGGCATACGCCGGGTCAGGGCGTATTCAACCTGTTGGGTGAGCTCCGCGATCTTTTCATGGACACGCCGGGACGCTGCTGCGGCACGGCCCTCTACTTCAAGAAAGGCCTTGGTCACGGCCACGCTGATCTTGCTGCTGTCAAAGCGGGTGACCTTGCCGTTTCTGCGGATCACCCGGTATTCACCGGGCTGATTGGCCTGCAGTTCCAGTGTCTGTTGTGATTTCTGGTCGGATTGTAATCCTGTGTTGGTGTGTTTTTCTGTGCCTTTATTCGAGTCCTTGATGGATTCAACCAGTTTTTCAGCCTCCATTAACCCCTCCGTACTGCAGTTTTATGACATTTTTGTTTAGTTGTGTTCCAAGAAACTTCAAGAATTCTTGGAAAGGCATTGATATTTGTAGTTTAACTGAGATCTATAGCACCACAAGAAAATGTGGTCAAGCGCTTATTAAACCACAAGATGATGTGTATTTCCCTGTGTTTAGACATTGCAAAAACTGTGGATAACTAGGCTGCAATAATATTGCTTTGCACCAAAGGCTGGTGATTCATACGCTTACAAAAGCGCGACAAAATGGGACAAGTAATATTGCAAAAGTGAATAGATCCGAATACACGGATCAGGGGACAAAAAAATTGGGAATTATGTGAAAAAGATCAAAAAAATTTTTGTAGGCCTGATTCACGAAATTGATCAGTCATTGATTATCACGCTATTTAATAACCAGTCATAGGGCAGAAATTGAATGCCTGGATCCGCATACATCAGGTCCTCGACAGCAGCGGCGTTACCCAGGAAAAGATAAGGGGCGACAAAGGCCACCAGGCTGCCTGAGTGGGCAATAAAGTCTTTCTTGTACCATTTGAACAGCGATGAGAGTTCCAGGACATTATCACCACTCCGGTAGCGGTTCCGCTCCGGATCCGTTAGAAACTGATGGGTGACGGTTGCAAGCTGCTTGTCGAGCTGTGCCCCTTGGTACGGTGTCTTGACCAGGGGCGGACAGCTTATCGATGCGCACACCAGGGCAAAATGGATGCGGGGTTCAGGAAACGTATTCCGGATCAGCTCATGCTCGAGGTAATCGAGGTGCTGCTTTTCACCGAACAGGCTGAAGAAGCGGATTTTCCAGGGACTGCCAAAAAAACCGCCGATGTCGTTGATGGACTCGATGTCCGGGTAATGGCGGGTCACCAGTTGCAGGGTGAAGAGGTTGTAGGCATTGATGAGAAAGGCCAGTTGCTGCTCGCTGTCCCAGATGGTGTAGGTGGACAAAGGCACGCGGCTGAATTCTGAGGCCAGTTTATCCAGACGATCGCTTAGGCTTTTCAGATTGGCATAATCCACCCGGGTCTGCTGCCCCTTGAGAACGACCACTTCATCAAGCAGCCGACCATAATCCCGGTAACTGTGATCAAAGGCCTCTGCCGATGTCAGTGGCCACAGGGTAATCAGGAAAATGCAGAGTTTAACCGCCATAGCCCTTGGACTGCCGAGCGAGCAAACGGTTTCAGGTTTTTGAATGGCTGCCGTCGCAAAGGGGCTGGTTACCGGTCTGCTTGCAAACACAAAACCAGACCATGCCTGACGTCATGGGTGTGTATTTCAGGGGCGACAGCGAGGTCTCTTTGTGTGAGCCGTCACAGAAGGGTTGGGTCTTGCTCTTGCCACAGGCGCACCACCAGTACTCCTGGCCCGCCTCGACGTTAATTGCAATCGGTTGTTTGTTGGTGAGCTCGGACATGACCTATCTCCCTGAAAATGTGAAGGAATATCCCACTATTCTAAAGCATGGCGAAGGTTTCTCAAATCTGCCGATCAAGGTATAGTAAAGGAAAGCAGAATACATCACTCGGAGGCCTGTATGTCAGCACAACTCAAACCCGGCCGCCAGGAATTCCATGGCGGTTGCCCCCACGATTGTCCCGATACCTGTTCCATGGTCTTCGAGGTCGAAGATGGCAAACTGGTCGGTGTTCGCGGTAACAAAGACCATCCCATGACCCGCGGCGGTTTATGCGTGAAACTCAAGGACTATGAAAAACGCCATTATCATCCGGACCGCTTACTCTATCCCATGCGCCGCACCGGCCCCAAGGGTTCCAAACAATTCGAGCGCATCAGCTGGGACGAGGCGCTGGCTGAGATCACCACGAAGTGGAAACACATCATTGAGGAGGACGGCCCACAGGCGATCCTGCCAGTCAGTTATCTCGGTCATCAGGGCCTGGTCCATGGTCTGAACGGTGGTGACGCCTTTTTTAACCGTATGGGCGCTACGGTCTGTGAACGCACCTATTGCGGGGAAGGGTCTTGTACCGCTTGGCTCTTAACCATAGGTCCGACTGCCGGTCTTGATCCCGAAAGTTACATCCATTCCAAGTACATTGTCATCTGGGCCTGCAACAGCATCAGCACCAACCTGCATCACTGGCACATTGTGAAGGATGCCCAGAAGAAAGGTGCGAAGGTCGTGGTCATCGATGCCTACAAGTCCCGCACGGCAAAAGAGGCCGACTGGCATATTGCCCCCAAACCGTCCACCGACGGTGCCCTCGCGATGGCTGTTATCAACAGTATCATCGAGCAGGATTTAGTCGATAAGGACTACGTTGAAAATTACACCGTCGGTTATGAAGACCTGGCCGAGCATTCAAAGAAACACACGCCGGAATGGGCCGAGGCCATCACCGGTGTGCCGGCCGACGATATTCGAAAGTTCGCCAGGGAAATCGCCACCGAGCAACCGGCCGCGATCCGTATGGGTGTGGCCCTGGAACGCCACTACGGCGGTGGCCAGACCATCCGCGCCGTCACCAGTATCCCGGCGCTGACCGGTGCCTGGCGCCACGTCGGCGGCGGCATCACCCAGTTCCCGGTGTGGGAGCATCCCTACAAGTTTGATGTGATCTGCCGTCCGGACTGGATCCCGGAAGGCACGCAGGTGGTCAGCATCCTGCAACTGGGCCGGGCCTTGACCAGCGAGCAAAACCTGAGGACGCCGATCAAATCGGTCATGACCTGGAACACCAACCCGGTGACGCAATCACCGGAAGCCGACAAGGTGGTCAAGGGCCTTGAACGTGAAGACATTTTCCATGTCGCCGCGGACCATTTCATTTCCGATACCGCGTCCTACGCCGATATCGTCCTGCCGGCGGCCATGGGCGCAGAGATGGAAGACATCATTCTGTCCTGGGGCCATTTGTATCTCACTTATAATGCGAAATGCATCGATGCCCCGGGCGAGGCCTTGCCCAACAACGAGATCTTCCGCCGACTCGCTGAAAAGATGGGTTATGACGAGGATCGTTTGAAATGGTCCGACACGGAATGCCTGGAGCACTTCATCGACTGGGATGCCCCGGCCTGCGAAGGTGCAAATCTTGATTACATGCGCGAGCATGGTTTCTTCCGCTTGAATGTCGGTACCAAGGATGACCGTTGCCCGCACAAGGAAGGTAACTTCCCGACCGAGACCGGCAAGTGTCATTTCCGGGTCGACGGTGCCAAGAACTTTGTCGCCCCTCCGTTCCGCCAGATGTACGAGGGCATGCAACCGGGTCAGGACATCGATCCCTTGCCGGATTACTTGCCACCGTATGAACGGCCGGAAACCAATCCGGAACTGGCAAAGAAATACCCGCTCAACATAGTCACACCGAAGAGCCATGCGTTCCTGAATTCGTGTTACGCCAACATGGAAAGCAAGCAGAAAGAGCAGGGCGACCAGTTCCTGTTGATCAATCCTGCCGATGCCAAATCACGCGGTGTGAAAGACGGCAGTAATGTCCGTGTCTTTAATGACCGCGGTGCCTTTGAGGGTGTGGCCAAGGTGACGGATGATGTGAACGAGGGGGTTTGTGTTGCCACCCTCGGTTACTGGCGCCAGCTCAACAAGGGCACGGTGAACATCACCAGTTCCGCCGAGTTCTGCGAAATGGGCAATGCACCGACCTTTTTCGATAACCTGGTCCAGATCGAAGCAGTAAACTGAAACTGACAGGAGTTCATCATGAACCCTTGCATCCCCAGAAGCGGCCAGTAGCCGTGTTGCCCCCTGGGTTACATGTCGTACCTGTACATCAACTACTGCAATGTCGAGGTGCCCGACACGTTCAGAAAGTATAAGTCGCAACTTATTGATATATAAGTTTTTTATAACTGATTTTTGGCGCAGTTAAACCCATGGGCTGACTATGACGTATTGTGCTGCGATTTCGATCGATGCCGGTATCGTCTTTGTTTCTGATTCAAGGACCAATGCAGGGGTTGATAACGTCAGCACCTACAGCAAGATGTACAATTTTGGTGTCGATGTGGTGAACGCCAGTTTGTCATTCTTTGTTCGGCAACCTTGCCATGACGCAAGGCATCATTTCCCAGGTCAAACGCGACATCAAGCAATTCATGCCGGTCAATTTGATGACCGTAAGCCACATGGTCGCAATCTGGTTGAACTCTGGCAGTCTAATAACCTGGCCAACATCGCCGGTTAATTATTATTGCCAGCCCTGAACCTCGGCCATGTCCGGTAGTTCATGGGCAATGCCTTTATGGCAATCGATACAAGTCTTTTCGCCGGACTCCAAACCACTGCTGTGTGCCTTTTCCGCACGCGGTGACTGGCGGGTGAAATCCATATATTGGAAATCATGGCAATTCCGGCATTCAAGAGAATCGTTGGCTTTTAATCGATGCCATTCATGCTGCGCTAACTCCCTGCGCTTGGCCAGGAATTTTTCTCGTGTACTGATGGTACCGAAGATCTTGCCCCAAACTTCCTTAGAGGCCTGCATCTTTCTGGCGATCTTGTCCGTCCAGTTATGAGGCACATGACAGTCCGGACAGGTCGCACGCACACCGGATCGATTGGAATAGTGAATTGTGTATTTCAATTCTTGATACAGATTATCATTCATCTCATGGCAACTGATACAGAAGGCTTCTGTATTGGTCGCTTCCAGTGCCGTGTTAAAACCACCCCAGAAGATGATCCCGGCAAAAAAACCGGCAATTACCAGAATACCTAGGCTGTAATACCGGCTCGGACTTTTAATCGTATGCCAGAGTTGTTTAAGCTTGTTAAGCATAGGTAATCAGTTCTTGTTTTTTTTACTGTCAAGAATAGCATCAATATCTATAAAATCATTCTCTACCAATGGCTTCGCATCAACCTGCGAAACATGGCATTGGTTACAAAAATAACGCCGGGGTGACACCTCCGCCAAAAAGTTCCCATCACGGTCCATATAATGCGTGACACTGACCATCGGCGCCTGCGATTCTTCGACTCGTCGCCGGCTGTGACAGGACAAACATTTGTTACTGTTCAGGTCGATCAGATAGCCCGTTATCATGTGTGGAATGGTTGGCGGTTGCATCGGATAGTTTCGTTTTCTTTTCATATCCTTGTTTTCTTCAACACCCATGCGTGGTGCATCAGGTTCAGTCGCGATGTCCGCTGAACGCAAGGTTGCGATATTTTGTTCGGCCATAACGAACATCGGTATCAACAGGAAAAGTAATAGTAGTTTTTTCATAAGCAATACCCTCAGATGGCCCTGATCTTGATCGCACATTTTTTGAAATCCGTTTGTTTGGAGATCGGGTCAGTTGCATCCAAGGTGACTTTATTTATTAATTGACTGGCATCAAACCAGGGGACAAATATCAGTCCGCGCGGTGGTTTGTTACGGCCCCGTGTTTCGACACGGGTACGTATACTACCACGACGCGATTCCACGATGATCTCACTGCCACGTCTGACGCCAAGTTTGGATGCATCATCCGGGTGCATATAAGCAACGGCATCAGGAAATGATTTATATAACTCGGGGACGCGTTGCGTCATTGAACCAGAATGCCAATGTTCCAGGACACGACCTGTCGACAGCCAAAAAGGATATTCCTCATCGGGCGATTCTGCCGGCGGCTCATACGGCAAGGCAAAGATATTGGCACGATTATCTTTATTGCCATAAAACTGAAAACCGGTTCCGCCTTTAACATAAGGATCACTGCCCTCGCGAAAACGCCAGCGTGTTTCCTTGCCATTGACCACTGGCCAGCGAAGACCATGCGTTTCATGATACGCATCGAAGTCGGCCAGATCATGCCCATGTCCGCGACCAAACTGTGCATATTCTTCAAACAGGCCTTTCTGGATATAAAATCCAAAGTGTTCGGCCTCATGGTTGATATTACCCTCTTCAATGTCCGAGTTAGGATACTTGTCCACCTGGCCATTCGTGTAAAGTACTTCGTACAGGGTCTTGCCCTTGTACTCGGGGTTCTTATCCAGGATGTCCTTAGGCCAGACTTCATCGGTCTTGAAACGCTTGGAAAATTCAACAAGCTGCCAAAGATCGGACTTTGATTCACCCGGCGCATCGACCATTTGATGCCAAAACTGGGTGCGGCGTTCTGCATTACCGTACGCGCCTTCCTTTTCCACCCACATCGCTGTTGGCAAAATCAGGTCCGCCGCCTGTGCAGTAACGGTCGGATAGGCATCAGACACAACAATAAAATTATCCGGGTTACGATAACCCGGATAACCTTCCTCATTCAGGTTAGGGGCGGCCTGCATATTATTATTGACCTGTACCCAATAGGCATTGAGCTTACCATCTTTTAACATGCGGTTTTGTAACACAGCATGGTAACCGGGTTTGCCGGGAATAATACCTGCCGGCAACTTCCAGATTTTCTCAGCAATGTCGCGATGTTCTTTTTTCTTCACGACCAGGTCAGCCGGTAAACGATGAGCAAAGGTGCCAACTTCACGTGCCGTGCCACAGGCTGAGGGCTGCCCCGTTAATGAGAACGGGCTATTACCCGGTGTTGAAATCTTCCCGGTCAACAAATGAATATTGTAGATCAGATTATTACACCAGACCCCACGGGTATGCTGATTAAAACCCATGGTCCAGAAAGAGGTTACCTTTGTATTGGGATCAGCATAAAGTTCAGCCAGCTTCTGTAATGTATCTCGTGATACACCGGAGAGTTTTTCAACATAGTCTTCGTCATACTTTGCAACATACTGTGCAAACTCTTCAAAGCTGATAGGTTTTGAGCCTCCGACCTTGTCGGAATTCTTCGCTGTCTTTTGCAAAGCATGCTCGGGACGCAGCCCGTAACCAATATCGTCGTTACCCAGTTTGAAATTAACATGTTTATCGACAAACGCTTTATTGACCTTATTGTTCTTAATTATGTAGTTCGCAATATAATTGAGGATGGCGAGGTCGGTTTGTGGAGTAAATACCACAGGGACATCGGCCAGTTCAAAACAACGGTTCTCAAACGTCGATAACACGGCCACCTTGACATGCGGGGCACTAAAGCGACGATCAGTAACGCGAGTCCATAGTATCGGATGCATCTCCGCCATGTTGGATCCCCACAACACGAACGCATCTGCATTTTCGATATCGTCATAACACCCCATCGGTTCATCGATACCAAAGGTGCGTATAAAACCACCTACGGCTGAGGCCATACAATGACGTGCATTGGGGTCGATATTGTTGGAACGAAAACCGGCCTTATACAATTTTGAAGCGGCATAACCTTCCCAAACAGTCCATTGACCGGAGCCAAACATACCCACAGATGTCGGTCCTTTTTCTTTAAGAGCCTTTTTAAATTTTTCTTCCATGATGTCGAAGGCCTGGTCCCAACTTACCTGGGTAAAATCACCTTCTTTATGGTATTTGCCATTCTTTATTCTCAACAACGGTGTTGTTAAGCGATCCTTGCCATACATGATCTTGGAAAGGAAATATCCCTTCACACAGTTCAGGCCTCGATTGACCTCGGATTTGATATCACCGTGTGTTGCCACGACCTTGCCGTCTTTGGTAGCGACATTGACACTGCAGCCGGTGCCGCAAAAGCGGCATGGGGCCTTGGCCCATTTGAGCCGGGTGTACTCGGAATCTGTTATTAAGTTGGTGGCGGTAACAGGCACGGCAATCCCGGCTGCCATAGCTGCGGAACTGACCGCACTTGCCCGAATAAAATCACGACGTGTAAATTTCATTTGGCATTTCCTCGTTTAACAATTCATCTGCTTCATAATGATGGTAACAAAGACATACCGACAAGACGCCTTCCCAGTTGTTTATGTCATCCATATAGGAAGTAAGCGCTGATTCGGAGTTAACCTCAACGACCAAAACAAATTTGGCTTCTTCTTCCTTTCCATGACATTCTGCCTTTGGCAGTTGCTTTGCTTTATGCAAAACATCTTTCCAGTTCTCCGGCCTGGCATGAACAACCAAACCGGCGATATGTGTTTCACTGTTCATAGGAAACATGCTCATTGCTGCTGATTGTGATGGCATTGACCGGACATGCCGGTATACATTCCCGGCAATGGGTGCATTTGTCCTTGTCAATGGTAGGTAAACGAACCCCCATCTTTGTTTGCGTAAACACGATAGCCTGCTCATCACAAAAATCCTTACAAGACTGACAATAGACGCCCTTATGGTTCAGGCATTGCTGACTGATCCCGGTCCGATTGCGCCAACGCCCTTTAAGAAAGGCCCGGCGTCCTGGATCAACCCCTGTATTATGCTTCATGGTTCTCTTATCCTGTCGGCGGCCCCATAAAGAGCTGATAAAGCCAGGTCAATAAGCCATAACCGCCTACAATGGCAACGGCTATGGCGGGTGCTATAACGCAGGTTAAAAACAGAAAGGCGTGTAGCTCTTTTTTCTGTTCAGATTTTTCATCTGACATAAATATATGACCACTGTATATAAATCGGGCAAAGGCCCGGAATATGGATTTATCTTGCTTTTTTTGTATTATGGATCAGGAAGTATATCACTCCATAGTAATGTCTTGGTGAATGACAAACCCAGCTTACGGCCTCCCTGGCGTAATCAAATCCCGGCTATTTGCCTCTTGACGACATGTTGAATTCCCAAAACGTCAAATAACGACGGCTATCGCTCCCCAAGCCCCTTATATTACTGAAAAATCCGGTTTAAAGATGCAAAATTATATATTAAGGAGAACAGAACTATCTTGATTTGGATCAAGTGATAACTAAAAACCGGCGTGTTTTTAGTTATCACTTGACAGACATTCGACGAACAGACAGAAGAACGGTAGTGGCTGAAACTTAAAAGAATAAAAGTATCGATCGAGAATGAAATATTATTGAGCGTTCCTGGGAAAGGCAATTTTGGCGAACCCGACAGGATTATTCGGTGCATCCTTGTGGGCCAGTTCGCTTTACTTACAGTTCAGATTTGCGGAAAAATTAAGATCCATACATTTTCAACCGCCTACATCCATGCAATCATCCCGGTAAATTTGTCGAATTACCTTATTGATCAGGTTTTCAGCCATATCCGCCAGTGGTCATAATTGGCTGCCGCAGGCGATTAGCCTTGCCTGATCTCCTAGTTCAGCATATTCTTGATCCAGGTGGGTTATTAAACTAGGTCAGAGATACTGGTTAACCAATTGATTTATAAGGTATTTCTGTGATTATCTGATTGGTTTTTCTAGTGCGGGTTTGATTATGACTTATTGTGTTGCAGCGTCTATTGATGCCGGTATTGTGTTTGTTTCTGATTCGAGGACAAATGCGGGGGTCGATAACGTCAGCACCTACAGCAAGATGTACAAGTTCGGGGTATATGGTGAACGCCAGTTTGTCATTCTCTGTTCCGGCAATCTTGCCACGACCCAGGGTGTCATTTCCCAGGTCAAACGGGACATCAAGCAATTCATGCCGGTTAATTTGATGACCGTATCCCACATGGCCGATGCAGCCGATTACCTGGGTAATGTCAGTCGCTCTGCCCAGGAAAAATACACCGATGGCGGCGCGACTTATGAAGCCAGTTTCATCATCGGTGGCCAGATCATGGACGCTAAGCATTCCGCCTATCTGGTCTATCCGCAAGGCAATTACATTACCACATCCGCCGATACGACTTATCTGCAAATAGGGGAGAGCAAGTACGGTAAACCTATCTTGGATCGCATACTTGATCCCTCTTCCAGTCTGGACACAGCCACACTGTCCACCTTGGTTTCCATGGATTCAACCATGCGCAGTAATCTTACTGTGGGCCCGCCGATTGAAGTGATGGTCTATGAGGCGAACAGTCTGTTACTGAATCGCTATTACCGCTTCGAGGAGGATAGTGAATACCTCAGGGAACTCAAGCGCAGCTGGGACAGGAACCTGAAAGAGGCGTTCAGTAAACTGCCGCCTATCGCCTGGAGCAGCAACTGGGATAAAACCAAAAGCAACGAAGGACTGGAAAAAAAGTAAGTCATCCGTTCCTACCGAACATTTTATTTCTGTGGATCATGTGCCCGCCTGGCCGGTACAAGTTAATCACTCACCTCGGATTTGTTATGCTCGGTTTATAATCATAATCAGGTCTGTATATAAATAATGACTATCAAGGTTGCCCTCAGGCACGATACGGAATACGAATACGATCGACTCGTTACACTCACCCCGCATGTTGTCAGACTACGTCCTGCACCCCATTGCAGGACACCGATTGAATCCTATTCAATCAAGGTGCAACCCGGTGAACACTTTATTAACTGGCAACAGGATCCCTTTGGGAATTACCTCGCCCGGTATGTTTTCCCGGAAAAAACCCGCTCGCTGAAAATTCATGTTGAATTGATTGCCAGCATGACGGTAATCAATCCGTTTGATTTTTTTCTGGAGGAATCAGCGGAAAAATTTCCCTTTAAATACGAAAAACTGTTGACCCAGGATCTGCAGCCCTATCTCGAGATCAATGAAAAAGGTCCCGGATTAATGAAGTGGGTTAAATCAATCGAAAAAAAGAAAACGCCGACTATCGATTTTCTGGTTGAATTGAATCAGAGGCTATCACAGGAGATCAGTTACCTCATCAGGATGGAACCCGGTGTACAAAACTGTGAGGAAACGCTACAGAAAAATTCCGGATCCTGCAGAGATAGTGCCTGGTTACTGGTTCAGATTCTGCGCCATCTCGGACTGGCGGCCAGATTTGTTTCCGGTTACCTGGTGCAGTTAACCGCTGATATAAAGGCACTTGATGGACCATCCGGTCCTGAACAGGACTTTACCGATTTGCATGCCTGGGTCGAGGTTTTCCTGCCAGGTGCCGGGTGGGTAGGGCTGGATCCAACATCAGGACTGTTTGCCGGTGAAGGTCATATACCACTGGCCTGTACGCCCAGTCACCTGACGGCAGCACCGGTAACAGGTACAACCACCTCAGCCAACGTCAGCTTCCATCATTCCAACACGGTGGAGCGGATTTATGAGGATCCTCGTGTCACCAAACCCTATTCAGACAGCCAGTGGCAAAACATCATGTCCTTGGGCGAGAAAATGGATCAACAGTTACAGGAAAATGATGTGCGCCTGACCATGGGCGGTGAGCCAACGTTTGTTTCAATCGATGATATGGAAGGTGCGCAGTGGAATAAAGAGGCATTAGGTAAGGAAAAACGGCAACTGGCAGGTGAACTGTTATTGCGCCTGAAAGATAAATTTTCCAAAGGTTCATTAATACACACTGGCCAGGGCAAGTGGTACCCAGGTGAGCCCCTGCCACGCTGGGCCTTGTCTGCTATCTGGCGCAAGGACGGCCACCCGGTCTGGAAAAAGGAAAACCTGTTGGCCGCAGAACAAACAGATTTAAAACACTCCACCGAGGATGCTGAGAGATTTATCATGCATCTCACAGGCTTACTCGGGATTGATGCAAAAAGAATCGTCCCCGGCTATGAAGACAAGGAACATTACGAGGCTATCCGATCAAGCCTGCCGCATAATGTCACTGTTGAAGATAACAAGCTGGAGGACCCACTCGAACGAAAACAGGTGGCAAGGGTATTCAAGCGTGGTCTCGACAGTATCACAGGTTATGCCTTACCGCTGAAATGGAAGGAGGACAAGGAAGAGGGATACTGGATCAGCAGCTTATGGCCGTTTCGCAACGACGTGATGTCACTGATACCGGGAGATTCACCGATGGGCCTGCGATTACCGCTGGCATCATTACCCTGGAGCCTGTCGGAAGATTCAGAGGAGATTCCGGAAATTGATCCGTTTGCCGAACACAAGAATCTGCCTGACTACGACAAGAAGTTACAACGAAACAACTCAGGTGATAACCGGAATTCCAATGAAATTGTTCATACGGCAATTTGTGTTGAATGCAGGGAAGGGCTGATTCATGTTTTTATGCCACCTTTATCACGTATTGAGCCTTATCTGGAGTTGGTTGCCATGGTCGAAGCGACTGCAGAAAGCCTGAAACTGCCTGTGGTGATTGAAGGCTATGAACCACCCCGCGATCCGCGAGTTGAAAAATTGCATATTACGCCGGATCCCGGTGTCATCGAGGTGAATATCCATCCGGCAACAGGCTGGAATGAACTGGTTGAGAATACGGTGATCCTGTATGACACGGCCCGGGAAACACGACTGGGCACTGAAAAGTTCATGATCGATGGCCGCCATACCGGTACCGGGGGCGGCAACCACGTCACCCTGGGCGGCCCGAGTTCTGCTGACAGCCCCTTTCTCAGGCGTCCGGAATTATTGCGCAGCCTGGTAACCTATTGGCAGCATCATCCGGCACTCTCCTATCTTTTTTCCGGGATGTTTATTGGCCCGACCAGCCAGGCACCGCGTGTCGATGAGGCCCGTGACGATAACCTTTATGAACTCGAAATCGCATTTGAGCTATTGCCGGAAGGGGACTGTGAGTCTCCATGGCTGGTTGACCGGGTTCTGAGAAACTTCCTGGTTGATCTTACCGGTAACACCCATCGATCCGAGTTTTGTATCGATAAGTTGTATTCCCCTGACAGTCCAACCGGTCGTCTGGGACTGGTCGAGTTGCGTGCATTCGAAATGCCACCACATGCACGCATGAGTTTGGTACAAATGCTGCTGTTACGGAGTCTGGTATCGTGGTTCTGGAACAAACCTTACAGGCAACCGTTAATCCGTTGGGGTACAGAACTGCACGATAAATTCATGCTCAGACATTTTATCTGGGAAGATATGAAAACCATTGTCCACGATCTCAGGGAAGCCGGTTATGGATTTGAACTGGACTGGTTTGCACCATTCCGCGAATTCAGGTTTCCACACATCGGTACTATCCACGCAGTGGGAATGCAGTTGGATCTGCATACGGCCCTGGAGCCCTGGCATGTGCTGGGCGAGGAATCAACCGGGCAGGGAACCGCGCGCTATGTAGATTCCTCGGTGGAACGGATTCAGGTCAGCGTTCATGGGATGGCCGGCGATCGTTACCTCGTCACCTGTAACGGCCGCAGGGTTCCGTTACGCCCGACCGGAATGCGCGGCAGTTTCATTGCCGGTGTCCGCTACAAGGCATGGGACCCACATTCCAGTCTGCACCCGACCATCCGGCCCCATACACCATTGGTCTTTGATATTGTTGATACGCTGAACAGCCGGTCTGTTGGCGGTTGTACCTATCATGTATCCCATCCGGGCGGGAGAAATTACGACACCTTCCCGGTCAATGCCAATGAAGCAGAGGCCCGTCGTATTTCCCGTTTTTGGGAGCTGGGAAATACCCAGGGGAAAATGGAGGTTCCTATGGAAGAACCGCACCCTGAACAACCCATGACGCTGGACTTGAGGTTCACAAAAACAACCTGAACCTGAGTCTCAGGATTGTGCCTGTGCCTCCTGGGTAGTTTCGCTGTCTGTGAGGTAATCAAACCAGGTATGCATAACCAGTTCATGGATTTTACCCAGCTCTATCTGGAGGTCATCCAGGGTTTCATGTAATTTTTCTGAGGCTATTATCTTTTCGACCTCAAGTTCCCCGATAATCCGTTGCATGCGCGTAATTTGTCGCAAGGCATGATCATTTCTCGGTAGAATGGATATGCAACGGTTCAGTTCCGACAACGCAAAGGCCACGGTACGCGGAAAATATTCGTCCTGAATCAGGAAGGACACCACATCGTTGCTGTTGACCCGGTCATGGATGTGCTGTTTGTACATCTGGTAGGCGCTGAGTGAACGCAATACATTCATCCAGAGTATGTTATCGAAAGCATCCGGAATTGTTTCCTTGTGTCCCAGCAAATCCATGCAGCCAACATCCACGATTCTTGAGGTCATGTCAGCTCTTTCCAGATTCATACCAACCTGAATGAAATTAAAGGTTTCATCATGGCTCATGTTACTGCTGAGAAAACCATTGATCTGGTGACAATAATTGATTATCTCATCCAGGAATTCATGACGACCCTCCCGGTTCTGGGCATTGTTGGCATGCTGTTTTACAAACAGGTGAAGTTCATTGATCTGTTCCCAGGATTCACTTGGCATGATTTCCCTGGTGGTACGAACATTTTCGCGGCACATTCTGACGGAATAGGTAATGGATCCGGGGTTGGAGGTGTCAGCCAGTATAAAGCGAATGACATTACGTTCCTCGGCCTTGCCATGTTTTTCGAAGAAAAGTTCACCGCTGCCGGTAATGTGGATCAGACTGTCCCAGATATGTTTCACAGACTTGGGCAGGTCAAGCAGCAGATTGGCATTAACATTTACAAGTCGTGCTGTGTTTTCGACACGTTCAAGGTAACGTCCAAACCAGTACATTCTTTCTGCAACTCGTGAAAGCATGTGTTCAGTCCCTGTTTGGAGCAACAATCCAGGTGTCTTTGCTGCCACCACCTTGTGATGAATTTACAACCAGCGAACCTTTGACCAGTGCCACGCGGGTCAGTCCGCCTGCGGTGACATACATCCGGTCACCGTGAAGAATAAACGGCCTCAAGTCCACATGGCGCGGTTCAATCGAATTTTCAGTCAGCGTTGGCACAGTGGATATAGAAATAACTGGCTGGCCAATATAATTTCTTGGCCTGGCCTTAATCAGCCGGGCAAACTCTGCCCGCTCTCGCTTGCTGGATTTGGGCCCGATTAACATGCCATAACCGCCAGATTCATTCGCCGGTTTGACCACCAGGTTTTCCAGATTGGCCAGTACATGTTTGCGTTCTTTTTCATTATCGCAGGAAAAACTTGGGACGTTGGGTAGAATCGCATCTTCGTCGAGGTAATAGCGAATCATGTCCGGTACATAGGTATAAACCACTTTGTCATCGGCAACGCCAGCCCCTGGTGCATTGGCAAGCGCCACATTGCCTTTCTTCCAGGCCCGAATCAGTCCCGGTACGCCAAGTAAGGAATCCTTGTTGAATACTTCCGGATCTATAAAGAGATCATCGATACGACGATAGATCACATCAACCCGGGAAAGTCCGCCGATGGTTTTCATGTAGACACACTCATCGTCACCTACCACCAGGTCTGAACCTTCGACCAGCTCAGCACCCATCTGTTGCGCCAGGAACGAGTGTTCAAAATAGGCAGAGTTATAAATGCCGGGTGTGAGTACCGCCACTTCAGGATAATCCATTGGTCTCGGCGAGATGGAGCTGAGGGTATCGAAAAGCTGGCTGGGATAGTCACCCATAGGCAAAATGTTATAGTCCTCAAACAATTCCGGAAAAACCCGCTTGGTAACTTTCCTGTTTTCAATCATATAGGAAACTCCCGAAGGCACTCGCAGGTTATCTTCCAACACATAAATTGTGCCATCACTGTCACGCACCAGGTCAGTGCCACAAATATGCGCCCATACTCCGTAGACCGGTTTGATGCCACGACACTGTTCACGATAGTTTTTTGAACTCTTGAGCAGATCTCTTGGAATGATTTTATCTTTCAGGATCTTCTGTTCGTTATAGAGATCATTAATGAAATGATTCAGCGCGGTGAGCCTTTGTTTAAGCCCGGCTTCAACCTTTTCCCATTCCCTCAGGGAAATGACACGGGGGATAATGTCATAGGGCCATTCCCGATCAATGTTTTCCCCTTCACTGTAAACAGTAAAAGTAATGCCCATGGTTTTAATGGCAAGTTCAGCAGCGTGCTTGCGTTTTTGCAGGTTATCGTTGGTGGTTTTTTTGAGATAACTGATGAGTCTGCCTGACCCGGGGCGTGCTTTACCATCCGGTGTAAGTAATTCATCGTAAAAATGACTGGAATTATAATTTTTTAGGGTCATTAGCTCCGTTGATGATTGAGTACTATGGGTTATTTATTTAAACATATTTTTTTATAACTGTCTGTTAGTTTTAACAAAATCCGGCCACCTGTTTTGTTACTTTGCTTGGACAGTAAATCCGGGATGGGATATGCTAGTCATGTCAGATTTCTTTTCAAGACACTTGTTGATGGAAGAGATAACCCAGCTAAAAGTCTATCTTCTTGAGAGCCTTAACAAGTTCCTGGAAACATTGGCGGCTTATCTGCCAAACATCCTCTCAGCCATTATTCTAATCATTCTTGGCATTGTACTGGCCTGGATTTGCCGCTGGATCATTTTGCGCCTGGGTGTCGGAATCGACCGGTTGGTAAGTGCAGTGGGAATATCTGCTGCCCAGGTACGGCTACGCTGGCCTGTTGCTGTGATACTCGGTTCAGTAGTCTACTGGGTCATTATCCTGCTTTTCCTGCGGGCAGCGCTTGCCAGCCTGAAGCTGCCATTTATTGTCGATTTACTTGGCAGGTTAATCACCCATTTACCCAACCTGTTAATCGCAGCATTATTTATTGCGGCTGGTATATTCTTTGGTAATCTCTTCAAGTACAAGATCACTGAAGGTGCGAGATCGGCAGGCATACGTCAGGCAGCCGATCTGGGTAATCTTGTCCGGTTAACCTTGATCGTATTGTCAGTGGTTGCCGGGCTGGCACAGATTGGACTTGATGTCAGGTTGTTTGAACAGATTCTGACGATTGTTATTGCGGCGCTGGCAGGCGCTATTGCTCTGGCATTCGGGCTAGGTGCGGGATCAACCGTATCCAATATTATTTCGTCCCGCTATGTCCGAAAAAATTATCAGGAAGGCCAGCAAATCCGTATTAAGGACATGACCGGCGAGATACTCGAGATATTGCCTAATGGCGTCATATTGGAAACCAAGGAGGGAAGAACATTTATCCCGGCCAAGTTATTTGACCAAGAGGCTTCAGTATTGCTGGATAATGAGTCCCTCTAGATGGAGACAAACAGACTCACTGCCTATTTTCTGAGGCAACATCCTAAAATATCTGCGCGAACACTCCAACAATATACACCGGAGGAAGCAGCAGACTTTCTTGAAAATGCGCCACCTGCGATCATTGCCAGCATTACGCAAGAATTGATTCCATCTTATGCTGCAGACTGCCTGAAACTCTTACCGGTGGATATCGCTGCAAAAGTGCTTTCTATTCTTGGGGCGGAACAGGCGTCTCTGCTGATGAGGAGGATGAAAAGCAGTCAGCGGGTAAAACTGATTAGAGCCATGCCAACCGTATTTGCAAACATGATCAGACTGGTTCTACGTTACCCGGACAGCACAGTCGGTTACCTGATGAACCCGGATGTTTTCACCGTTAATGAGGAAATGACTGTTTCAGAAGTTGTCAGGGTATTAAAGCAGTCGAATCTTGAACTCCAGGACAGAGTATATGTGCTGGATAGTCAACAACGACTAACAGGCATAATCCCCGTTTCCAGGTTATTGATTTCTGAAGACGCCGACATGAAATCAATCATGTCGGAACCGGATGAAACAGTATCAGCAAGAACAAGAATTGATAACCTGAAAATCAACTCAAACCAGCATGCTATTCCGGTTGTTGATCATGCCGGCGTGTTTGTTGGCGTTATAAATATGAAGACAGTAACTGCTGCACTTGAGTCTAAACGCGAACACCGGGGAATTGAAAATTTATCAGAAACCGCACTCTCTCTGGCCGAAATCCTTTGGGACACATGTGCCAATATGATTTCACCTGATTACCATACAGATTCCAGGAAAAAAAAGCATGATGATTGAATCCAGCCCGATTGAACTTGCCCTGAATGAACAATTATTCAACCGCTATCCTGCCGAAGCAGTAAGGGAACTTGAGCAAATGGACTATGACGAAGCGCGAAATATACTTTCAGAAATTCCAGTCAGTAAAAGCATGAAAGTCTGGGAACGCTATTCTCCACAGCTTGCTGCAAAAGTGCTTAATGATATGCCTCTGGATTATGTAACCGCTGTAATCAGTCATCTGGAACCCAATCGTGCGGCGAGTTTCATTCTTGCCATAACAGACAAAGAAAGAAGAGAGGAAATTATCCATTCATGTAGTGTAGCGGTTGCCAACGATTTAAGACGCGCAATTTCCCAGGAACCTGATTCAGCAGGCGCCTTGATGGATACACGGGTTATTTATTTCAGACCGGAAATGACGGTGTCTGAAACTATTAATATTCTGCGCGGACGCCCCAGGAGAGCATACAGAAAACTGTTTACCGTTGATGATAATAATCATTTGGCTGGTATGGTGGAAATTGAGGACATAGCCCTGGCAAAACATCAAACAACACTGGCAGAGTTACAACTTACACCTCCGGAAATAGTAAATATTAATACCAAGCGGGAAGATATTGTTTCCCTGTTTGAAAAAAAGCGTATCTACGATTTACCGGTTGTTGACTTTGAGGGCAGGCTTGTTGGTGTATTGCGCTATCATACGCTGCTTGATGCTGCTCTTGAGGAGACGAGTGCAGATCTCCAGACCATGGTGGGTGTAAGCAAGGATGAACGGGCATTATCACCCGCATTCTTTTCTGTAAGGAAAAGGATGCCCTGGCTTCAAATCAACCTGTTAACCGCGTTCATGGCAGCAGCAGTGGTTGGTGTTTTCGAATCAACCATTGCGAAATACACCGCACTGGCAGTGTTATTGCCTGTGGTAGCCGGTCAGTCAGGCAATACCGGTGCCCAGGCGTTGGCTGTCACCATGCGGGGACTGGCACTGAAAGAGATTTATCCCAGAATGTGGCCACGCATAATGTTTAAGGAGTTTAATGTCGGCTTATGGAATGGCATTCTGGTGGCAATAACTACAGCCCTTGGTGTGTTTTTATGGAGTGAATCTGCTGGCCTGACATTGGTTATCATTTTATCAATGATTCTCTCCATGATTGTTGCCAGTATTGCCGGAGCAGTGATACCTATCCTGCTTACAGTGACCGGCCAGGATCCTGCACAGTCTTCTTCGATATTTTTGACGACTGTCACAGACATTGCCGGGTTTTTCAGTTTCCTGGGCATAGCAACTCTTTTTATTTCCATTTTATAATTTCTATCACTAGAGAATATTTGAAATATACCTCTTTCGATCGAAATGATAACCTTTTAATAACGATATCTGTATTATAAAAATGATGCAGAACAACGCGGGTAAAATACTTGTCGTAGACGACAGCGGAGAGAACCTTGACTTGTATGTGAGAAAACTCTGCAGTCAGGGTTATATTCCTACCGTAGTAAATTCAGGAAATGCTGCGCTGGAATTGATAAACAGGGAACCGTTTGACCTGGTATTACTCGATATCGAAATGCCCGGTATGAACGGTTACCAGACTCTCGTGAGGATACGCGAAGTCAGTAGCCCTTCTGAATTACCGGTTATCATGATAACTGCAACGCATGAGACTAATTCGGCAATAAACTTCCTCTCCCTTGGTGCGAATGACTATGTTTCCAAGCCTATTGACTTTTCGGTACTGTTTGCCCGTGCCGGTACCCAGATTCAAATCAAGCGCTCCACAGATGAATTAAACAAATGGTCACAGGACCTTGAAAAGCGCATTGAAGAGCGCTCCAGGGAACTGGTCGAGAGCGAAGCCAGGTTCAGGATGCTCTACGATCAAAATCCTGCCATGTATTTTACTGTGACCAACAGGGGAAAAATTATATCGGTTAACGAGTTTGCTGCGAAAAGGCTGGGATATAAAAAGGAAGAGATCAAGGATTCATCGATTACAGATTATATTTCGCCGGATTCCAGAATTGAAGCCATGGGCAGACTGAAATTTGCATTCAGAAAAGCACAGGAACTAACTATTTGGGAAGTGCCTGTTATGAAGAAAGACATGTCAACTATCTGGATCAAGGTGATATCCAGGGTTATTCACGACGATCTTACCGGTCAATCGGTCATGCTGCTTGTTTGTGAAGACGTTACAGCTCAAAGGCAAATCACGGAAGATCTGGCCTATAAAATGACGCATGATCCTTTGACTGAGCTTACAAGCCGTAAGGATTTTGAAAATAAATTAAATTTTTTGTTTGGGTCCCGGGATGAGGATGAAGGGAAATACACATTATGTTATATCGATCTGGATCAATTCAAGGTCATAAACGAGACCAGCGGTCATATGGCCGGTGATAAATTACTTAAAGAAATTGGCAATTTGATTAATTCGCATGTAAGGGAAGATGAATTACTCGCCAGCATGGGTGGCGATAACTTCGTTATCTTGATGAAAGGGGAATCGTTTGAAGAATCAAGACAACGGGCAGAAGACATTAAATATGACATATCAGGGTATCGCTATAACTGGCAAGATAAAAAGTTCAGTGTGACAGCCAGCGTAGGACTGGTCGAAATCAGCGAATCTTTTGATTCTTTCGATTCGGTCTCACATTTACTGAGTCTGGCTGACGCTGCTTGTTATATGGCAAAGGAAAGTGGACGAAACAGAATACACATACTCAATCGTGAAAATATAG
Source organism: Gammaproteobacteria bacterium (assembly GCA_011772965.1). Lineage (GTDB taxonomy): Bacteria > Pseudomonadota > Gammaproteobacteria > Eutrophobiales > Eutrophobiaceae > SZUA-592. Next base: position 140,709 of record WVYN01000050.1, read on the forward strand.
ACATTCAGAAAAGACACGACGAAATGTTATGGGTCAACAGAGTGAATGACAGTCTTGAGAATGATCATTTTCAGTTATGGTGTCAAAAAATTAAACCACTTTCAAAAAAAGGGGGTGAACACCATTACGAGATACTTCTCAGGATGCTGGATAATGACAGGCTTATAGCGCCAGGTAACTTCCTGCCTGCTGCGGAGCGTTTCGGGTTATCAGCAAAAATTGATAAATGGGTCATCGATAAAATCTTTAGTTGGATGTCGCAACATTCAGAGAAATCCAGGGACATGCATTTTTCTGTCAACCTGTCGGGCCAAACCCTGTCAAACCATGAAGTACTTGACTATATCAAGGAAAAACTTCAGGAATATACTGTGCCATCAGGGAATATTTGTTTCGAAATTACTGAAACAGCTGCAATTGGTAATCTGAAAATTGCAGTTGACTTTATCCTGGAACTTAAGTCTGCAGGTTGCAGTTTTTCTCTAGATGACTTTGGCTCTGGTATGTCTTCGCTGAGTTACCTGAAAACCCTCCCGGTTGATTACCTGAAAATTGATGGTGTCTTTGTAAAGAACATGGTCAAGGATAATCTTGATAGGACCCTGGTTGAATCGATCAGTGATATTGGCAGGGCAATGGGTAAGGAAATCATCGCCGAGTTCGTGGAGAATGATGAAATTATCTCTTTATTGAAAAAAATTGGTATCGATTACGCACAGGGATACGGTGTAGAAAAACCGAAACCGATTACCTTATTACTCGAACAGTCTTGATTACAGATTGCCTTCCTGGTAATCCCTGACTGCCTGTTCTATCTCATCCCGGGTATTCATGACAAACGGGCCACCCCTGGCTACCGGTTCATTTAATGGCAAGGCACTCAGGAACAGGCAATTTGCCCCGTCAGTTCCCGCTGTAATGCATAATTTTTCACCCTGACCGAGAACAGCGAGGTCGCCTGTTTCCAGTTTCATTATCCTGTTACCTGTATCTGGAAGACTGAGAGAGCCCGAGTAAACATAAATGAATTTATTATTAGAAGTAGCAACGGGCTCACTAAATTCTGTGCCAGCGGGCAGCCTAATATCCAGATAAACAGGATTCGTGGCGATATTCTTAACCGGTCCCTCGGTACCCAGTATTGTTTCGCCGGTGATGACACGAACAATGATATTTCCGTCCCTAGTTTCTCGGGGTATCTCATCTTTACTGAATTCCTGATACTTGGGCTCCGTCATTTTTTGTGTGGCGGGCAGGTTGATCCATAACTGGAATCCCCATAACAACCCGTCTTCCTGTTCCGGCATTTCGGAGTGAATGATACCCCGGCCTGCCGTCATCCACTGTATGCCGCCGGGCTCGATAACGCCCTCATGCCCGGCATTATCCTTGTGCCTTATTTTTCCGGCGAGCATATAGGTAACGGTTTCAAACCCCCGGTGAGGATGGTCCGGAAACCCGGCGATATAATCATCTGCCTTGTCCGACTGGAATTCATCGAGCAGGAGGAACGGATCCAGCATATTGAGCTCGGGGGTTCCCATGATACGGGTCAGGTTCACACCTGCACCGTCACTGGTCGCCCGGCCGGTTACTTTTTTGATGATCTTTAACGCGGAATTGTCCCGGGACATCAGTTAGCAAGTCTCCAGTTTCGATAGAAAAATCAGATTGTCACCATAAAAAATATTTGTTTTACAACAATAAATGGAATTTCTATATAGAGCCAAATTCTATTGCGAAGTTAGAATTAATCAACAGCAGCAAATATATCTTGTTGTTTTTACTAAAATTAACATCTATCAGAGGGTTTGCTATGGGTAGGATGAATGACCGTGATTATGATGAATATGAGGATGATGACTCAATCTTGGAAGATGAAGTAACCAATTTTGAGGCTACTGATTCAGAATTCAGTGAAACCCCTTTCCTGGCGAAAATGCAACAACAGGTCACCCGTACCTGGCGTGATTCGGAAAAATATAAGGAGATGAAGGAACTAAACCGCCTGATAAATGACGAATTGTATATAGGTTTTAACGCGAGAGATTTTTTAGGAGATGAAGAATACTGACGGTCTACCAATCAACCATTTCAGAGGCTGCAGCCAGGGAGTTCTTTCCGTCCCGGGCAGACATTCGCAGGATAAAAAAGCCGGTATAAAACCGCAACAGACAGATGGGAATTATATCAAACCTGTGGATTTATTAAGGAAAGCAGTTCGACAACAAAATCCTGGTTTTCATTCTGACGATAGACAGCAAACGATTTACGATTGATACTGGGTGCATCTTCAACCTGGTATAAACTTTTCCTGGACAAGTCTTCCCGCACCATCGGTTCCGGTAAATAGGCAGAACCTCCCTCTTTCTTGAGCAGGTAATGCGCGGTATGCCCCAGGTTTATCCTGAGGTCAAGCGCCGGACTATCCGGAAAATGCCGGGCATGTTCCCTTAAAAATGAACTGCCCCAGTCAACATAAATGTAATTTTTTGTGAAGGCATCCCGTACGGTCTGTTTTTTTTCCGAACTGACCATGATTAATTCGAATGACATCGCATCCTTGCTTTCCAGATCAGGTATCTGGGGGTAGTCATACATAAACGCCACATCGATAGATTGTCCGAGTAATGCCCTTATCAGGCTTTCTGATGATGAAGCTTCTGCTACAGTCGCCATATCTGGGTACTGGGAACGCAGCCTGATAATTAAATTTCCGAGATAAACATCCCATAAGCTGGGAACAGCACCAATAACAAAAGGGGTTTTGCCTTCTTCCTGTATGTTGATGTCCAGACAGGCCCTGTTCCATATATTAAGTATTGACTCTGCATGCTTTAAAAATTTTTGACCTGCTGTCGTCAACTGGATATTGTTCCTGTTACGTTTAAACAATTCGACACCAAGTTCAGTTTCTAGTTGCTTTATCCTCGCACTGACGGTTGACTGAGTGACAAAGAGGTTTTCCGCGGCCTTGCCAAAATGGCAGGTTCGGTGGACCTCGGTAAATGTTTTTAAAATGGTTACATCCATATCGGTCACTATAGTGACTGATTCCAGCAAATGTGTATCCCGTTTTTTAGCATATGAAAAGTAAAAATCAAGATCATCCGATGGAAATTGGCTGGGGGGAATGGTTGTGTGCACCGCAAAGCGGCATCCTGCACAGCCTGATACCACTGTGCAAGATCGTGGAGAAAGCTCAGATCATAGTTGTTGTTGCTGAACCCTTCGGCGAGAAAGAAGAAGAGGTGATTGCCACCGCCTCGGGTATCGTGGTTGGCCGTACCAATTTTCCGTTAGTGAATGAAGGCGAAGCCCTGTTTCATATCGCAAGGTGCAAGGAAACTGATACGGCTACCGACTGCGTGGAAGTCTTCCGACAAGAAATGGATCCCGACTCCGATCCCAAGCTCCCCTCAGAGCCGCCAATTTTTTAAAAGTTGATGTCTTGATATTACGGGCTATTTTCAAGCACAGCGATTCTCTCATTAAGTGGCGGGTGAGTCATGAACAAACGTTTCAATCCCTGGCCGATACCACCGCGGATTCCAAAGGCCTTCATGGAATCCGGTAATTGATTGGGTGTGTGTACCTGTTGCAATCGCTTCAAAGCATTGATCATTTTTTGCCGACTTGCCAGCGCAGCGCCGCCAGCATCGGCACGGAATTCCCGTTGACGTGAGAACCAGAACACAATGATGCTGGCGAGCACAGCAAGCACCATCTCGGCGATGATTGCCGTAATCCAGAAAGCCGGGCCATGACCGCGTTCAACCTTGAAGACAACACGGTCGACAACGTGACCTATCACGCGCGAGAAGAAGATCACAAAGGTATTCACCACACCCTGGATCAGGGATAAGGTGATCATGTCGCCATTGGCCACGTGGCTGACCTCATGTCCCAGTACGGCCTCGAGTTCATCACGGTTCATTTGTTCCAGAATGCCAGAACTGACAGCCACCAGGGCATTGTTGCGGTTTGCGCCGGTAGCAAAGGCGTTAATGTCCGGCGAGGGATAGATCGCGACTTCCGGCATACCGATGCCGGCTTCCTGCGATTGCCGGTGAACAGTGCTCAACAGCCATTGTTCTGCCTCGTTGCGAGGTTGCTCGATAACCCGGGCACCGGTGGTTTTCTTGGCCATCCACTTGGAAATCAGCAAAGAGATAATGGAACCCACCATCCCAAACACGGCAGAGAAGATGAGCAGAGCATTGAAGTCAAGGCCAGCCCCCTGTTCGTCAAGGATCCGTTCCACCCCGAGTAAACGCAGGGTGATACTCATGACAATCAGGATGGCAAGGTTGGTAGCAAGGAACAGGGTAATACGTTTCATGGTTATTGTTCTTCCAGGTAAAAATTAACGCTTCATTTATTGGGTCGTGCCGGTGGATTTCAAGGTCTAATAAGTTATCCGGGCGACGTGACGGATTGTTTGCTTGATGGCGTCCAGGCTGTGGGCCGAGGCGAGCAAATCAGGTTTGGGGATTATCTGGTGTTCAAAGTCCTGCTCTAACTGAAACCCTTCTCGGCAGACCATTGGATTCAGCCAAAGTACCTGGCGACAACGATTTTTCAGTTCCGTAATTACATTGGAAAGATAGACGGCTGTCAGGCTCTTGGCGATCTCGGTCTTGCCGACACCGGCTTCACCCTCGATCAGCAGGGGACGCTGGAGCTGTTCCATGAGTGACAGGGTTATCACCAATGTGTCTTCGGCAATGTAACCCTGGCCATCAAGCTTGCCGCACAGCTGTGCTAACGATTTGTCCATGGGCAGATCATGCATGAGCGCCATAGAAAAATAAAATCATCTCAATATAGGAGAAAGAGGCTTAACTGGTCACTTTATTTAAATAATAATGATTCTCATTAACGGATGAGAAAATCAATTACTCTCTTAAATTCAATAAGGTAAAAATCAAAGATTCTCTAAACGTTGATACTTGCGCCTCAGAATCACACGATCTGGATAGCCTGCAGGCCAGATTGGTTTACCTGACGACCCAGGACAGCATTCACCCCTATACCCGAATTGCCAGCAAGATTGTCGAACACCTGCGCATGCTTTGCAGCCATTTATACATTAGACTGGTCGCGGAGTAATACCGCATTTACTCGAAACCGATTAACCTGTGGCATGCCTGTTACAGAACGTCTCCGGGCTGAACCGGGGTGTGCATTAGGCCAGCCAGAACGTGGCCTGTATTGACATTTTGCGGCTGGATTTTGAGAATAACAGCCCGAAACCAAACCCGTTGCCATCCAGATGAATTCCCGGGAACCGACAGTCATTATTACTACGTTTTACAAGTTTGTCAGAGTGCTGGATCCACAGGCGCTGCGTGATGAGCTGTATAACAAATGCAAGCGAGCCGGGATTAAAGGCACCATCATCATCGCAAAAGAGGGTATTAATGGGACCGTTGCCGGCAGCAGGAAAGCGGTGTACTCTTTGTTAGCCTGTTTCAGGGGTGATGAAAGATTCCAGGACATGGAGCAGAAGGAATCACAAGCATCATACATCCCGTTTCACAGGTTAAAGATCAAAATTAAACAGGAAATAGTCACCATGGGCCAGCCGGATATCGATCCGAGGCTCAAGGTTGGCACACACGTCAACAGCCGCGAGTGGAATGAGCTGGTTAATGACCCGGATGTCATCGTCATTGATACACGCAATGATTATGAAGGCACGGTGGGAACGTTCAAGAATGCGGTATCACCCAACACCAAGAGCTTCCGTGAATTCCCGGACTACGTAAAAAAGAACCTGGACCCGGACAAGAATAAAAAAATCGCCATGTTCTGCACTGGTGGTATCCGTTGTGAAAAGGCCACGTCCTACCTGCTAAGCCAGGGATTTGATGAGGTCTATCACCTCAAGGGAGGTATTCTTAAATACCTTGATGATATTTCGCCGGAAAATAATCTCTGGCAAGGCGAATGTTTCGTGTTTGATGGCAGGGTAAGCATTAACGAGAAGCTTGAAAAGGGCAAACATGTCATGTGTTATGCCTGCCGCATGCCGCTTTCTGAAGGAGAACTGAAATCTGATAAATACGAAGAAGGCATTTCATGTCCATACTGTTGTGATGATTTGACCGAGGAGAAACGCCAACGACTAAGGGAACGGCAGTACCAAGTCAAGCTGGCGGAAGCACGTAACGACGTTCATATCGGGAAAGTCATGGAAGACTGATCCGCTCAGTCCCTGATGAATTACCACATACTTTATTTCTACAGTGGAAACCGGGTGAAACTACACAATTGATGGCCTAGTCTGTGCGGCTGGTGACTTCCAGTAAGTGATAACCGAATTGGGTCTTCACTGGGCCCTGAATCTGGTTCACTTCAGCGCTGAAAACGACCTCGTCAAATTCTTTTACCATTTGCCCGGGAGCGAATTCGCCAAGTTCACCGCCGCGTCTTCCCGAGGGACACCTGGAATGCTGTTTTGCCAGGTCAGCAAAATCAGCACCGGATTCGATCTGGTTTTTAAGATCAATACATTGTTCTTCTGTATCTACCAGGATATGCCTTGCACTTGCTTTAGCCAATGTTATTCTCCGCAGCGAGTAGGTTTTCGGATATGATAGCAATATATCATCATTGATAAAAACAGATTATGAATCAACCGATTGAACAAGGAACAAGTGAAAACATCCAGAAAGCAGCATTGTTTATGGTGCTGTTAAACGCTTTCACAACGCCGGTGATGCTGTCAGCAGCCAATGTCGCCCTGCCAGAAATTGCCAGGGATCTGAATATACATGCGGTGATGTTGAGCTGGATTCCAATGGCTTATCTCATGGCCAGTGCCATGTTTGTACTTGTGTTCGGACGCTTGGCAGATATGTATGGACGTAAGCGAATCTTTATATTGGGCACAAGCAGTGTGATTGTGACATCACTTCTGGCAGCTGCCGCACCCAATGGTGAGTTATTGATCACGGCACGGTTCCTTCAAGGTGTCAGTGCGGCAATGTTGTATGCTACACAGATAGCAATTGTCTCGTCCGTCTTCCCGCCTAAACTGAGAGGTCATGCCATTGGCTTGACCGTGTCGATGATATATCTAGGTCTTACCTTTGGCCCTGCTGCCGGTGGTTACTTGATTGAGTTTTCAGGCTGGCGAGCCAGTTTCGTGCTTCATATTCCCTTGGCCATTATTGTCCTACTAATGGCTATTTTCAAAGTAAAAGGGGAGTGGCAATCCGATCAGCCGGGAAAATTTGATGCCAGGGGCTCTGTCATGTACGCATTAACTATCCTGAGTCTTTGTATCGGAGTTGCCGGTCTGCCAGAGACCTATGCCATTATTATCCTGCTGGCAGGCATGGCGGGTATGTTCCTGTTTTTCTATTATGCGCATCATACGACTGATCCCATCTTTGATGTGACGCTGTTTTTTACCAACAGGACATTCACCCGTTCCAGTATAGCTTCTTTGATAATCTATACGGCGACGTTCGCTAACGTGGTTTTGATCGGGCTTTACCTGCAATATCTTCAGGACATGGGTCCGGCCAGGGCGGGGTTATTCATGATGATCCAGCCATTGACCATGGCTATATTTTCACCGATTGTCGGGCGCCTTTCTGACAGGATAGAGCCCAGGGTAATCGCGACCATTGGAATGTTATTTACTGCGATGGGTTTAGCCATGCTGGCCTTGTTAAACGGTAATGATACCCTGCCATATCTGGCGTCAGCATTGGTCATTACCGGCCTGGGGTTCAGCCTGTTTTCTTCACCCAACGCCAATGCGATTATGAGCGCGGTTGAAAAACGATACTACGGAAGCGCCTCAGGTTCGATTGCCACCATGCGGGTACTGGGGCAGATGAGCAGCATGATGCTGGTTGCCCTGGTATTTGCCCTGTTTATCGGCCAGGTAGAGATCGTGCCTGAAAACTTCGATTCTCTGGAGCAATCGATAAAGTTGTGTTTCTTTATTGCAGCCTTGTTATGTCTTCCCGGTCTGTATTTTTCCATAGCCCGGGGGAAGATTCACAGCTAGCCAGTCAATCTCGGTATTTAATATGTTACAAAAATAATCCAATGCACATCACTCATCATCAATATTTACTGGTGTTATCAATCATATTTGCCATATGGTGGATCCTGTTGGCAATTGCACCATATGACAGGGCAGACTGGGCACTGGAAAATGCCCTGGTTTTGGTGGCTGTTGTTCTGATCAGCATTTCGTGGAGGAAAGTTCCATTATCACGGATTTCCTACACTCTTATATTTATTTTTCTCTGTTTACATGAAGTCGGTGCTCATTTTACCTACTCTCGAACCCCTTATGATCAATTTTTTCAATCTGTATTCGGTTTTAGCCTAAATGAATTAGTGGGTTTTCAAAGAAATCACTTTGATCGTGTAGCGCATTTTTTCTACGGTTTGTTGCTTGCCTACCCGATACGTGAATTGTTCATAAGGGTAGTGCATGTAAAGGGCTTCTGGGCCTACTTTCTACCACTAGATCTGACGATGTCTACTTCTGCCATGTATGAGTTATTTGAGTGGGGTGCGGCTGAATTATTTGGCGGGGATCTCGGTATTGCTTATCTAGGAACGCAAGGTGATATATGGGATGCTCAGAAAGACATCGCATTGGCAAGCCTTGGCGCATTAATCGCAATGTTAATCACTGCTTTGTTCAACAGCAGGCTACAGCGTGATTTTGCAAAGGAATGGAACGATAGTCTAAAAGTTATAGAAACTGATCCTCTGGGAGAGGATGAAATCATAAGAATGCTCAAAGACAAGCATATTGATCAATAGTTTTAACTCTAAATTCATTTTTCTTATCGTTACTCTGATCGATCAACTTATCAATTAAATGGGTTATTAAGACCTAATGCATGTTACCCTCTTTGGGGTATATTTCAGGCATAACTATATCAAGCATTTGAAAATTGCTTGACCTGCTTCTCAAAAGTTCATTCAATACTTGCAACTACTGCACAGCTCAACTACAAATATATTTAATGAATATAAATCTTCCAGAAACTGTCTTTAATCAATGTGGGGAATTCGTGAGTGATAGAATATGTTCCTCTATGTCACTCATGATGCAAAATGTTGAAGACACCCTATATGATATGGCTAAGACTGAGAAATCCAGAACCAAGGCATCCCAGTATTTTGATGCTGTACGAATCATACGCCTTAAAAAATATGAAATGCAAGTGCGGTTTAAAAACAGGTTTTTATCGATTTATCAATATCGGGTCAGAAGTTTTATAAAGAACCAGTACCTCGCAGACATCACATTTTCAAAAGTCGGTCATCATTCATTCACCAAGGAAAAAAACAGTCCGGAAGGCAAGGCTCTGGAAAATACAGTTGAAAAAGTTAATGTGGATTGTCAGTCGGCCCTGCTAAATCTGGACAAGAGAATTTGCAATTTACTGGATGACGTGGATGTTAGTTATCTTGGTAATCCTTTGAGGCCTGAACCAATCTTTGAAGCATTCTGGGAATCTTGCCGTGATGTTGATTTCAAACCCGAAATACGTTTGTTGCTTGTCAATCTTTTTGAGAGATATGTCGGTCTTGAATTAAAGTATGTTTATGAAGATCTGAATACCTATATTGCAAACCAGGTCGATATTTCCATTTATCCTGTTGCTTGATCAAGCCTAGTAGTCTATATATTCATTAAAAATGGTTGTGCTGTTATCTTTATGAATCTGGATAACAGTAAAAGGGTCCTTTCTTTGACCCATTTCCATTCCCGGCGTACCGACTGGCATACCTGGTACGGATAAACCACGAATTTCCGGTCTCGATAGTAAAATCCGTTCTATGTCATCTGCAGGTACATGTCCTTCAATGAAATAATCTTCGATGACAGCTGTATGACAAGAACTCTGAACAGGAGATATACCGAGTCGAGCTTTGACCGGATTTATATTTTCCAGGACTACATCATTTACTCTAAATTCATGATCCTTGAGATGATCAATCCATTTTTTACAACACTGGCAGTTCGGGTTCCGGTATACGGTGATTACCTTGTTATTTTCATAGGTCACTTCATCTTTTTGCCAGGTGTTATCGGCGCCATTGGCCGGCGTGAATATGATTAATGAAATCGACAATAATAATAAATGTTTTATTTTCATATAAGCAGTGGTTTATTAATAATGATCACAGATATGTTGTTGTTTGTCTGTAGTATTATCAGTCGGTAAGGTCATATTTTGCATCAATTGTTGCGCCATTTCGCCGCATTTTTTCATTTCCTTCACCACCTCTGATGCTGCTATCTCCTTGCTATAGGCAATGGCGGTTTTTTCGGCCTCTTTCTGATTACCCTTGTCACATAAAGATTTGATTTCTGCCTGCGTTTTTTCCCCCTTACGGGCCAGTTCGTCTAATGCGGACTGGTCAATTTTTGCCATGCACTGTTGCATCATTTCCGCCTGCTGCATCATTTGCTGCATTTGTTCTTCACTCATGCCTGAATGAGCCAGAGTGGAAAAAACAAACAAAGACAAAACCTGTATAAAATATGTACACTTTTTATTTATCAAGCTTCTTCTCCCGGAACACACATTGAAATTAATCCAATAACAGGCAACTAAACCGGTAAAATGACCAATAATTCATATTGTTGTGCTAATTCACAATAAATTGCTCTCTTTCTATTACAGTTTGACTATAATTCATGAATTGTGTAATTCAAAGTCGATTTTGAGTAGTTTTATCTATGGATAATAATAACCAGAAGAGAGAACGATTTCGTATCCGGCTTGGTGCTGCCAGAAAAACAAGTTTGTATGGGCTGTCTTTTGCTTTCCTGGTATTAATGGGACTCATTATATATGGTGATATCCCTTTGGATGTGGATATCATAGCAGGTACAGTAATTGTAGTTTTCCTAGCCTTGCTCGTGGTTATATATCTGGTTATTAGGGATATCCTGAAACAACTTCAGGAAGCCTACAGCAAGATACAATTAATGTCGATTACGGACGAATTGACACAATTATATAACCGGAAGCACTTCTTCTATTTATCAGAGAAAGAACTGGCACGTTCCTACCGATACCGGCATGAACTCAGCTGTATAGTTCTTGATATTGATCAATTTCTCTCTATCAGGGACAGACAAGGATATCGTGTAAGTGACAAGTTGATACAGGAGATTTCCGAATTACTATCAGATAATTCTAGGGTTACTGATATTATTACACGGTATGATAATGACAGGTTTGTCTGTTTTCTGCCCGAAACGACCCTCGATTCTGCATTGGTTATCTCGAAGCGTTTGCGATCCCTGGTGGAGGGAATAAACCTTTCAAATGGCAATCAGGATGAGCCAATAACAGTTACTGCAAGTATCGGTGTTACATCTTTCAAGCCGCTAGCAGAGCATGGATCCGGAGCAACTACCACAACCATTGATAATATAATTCTTATAGCATTAAAAGCGGTGAAATCTGCGAAAGAACAGGGTGGAAATTTAGTTGAAAAAGTCCGTTATTGATATATGGAGATTATGTTTTTGCTTATTTCTTAGATAAAAAGAAATAATATGAAAATACCAGCCAGTGTTTATATGTTAACTTGTAACAGTGAACTTTATTTAGATAAAGTTCTTAATAGCATACGTGATTTTGCAGAGATTATAATAGTTGATTCTGGAAGCATGGATAATACTCTAGATTTATGTAAAAAATATGAATGTATAATAAGATCCAAAGACTGGATGGGCTATTCGAAACAAAAAGAATATGCAAAGTCATTATGCAGTTACAATTGGGTATTAGATTTGGATAGTGATGAAGAAGTAGACAATAATTTATTAGAAGATATCAGATATTTAATGGAAAAAGAAAAGCACATATATGATGGTTTGAGGATCCATATACATGATATTTTTTTCAATCGCGCCAAGCCTGGTTTGGTAAAAACCAACAGTAGAGTCAAGTTTTATCGAGCAGATTGTGGTAGTTATGAAATAGATCGCCTTGTTCATGAATCAGTTAAATTGCGAGGTAAATCACGAGTTGCCAAGGGTTATATAATACATCATGGAATAAATAGCATTAGTGCTCGGGTTGACAGAAGTAATCTTTATTCAGGCTTACGCGCGGAAGAAAAATATAACAAAAACATTAAACCATCTTTGATAAAACTTATACTTATCTTTCCAATTGCGTTTATTAAATCATATTTTATAAAACGTAGCATATTTGCTGGTCGCAGTGGATTTATTGGCAGTATAATTACAGCATTTTATGCTTTTTTAAAAGAAGCAAAACTCCATGAGCTAAAAATAAAATAATATTTAATTAATATTAATAACTAACAGTATCAGTATTACCTCGAGCTATTTATAATCTCTTTAATTAGCCTAGTTTTATATTCCATGCTTCAACATTAACCTTTTATTTCTAATTTTATGATTATATATAATTATATCATCATTTTAACCATGTTGTTTCTGGTGTCTTGCGAAAACAATATTGATCCTGAAATTCTGTTTAACAAAGGGAAATATGAATCTGCATATGGCAAATGGTTTCCACTGGCTGAAAATAATGACTTAAAGGCATTGAATTACATCGGTATACACCATTATCTTGGTCTGGGCACAAGGAAGGATTACAAGAAAGCTCGAGAATGGTTTGAAAAGGCTGCAACCCAGGGATATCCAGATGCACAGTTTAATCTAGGGTTGTTATATGAAAAAGGTCTGGGAGTCGAAAATGATTACAACATGGCATTTATGTGGTTCTTTGCCGCATACGAGCAGGGAAATGATAATGCATTAAATCATATGAAAGATATTGCTCAAAGCCATAAGCTGATGCCGAATCAAATGACTTATGCTACTCGACTTGCAGAATCTTATATTTTCAATCGTGTAGAAAGAAAAGAAAAAGCGCCTACTATAAATTATTGAGAAAAATATGATAATTGAACATGAGTAATCAGAAATTTCCCTTATTGGCCGCAGGCCTGGGGTTTCTTCTTGCCCTTGTTTTCATCCAGTCTGGATCGCGACAATCCGGATTAACTGATGGTCTCCCGTTGCTGACTTTGCTCTTTTTATGTGAAATCGGGTTGATTGTCACTCTCATAGGTGGTGTTATGTCAGGAATCCTATGGTTCAAAAACCGACATAATTTTGCCATGTTAATGAATACCATAATTTGTCTGATTCTTAGCATTTATTTCATAATGACGGGCATTTATATCTGGTCGAATCAGGTAACATAATACAGAGAACTATTGCAGATGTGTCCTGTCAGATTATCTGAGAAAAAATTCACAACCCGAAATATGGAAAAGGTCTGTATCTTGCAAAAACAGGTTATGAATTAGATTATTTTTTATTTTAAAGACAGAAATCCGGTATCATTAATTATGAAACAATCATTCGCTAAATATATCTTAGAAATTTGCCTGGTGCTCATTCTGGCAGGTTGTACCACGTTAAATCCGGAAACAGGTGAAAGAGAGCCCAACAGGACCGGTACAGGGGCAACTGTTGGTGCCGCATCCGGAGCCTTGATTGGCTTCATTATTGGTGATGATGTCAAATCAGCCATCATCGGTGCCGGGGTAGGGGGATTAACTGGTGCCGCAGTAGGACATTACATGGATGAACAGGAAAGAAAACTTCGTGAAGACTTGGATGGTACAGGTGTTGTGGTAACCCGTGCTGGAGATAATATCCAGTTAAAAATGCCTTCCAGCATTACATTTGACTCAGGTATGGCAGTAATCAAGCCTGAATTTCATCGGGTATTGGATGACATCGGAGATACATTGGTCAAATATGAATCAACAGTGATTCAGGTGGCGGGTCATACCGACAGCGTAGGTTCCGCAGAATATAATCAGCAACTCTCCATCAATCGTGCAAATAGTGTCAAGGATTACCTCGTTAGGGATGGTGTTATAGCACAAAGGCTTCTTACTACAGGTTATGGTGAATCAGCTCCCATAGCGGATAATGCTACAGCGGAAGGCAGGCAACAAAACCGCCGGGTTGAAATAACCGTTCAGCCGCTGACTAAATAAATCAGATTTAAATGACTAAAAAATCCCCCGCATGCAGGGATTTTTTTATTTTCTCATTTTCTGGACACTCGGGTTTTTATTGAGAATCAGAATTTTATAGGTATTTTATATGCTTTGACTTTTTCTGTTTTAGGTATTCTTATTTCAAGCACACCGTTTTTGCTTTTTGCTTCTATTTTATCCTCTACGTTATATATGAATTTTTGCCGATAAGCCTAGTCCAGCAAAAATGATATTTTTGCGTTTATCCGATAGCTCTTGATTTTGTCATTCTCCACCGAGGCTTCAAAATTATCAATGTAGATTGACTTTATATTTCTGACAGATTTGCTTGCATTAGTAATTGCCTTTTTTGCAGCATCTTCCCAGCTGGTATCTGATTCAGCCAGAACTTCTATGACTTTAAGCATGGACATGGTTATTACCTCTCTTTTAACTGTAACTAGTATTTTAAATATTATTATTTTAATTTTTTATCAGCCAAACGGCTTTGATCTGGATCAATAACTAGGGGATCAGTGCGTTGAGGGGACCCTGGCATGCTGCCAAGTATGCGCATTTCCCATGAAAACCAACTATATGGTCGGTGCTGGGGTTTTCCTCCCGGGTATGAACAATTTTGAAAAATTAGAAAGATCAATAAAATTAATTAGTTATAGAGTTAAGTTTTGAGATTATGGAATACTCAGTATTAATCACTTGACTTTGGACAATTCAAGGGGCAATATCGCGCCCCCATGAAATTTAACTATATGACAAAACAGGTATTCATTTGGCGTCACACTGCACTGTGTGGCGTTAACGCATACCTGCGCGTCGAGGAATCATTATTGATTTGATTGTCTGAATTTTCTGGCAGTATACCGAAAGGCCGCAGGTGACTAACCTGCGGCCTTTTTTTTGGCTGAGATAAACCGGAGGCTCATAGCAATGTAGATGAGAAACGATGATGAAACTGATATTTATTATTTCTATTGCAGGATGGTTAATCCCTGTTCAGCCAGCATTGGCACAGGAAACTGATTACACCAATAGAGCATATACAACACATGCCTGTGAGTTATTTGCCGGTGATGCCTATCGCGCGGCCAATAATTACAGCCGTGGTGCGGTGTTGGTAGACCTGCTTGATTTGATGAATACCAGCCCGGTTTCGTCAACCAGGAAAAACAGGGCCTTTCAGGCGATTCAGTTTGTCTGGAAGAATCAACTGGATAACCCGATACTGGCCTATACGCTTGCCATGGGCTTGTGTCTCAAACCAAGAGATAAAATGGCACCCATTGATGAACCCTGGGTCGTATCACCCAGGACAATTGGTGGACATTATTAATATCTTGTATGTTAATACATATTCGACTTTGACAGGTATGATGTTACCTGAATGTGTAATTTTCTGGTGATGCATATGGCTTATAATGATTGCCGATGACAGACAAGAAAAAAAAGGTACTGGTACTACAACATCTGGCCATAGAGCATCCCGGCATATTCATGGATTTTTTCAACGCTGATGGTTTCTCTGTTGACATCATTCACCTGGATCAAGGTCAAACAATTCCGGATTTGCGTGATTATAATGCCCTCTGGGTTATGGGTGGACCAATGGATGTCTGGGAAGAACAGAAATATCCTTGGTTGAGATCAGAAAAATCTGCTATTCGTGAGGCCATTCGTGATTTTAATATACCCTTTGTCGGTATATGCTTGGGACACCAGTTACTCGCAGATGCACTCGGTGGCGAAGTATCCATGAGTAAAGAACCTGAAGTTGGCGTGATGAATGTTGAGTTAACTCCTCAGGGCAAACTGGATTCACACTTGCTGGGCTTACCTGACCCCCTGATGTGCTTTCAATGGCATAGTTCATCCATAACCAGAATACCGGAACAGCTGAATGTCCTGGCATCCAGTCAGGCCTGCCCGGTCCAAGCACTGGGAAACGGTCATTCAGTTATTTCCATTCAATTTCATATTGAGATTACTCACAATACAGTATCAGAGTGGTATTCTGTGCCAGCTTATCAGGCATCACTGGATAAAACTCTAGGACAGGGATCAATTTCTGATCTTAAAAAGACGGTAGATGATAATCTGGAAGACCTAAATAATCTGGCAAAAAAATTCTATCAAAACTGGCGAAAACAGGCGTTCGGATTTTAATTTTATGGCTTGATTAACATCTAGTTTTTCCTTATAAAAAAACTAGACACTGCCTTGAATTCAGCCATAATTTGTTATTTTTATTATTATACTTATAAACTAAAAATCAGATCGAAAGTTTAAATAAATTTATATGAATGAAAAAATAAAAGCCAGACACCAGGAACTTTTATACTCACAGTTGTCTGTTTCTGTATTAACAAGTATCGTCGCTGGCAGTTTCATTACCATCATGTTATGGGATGAGGTAGATCATGTTTTATTCAGTATCTGGCTGGCATTTTTTGTAATTGTGCTAATTTACCGTTTGTTAATTCTGTTATTTTTTAACAGAAGCAATGACACTTCTTCTCATCTTAATCTTTGGGATAATCTGAATTTTGCTGGCACGCTGATGACGGGATTAATTTGGGGTTCTCTGACATTCTTTTATTCAAGTCTCTGGCCACCGGAAGTACAGATTTCCCTATGGGTTCTATTAATAGCATTGATGTCCGGTGCTAGTGCGAGTATATCGGTTGTATTGAAATATTACATAGCTTACTGCGCTCCTATTATACTTTTTTCATTTTATGTTCAATATGTTAATAAAAGTTATTATTTAATCATTATTTTCTTTTTTTATACTCTATTACTTTCAATGACAGCAAGAAATTTCAGAAAACAGAATAATTTTATTATTGAACAGCAAATCATGTTAATCGATGCCAATGACAAGCTGGAGGCACTAGCAACAAAAGATGCCTTGACAAACCTGCCAAACAGAAGGGCTTTTGAAAATTTATTCAGAAATGAATGGGAGAGACATTTACGTTCAAAGAAGAATCTGTCTTTAATGATGCTTGATGTCGATTATTTCAAGAACTATAATGATCATTATGGACATAGCAAAGGTGATGAATGTCTCAGATCAATCGCAAATATAATTCAGAAATCATTACTTCGTCCCTCTGATGTAGCAGCTAGGTATGGAGGTGAAGAATTTATTATCATCCTCCCTGAAACAAGCAATGAAGGTGCATTAGAGGTAGCTGAAAGGATCCACTATAACCTGAAAGTCATAAATATTCCCCATGAATATCCGAGACCTGATTCGAGACTTACTGTCAGTATTGGCATTGCAACCTTGATTCCAAAATCCGGAAAGGATTCAAAAGTATTGCAACTGCTTGCTGACAGAGAGTTATACAAAGCAAAAGCAAATGGAAGAAATTGCACATCCAGCAATGAAGAAATTGAAGAATCGACTAGTTATTAAGTATTTTTACTTCGCGTTGCGGGAATGGAATTTCAATATTATTTTTCCTTAACTCTTTCCAGATCATATGAAGTAGATCAGCGCCAACACGATTTACCCCGTCATCAATACCTTCTATCCAGAATTCTACAAGAATATTAATTCCTGATTCCCCGAAGTCCAGTATTTCAGCATCTGGCCTCTCTTCTACTGGCAAGTCAGGTCCACTTAGCACTTTGGGATGGCTGGCAACGATGTCGCGGATTATTGGAAACATCATGTCAAGATCAGTTTTATATGCAACAGAGAACTCCAGTGAATATCTCTGTTTCGTATTTTTATGTGTCCAATTTATATAAGATGTTGTTATAAACTGCTCATTAGGCACCATTACATCTTTGCCATCAAAAGTTTCCAGAATTGCATGGCGCATGTTTAGCTCGCGCAACGTACCTGATCGACCATCATCCATCTCAATATAGTCACCAATTGTGATTGATCGATCGAGAAGAATAATAATCCCTGAAATGAAATTGCTGGCAATCTGCTGTAGTCCGAATCCCAGTCCAACACCGAGAGCTCCGCCAAAAACTGCAAGAGCAGTTAAGTTTATACCCATGATCTGCAGAAGCAGGATAAAAAATACTATAATAACCGAGATCTCAAATAACTTGGCCAGAACTTCACGCGTACTCGCATCAAGATTCTCGCGTTGGCGTATGGCACGGGTACCAATGTTATTTGAAATTCGTCCAAGCCAGAACAGTATTGCACCAAAGAGGATGGTGCGGATAACACCGTATAGTGTAAGGTCTATGTTGCCGAGATCTATTGAAATAGTATCGAGATAATCTATGACATTATCCAGCCAGCCGAGCACATAAAGTATGGCAATAGGAATACCAATCCATTTGCTAATCAGGTTAATTGTAATATTGTCGATGAATCGTGATATAAAGGTATAGAGCAGAAAAACAACTGCAAGACTCAGTGCAATCTTGATCATCCAGCTTTGGCCAACAACCTGCTTGGCGATATCTGACGCGATACTCAATAAAAGAATGATAAGAAGGGAAAATATCAGGTCGCCAATACGATAAAAAAACAGGCGAAATCCATAAAAATTATTTTCCTGTAATGGTTCCTTGCTTAGCAAGGGAGACTTGTTTTTAAGTATAAAAGTAACGACCCAGGCAATAATGACAGCAGCAATTATTGCCCCAATCTGTGCATAGAAGGGAGGACTGACTGCCCAGTGACTGATGATATTCCAGAGTTCATTTAACTTTGCTTTAAGAATATCCATCTATCAAACATCTCATTTAAAGTGCGTATATATTCTATCAAATGTAAGATTTATTACATCTTCTGAAAAACACTATGCCATCCTAGACATGCCCGTCATAGCAAGCCCCAAATGCACCACCTCATCCTTTAATACAAAGAACTGGTTGAAGCTTTGCTACTTTTCTTGCCAGACCAGCGTAATGAGCAGCATTGACCACTGCTTTGACATCCTTGTAAGCACCAGGTGCTTCTTCTGCAACTCCTCTTGAAGTAGGGCTTCTAATAATAATTCCACGTTCTGCAAGTTCATCAGTTACCTGTCTTCCGTGCCATGTTTTAAATGCTTTACGTCTGCTCATACTACGGCCAGCACCGTGACATGCAGATGAAAATGACAACACATCATTACCAGTATTTCCTGCAAGGATGTAAGAAGATGTGCCCATGGATCCGCCAATCAGGACTGGCTGACCTGATTGTTTGAATACAGTGGGAAGTTCTTCATGCCCGGGACTGAAAGCACGAGTTGCACCTTTCCTGTGAATGTAAAGTTGTTTTTCTTTGCCGTTAACGATATGTTTCTCGAGTTTACAAGTATTATGAGAAACATCGAAAAGAAGATTTAAGTGTATTTCAGGGAAAAAATGCTTAAATACTTTACGGACAAGATGTGTAATTATCTGACGGTTTGCCAGTGCGCAATTTATAGCTGCACGCATGGCGCCCAGATAAGTTTTACCGACTGCGGATAAGAGGGGAGCGCAAGCCAGCTCACGATCAGGCAAGATAATCCCATGTTGAGAGGCAGTAATTACCATTCGCTTTAAAAATTCAGTTCCAATTTGATGGCCGAGACCGCGTGAACCACAATGAATGCTGATTACTATATCACCTTCAGTAATATTGAATACCTTTGAAGTGTTAATATCGTAGACTTTAACCACTTCCTGGACTTCCAGATAATGATTGCCAGAACCAAGGGTGCCCATTTCATCACGTTGTCTTTTCTTTGCATGATCTGAAACCTCAGAAGGTACTGCACCACTCATTCGTCCATTTTCCTCGATGCGCTCAAGATCAGCTGGTATACCATAGCCTGATTCGACGGCCCATTGCGCGCCACCTTCAAGCATGGAATCCATTTCTTTCTTGTTCAGATGAATATGACCTGTGCTGCCCACTCCAGCAGGTATATCACGAAAAAGAGAATCGGCGAGTTTCTTTTTTACTGGTTCTATGTCCTGTAGCGTCAACCCTGTCAGCAGGTTTCTGACCCCACAGGATATATCAAACCCTACGCCACCGGCGGATACTATGCCGCCGTTATCCGGGTCGAATGCGGCCACTCCACCGATAGGAAATCCATATCCCCAGTGGGCATCCGGCATGGCGTACGCCGCCGAAACAATTCCAGGTAATTTGGCAACATTGATAATTTGTTCAGAGACCTTATCGTCCATCTGATCAATCAAATCGGCATCTGCATAGATAATTGCAGGGACACGCATCTCACCATATGGTTCGATTTTCCAAGAATATTCAGTCAATTGAGTTAGTTGCTTATTATCCATGAAAGCTTCCCGTTATATTTAACATTTCTAGACATCAATGACACATTGAGCCATCCATTTCCCGTTACTGTCCTTGTTCACCTTGAGTTCAGTATAGGTCGCACCTTTTACTTCCACTGCAGGTTGGTGCCTTGATATGTCAATTGGTTCTCCCCATGCAGTTGCTTTTAAACAAGAATTTTCTATATTTACGTCAAATTGGCTAAATAGCATATGTCTCACAGCGATTGCATATACCAACTCGTTTAACCAATCGACCAGTAACAGCTCATTATCGGGTGCTTCACAATATATATCCTGACGAATCATGGGCTTAACTTTACTTACGTCACATATCGCCGCTATCATGGCAGTGGCTGCTTGGCTAAAAGCCATCTCAATAGTGTTACCATAACCCCTAATCCCAATATCAGCTTCGTGGGCAAAATGCTCCCAATAGCATTCTTTTCTGTAGTTCATGGTTATCGAAGGAAATTTGCTGAATACAGGGTATCAATAGCTTGCTTCATATTTAGATGATCCAGATCAATACAGTTAATATTTTATTTGCTAAATATATTCTTTATAGATCATATGAAAAAAAAGAAGTAGTAATGAAATGCTAGACATAAGTCGCGATATAATCTGTCGCCTGATTATCCTTGCCAGGGAATTTCATGCCCAGGAAGAAGTTGTTATTCCTGAGAATCCAGTCAATCCAAGTGGTGACTGGGCACAGCAAATCCTGGCATCCCACTTGGACGATTCAACATTTAGTGAATTCAGCGCCATGGTGAGAGATTTGGAACCTGACCAACAACATCAACTGGTAGCGCTGATGTGGTTGGGCCGCGGTGATTATTCACTAGATGAGTGGCATGAGGCAGTCTCATATGCCTCCGAAAATGCTTCCAGAAACACACCACAGTACCTGATGGCTCATCCCCAGATTGCTGATTTCATGATGGAAGGTCTCGAAATTTTTGGAATTAGCTGTAATGAAGAATAATGATCTGGTAGAAAATAACCTGCTGATTGTTATATTGCACTCTATTACCGAGATAAAAATATTTCTCAGTCTGAGCGCTTCTTGTATTCCTGCATCTGCTCCTTGTAAACAAGGGAGACCAGGTTGCCTAATTCTTCATAGATAAACCTCAAGAGGTCATCTGTAGCGAGTATGCCCGTCAACTTTCCTAATGAATCAGTAACAGGGAGGCGACGGATTCCCTTCTCACGCATAAGATTAATGCTTTCAAAAAAACCATCGTCTTCTCTGATCACTACGGGGGAACGTGTCATTACATCTCCGATGGTGACCGAGTCTATGGGCACTTCCTCTGCAATAACTTCGATCATAATATCCCTGTCAGTGACAATCCCAACGGGTATTGAACCATCGCTATTCTGGGAAACAACTACCAGTGAACCAACATGGTATTTACGCATCAATTTCGAAGCTTCAACGATGCCCATATCGGTGGTTGCCGTGATGACATTTCGAGTACAGTATTTTCCGATATTCACAGTCTTTTCATTTTATAAGTGGTTGAATATAATAATATAACCTTTATACATGACCAGGCATACAATTTTATTGATCTAGATCAGTTATTTTCGTTTTTATTAAACAGTATAATTAAGCCTATGAATAATATAACAAAACGGCTTTTCTGGGGCATTATTGTTTTACTTATCCTGTTTTTATCCATCTGGTATTTTACCCGTCCCAAGCCGGTTACTGTTTCTCTTTATACTGTTACAAAAGGCAAGGTTGAAAAAACCGTTGCAAACACCAGGGTAGGAACAGTAAAAGCATGTCGTCGCTCGATGGTTGCCCCGGGTGTCGGGGGCGAAGTCTCAAATCTTCTTGTAACAGAAGGTAATAGTGTCGAGAAAGGCCAGATACTTATAGAGCTTTGGAACGATGATCTCAAGGCTAAATTAAAACTTGCCGAGGCAGAGAAGCTTAGCGCAAAGGCCCGTGTGGAAGAACTCTGTCGCATTGCATCCGGGGCCAAGCGTGAACTTAGAAGGGTTAAACGTCTGTCTAAAGACAATATGATATCCGAAGAACTGGTTGACAAGGCGCAAACTGAATTTGAGGCGACCAGTGCAGCTTGCGAAGGAGCAAAAGCCCAGATTAATGTCAGTGATGCCCAGATAGAGATGACACGCGCCGCTCTGGAAAGGACTATTATAAGAGCACCATTCAAGGGCATCGTTGCGGAAGTCAATGCAGAAATTGGTGAATTTGCAACACCATCTCCCCTTGGTATCCCGACACTACCGACAATTGATCTCATCGACACAAGCTGTATGTATATCAGTGCACCGATTGATGAAGTTGATGCTCCGCCGATAGCACTGGGTATGAATGCCTGTGTTCATCTGGATGCATTTCCAGAGCGCAGATGTAATGGTAAAGTACGTCGAATTGCGCCTTATGTACTGGATACCGAAAAACAGGCAAGAACGGTAGAAGTTGAAGTTGTTATTGTAGATCCTGAAGATCTTGAGGGATTATTGCCTGGATATAGTGCTGACATTGAAATATATCTTGATGTCAAAACTGATGTTTTGAGGATCCCGACCGAAGCGGTGCTTGAAGGTTACCGCGTTTATCTTTACAACCCTGAGACAACTAGTATCTCTGAACGCAAGTTTAAACCCGGGATTGCCAACTGGAATTACACGGAGGTTAAATCAGGTCTTGAAGCGGGTGATAAAATTGTGCTTTCTGTCGGAAGAGAAGATGTCAAACCCGGTATTAAGGTCATACCGGAAATGAATGAGAAAAATTTACCTCTTCTATGATCCTGTTAAACGGGATAAGCCGGGATTTCTTGCTCGGAGATACGACAGTTCATGCTCTCTCGGATATTAATCTCGAGATTGGCCAGGGTGACTATCTGTCCATCATGGGCCCCTCGGGTTCCGGTAAATCTACCCTGTTGAATATTATTGCCTTGTTGGATAGGCCTAGTAAAGGCAGCTATCTTCTTAATCAGAAAAATGTTATCGGTTTGCATGATGAAGAATTGGCAAAAATTAGGCGCGAAAACATCGGTTTCGTATTCCAGTTTTTCCATCTCATTCACCGTTTGACCGCGGCAGAAAATGTCGGGATTCCACTAATACTCTCAGGTATGCCTCCACAGGAAAGGCGTGAGAGGGTAGAAGCGGTGATGGAATCATTCGGGCTTGCAGAGAGAACTCATCACAAGCCCGATCAACTGTCAGGCGGTGAGCGACAACGTGTTGCAATTTGCCGAGCTATGATTATGCATCCAACAGTTATTCTCGCGGATGAACCTACAGGAAACCTGGATCAGGTAACAGGTCGTCAGGTCATAGACTTGCTTGAAGATCTGAACAAGGAAGGCGTGACATTAATTGTTGTCACGCATGATGTAGATATAGGCAAACGGGCAAGACGCCGTTTACGTCTTGTTGATGGGCGCATTGTTGAGGATATTAGGAACTAGCTCAATGCGGTACATTGATAATTTAAATCTCGCATTTAATGCAATTGGAGCACATCATGTACGAACCTTGCTTATCCTCATAGGAATTTCTATCGGGGTTAGTTCTGTCATTCTTCTAACTGCCCTGGGTGATAGTGCGCGCCGGTATGTTATTAGTGAATTTGCAGCATTGGGTACAAATCTCATCGTAATTCTACCGGGCCGTTCCGAAACAACAGGTGGGCCACCGCCATTAATGGGGGAAACACCACGTGATTTGACCGTTGATGATGCCATGTCCTTATTGCGCTCCTATAACATTTCCCGGGTTGCGCCAATAACCGTGGGCTCAACTCCAGTTAACTATCAGGGCCGCGAAAGAGTAGTTGATGTCATCGGCACTACTGCAGATATGAAAGAAATACGTCATTTGGAAATGGCGCAAGGTGATTTTTTGCCGAGAACTGATCCACGTGAAGCGTCTCCGGTTTGCGTAGTTGGCGAAAAAATCCGTAAGGAATTATTTGGCCCGGAAAAATCTTTGGGGGAATGGTTGCGTACTGGGAATCGGCGCTGTCGGGTGATCGGAATAATAAAATCCACGGGAGTATCTATTGGTGTCGATCTGGATGATATTGTTATTATTCCCGTTGCTTCAGCCCAGATACTGTTTGATTCACCGGGATTGTTTCGGGTATTGGTAGAGGCAAAAAGATCATCATTAATCGGGGCTGCATCAGAAGATGCCCGCCAAATAATCAAGGACCGTCATGAAGGTGAAGACGATATCACCATTATTACCCAGGATAGTATTATTGCCACATTCGACAAGATATTAAGCACATTAACCTATGGCCTAGCCGGTATCGGTACAATTAGTCTTGCAGTCGCCGGCATATTAATCATGAATGTTATGCTGGTCTCGGTGGCACAACGCCGAAATGAAATTGGTTTGCTCAAAGCAATAGGCGCTCCCAAACATGAAATATTAAAACTCTTTATTAGTGAGGCTTTGTTATTTTCAGTCTCTGGAGCGTTACTGGGATTATTACTTGGTCTTGGTGCAACAGAAATTATAAAACGCTTATATCCCACTTTCCCGGTTGCTGTCCCTGCCTGGGGAATCATAGCGGCATGTGGTATAGCGATTATTACGGGTGTTTTATTTGGCGTACTTCCTGCAAAAAGAGCAGCCGAACTCGATCCAATTCTGGCATTGGAAAAACACTAGCATATGACTTTTATCGACCTTGCAAAATTGTCATTAGGTGCTGTTTTTGCTTATAAATTACGTTCGGCGCTAACCGTTCTTGGAATTCTTGTCGGTATAGGTTCTGTGGTCATACTTACATCGATAGGAGAAGGTGTGCGGGTTTATGTTGTGAATGAATTTACCCAGTTTGGCACCAATATTGTTGCAGTTGTGCCTGGGAAAACAGAAACTTTTGGAATTTCAGGTGCCACCATAAGTACGGTTCGTCCCTTGACAATAGATGATCTTGAATCTTTGAAAAGATTAAATAATGTTATTGCTGTTGTACCCGTAGTCCAGGGAAATGCGAATGTCGAATTTGGATCCCGTAGTCGTCGCACAATTGTCCTGGGCGTAAACTCCAAGGTCCCCGAAGTCTGGAAGATGCCAGTTAGAAGTGGCCGTTTTCTGCCGGAGGATAATATGCGCGCATCACGGGCTTTTGCGGTCTTGGGTTCGAAAATGCGGGATGAATTATTTGGCAATACAAACCCGCTTGGCCAGCGAATTCGTGTTGGTGGAGATCGTTACCGGGTTATTGGTGTAATGGCACCAAAGGGACAGCTCCTAGGATTTGATCTGGATGACACCATTTATCTGCCTATTGATAAGGCCCTGGAAATGTTCAATCGGGAAGGACTTATGGAGATTGATGTACTTTATGAAGGAGGCATCTCAGTTGATAAACTTACAGAAAATATCAAGCGAAATCTGATTGCAAGACATGGCGATGAAGATTTTACCATCATTACCCAGGACAAGATGCTGGACGTACTTGGATCAATTCTTGATATTCTGACACTCGGTGTTGCAGCAATTGGTGGTATTTCCTTGTTGGTAGGAGCGGTAGGTATTTTGACAATTATGACTATATCCGTAACCGAGAGAATTTCAGAAATTGGGCTCTTGCGCGCATTGGGAGCGAGACGCTCTCATATTCTGCATTTATTTCTTGGAGAGGCAGTATTTCTCAGTGTCATAGGAGGTTTATTAGGAGTGCTTGCTGCAATAGTCTCGGTCTTCATGCTGAAGTTTTTTTTACCGTCCTTGCCAATAGAGATTGCATGGATTTATGTCATAACAGCATTGGTTCTGGCTTTACTCATCGGCGTAATTACAGGGATCATACCAGCCATACGTGCGGCATCCATGCAACCTCTAGAGGCATTAAGAACAGAATAGAACAATAGGAGAAGTGATGAGTATTAAAGCCTATGTAACAATAATTTTAATATTATTGTCAACGATCTTTATTGTACAAAATCTTGAGATAGTTGAAGTGCATTTTTTCTTATGGCAGCTTAATATTTCCCGTGCCGTATTAGTAATATTATTATTGCTTATCGGTTTTTTAATTGGCTGGTTATTACATGGCTATTTCCAGCACTATAAATCGAGGCAAGAATGAAAGAAATTAGCATCAGATGAATAATCCCGGAAAGTGAGAAGTACATGCCATGACGTGTGTAATGGCATTGGTATCATATTTGTCACCTGATCGGTAATCCTCAAAAAACTTATTAAGAGTTTTTACCTTGTCCGGCCATTTATCCCAGGACTGCAATCCGAGTGAGATACCATAATTTGTAAAAGCAAATTTTATTTCCTGCCATCCTGGTTGCCGACAAAAAAAACCTGGTTTCTCGATCCAGAGCTGCTCAAGTTGTTGAAGACTCCTTTTTTTCTGTATAAGTGACCATTCCTCATTCGGCAAAAAATGGCAGAGCCAGAGCATCATGCCCAGGCCAAGGTCCTGATCTATAATAAGTTTATTGTAAGTCTGGGATATCAGCTGATACATGTCATTGATTTCAGAAGCGAGGATATCTTCATCTAGCAGTTTGTAAACAACATAGCCATCATAGGCATCCATCGCCCCAAGACCATAACCGGGATAGGCACCGGAAAGGTCTTCTTCCATTTTCCAGATTACCCCAAGACCAGGTATTACGAAATGTGAATGTATTTGTTTCACGAGTTTGATGGCTTCACTCTGATAACTGGATTTTAGCCTGCCCAGGCAGATCAGCGCATAGAGCCACATGGCAAGATAATGATAGTACTGGCCGTCCCGATCCTCCGCTTCGCCGATGCGTAATCCTGCCTGTCGCCCGAGCACACGGTAAACTTCTGTTACCAGATTTTCCGCCTTGTTGAGCCAGGAAATATCACCTGTATGTTCATAGAGAGAGACATAGAGCACCACCCCGAAAGCATCGGTCCATAGGTAACGCAGACCGCTTGGCCAGATTTCATTATCTTCCATCCATTGAAGTTTTCTTGTAATGTATGAAATTTCTTCAAGCGGCATAGTCTGAACTTTGGTCTAATTCCATTCAGTACATTTATAACCCGAATGGAAATGTTTCTGGCATTCCAATTCCTGCTTCGGGGCCGAGAGCATCAACAGCACGAGTTTCATCAAACCAGATATACTCATCGAATTGGCGGGGCAGGGAAGCATTGAAATAATGACTTTGCAATTCGGTCTCGGGACGATATATCACGCCAATAGCTCGTTCCAGACGTGGTCGGGAGAGTTCCTTTACAACTCTCTGACTACGGTCCTTTAAAGGCAGCATAAAGGCATTGAGACCGGAATCATGACATAACCGTTCGTAACTCTCCGGGTGTGAGGGACGCACTGTCTTGATCTCCATTGGTGCGCCCCAGTCTGAAGCTGCGGCAACCGTTCCTGTGTGGGTGCCGAAACCGATCAGGTAGGCAGCCTCTGCAAATTCCTTGCGGCAAAGATGACCGACATTTATCTCTCCCCGGACTCCCATGTCCGTTGCTGCCGCATCCCCAATATGTGAATTATGTTCCCAGATAACCGCTCTTGCCTCGGGACCGTGAAAATCCAGTAAACTCTTGAGAGTTTCGAACATGTGCTCGTCACGGAAATTCCATGATTCACGCGATCCCAGGTACATGATGCGGTAATATTGTTCTGCGTTTTTCACAAGCCGCGCATTTGAAACAGCATCCAGGAACCGTCGTCCGTCCTGTTCTGCATAGACCAGCCGTTTTTGCATTAATGCATTCAGCATGGCAACAACCTCTTTTTCACAACCCTTGTGTTTACCGGTTAGAGCTGCCGCGCCATAGGTGGACGGATCTGTCTCCCAGGGTGTCAGGCAACCATAACGGTGACGGGCAACCGCTGCAGTTTCTGCATCGACACCTTCCAGATAATTGATAACAGAATTAATAGAGGAATACAGGCTGTAAAGATCCAGTCCATAAAAGCCAACTCTGTCATCAGTATTTGAAAAGCGCTCGTTGTAGTGGCGCAGCCATTTCACGAATTCAAGCACCTGAAAGTTAGCCCACATCCAGGTGGGAAAACGGGAAAAGGTGGTTTCTTCAGTTGCTTCCAGCCGCGTATCACGGACAAAATGATCAATCTGGGCCGCATCGGGCCAATCAGCCTCTACAGCGACAAAGCGGAAGCCTTTATGCTGTATAAGTTCCTGGGTAATCCGGGCACGCATCTGGTAGAACTCCGCAGTCCCGTGTGAAGCCTCGCCCAGCAGGACGAGTCTGGCATCACCAATACGCCTAAGCAAACCAGAGAGGTCAACGCTGTCAATTGAGGGAATATGGATTGCAGACATTTCTACCAGTTCAGAGACCGGTTGTGGTTTAGTGACGGGTTCCTTCCTGAGTCTGGGCTTGATTTCTTCCTTGACTTCCTCCCAGCCTTCTTCCCCGATTAGAGGAACGAAACGGACAGCGCCAAGTTCTTCAATTTCCACCTCTTCCTGATCAGTCCGGGTAATGCGTATCAGTGTCTGCTCTCTGGTGGAGGGACCGGTCGGGATTACCAGCCGTCCACCAACAGCAAGTTGTTCAATCAGTGAGCGTGGTGCTTCCGGTCCGCCTGCGGCTACAATAATAGCGTCATAAGGCGCATGTTCAGGCCAGCCAAGGGTTCCGTCACCGCATAAGACGTGGACATTATCGTATTTTAGTTGCTTTAACCGGTTTTCTGACTGGAGGGCAAGGCTCTGATGGCGTTCAATGGTATACACGTCCCTGGCAATCCGCGACAGAATGGCGGCTGCATAGCCGGACCCTGTTCCGATTTCCAGGACCCTGTCATCCGGCCCCAGTTGCAGGGCTTCGGCCATAAGTGCCACGATATAGGGCTGGGATATGGTCTGACCCTCCTCGATAGGCAGGGGCGTATCGTCATAGGCGAATTCGAGTAGATGGACACCGACAAATTTTTCCCTTGGCACTGTGGCCATGGCTGTCAATACCGCGTTATCCTGAATACCCCTGCTTTTGAGAAGACTGATGAAGGCAGCCTTGTCGTATTTAATCAATTTTTCCACTACCAGGAACCCCCTGCTTCAAAGCCACCAGAAAGCCTGGTGACAACCATTTCCTGTTTAATATTTTTAAAAATCAATTGGTTAAGTGTAACCACTTTACCACAAATTAAATTTGCGAAACCTGATCTAAATCAATAAATATAATGAAAAACATGCGTATGTTTACAAATGAAAAAACAGTAAATATCTTATCTAAAATCATGTAAACAGGAGTGGAATCAGGATGCTTAAAAAACTGTGTGATTATCTGGACAAGCATAATATTCGCTACCTTACCATGCGACATTCTCCTGCAATTACTGCCCAGGAGATTGCCGAAGCAGCACATATCCATGGACAGGAGTTTGCAAAAACCGTGATAGTAAATCTTGATGGAAATCTGGTTATGGCGGTGTTACCGGCTTCAGAAAAGCTGGATACGGATTTGCTATTAACCGCGGGCCATGGGGAGAAAGCAGAACTGGCAGGGGAGAGCGAATTTCAGAATCGATTTCCGGAATGCGAGGTAGGCGCAATGCCACCTTTCGGCAATCTTTTTGATATGGATGTCTATATTGAAGAAAGCATGACTTCAAATAACAACATTACTTTCAATGCGGGCACACACACTGAACTGATTCAAATGTCAATGGAGGATTTTCTAAACCTGCTGCAACCCAGTGTAGTGCGGATATGCAAATCCTATACTGAATGATTCGTCCCTTGTTTTGCCTATTTTTTAAACCTGGTTTCACAGATTAGCTTTCCCGGTATGGGATATCATCTATTGGTTGAAAGATATAAGATATATACAGCCTTAAGTGCTGCAAACTCATATTTGGAGATTTGTCTCAATGAAGGAAAGCACCTCTCATATAATCTGGTTCGATCAGATTAGCAGGGGTGATGTCTCGCGAGTCGGCGGCAAGAATGCATCTCTCGGGGAGATGATTGTCGCGCTGAAAAAGGAACGAATTCAGGTCCCGGAAGGTTTTGCTACAACTGCTGATGCTTACTGGATATTTGTCTCGGCAAATAAACTGGAAGTAGTAATCAAGGAAAATCTCTCCAAATTACACTCCAATCAAATCGAACTTTCACATGCCGGTCTGTCCATTCGAAATGCCTTCTATCGAAGCAAGTGGCCAGATCAGACTATATCCGAAATTCAGGCCGCCTATGAATTGTTATCTGATAAAACTGGTAAAGCAAACGTTGATGTTGCGGTCCGATCAAGCGCAACTGCTGAAGATTTACCTGAGGCAAGTTTTGCCGGACAACAGGAAAGTTTTTTAAATATTCGCGGTGAAGATGCATTACTTGATGCCTGTCGCAAGTGTTATGCTTCTCTTTTTACTGACAGGGCTATCAGTTACCGGGAAGCAAAGGGATTTGATCATTTAAAAGTCGCTCTTTCAATTGGTATACAAAAAATGGTCCGTTCTGATCTTGGCAGTGCTGGTGTCATGTTCAGTATCGATACGGAAACCGGATTTAATAAGGTTGTAGTCATCAATGCAGCATGGGGCCTGGGTGAAAATATTGTCCAGGGAACAGTTGATCCGGATGAGTACCTGGTATTCAAGTCATTGCTGGGAAATGATAATTTTTATCCAATCATTGAAAGAAAACTCGGCAGCAAGAAACAGAAAATGATATATACATCAAAGGGTGATATACCTACACAAAATATTTCCACCTCTTCATCAGAACGTGATGCTTTTGTACTGGATGATCCGCTAATTCTTCAATTGGCAAAATGGGCCTGCATTATCGAAAAGCATTATGGCATACCCATGGATATTGAATGGGCCCGTGATGGAGAAACCGGGGAATTATTTATCGTCCAGGCCCGACCAGAGACGGTACAATCCCAGAAAGCTGTGTCTTCATTTAGGTCCTGGCAAATTGAATCGGGTGGCAAAAAACTCGGCAAGGGGCTTGCCATCGGGCAGGGCGTGGTGTCTGCACCGGTATGCATAATAAATAACTCACAAGATATTGAACATTATGTTGATGGTACGATACTGGTCACAGAGACAACTGATCCTGACTGGGTGCCGGTAATGAAAAATGCGGCAGCCATCATTACTGATTATGGTGGTCGTACATCGCATGCTGCTATAGTCAGTCGTGAGCTGGGATTACCGGCCATTGTTAGTGCGGGTAATATGACCAGTATCCTGAAAAATAATCAGATTATTACCGTTTCCTGCGCTGAGGGTGATGAAGGATATATCTATGATGGCAAGGTGCAATTCAGCGTGGAAGAAATCGAAATTGGGAGTATTCCTTCCACAAGGACAAAAATCATGCTTAACTTGGCCAACCCGGCTGCTGCATTCAAATGGTGGCGTATTCCGGCAGATGGCATCGGCCTTGCACGAATGGAATTTGTCATAAACAACTATGTCAAGGTTCACCCTATGGCACTGGTTCATTTTTCTGATCAGAGAAATGAATTAGTAAAAAGAGATATTGAGAAATTAACATACGGCTACAAGGTAAAAACTGATTATTTTGTGGATAGATTGTCACTAGGGCTTTCACGCATAGCTGCTGTCTACTATCCAAATCCTGTAATCATTCGCATGAGTGATTTCAAGACCAATGAGTATGCAAACCTCATTGGTGGTTCTGATTTTGAACCTCATGAAGAAAATCCAATGCTGGGATTCAGAGGGGCTTCGCGTTATTACTCGCCATTATATAAGGCCGGCTTTGCACTTGAATGCAAGGCGATACGACGACTTCGTGATGAAATGGGGTTTAAAAATGTGATCGTAATGATTCCGTTTTGTAGAACAGTTGAGGAAGCAGACCTGGTGTTGAAGGCCATGTCTGAAAATGGATTAACCCGTGGAGAGGACGGAATGGAGGTTTATGTCATGTGTGAAATCCCGTCCAATGTAATTTTAGCCAGGGAATTTGCGAAACGTTTTGACGGCTTTTCGATCGGCAGTAATGACTTAACACAGTTAACATTGGGAATAGACCGGGATTCGAGTGAGCTTTCTGGAATCTTCGATGACCAGAATGAGGCGGTTCGCTGGATGATCGAACGTGCAATCAAGGAAGCGCATGCCGGCGGGGCAAAGATAGGCCTGTGTGGTCAGGCACCCAGCGATCATCCCGAGTTTGCAGCTTTCCTTGTAAATTGT
Organism: Gammaproteobacteria bacterium; assembly: GCA_011772965.1. Taxonomy (GTDB): domain Bacteria; phylum Pseudomonadota; class Gammaproteobacteria; order Eutrophobiales; family Eutrophobiaceae; genus SZUA-592. The sequence goes on from WVYN01000050.1 coordinate 173,206, forward strand.
GGGATTGATTCCATATCGGTAACACCGGACAGTTTCCTAGAGGTAAAACGTCACGTTGCGACCGCAGAAAAGGCATCAGCCGATTAATGAATTACAAATAATGAAAAAAAAGAGCACCAGAAAGAAATCTATCGCCAAACAAAAGAAATGGTCTCAAAAAGTCACTGAGGAAAGTCATGCATTGGAGCTGGAAGAGGGTGTGTTTACACTCAAGGATCCTTCTGAAATTGCCAAATCTCTCAAGCGTTCAGCCAACCAGAGTAAACAAAGAAAATCTGATCCCTTCCGATCTGCGATGTCGATGCTTACATTTTATATCAACCGCGCAGGCAAGCAGTTACCCGAGACACAAAGAGCAAAGCTGGAGGCGGCAAAAGATGAACTGAGAACAGTTTTTTGTAAACCACGAAAGAAAACGAAATGATCTTTATGAATTCAATATTCGATATTAGATAAATTAAAAGTAGTTATTACCAGAAAAATAATATTGCACTAATTAATGAGGAATTGATCATGTCACTTTTATGCGTTGTGGCCGGGCAGAGCCGGGTAAGATTTTTTATTCAGGAAAGCGCCGGGAAACCTTTGGAGGAAATGCCTGGTTTGGAGAATCCAGAAGGTCGTCTGCATAAACGGGATCTGACCAGTGATCGTCCCGGTCGCACCTTCGATAGCAAAGGTGCAACGCGACATGCAAAAGAACAGAAAACTGATGTTAAAAAACAGATCGCCATCAATTTTGCCAAGCAAATCACTTCTTATCTGGAAGACAGAATGAATGAATATAATGAGTTGGTGTTGATTGCACCACCAGCATTTCTTGGTTTGTTACGTGAAAACCTGCACGAGAACCTGGTGAAACTTGTAGCCAGGGAAATCGACAGGGACATTGTGTCCAGTGATGTAAAAGAGATTCAACAGTATTTGGAAAAATTCTGATCGCTGATAAATTCCCGTATCTCTTTACTACCTCATTGTTTTATATCAGGGCATACTTATACTCTTAACATGAGAAAATTTGTCGAATATTACAGTCCTGGTGATATTTCCACCTATATCTGGGATACCAAGTACCGTTATAAAAACGCCGATGAGACAGGTGATAAAAGCATTGAAGATACCTGGCGAAGAGTAGCCACCGCACTAGCCAGTGTCGAATCTGATCCCGGAAGGTGGCAAAACAGTTTCTATAATGCCTTAAAGGATTTCAGATTCATCCCCGGGGGGCGTATCCTTGCCGGCGCCGGAACTGACTACAGGGTGACCTTGTTTAACTGTTTTGTGATGGGCAATATTAATGATTCCATTGACGGTATCTTCAATGCTCTTAAAGAGGGCGCCATCACCATGCAACAAGGCGGTGGTGTAGGATATGATTTCTCAACTTTACGTCCCCATGGTACACAGGCCCGCCAGGTCAACCGTATGGCATCCGGACCTGTCTCGTTTATGCGGATCTGGGATTCGATGTGCCAGACTCTGGTCTCATCCGGGCCAAGGCGCGGTGCCATGATGGCGACTCTGCGCTGTGACCATCCCGATATTGAAAATTTCATCAACAGCAAGCGCGACAGCCTCGAACTACGCAATTTCAATATCTCTGTGCTGGTCACAGATGAATTCATGCAGGCCATTCATAACGATCTGGACTGGCCACTGGTATTCCCGACAAGCGGACTAGAACAAGATGAAAAGTGCAACAAGCGCGATATCATTAAAAAGCAATGGTCCGGCAGATATGAGCCAGTTCCCTGCAGGATATTCCGCATTGTTAAAGCACGCTCTCTATGGGACCAGATAGTCAGCGCCAGTTACCATTCCGCAGAACCCGGTGTCTTGTTTATTGATCGGATAAATCGCCTAAATAACCTTTGGTACCATGAGAATATTGGTGCGACCAACCCTTGCGGTGAAATCCCCCTGCCGGCATACGGTGCCTGTGACCTGGGTTCTATAAACCTGACACGATTCATAAAAAATCCATTTACCACGACTGCAAGCCTCGACCTGGACGGAATAAAAAATATAGTCCCACTTGCTGTGCGCATGCTGGATAACGTGATAGATGTGTCCCGCTTTCCGTTACCTGAACAGAAACGGCAGGCAAGGAATACACGCCGTGTTGGCTTGGGACTTACCGGTCTGGCTGACGCCCTTATCATGCTTGGTTTCAGCTATAGTGAGGAAAGCGCCCGTGATCTTGCAGGAACCATAATGCAGACGATTAACCATACCGCATACCGTTCATCCATTAAGCTGGCGCAGGAAAAGGGAAGTTTCCCCCTGCTGGACAAGAATAAGCATCTTGAGGGCGAATTCATCAAAACACTGCCCGCTGATATTTGTAATGCAATCAGCCAGCATGGTATTCGCAACAGCCACCTTACGGCGATTGCTCCTACGGGTACCATCAGCCTGTTGGCCGGAAACCTCTCCAGTGGTATCGAGCCGGTTTTTGCATTCGAGCAACAGCGCTATATTCTACAAAATGATACTCGCAAGCCTTATCAACTTGAGGATTATGCCTGGAGATTATGGCAGCAAACAGGCAATGGAAATCCTCCCAGAAAAACTTTCATTTGCGCACAAGAGCTGGAACCAGAAATGCATCTTCGGATGCAGGCTGCTATACAGGCACATGTTGACAACAGTATTTCCAAAACAATCAATATTCCGGTTGAATATGATTTTTCAGAGTTCAAGTCGGTGTATGAACTAGCATATCAGCTGGGCCTGAAAAGCTGCACGGTATTCCGTCCAAACCCGGTGACTGGAGAAGTATTGCGTTCAAGAAAAGAACCCCTGGAGGGCGAACATTGTTGTAATGTTTTCCTGTGAAGGGTTTTTATTGGCTATTACTATTTAATCCCTCAATTTGAAGAATATCTGCATAAGACTGATAAAGTCACCATTTTGGTACCACATCAGTTTACCTCTTCTGGATCATAGCCGAGGTTAGGTGCCAGCCATTTCTCCATCTTGTGTAATTCAATTCCTTTTCTATGTGCATAATCCCTGACCTGGTCACGATTAATCTGGCCCACCCCAAAATAGCGTGATTCGGGATGTGAAAAATACAGGCCACTGACAGCAGAAGCGGGTAACATGGCATAGCTTTCCGTCAAAGTAATACCTGTATTCTTTTCGACATCAAGTAGTTTCCATAATAACGGTTTCTCGGTATGGTCCGGGTAGGCCGGGTATCCAGGGGCCGGGCGTATGCCACGGTATTTTTCTGCAATTAAATCTTTGTTATCCAGTGATTCATCTTTACCATAAGCCCAGTATTTCTTTCTTACGCGCTGGTGTAGTCGTTCAGCGAAAGCCTCGGCAAAGCGATCTGTCAGGGCCTTGAGCATGATTACATGATAATCGTCGTGGTCAGATTCAAACTGTCTGATTTTTTCTTCCATACCAAAACCGGCTGCAACCGTAAAGGCACCAATATAATCTTGCTTGCCGGACTCGCCCGGTGCAATAAAATCTGCCAGGGCATAATTGGCCTGCCCGGGCGGTCTTTTTTGCTGTTGCCGAAGGGTATGCAATGTCATCAAAAGACCCTCACGTTTCTCATTTGTATAGATTTCGATATCATCATGATAAATGGTGTTTGCTGGAAACAAACCCATTACTCCCCTTGCAGTAAACCATTTTTCCTTGATAATCAGGTCCAGCATTTTCTTTGCTTCTTTGTAGAGTTTTGTGGCCTCTTTACCGACCACCTCATCTTCCAGAATGCGTGGAAATTTGCCGGCCAGTTCCCAGGCGAGAAAGAACGGTGTCCAGTCAAAATACTCTGTTAATTCCGACAATGGGTAATCATCAAAAACTTCGATTCCAAGTTTCGAGGGAGTTGGTGGTGTATAGTTATCCCAATCAGTCTTGAAATGATTTTCACGCGCCTGCTCAATTGATAACCAGTTAATTTTTTTCTGTCTCCCTGTATGACGTTCCCGTACCTGATCGTATTCTTCACGAATTTTATCAACGAAACTGTTGCGGCTAGTTTTACTGACGAGGTTCTGCGCAACGCCTACGGCACGTGACGCATCTCTGACATGCACAACAGGCTGATCATACTGAGGATCTATTTTTACAGCTGTGTGTGCACGTGAAGTCGTTGCGCCACCAATCAATAATGGCAAATTGAATTTCTGCCTTTTCATTTCCTTGGCGACATGAACCATTTCGTCAAGTGATGGTGTAATCAGTCCACTGAGACCTATGATGTGTGCATTATGGTCTTTTGCTGTTTGCAGGATTTTCTCGGCGGGCACCATAACACCAAGGTCGATGATCTCGAAGTTATTACATTGCAGTACGACGCCGACGATATTCTTGCCAATGTCATGCACATCACCCTTTACAGTGGCCATGACAATGGTGCCATTATTTTTACCCGTATCACCGCTACGCTTTTTTTCTTCTTCGATAAAAGGTATCAGGTAGGCCACAGCCTTTTTCATGACACGGGCACTCTTAACGACCTGTGGCAAAAACATCTTCCCTGAGCCAAACAGGTCGCCGACTACATTCATGCCATCCATCAATGGACCTTCTATTACTTCCAGAGGTTTGTCATATCCCTGGCGCGCTTCTTCAGTATCTTCTTCAATATAATCAGAGATGCCCTTGACCAGGGCATGGGTCAAACGCTCATTTATTGATCTCTTACGCCAGGCATCATCAACTTTCTTTTCCTTACTGGTTCCGGCCTTCACAGTTTCTGCGAATTCCACCAATCGATCAGTGGCATCTTCATGCCGGTTCAGAAGCACATCCTCGACATATTCAAGCAGTTCCTTATCAATCTCATCATAAATCTCCAGTTGGCCGGCATTGACAATGCCCATGTCCATTCCCGCCTGGATCCCGTGGTAGAGAAATGCAGCATGCATGGCCTCGCGTACCGGATTATTACCCCTGAAAGAAAACGAGACATTACTGAGACCACCACTTACCAGGGCATAGGGAAGATGCTCCTTGATCAGACGGGTGGCCTCGAAGAAAGAGACGGCATAGTTATTGTGTTCTTCCATGCCGGTGGCGACCGTGAGGATATTCGGATCAAAAATGATATCCTCGGGCGGGAAGTCGACCTTATTTACTAAAATGTCATAAGAGCGCTTGCAGACTTCAAAGCGACGTTCTGTAGAGTCGGCCTGGCCTTTTTCATCAAATGCCATCACAATCGCAGCCGCCCCGTAGCGCTTGACCGCCCGAGCATGCTCAATAAATTTTTCCTCGCCTTCCTTGAGACTGATCGAATTAACGATCCCCTTGCCCTGGATGCAGCGCAGACCGGCTTCGATCACGGTCCACTTGGATGAGTCAATCATGATAGGTACGCGACTGATGTCCGGTTCTGAGGCGATCAGGTTAAGAAAATCATGCATCAATTCCTCGGATTCCAGCATGCCTTCGTCCATGCAGACATCAATAATCTGGGCACCGTTTTCCACCTGCTGATGGGCGATTTCCACTGCCCCTTCCAGATCCTGCTCTTCCTTGATGAGACGCAGGAATTTGGGTGAACCGGAAACGTTGGTTCGTTCCCCGACATTTACGAAGTTGGTGTCCGGGGTAATATTAAATGCCTCCAGTCCACTCAGGCGCTGGTAGCGTGGCAGTGCCGGAATTGCACGGGGCAATTTACCGGCAACGGCTTCCGCGATCGCCTTGATATGTTCCGGTGTAGTACCACAACAGCCACCGACGATGTTTACCAAACCACTTGAAGCCCACTCTTCGATATGTTCCGCCATGGGGCCAGGTTCCAGATCATATTCACCAAACTCGTTGGGCAAGCCGGCATTAGGGTGGGCGCTGACCCAGGTATCGGCAACAATAGACAGGTCTTCAATATATTGACGTAAATCCCCAGGGCCGAGTGCGCAATTAAGACCAATAGACAGTGGCCTGGCGTGACGTAACGAATTCCAGAATGCTTCTGTAGTCTGGCCGGTAAGAGTTCGTCCCGAGGCATCGGTGATGGTGCCGGAGATCATGACCGGTAATGATATGCCGTGATTTTCAAAGAACTGGTCAATGGCATATAACGCGGCCTTGGCATTGAGAGTGTCGAAGATGGTTTCAACCAGAAGCAGGTCAGTACCACCGTCAATCAGGCCGCGCAAGGCCTCGGTATAAGCCCCAACCAGGGTCATGAAATCAATGTTACGGTAGCCCGGGTTATTAACATCCGGGGATATGGAGGCGGTCCGGTTGGTCGGTCCAAGGACACCGGTGACAAAACACGGCTTGCCCGGAGCTTTCGCTTCAAATTCATCGGCAACGCGGCGCGCCAGAGCCGCACCAGCTTGGTTCAGTTCATAGACCAGGTCTTCCATGGCGTAATCTGCCATGGCAATCGCGGTGGAATTAAATGTATTGGTTTCAATGATGTCTGCGCCGGCCTCCAGGTAAGCACGGTGGATCGCCTCGATCACATCTGGCCGGGTAATGGAGAGCAGGTCATTATTGCCTTTTAAATCACAGCGATGATCGGCAAATCGTTTGCCCCGATAATCATCCTCGTTGAGTTGGTAGGACTGGATCAGGGTCCCCATGCCGCCATCGAGCACAAGGATACGCTGCTCCAGTAATGACTGAAGTTGAGCCAGGCGATCAGAGCTGGGTGTATGGTTGGACATAAAATAAAAAGCGCACTTTATCCGGTAAAAATGCAGCGCGCATTGTACCCCTTTCGGGGTCAGCTATGCCAAGCGAGATTACTTGCGTTTTCCGATGGGCACGTAGTCCCGCAAGTTAGGGCCGGTATAGATCTGGCGCGGGCGGCCAATCTTGCGATCATTGGATTCCATCATTTCTTTCCAGTGGGCAACCCAGCCGGGTAGTCGGCCAATGGCAAACATGACCGTGAACATATTGGTCGGAATCCCCATGGCCTTGTAGAGGATACCACTGTAAAAATCCACATTGGGGTAAAGGTTGCGTTCTATAAAGAAATCATCTTCAAGGGCTACGCTTTCCAGCTCCTTGGCGATATCCAGCAGCGGGTCATAGATGCCTTTCTTGCTGAGAATGGTGGCAGTCATTTCTCGCAGTATGGTGGCGCGGGGATCATAGTTTTTGTAAACACGGTGCCCAAAACCCATCAGCCGTGCATTGGCTTTTTTGTCCTTGACCTCCTGGACGAAATCCTGGCAGCTTATCCCGGTTTCCTGGATATGTTGCAGCATGTCGATCACGGCCTCATTGGCGCCGCCGTGCAATGGCCCTGAAAGGGCAGCAACACCGGCACTGATCGTCGCAAACAGGTTGGGCAGAGAGGAACCCACCAGACGAACTGTGGAAGTGGAACAGTTCTGTTCATGATCAGCGTGCAGTATCAGCAACATGTTTAAGGCCCTGACCACGTCTTCATCGATTTGATATTCCTCGGTCGGCATGGCGTACATCATCCGCAGGAAATTGGCGCAGTAACTGAGGTTATTTAATGGGTACATCAATGGCCGACCAATACTCTTCTTGTATGAAAAAGCGGCGAGAGTACGCAACTTTGAAATCAGCCGGGCCGCTGTGACCTCTACGTTTTCAAACGGATTAATAGATTCCGGGTAGTAGGCTGACAAGGTATTGACCATGGATTGCAGGATCGCCATGGGATGGGCTGACTGTGGATAGCCATCAAAGAAGTGCTTCATGTCTTCGTGGATCAGGCTATGCGTGGTCAGCAGTTGAGAAAAATGATCCAGCTGCTGTCTAGTCGGTAACTCTCCGTATATCAATAGATAACTCGTTTCTACAAAAGTTGAATGCTGGGCGAGTTGCTCGATCGGGATCCCCCGGTAACGCAGAATGCCATTTTCACCATCCAGGTAGGTAATAGCACTGCGGGTGGCGCCGGTGTTCATGTAACCACTGTCCAGGGTGATGAAGCCAGTGCTGCTCCTTAGCTGGCTAATATCTATGGCCTTTTCGCCCTCAGAACCGATAACGATAGGCAATTCGTATTCCTTGCCCTCGATAATCAATTTTGCAGTTGAACTCATAATATCTATCTTATAACAGTTAATTAAAAATTATAGGGAATCCGTGCGCGACTAACGTCGCCACAAATTCCGGAAATTTTGCCCCCAACTGATAAGCTACTGACCCCGTCAGTGAGCTTCTGTCTGTTTGAATAGATCTTCAGGATTAGTGCGCTGCATTATGCACTATTTTTCACGTCTGTCTAATCTAAAAATAATTCTCCCGCACAAACTTAGTGCAAAATTAAAGACTTAGCAGATTTTACAACGAATATAAACAGAGTAAAACAGGATCACCAGAATCAGCCAGATGCAGGCCAGCGTACCCAGAATCTGGCCGTTACTACTGACCAGCCAGGACAGGCTGGTTTCAGGGTCAACTTCCGTGAGTTTCTTGATGAGTTTGATAGCTATGACCACACCGGCATGTATACCGATACATTGATAAAGTGTGTTCTTTTGCTGACGTACCAGGGACAAAAACACGCCGAAGGCCATCAGGCTGAAAAACGTACTGATTATGTTGGGGTCAAGAAAGCGTGAGAAAAGCAACGGCAGCATCTGCAGGCCGGTATGCCATTCAATCGTTGTATGTGACGGCGCTGTATCAAACTGTAGAAAATGAACAGCCGCGTAGATCAGGCTGCTAACGAGGATCGCAGTCCTCGTACCACTGAGTTTCATTAACGCGCCCTGTAAAGCCCCGCGGTAAAGGGTTTCCTCGATCAGGCCGACAGTCAGCCCAGTGATCAGAGCCTTAAGCAGGATCAGGGGGATGGAGCCAAACTCCTGTTCAAGCCGATGAATCCCCAGGAGAAATAACACGATTTCCAGTATCAGCATGATCAGAATGCCAATGGCTAACCCTTTAAGGATATCGTTACGCCAGCCCGGGCTACGTTGATAACCGATAATCTGCCAGGACAGTACGTATTTGCAACGAAGATAGGCCAATATCAGTAAAAAACCGCTTAAGCTAGACAGGTGCACCATGATTTTTCCAAATTCGACCGTCGCGAACAGGGAAATCAGCCAGTAGGCGGGATAGGCAAACAGGGCACCACAAACCAGGGCCAGTAAACTCAATAGAAACAGGACAATAACCGCACGCATGGCGGATAGCGTAACAGATTATCCTGTTGACTTGATAACACGGACGGATTACCGTTTTCGCCGCTTTCTGACTGACGAAGGAACATGGGGAAACGTCTGACAAAAATCTATACACGAACCGGCGATGACGGGACCACTGGACTGGGTAATGGGGAGCGTGCAGATAAGGATTCCCCACGTATCACGGTGCTCGGCGATATTGACGAGCTTAACAGTTTGCTGGGAACCTTGATTGCCAGTGGCGTGAAAGATGACCTTGCCGGTTATCTTTTAAACATCCAGCATCGCCTGTTTGATATCGGCGCCGAAATTTCGGTGCCCGGTAATGCGACCACCAGTGCCGCCCATATCACTCGCCTGGAAGAATTAATCGATAATTATAATGAAGACCTCGCGCCGCTGGAGGAATTTATTTTACCCGGTGGCACCGTGTCAGCATCTTTATGCCATCTCTGCCGTTCTGTTTGTCGTCGTATGGAGAGACATCTGGTTGGCATGGCACGCAAGGAATTCGTAAACCAGAACACGCTGATATTTATCAACAGGTTGTCTGATCTGTTATTTGTATTTGCACGGGTAATTAACCAGGAGAAAAAGGGCAAGGAAGTTTATTGGGACAAGGATCGTTTGAAACGTTCGGTTTGAATACTTACTTCTCAAGCAGTAACAGCTGTCCTTCCCGTTTTAACTTGATCTTACTCAGGAAACTGTTACCAAGAAGGATAATTCGGGGGAAATCATCATCATGCACGACACCCTCAATATCATTTAACACAATATCGCCAACTGATACTTTTTTGAGATTGACGACGTAAATCCTGGAATAACCCGCCGCTGTTTCTGAGAGGCCTTCCTGGCCATCCATTCTGAAATTCAGACCCAGACGCTTTGCCGTTTGGCGATTCATGGCGACACTACTGGCACCGGTATCAACCAGAAATTGCACCTGGAAATCATTGATACTGCCATTAACCAGGTACATTTCATTTGTCGGTGCAATTGATACAGTCCTTCCTGGTTCAGTTTCTCTGAATTTTATACTGACCTGGCTTCCCAGGGTATAACTTTTTTGTTCACCATCGACTTCAAGTATCGCCTCATTGCTGTTTGCAGAGATTAAGGTGACACCCTCCGGGCTGGTCATATTTTTTCTCAAAACACGCTGTTTGCCGTCAATTATAATGATGGCCTTGTCCTTAAATAGCCCCACAACCTTGATTTTGTTCATGGCAAGGGAATGACTGCAGACAAAAACCAGCAGTATGAAGAAACCTTGAATTATACGTATCATGAGACCAGATAGTATATGAGAATGATTTAAATTAAATAAGCAGTTCTGTTAAATTCAGACAATTATTCCTGCTATAGTTCGTTCTAGACTTTAATGATAAAACCAGATATTTAAGAGATTTAATCATGATCATTATCCTGCATCCTGATACCGACCAGTCTGCTGAGCCTTACAAAAAGCTGGTCGAATATCTCGATACATTGCCGGGCATCAGATACCGAACCCATGAAGTTCTCGGTGCTCAACAGAGACTGACCGAGCTTTATCTGATAGGTGATACCTCGACCCTCGATTCAGAAATGATGGAGAGCTTTGAGGTGGTCGAGCGCGTGGTTCGTATTTCCCGCGAGTACCGTGTCCTTGGCCGTCACAAGGATGACCAGCGCTCGGGTGAATTTACCTATAATGGTGTGTGCTTCTCACAGGATAATCTGCATCTGTTTGCCGGTCTCTGTGCGGTCGACACGCGAGAACATGTCGAACTCATGTTTAAACACCTGCAGGCCCATGATCAGGTTTGCGCACGTATGGGCGCTTACAAACCACGGACGAATCCTTACTCATTCCAGGGGCATGGCCAGTCGTGCCTGCCATATGTTTTCGAACTGGCCGGTCAATACGGAATCAAGGTTATCGCCATGGAAATCACACACGACGATCAGATCCAGGAAATACGTGATGCACTGGCTGACTCTGGAAATCCAACTGGGGTGATCTTGCAAATCGGGACACGAAACATCCAGAATTTTGAATTATTGAAAAGCGTCGGGCGGCAGCAGGAGTATCCGGTGCTTCTCAAGCGTGGTTTTGGTATTACCCTCGAAGAATCATTGAATGCGGCTGAGTACCTCGCCAGCGAAGGCAATCGCAGGGTCATTTTTTGTTTGCGGGGCATGAAGACCAACATGGGTGATCCTCATCGTAATCTCGTGGATTTTGCCCATGTACCCGTCATCAAGCGCATGACCCACATGCCGGTTTGTATAGATCCCTCGCATTCTGTCGGCAACCGACTGTCATCCCCGGACCATCTTATGGACGTCATGCATGTGACGGCACAGGGTATCATTGCCGGCGCCAACATGGTGTTGGTGGATTTCCATCCTGATCCCACCAAGGCTTTGGTGGATGGTCCTCAGGCATTGCTGCTGGATGAACTGCCATGGTTTATTGAAGATATGCGGATTGCCCGAGAAGCCTATGAAAAGCGTGCATCTCTGGCCAATCAGTATGTCTGAAGCAATACCCGGTCATTTTCAGGAACGGTATCAATATTCCAGTGCTCTATGCCCCAGTTGAGTATTTCCTGGCAAGAGCCATTACGCAGTTCCGGATCAGGGGATTGGCCCAGGAACATCAGGGCCTGGAAAAGGGTTTTCGCACCGTCCTTGCTGTTAATAGCGGGCGCATGGTTTTGCTTGCTGATTTTTTTCCCCTCCTGGTTCAGGGCTACGGGATGATGAACATAGTCCGGTCGTGAATAACCGAGCAATTGCTGCAAATAGATTTGTCGTAGTGTTGAGTCGAGTAAATCAGTGCCCCTGATAATTTCGGTCACACCCTGCAACTGATCGTCTATTACGGTGGCAAGATGATAGGCAATATAGCCATCGGAACGCTTGATTATGAAGTCACCAGACACCTCTTCAAGGCATTGACTGACGTCACCCTGTATCCGATCGATAAAGCGGATTATGCGATCATCAGTTCGTATCCGGAGAGCACAGGATTTCCTGTTTCGCTTGATACCCGTGCGACAGGACCCCGGATATGCCCGGCCCTTGGTCTCGCTCCGTGTGCATGAACAGGGGTAAACCAGTTGTCTGGATTCAAGGTCTGCGAGAATTTCCCGGTAAATGGATATGCGCCGGCTTTGATAGACGACCTCGTCATCCCAGACCATCCCCAATGCCTCAAGAGTGCACAGAATGTGCTCGGCGGCACCAGTTTGATTACGTGGTAAATCAATATCATCTATTCTCAGCAACCATTTGCCATGTTGTTTTCGGCTGTGAAGATAACTGGCCAGTGCCGCAATGACAGAGCCTGAATGGAGGGGGCCTGTTGGTGAGGGGGCAAACCTGCCTACCGAATATTTATTGGTATGTGTTTTTTCCTGCATTGCCCGGGAGTGCCCGTGCAGAATCAGCCGAGATGACGTTCCTTGATCTCGTCCAGGGTTTTGCAGTCAATACACAGCGTGGCAGTTGGCCTTGCCTCAAGACGACGTATCCCGATTTCCACACCACAGATTTCGCAGTAGCCGTAATCACCATTGTCGAGATCTATCAATGATTCATCGATTTTCTTGATCAGTTTCCTCTCCCGATCCCTGGTCCTGAGTTCCAGTGCAAATTCTTCTTCTTGGGTAGCACGGTCATTGGGATCCGGGAAATTAGCCGCCTCATCACGCATGTGGTGGACTGTGCGGTCGACTTCTTCCATTAATTCTCTCTTCCAGTTCAACAACAACTCGCGAAAATGATCGGCCTGATCAGGGCCCATATAGTCTTCACCACTCTTGATTTTGTAAGGTTTGAAATCACCCTTTTCAACAGGGCTAGTGGTTGCAGACCGGTTCTTCTTGATACTGGATACCTTGTTCATTTTACCCTTAATGGCTGGCTGTTTCGGCTTTCTGGAAACCTTCTTTTTTGCTGTCTTTTTCTTGGTTATTTTTTTTCTTTTAGTTGTTTTCTTTTTAGCGGTTCTCTTCTTGGACGCAGGGGCCTTCTTGGCTGTCTTTTTCTTTTTGGCAGCCTTCTTTTTTGCTGTTTTTTTCTTTACAGCAGCTTTCTTTTTAGCGGTTTTTTTCTTCGCCGATTTCTTCTTTTTAGGCATTCTTAAATCTCCGCCCCTAAAAAATAAGCGTGCATCTATACCAGAAAGAAATTAGAGAGGCAACTGAATTTCATGGGGTCTGGGCTGGTTGTAACTTCTCGACCCAGAGCCTCGTTGCACCACAGACAGCCGCTGGCAGAGCGAGAAAATTTATGACCGGGATTAGGGTCAGCAACATGATGCCGAGTCCGAACCCATAGACGAGTGATCGCCTTGCTTTTAGGCGGTTTCGCAGTTCATCAAACAGGATGCCATGATTGCCCATGGGGAAGTCCATATATTCCAATGCCAGCATCCAGGCACCAAAAATAAACCATAGAAACGGCGCGGCAAGATTCACCATGGGAATGAAAAACAGGATGATTAACGGCAGGGCACGAATGACAAAATATATGAATTTCCGCAGTTCCGAGACCAGGGCATTTTTAATCTCCTGGAATATCCTGCCGGGACCAGTGCTGTTATTTTCCACCGCACTGCCGATAAGCTGAATTTCAACATGCTCAGCCAGAAATCCGTTAAAAGGTGCCGCAATCAAGTTGGCAATAATAGAAAAGCAAAAAAACACAACGGTCAGTGCAATAATGATAAAGACAGGCCAGAGTAGCCACTGTAACCATTCCCACCAGCCCGTCAGGGTAGAGTTGATGAAATCACTCAGCATATTGGCGCCAAAAAAGATTGCCGTCGTGAACAGTGCAATATTGATTAATAGCGGGACCAGGACAAAGAGCCGGATACCTGGTTTGGTCAGCAAGCCAAAGCCACTGAAGGCATATTTAAATCCCGTGATGATATCGGTCATGGGTCAGGGTAATTGACGGGCTTGCCTGCCAGCCATCTTTGATGTGTTCGACGACCACGTTTGTGTAAAGCCCACCGCGGACATTAAAGCGCGATGTGAGGCGCATAAAACGGGGATTCGTGGCTGCCACAAGATCTTCCAGTATCCGGTTTGTCACTGCCTCATGAAATGCACCCTCATCACGATAGGACCAGATGTACAATTTCAGTGACTTTAATTCCACACATTGCTGATCGGGCACATAATCCAGCTTCAGTACCGCAAAATCCGGTTGTCCGGTCTTCGGGCACAGACAGGTAAACTCGGGAATTTCGATATGAATCGTGTAATCCCGATCGGGATTCGGGTTTTCAAAAGTTTCCAGCTGTTTTGATGGTTTGGCTGACATGGTTTTGATGGTAAAACGAATAAAAAATTACCAATTAACCTTATCACATAACAGACAAAGAGTTAGTTATCTTTTTTCATTTGTATTATTAATATGCTAAAATATTAATTTATTTATCATATAGTTATATAATTAAATTAAAGTAAATAGTAGACTTGATAACACGCTTGTCTGTCTTCACTGAACTCTGTATTGTTACGCTCCATGCGATTGCGCAAAATAAAACTTTCCGGCTTTAAATCTTTTGTTGATCCTACCACCCTGATTGTCCCGACTAACCTGACTGGAGTCGTTGGACCTAACGGTTGTGGCAAATCCAACATCATTGATGCCGTTATGTGGGTCATGGGTGAGAGTTCAGCCAAGCATTTACGTGGTGATGCCCTGACGGATGTCATTTTTAACGGTTCCAGTGCCCGTAATCCCGTGGGGCAAGCCTCAGTCGAATTGATGTTTGACAACACCGAGAACAAACTGGGTGGTCAGTATGCCAGTTACGATGAAATTTCCATCAAGCGTCAGATCAATCGTGAGTCCATATCGACCTATTTCCTGAATGGCACCCGCTGCCGGCGCCGGGATATTACCGCTATATTCCTTGGAACCGGATTAGGGCCAAGAAGTTATGCCATTATTGAACAAGGCATGATTTCCCGATTGATCGAAGCCAAGCCTGAAGAACTGCGTACCTTTATAGAAGAAGCAGCAGGTATTTCCAAATACCGGGAACGTCGTCGCGAGACCGAGAACCGTATCCGTAACACCCGCGAAAATATTGCCCGCCTCAATGACATTCTCGAAGAACTCGACAAGCAATTGAAACACCTGCAACGCCAGGCCAAAGCTGCCGAGCGATATCAGTTACTCAAAAAGGAGCAAAGGCAACTTGAAGCGGAGATACAGGCATTAAATTGGAAATCACTTAATGAACTTGCTGGTAAGCAGCTGCAAGAGATTAGAGAGCATGAGAATCGCGTTGAGGCAGCGGTTTCTGATCAACGCATAGTTGAAAAGGAGATCGTGCAACATCGGGAATCACTGACCACGGCCAATGAAGACTATAACGAGGTTCAGTCAGAATACTATCGAGTTGGTGGGGAGATCTCGCGGCTTGAGCAAAAGATTCAGCATATCAATGAAAAAATCCAGGATGCGAGGCTGGGTCTCGAGCAAATCAATACGGAACAACAACAGCTTACTGAGCAACTCGAACAGGACGAGGAGCAACTGAAACAGCTGGCGACGACCCGGGAAGGGCTTGAGCCACAGCTCAAAGGCTCCCGGGAAGAGAGTGACAAGGCCTATTCCTGGCTGACGGAGTCAGAACAGGCCATGCAAGCCTGGCAAACCGAATGGGAAGAATTCAATCGCACGGCAAACGGCTATTCCAGGCGTAGTGAAGTTGCAAGGACTCGGATAGAACACCTGAATGATAGCCTCGAAGAAATACGACAACGCCAGAGGAACCTGAAACAGGAACTGGAAGAGATGGATACCAGTGACAGTGAAACTGCCATCAAGCAGAATGATACCGAGCTTAAGTCTGCCAGCAAGACCCGAGATGAGATCGAAAAGTCACTGAAACACAAACGCGAAACACTGCAGTCAACCCGAAAACTGCACCAGGATCAAACCAGGGCCCTGAACCTCCAGCGCAGTCAGTGCCAGAAATTGGAGGGTAGCCTTGCCTCACTGGAGGCATTACAGCGTAATGCCATGACCGGCAGTAATCCGACCTTGAAGAAATGGTTGCAAAAGCACGATCTTGAAAATGCGCCGAGACTCGCCCAGCGGGTTGTCGTAGAGACTGAATGGGCCTGTGCGGTTGAATCGGTACTGGGCCGTTTCATGCAGGATATCTGCATTGACGATTTGTCTGACTACCTAGATGAAATTAGCAATTTGAATGGCAGTGAACTGGGTCTTATTGGTACATCAGAACAGGTTGCTGCCGAAAACCAGTCCCGTTTCCCATCACTTGCAGATAAGCTCAAGGATGATTTTCCGCTGCGTCATCTACTCAGTACGGTATACCTGGCAGACGATATTCAGGCTGCCATAGGCATGCGTTCCAATCTCACCGGCGGAGAATCTGTGATCACAGCCGATGGATTCTGGATTGGGCAAAACTGGATACGAGTATGCAGGAGTAATGGACAACAGACCGGGGTAATAAACCGGGAAAAGGAAATTCAAAAATTGAAGTTCGAACTGGATAAGGCCCAGGGCAAGCTGGTTGATCTCGAATCCGCGGCCAGTGATACGTTGACCCAGCTTGAATCTCTTGAGCAGGAGATCCATGAACTTCAGGCTCAACTCAATCGGCAGGAGCAGAAGGTTTCAGAATTAAAGGCTACTCTGACAACTGACAAGGCCGGCGTTGAACAAGCACGTTCCCGCAGCGAGCGAATCGAGGATGAACTGGAAGAACTACATGATCAGGAGCAGGAAGAAATCCAGGAAATGGATAACGTCAATGCTGAACTGGAGCGCATAGAATCTGAGGAATCAGAACTGCAGAAGCAACATGCTGAGCTAGTTGCTTTGAAAGAAAAGCATCAAGACACACTCAGGAAAGCCAGGGAACTGTGGCAAAAAACCCATGAGGAGAGCCACGGCATAGCTTTGCAACTAGAATCTATCTCATCGCAACGGGCCTCACTGGAACAATCCATCAAGCGCAGCCAAATTCAATCAGATCACTTGATAAAACGGGGGGATGAACTTGAAAATACTATCTCTGAAAATCAGGCACCTGTCGGGGAAATAAAAATAGAGCTGGAAGAAAAACTTACTCAAAAAGTTGAATCAGAGAAAAAACTGTCGGAGGCGCGAGGCAAGGTTCAAAATATTGAATCCGACTTGAGAGAAAAAGAGCAACTACGTATTACGCATGAAAATCGCGTCCAGGAATTAAGATCTGGCCTGGAAAGAGCCCGGCTAGATATCCAGGAAACCCGGGTACGTTTGCAGACCATTGAAGAAAAGCTTGCAGAATCCGGACAAAACATAAAAGACATCCTTGCGATGTTGAGTGAGGAAGCAGAGATTTCCACATGGCGTGATAATCTGGATAAAGTTAGCCAGAAGATTCATCGACTGGGTCCAATCAACCTGGCAGCGATTGATGAGTTTACGCAGGTATCAGAACGCAAGAGCTACCTCGACAAGCAGGACAAGGATTTGCACGATGCCCTGCAAACCCTTGAAAGTGCCATTCAGAAGATTGACAAGGAATCCCGCAGTCGCTTCAAGGATACGTTCGACCAGTTGAATGCCAATCTCAAGGAGCTTTTCCCGCAGTTATTTGGCGGAGGGATGTCTTATCTTGAATTGACAGGCGATGATCTTCTGGAAACCGGCGTCACCGTAATGGCAAGACCTCCGGGCAAACGTAACAGTACGATTCATCTTCTGTCCGGAGGTGAAAAGGCATTGACAGCCGTTGCCCTTGTATTCTCCATCTTCAAGCTAAACCCTGCGCCATTTTGCATACTTGATGAGGTTGATGCCCCATTGGATGATGCCAACATTGGCCGTTTTTCAGAATTGGTAGTCTCCATGTCAGATGATATTCAGTTTATTTTTATCACGCATAACAAGATCACCATGGAAATAGCCCATCAATTACTCGGTGTCACCATGCATGAGGCCGGTGTTTCCAGACTGGTCAGTGTTGATGTCGATGAAGCAGTTAAGATGGCGGCAACAGCCTGACCCTGTTCTGGTTCAATATCCAACACATGCAATAACATTTCAGGTTGTTCATGGTTGAACAATGAATGAGCTGAGATTCATCCTCCTAGCTATCGGTATACTGGTTATTCTTGTTATCTATTTATGGGAGACATCAAGACGTAAAAAGCAAATCCGCTCCCGTATTGATAATTACCCATCATCGGAGCCGGAGCAAAAATCACTGTCACCCGTGAAAGGCAGGGAGAATCAGTCAGATATTTCAGCTGCATTAAAACAAATCAGTCATTATCTAAGGCAAAGCAAGCCCGGTGCCAATGAATCTCTTGCTGTAGAATCGGGCGATGACAATAAAAATAGAGACGTAGCAGGATCAAACAAGAGTGATGATGACGGACAGGAAATAATTGCGCTGTATATTATTTCAAATAATCCCTCGGGTATATCCGGTCCGGATATCCTGCATATTATGGAATCGATCGGAATGGTGTTTGGTGAGATGAATATATTTCATTATTTTGATGATCAGGCCGTCAATGGAAACCCCTTGTTCAGTCTCGCCAATATCCACGAGCCCGGAGTGTTTAACATGCAAAATATTGCCGGCTTTTCAACGACTGGTGTAGTGATGTTTTTATGTCTGTCTGAAGGTTCAAATGGTAAAGCAGCATTTGAGAAGATGCTTGAAACGGCGAGAGATATAGCTGCCTCCACCGAGGGACAGTTATGCGATAAATATAAAAGCCCCCTGGATTCGAAAAGGATCGATGAATTACGCGCCATTGCCTCAAAATATCAGGCAGTAAATAATGAGCGATAAAAACCTGAAAAAGCATCATGCGCACCTGTGTAAGCAAATCAATCAGCATAACTACCAGTATTATGTATTGGATGATCCGCTGATTTCAGATGCCGAATATGATCGGCTCATGCGAGAGCTGGAGAAACTTGAGCAGGAACATCCTGAGCTGGCCACCCTGGATTCTCCAACCCAGCGGGTCGGTGCAGCCCCACATAAGGATTTTCCCGAAGTCATTCACACCATACCCATGTTGTCTCTGGCAAACGCATTCGATGAAGACGAGATGCGGGCCTTTGACAAGCGTGTCAGGGACAAACTGGGCCTAGATGTCATCGAATATGCTGCCGAGTCCAAGCTTGATGGCCTGGCGATTACCCTGATATATAAAAATGGAAAATTAATTAAGGGAGCAACCCGCGGTGATGGTTTTTCAGGGGAAGATGTAACAAGTAATGTCAGGACGATCCGGGCAATCCCGTTGATGCTTCGCGACGAGTATCCAGATGTAGTTGAGATCCGTGGCGAAGTCTATTTGAGCAAGCAGGGATTTCATGAATTAAATGTGTCCCGCAAGTTGAACCATGAAAAACTGTTTGCAAACCCCAGAAATGCCGCGGCAGGCAGTTTACGGCAACTGGATCCTGCTATAACGGCAAAACGACCCCTTCGTTTTTATGGGTACAGTGTGGTAGTGCATGCAGGCGGGGATTATCCGGACACACAGACGGGAATCCTGAAACAAATTAAACAATGGGGCCTGCCAGTGACTCCTGATGTTAGGGCTGTTAAAAATATCGAAGGTTGTTTCAAGTATTACCAGGAAATGTCACAAAAACGTGCCAGGCTTGCCTATGAAATTGACGGAGTTGTTTTTAAAGTTAACAGTCTGGAGCAACAGGAAAAGCTGGGTTATGTTTCACGGGCTCCACGCTGGGCCATTGCCTATAAGTTTCCGGCTGAAGAAACCACAACCCGAATTAAATCGATTGAAGTGCAGGTTGGTCGTACTGGTGCCTTGACGCCGGTGGCTAAACTTGAACCGGTGTTTGTTGGCGGGGTGACTGTTACCAACGCAACCCTGCATAATGAAGACGAAATCCATCGAAAAGATGTCAGGTCGGGAGATGAGGTAGTGATTCGCCGTGCGGGCGATGTCATTCCGGAAGTTGTCAGGGTAGTCCGTAAAAAGCGCCGCAAGGGTAGCAGGCCGTTCTCCATGCCCAAATCCTGTCCTGTATGCGGTTCGGATATAGAACGCACGGAAGGCGAGGCAATAATTCGATGTCCGGCAGGTTTGTTTTGTTCGGCACAGCGGATCCAGGCCATCATTCACTTTGCTTCGCGGCGGGCGATGGACATTGAGGGGCTGGGTGACAAGCTGGTCGAACAACTTGTTGAAAATAATTTGATTGAAACAGTGGCAGATATTTACGATCTTAGTAAGGAACAACTCAGTTCACTGGAACGTATCGGTCATAAGTCAGCTGCCAATCTGATTAATGCCCTGGAAAAAAGCAAGCAAACCACTTTGTCAAGGTTTATCTATGCGCTCGGCATCCGCGAAGTAGGCGAGGCCACGGCACGCAATCTCGCTGAACATTTTGCCTCTTTAGGTGAAATTCGGAAGGCAACGCCAGAACAACTTGAACAGATTATCGATATCGGACCTGTGGTCGCGCAACATATCGCCCGCTTCTTTGAGGCGCAACATAATAACGAAGTGATTGATAAGCTTTTATCTGCAGGCATAAGCTGGCCGCAGGAAACTGGCGCGGCTTCTGCAAAACCATTAAAAGGCAAATCCTTCGTAGTCACGGGAACACTCGAATCCATGACACGCGATCAGGTGAAAGAACGCCTGCAATCTCTGGGCGCCAAGGTAAGCGGGAGCGTTTCAGCAAAAACAGACTATGTGGTGATTGGCAGTAATCCGGGTAGCAAGGCGGATAAGGCCAGTCAGCTTGGTATCACCACGCTGGATGAGGACGAGCTGATACGGCTGATAAATACTGATTGATGCCTGGATTACTTATTATGTCCAGGTGCGTTTTCGCTGTTGCCTGGTCCGTCTGGATCATGTCCCGGTGGACGATGAAAAATATTATGACAGCCGCTGAGCAGACTTGCCAAAACCAGGACTGCAACGATTAATCTGATAGCTTTATTCACTGGATTTTCACTCCTTATCGCTGTTTTGCGACGACGACCCTGTTGCGGCCTCCTTCCTTGGCTTTATACAAGGCATTGTCAGCCGCCTTGATGACATCCTGCGGACTACGATGCTTATCAGTCTTCTCTGCCAGACCGACGCTGATACTGATATTGATGTCTTTAGCTTTGCCCCTGCGTTTTCTGTTCTGGGGTTTTTTCCGGGGCCTGCCTTGATGACGTATGGCCAGTTTTTTGTTGGCGATTTTCTCCCTTAATACATCAAGATACAACGAGGCCTCGGAGGCCTCTGTGTTAGGGAACACAAGGGTAAATTCCTCACCACCGTAGCGGAAAGGTCTGCCACCGCCGGCAACAGTACGTAGTTGCATTGCCAGCATTTTCAACACATCATCGCCAACATCGTGACCGTAAGTGTCATTCAGTTTCTTGAAATGATCGACGTCCACCATTGCAATGGAATAATCCCTGCCCAGAGAAAGCAGCTGTTGTTTCAGTGCACGCCGGGATGGCAGCTGTGTTAATTCATCCCTGTAAGCAAGATGATAGGCGTGAATAATAATCGCAGTTATCAATATCAGACTGGATATCACAAAATAGATTGATGTGATAATGGGTTCTCCCGTGAAGTTAAGGCCGATGATCAAGCCCAGCAATGCTAGACCCCATGCACCCCTCAAAAGTCCGGGATTAATATTCTGATGGATCGCAAAAAGGACGAGACTGGCCATCCATACCAGTAACAATGGTGAGCCGGCCAGTTTGTTAATGAAATCAGGTTCAGGAATAAAACCCAGGGCAAGAAAAGAAGCAAGAGCAGCCTGTTTGGATTTGATTAACCAGAAGCAGGCCAGAAATTCAATGCTCAGTATGAAAAGCTTGTTACCACCGTGGGAATTCAACAAGCCACGTTCTTTCATGAAATTAAACAGGACAAAGTTTAATGCCAAGACCAGACCTATCAGGTTATACAGTGTGGTCTTGTTGATGTCCTTAGTTTCCGGCCAGAACAGGGTCTGCAGGAGGATGTAAATGCAGAGCATGGTCAAAAACAGGCAGAACTCCCGGCTGTTATAGAACACAACACAGAGCATTAACGCCAGCACCATAATCAGGTAGGGCAGCCAGTTAAGTGAACCGGTCAACCAGGTTGGCAATGACATCCAGTTATTGACCATCAATACAGCGGGGGTCATTAACAGGGTAATGACAATCAGTGCGGGCAGAAATTGCTGTATTCTTTTAGTTATAAAATACATTATATTTATTATATATCCATCTGAATTATAATATTATATTATAGAATAATACAGTTTTGATTTGACCCCGCCCGGGATCTGCCCAGCGTCTCAGGCTGCTTGGTGGTCCCCTTTCAACGTGTGTATCGACATAACGGTATCCCTTGCCGGTCCCCGCTTATCCGGTTCCGGATAATCCAGAGAATAATGCAGGCCCCGGCTTTCTTTTCGCTGCAGTGCCGACTGGATAATGATCTCGGCAACCGTGGAGACATTGCGCAATTCGATCAGATCGTCGGTGATTCGGAAATTACCATAATAATCGTGTATCTCTTGTTGCAATAACTGGATTCTATTCAAGGCCCGCTGCAAGCGCTTGCTGGTCCGAACGATTCCAACATAGTCCCACATAAAGCGACGGATTTCGTCCCAGTTGTGCGAGACAACGACTTCCTCATCGGAATCTGTGACCTGGCTCTCATCCCAGTCCGGCAGACCATCTGGCAGACTGACTGATTTCAAACGGTCGTCGATGTCTTTGCAGGCTGAATGGGCATATACCACGCATTCCAGAAGTGAATTGCTGGCCATACGGTTGGCACCATGCAGGCCGGAACAACTGGCTTCACCAATCGAGTACAGCCCGCAAAGGTTGGTCCTGCCGCGCTTGTCGATGACGATACCGCCACAGGTATAATGCGCGGCCGGGACCACCGGCACCGGATCCTTGCACAAGTCGAAACCAAATTTCCGGCAACTTTCGTAGATGGTCGGAAAATGCTCAATAATAAATTCGTCGGGTTTATGGCTGATGTCCAGGTAAATACAATCATCGCCGCGGCGTTTCATTTCATGGTCGATTGCCCTGGCAACGATGTCTCGAGGCGCCAATTCACCGCGCGGATCATACTTATTCATGAATGGCTCACCGTTAGACAAAAGCAGGCGTGCTCCCTCACCACGCAGGGCTTCCGAAATGAGGAGGGATTTGGCCTGGGGATGATACAGGCAAGTGGGGTGAAACTGGACAAACTCCATGTTGGCGATATCACAGCCGGCACGCCAGGCCATGGCTATGCCATCGCCGGTGCAGGTGTCCGGATTACTGGTATACAAATAGACCTTGCCGGCACCACCGGTTGCCAGAACGACTAAGCGGGCACTGAAAACACTGATGCAGCCCCGGCGGCGATCATAAACATAGGCACCCAGGCAACGATTCGGTGTCTGGCCCAGCTTTTCCGCCGTGATCAGGTCAATGGCTGCATGGTGCTCAAACAGTTCGATATTCTGATGTTGTTTGACCCGTTGTTCGAGGGTGGTCTCAATAGCCCGGCCCGTGCAATCGGCAGCATGGACAATACGTCTGTGACTGTGGCCGCCTTCCTGGTTCAAGTGATAATCAAGCTTGCCCTCGGCATCCTTAGTCTTTGTGAAATTAACACCAAGGCCAATTAACCACTGGATACTTTCCCGTCCATGTTCGACTACGAAACGGACCACGTCCGGATTGCAGAGACCGGCACCGGAGTCCAGGGTGTCTTGCACATGGGATTCAATGGAATCACAGGTATCCAAAACAGCGGAAACACCGCCCTGGGCATAATAGGTGGCTCCCTCGACCAGGGCAGACTTCGAGAGGACAGCAACTTGGGCATTTTCAGCCAGTTGCAGGGCGAGACTAAGCCCGGCAGCTCCGCTGCCGATGATCAGGACATCATGTTGATGTTGGTCAGTCATCTTACTTGAGATAATATACTTGCTTTGTATTGTAAGCTATTGATTAGGACATATTATTAGCAATTCATATTGTAGCCGTTCTGGGACAAGGTCAGGGCACGGCACAGCACGGCATGTTAACACTAGGGGCCAGCCCTGATGGGCAATAAGATAACAGATCAACAACTGGTTGAGCGGGTTCAAAATGGGGATAAAAAAGCCTTTGACCTGCTAGTGATGAAATATCAGCAGCGAATTGTGAACCTAGTCTCCCGGTTTGTACGGAACCAGGCGGATGCCCTTGATGTCACACAAGATGCATTTATCAAGGCCTATCGTGCCTTACCCAATTTCAGAGGAGACAGCGCATTCTATACCTGGATGTATCGCATAGCGGTGAACACCGCCAAAAACCATCTGGCGGTACAAAATCGCCGGCCCATGGACATTGATCAAGATGTCTCTGAAATTGAACAAATTGAGGGTGATCATGCTCTAAAGGAGTATGCGACACCTGAGCACATGTTGCTGCGGGATGAAATCGAGGACACGATCATCCAGGCTATCGAGGGATTGCCTGAAGACTTGCGGATCGCCATCACTTTACGTGAGATTGAGGGCCTGAGTTATGAGGATATCGCCGAGGCAATGGAGTGTCCTATTGGCACCGTGCGTTCACGTATTTTTCGTGCCCGGGAAGGTATTGATAAGGAATTGAAACCATTATTGGATAAATGAGTGAGTGACCATGAGTGATAAAACCCGAGAACACATATCTGCATTGATGGATGATGAACTGGATAATGGTTCACAGTTTGTCATTAATGCAGTCAAGGATGATGCTGAACACAGGGCAACCTGGCAGCGTTATCACCTCATCGGCGAAGCCATGCGTGGCAGCTTGCCCGAGAAGATTGATTTGTCGATGAGTGAACGAATCAATGCCACCATCTCCGGTGAAACCGGAATGGATAACACCGGAAAACAGACCAAATCAGTTTTCACGAAGCCTGCTGTCGGCTTTGCGATCGCTGCTTCCGTTGCGGTCATGGCAATTCTGGGTGTCAGGCAAATCGGGGTGGGCCCAAATCCAGCTGGAGTTCCCCAGACCCAGGTAGTCGCATCCAGCCAGGACAGCAAAAGTGTTAGTAATCCCCTGGCGGGCGCAGCTGTAACGACTGTAACCGTTCATCCTGAAACCCGGATCTATACTCCGCCGGCCGATGCTGAAACTCGGCTAAATCGTTATCTGTTGGATTACAATGAGTACCGCACCAATGCCGGTGTTCAGGGCATGCTGCCCTATGTCAGAATTGTCACTCATGAAGTGGAACAGTAGTCCGGGAAGCAACAGTCCTTCTCCGTGGGCGGTATACGTCCTGCTGCTGTGTCTGCCGTTCCCTGTCCAGGCAGAAGAAACCTCATCCCGGGCGACCCAACTAATCAACCAGATGTCCCGTGCCAGTAAGGAGCTGAATTATGATGGCATCTTTGTCTATCGTCGCGGCAATCGCATTGATACTCTCAGACTGATACACAAAAATGATGAGCAGGGTGAAAAAGAGCGTATGCTCTCTCTCACGGGTCCCGCAAGGGAAGTAATCCGCGACGGTGAGTCCGTTATCTGTATTTTCCCGGATAACCAGGCAGTTATGGTGGAAAGAGGGCACCCAAAGAAATTGCTTGCCGCCCAGTTGCCGGAACCGGTGGAGACCATTGCCGATCACTATACATTTTCAATAGCAGGGAAAGACCGGGTAGCAGGCCGAGATGCCTGGGTGATCAACATTGTGCCCAAGGATGATTATCGGTTTGGCTATCAGCTCTGGATTGATGAGCAATTCAGTCTTCTCATGAAATCTGAATTAAAAGATGGCTCAGGCTGGCCTATTGAACAGATTTTATTTACAAAACTGGATATCCTAGATGAAATTCCAGATAAATTACTGAAACCTGCAATATCCGGTAAAGATTATACCTGGTATAGCAGCACTGTGGATGCAAAGGTACAGGCGGTTTCTGACAGACAATGGAAAGTTACCTCAATGCCTGCAGGCTTCAGTATGAGTCAGCATGAAACGCGTGGCGTCGCCAAAAGCGGCATGCCGGTAGAACACATGGTTTACAGCGATGGCCTCGCCATGGTATCCGTGTTTGTCGAAAAAATTGAAACCAGGCCTGAAACTTTGAAATCTGCATCCCGGATTGGGGGCGTAAATACCTATGCAATCTATGCTGACGGATATCAGATTACGGCAGTTGGTGAGGTACCGCAGAAAACCGTACGCTTGTTTGCCGGGTCCGTCCTGCAAAGCAGATAGCTGGTGTTTTTATTTCCTGCATCTTTCCCCATAGAATTATAATTAATCGTGAATCAGCCTGGAGTATTAATAATCCAATGAAGTTTTACCGAAATCTCAATTTATCTGTGTTTGCCGTCCTTTTGTTACTGTCAACATCAGTATTTGCTTTTTCGCTGCCCGATTTCACACCACTGGTTGAGAAAAATGCCGCGGCTGTGGTTAATATCAGCACCACCCTGAAAAAAACTGACTCGGGTAAAGGACTTGAATACCATATGCCGGATATTCCTGAGGACAGTCCGTTTTATGATTTCTTCAGGCGTTTTTTTGATGAAATGCCAGGAGATGGCATGCAGCCTTTCGAGAAACGTTCTTCCTTGGGGTCAGGATTTATCCTTAGCAAGGACGGTTATGTCATCACCAATAACCATGTGGTCAAAGATGCGGATGAAGTGGTCGTGACCCTGCAGGACCGCCGTGAATTTATCGCGGAAATGGTGGGAACGGATGGACGCAGCGATATCGCGGTCTTGAAGATAAAAGGCGAAAATCTGCCCACTATCAAGTTGGGAGATTCAGACGACCTGAAAGTTGGTGAATGGGTGCTGGCCATTGGTTCACCATTTGGTTTTGACCATACAGTGACGGCTGGGATCGTGAGTGCCATTGGCCGAAGCCTGCCCAATGAAAACTATGTACCATTTATCCAGACCGATGTGGCAATTAACCCGGGTAACTCCGGTGGGCCGTTATTTAATATGGACGGCGAGGTCATTGGGGTTAACTCTCAAATTTACAGCCGTACGGGTGGTTTCATGGGCCTTTCATTTGCTGTGCCAATCAATGTTGTCACCAATGTCTATGAACAATTGAAAACCCAGGGCCACGTTTCACGCGGTTGGCTGGGTGTCCTGATTCAGGATGTCACTCGGGAACTTGCCGAGTCATTTGGCATGAAGCGACCGCAGGGTGCATTAATTGCGAAAGTTTTATCTGATGGTCCTGCAGAGAAAGCAGGTCTGGAAGTCGGTGACATCGTTTTGAAATTTGATGGCCAGGAGGTTCGTTATTCATCCGATCTGCCTCCTCTGGTTGGCAGCAGCAAGGTGGGAGAGCGCATACCGCTTGAGATCATCCGCCGGGGTAAATCAAAAACCCTGTATGTTGTCATTGCAGAATTGCCCAATGAAAAAGACATCGTGATAGCAGATAGCGGCAAAGACAACATCACACGTTCCAATGCCCTGAACATCATCGTTACAAACCTGACTGATGAGCAACGCGAAGACCTTGGCATCGAAGATCATGGTGTACTGGTTGCTGAGGTCAGGGACGGGCCGGGAAAGAAAGCCGGAATCAGACGTGGTGATGTGGTACTTCTGATTAATAATGTCAAAGTTAATTCGTCAGAGCATTTTTCCAAGCTGGTCAAGGAACTGCCAAGAGATAAATCTATCCCTATACTTTTGCAACGGCGGGGTGGACCAATTTTTATTGCCCTTAAATTGTCCAACGACTAGTGACAGCCCGGTTAATCCTCTATACCAGGCAAGGCTGTCATTTATGCGATGATTTACTTGATCAACTAGCCAGCCTGCCTTGCGAGGAACAGCTTGCAATTGAATTGGTCGATATTGATTCAGACCCGGAAATCCAGCGCCTCTATGCCCGACGTATCCCCGTCCTGCTTGATGCAGTCACCGGTGAATTGTTATCCGAATACAGGCTCGACCGTAACAGGGTTCTGATACACCTCGGAATTGGGTCTTCCCCGGACAAATAAAAATCAGACCAAGTTGTCCATCTAGTACAGGATAGGCTAGAATCGCGCGCTATTCAGGTGCACACGCCAACTGCCTCATATTTACACCGGGAACCGTTTACCATTTATGGAACAAATCAGAAATTTTTCAATCATTGCGCACATTGATCACGGTAAGTCGACCCTGGCAGACCGGTTTATTCAGTTATGCGGCGCACTGACTGATCGGGAGATGTCTGAGCAGGTGCTGGACTCCATGGACCTGGAGCGGGAACGTGGCATTACTATCAAGGCACAGAGTGTCACATTGCCATACAAGGCTAGGGACGGTAAAACCTATAAACTCAATATCATTGATACCCCCGGGCATGTTGACTTCAGCTATGAAGTTTCCCGTTCCCTCGCCGCCTGTGAGGGTGCCCTGCTGATCGTGGATGCGGCGCAGGGAGTCGAGGCCCAGAGTGTGGCTAATTGCCTGACGGCCATCAATCTTAACCTTGAAGTCCTGCCGGTGCTGAACAAGATCGACCTGCCTTCAGCAGAACCCGAGCGGGTGTTGCAGGAAATCGAGGAGATTATCGGCTTGCCTGCAGACAACACAATTCAAATCAGTGCCAAGACCGGACAGGGTGTTGAAGACTTACTGGAACAAATCGTGGCCACAATACCACCACCCAGAGGTAATAAGGATGCTCCCCTGAAGGCGCTGATCATCGATTCATGGTTTGATAATTACCTGGGTGTGGTATCACTGGTGAAAGTGGTCGATGGATCCCTTGAGCCAGGTAAAAAAATGCGTGTTATGTCGACTGGACGTGATTGGTTGGTCGATGAGGTTGGGGTATTTACACCCAAACGCAAGAAATGTGAGCAGCTGGGAACGGGTGATGTTGGCTATGTAATCGCCGGGATAAAGAATATCAATGGTGCCCCGGTCGGGGATACCTTGACACTGTCAGAGCGGTCAGCAGAAAAGCCTTTATCAGGGTTCCAGTCAGTACAACCACGGGTATTCTCCGGCCTTTATCCCGTAGATTCCTCGGACTATGAGGCGTTTCGTGAAGCCTTGTCAAAACTCAAATTGAATGATTCAGCATTGCATTACGAACCGGAAACTTCCCAGGCCCTGGGATTTGGCTTTCGTTGCGGTTTTCTTGGCATGCTGCATATGGAAATTATCCAGGAACGCCTGGAGCGTGAGTATGATCTGAACCTGATTACTACAGCACCAACGGTGGTATATGAGGTTAAGACAACAGCAGGCGAAGTGATTAATGTTGATAATCCCTCCAAGCTGCCACCAATGGACAAGATTAACGAGATTAGGGAACCCATCATTTACGCTGACATTCTTCTGCCCGCAGACTATCTGGGCAATGTAATAGCACTATGCATCGAAAAACGTGGTATACAAAAAAAACTTCAGTATCTTGGTAATCAGATTTCACTGGGTTTTGAAATGCCACTGAATGAAGTAGTCCTGGATTTTTTTGACAGACTCAAATCTGCCAGCCGGGGCTATGCATCATTTGATTATCATTTTATTGGATTCAAGGCGTCGAATCTTGTCAAACTCGATATCCTGATTAATGGCGAGTGCGTCGACGCACTCTCCTGTATCGTTCATCGATCGCTGGCCGATGTTCGTGGACGAGAACTCGTGGAGAAAATGAAAGAATTTATCCCCAGACAAATGTATGAGGTCGCTGTACAGGCTGCCATTGGATCAAAGATAGTGGCCAGACAGACAGTAAAAGCGCTGCGTAAAAATGTAACTGCGAAGTGTTATGGCGGAGATATCACACGAAAACGCAAATTACTGGAAAAACAAAAAGCCGGTAAGAAACGAATGAAACAATTCGGTTCCATTGAATTACCACAGGAAGCATTTATGGCAATACTGCATGTGGGGAAAGATTCGTGAACTTTGATTTTGCTGCAGTACTCGTTTTACTGACATTCGCCAGTGGATTAATCTGGCTCGTTGACGCTCTTGTGTTTGCTAAAAAAAGGGCCAGACAGCAGGAGAATGGTGTCGAAGAAAAAGCAAACGAACCTGTAATTGTTGATTATGCGCGATCTTTCTTTCCCATTTTCCTGCTTGTCCTAATCCTGCGTTCTTTTATTGCAGAACCATTTCGAATTCCATCGGCCTCGATGATGCCGACCTTGTTGATAGGGGATTTTATACTGGTAAATAAATACGAGTACGGTATCCGCTTGCCGGTTCTGGATCAAAAAGTGATTGATTACGAAACACCTGAAAGAGGCGATATTATAGTTTTTCGCTATCCGGAAAATCCGGATATTCCCTATATCAAACGAGTTGTCGGTGTGCCCGGCGATCATCTGCTTTATCGTGATAAGGTTCTCTATATTAATGAAGAGCCTATGTCACAAAGGGTGCTTGGGCGCTATGATGCTGTTGGTTCTGGTAGAGTCATGAATGGCGTAACTTTACTGGAAGAAGAACTTGGAGATGTTGAGCACTTGATTTTAATTGACCCTGACGATTACTCCCGAACAGTCGAGGCCATAGTGCCACTCGGGCATTATTTTGTCATGGGTGATAACCGCGATAATAGCAAGGACAGTAGATTCTGGGGTTTTGTCCCGGATGAGAATCTTATGGGCAGGGCCTTTATGATCTGGATGAATTGGGACAGCAGAAATGGTGGTATTGACTGGAAAAGAATTGGTACGATACTACACTAATATCAATCAACTAATTTCAAAAGGCAAGATCATGAAAAATATGCTTAATAACCAACGTGGGGTAACATTCATTGGCTGGGTTATTATTCTGGCCCTGATTGGATTTTTTGTACTGCTGACCTTGCGGCTGATCCCCTTATATAATGAAAAAATGGGTGTGATAACGGCCATGAATGCTGTTGCCGATCGAACAGACTCAGGGAAACTATCTGCTTTTGAAGTGCGGAAGTATTTTCTAAGAAATGCAGACATCAATGGGATTAGACGCTTCATGGATCGGAATGTACGCGAACATGTCACCATAGAACCAGGTCCTAAAAGAGGTGATCCAAAACGTATGCGGGTCCAGTATGAGTCCAGAAACAAGTTTCTCTATGACCTCGAATTTGTCCTGGTTTTTGATCGCTCCGTGCCTTTGACCGGTGAGGGGACCGGTGAAAACTGACCAGGTCACCAGGCTTGAAACCTGTCTTGATTATCATTTTAAAAATAAATCATTTCTGGAAGAGGCACTGACACATCGTAGTATTGGACAGGTAAACAACGAAAGACTCGAATATTTGGGCGACGCTCTACTGGGCTTCATAATTGCCGAGGCTCTATATAAACTATATCCCGATACCAGTGAAGGAGAATTGACCAGACTGCGATCGGTTCTGGTCAAGGGTGACACCCTTGCCAAACTAGCCAGACAATTAGACCTCGGAAATTACATCAAGCTAGGTACCAGCGAATTGAAGTCCGGGGGATGGCGCAGAAAGTCTATTTTGGCAAATGCAATGGAGGCGTTGATTGGTGCAATTTATCTGGATTCCAGCCTTGAATCCTGTCGCAAAACAGTGCTTACGTTATATCAAGACCTGTTAAGACAGCATACCCCTGATAATCTGGTAAAGGATCCCAAGACTCGCTTACAGGAACTGTTACAGTCAAGACAACTCCCACTACCGAAATATACAATAATTAAAGAAGAGGGTGAGGCGCATCAAAAAGTATTCACCGTGCGCTGTAATATTCCTGAAGTAGATATCTCAGTGCAATCAGATGGCTTCAGTAAACGGAATGCAGAACAATCCGCTGCACAGATTGCGCTGGAACAGCTGAATTTCTCCTGACGCCGAACGAAAAAATGTTAGAGCACTGTGGTTTTGTGACGCTTGTAGGCCGTTCCAATGTGGGCAAATCTACCTTGTTGAACCGATTAATTGGCCAGAAGATTAGTATCACTTCACGTAAACCACAAACAACACGCTCAC
The DNA here is from genome assembly GCA_011772965.1 of Gammaproteobacteria bacterium. Taxonomy (GTDB): domain Bacteria; phylum Pseudomonadota; class Gammaproteobacteria; order Eutrophobiales; family Eutrophobiaceae; genus SZUA-592. Next base: position 205,298 of record WVYN01000050.1, read on the forward strand.
ATTTACTGGGAATAAAATCTAATGACAATTCCCAGATACTTTATATTGATACGCCTGGTTTACAGAAAAAATCTTCCAACCTAATAAGTCGTTACATGAACCGGGAGATATTCAATGCACTTGTGGATGTAGATGTGGTTGTTCATGTCATAGAGGCCATGAAATGGAAGCAAACTGATCATGAAATTATGACGCGAATTCAAAATACTGGAAAGCCACTGATTCTCGCTATTAATAAAATAGATAAAATTGATCAAAAGTCTGATTTATTGACATTCATCGGTAAAATTGAAGCAGCAAGCAATTATGTTGATATCATCCCGCTTTCAGCTAAAACAGGAAAAAATATAGATTTGCTGGAGGCGCAGATCACCAGGCAATTGCCCCCGGGGGAAAAACAATATCCGGACGATCAAATCAGTAACCGCAACGAGCGTTATTTCGCAGCTGAATTTATAAGGGAAAAATTGACACGGCAACTTGGTGACGAGGTCCCATATAATATTTCGGTCGTGATTGATCAATTTAGCGAGGATGAAAGAATCATTACTATTCATGCAACCATCTGGGTAGCAACATCCGGACAAAAAAGAATAGTGATAGGAAAAGATGGCGAAATTCTCAAAAAGATCGGCATTCAAGCCAGGAAGGATATGGAACAAATGTTCGGCAAAAAAGTTTTTCTTGAGACTTGGGTAAAAATCAAGAAAAAATGGATCACAAACCCAAGTGCATTAAAGCAGTTTGGCTATGAAAATTGAACTTAGTCCATCATTCATATTGCATCGGCGGCTCTACCGGGAGACCAGTCTGTTGCTTGATGTCTTCTCAAGAGAACATGGCAGAATCAGCCTTGTTGCAAATGGTGTTAGGAAAAAAAGCAGTAATAAGTCTGAATTATTGCAGATCCATCAGCCATTACTGCTGACATGGAGCGGGAAAGGTGAATTAATGAATCTCGTTGCAGTGGAAGCAGATGGCTTGGCCTATCGTCTTGCTGGAAACTGGTTGATTGCAGGGTTTTATATCAATGAGCTTATTATCAGGTTATTACATTCACATGAGGCCCATCCTGAATTGTTTGATATATACAGGCAGACACTTGAATCATTAAGTAACCATGAAATGAGTGAACAGGTAATTTTGAGAGTATTCGAGAAAAGATTGATGGAGTCTGTGGGTTATGGCATGAGTATTGTACATGAAGCAGGTTCGGTGAAAGATATCGAACCGGGAATAATTTATTATTACCAGACTGAAAAGGGTGCTTCAAGTTCGGTGCCGGCTATGGGAGATTATATAAAGGTCAGTGGTAATGCGCTCATATCCCTTGCGAATGAAAGTTTCGAGACACAAGAGGTATTGACTGAAATCAAGAAACTGATGCGATATGTATTAAACAAGCATCTTGACGGAAAACAATTGGCAAGCAGAAATCTCTATAAATCGTTCATTAACCAGTCCAGATAATCATTATCGTGAGTAAAAAAAAGATATTACTTGGTGTCAATATTGATCATGTTGCAACTTTGCGGCAGGCCAGGCTTACCAGCTACCCTGATCCTGTTGCAGCTGCCTTGCTTGCAGAAAAAGCCGGAGCTGATTCAATTACACTTCATTTACGTGAGGATCGAAGGCATATTCAGGACGATGACTTGTTCAGGCTGAAAACTGTCATGCAAACCGGCATGAATCTGGAAATGGCAGTAACTGATAAAATGATCTCAATAGCAGAAAAAGTCAAGCCAGAGTATTGTTGCTTGGTTCCTGAAAAGCGCCAGGAATTAACTACAGAAGGTGGGCTGGATGTTGCAGGTAATAAGAAAACTATATCTAGGAAAATTCAAGAGCTTCATGATGCAGGAATCCGGGTTTCACTTTTCATTGATGCTGATGAAAGACAAATTCTGGCTGCAGCAGAGGTTGGAGCAAAGGTAATTGAAATCCATACCGGTCATTATGCAAATGCCCTCGATCAATTCGAAATTCAACTACAGTTGCAGCGAATCATCAAGTCAACGGAACTGGCCTCGACATATGGACTTCAGGTCAATGCAGGGCATGGCCTGACTATTAATAACGTATCCGGAATTGCAGCAATAGATGATATTGTTGAGTTGAACATCGGACATAGTATCATTGCCCGTTCTGTATTTCTGGGTATTGAAAACGCAGTAAGGGAAATCAAAACTATTATGTTAAAAGCCCGCTCATGATCCAAGGTATTGGCATTGATATTGTCTCTGTGATCCGTATGGAGGAAAATCTGTCACGCCATGGTCATAAATTTCCTGAAAAAATATTGTCAGATTCAGAGCTCGGGGAATATAAATTATGCAATATCCCCGCACATTTTCTTGCCAAGCGTTTTGCTGCCAAGGAAGCACTTGTGAAGGCACTCGGGACCGGATTCAGGGATGGGATATTTCTTAAGCATATCAGTGTCACACATGATCCAGATGGATGCCCAAAACTGCTCTTTATCGGCAAGCTCAGGGAAGTCATCCAGTCTAGAATGATCAGTAGCCACTTGAGCCTTTCAGATGAAAAGGACTATGCCTGTGCCGTTGTTGTCCTGGAATCAAGACCTTAAAAAAATAATCAAATACTGACTCACCATTTTTTTATGCCGGATTTATCCAAAGAAATCGAAAGACGCCGGACTTTTGCCATCATTTCCCACCCTGATGCAGGCAAGACCACTGTCACCGAGCAGCTGTTACTATATGGCGGGGCTATCCAGATGGCCGGTACTGTTAAAGCCCGAAAATCCTCACGTCATGCCACTTCTGACTGGATGAAAATGGAGAAAGAAAGAGGCATTTCCATTACCAGTTCGGTTATGCAGTTCCTTTATAACAACAAGGTTATTAATCTACTCGATACACCGGGGCATGCTGATTTTTCCGAGGATACCTATCGGACATTGACTGCTGTAGATTCAGCATTAATGGTGATCGATGTCGCCAAAGGTGTTGAGGATCGCACTAGAAAACTAATGGAAGTGTGTCGGTTACGCAATACTCCTATCATAACGTTCATTAATAAACTGGATCGTGAAGGGAAAGAGGCAATAGAACTACTCGACGAAATTGAATCGGAGTTGGAAATCAATTGCGTACCGATAACATGGCCAATCGGCATGGGTAGTCGGTTACAGGGAATTTACCACCTGGCAAATAATTATCTCAGAAAGTATGACAAGCATAGAGATAATCATGGAAAGGAAATAATCAAGGATTTTCTGGCTGCTGATATGGGACCAGAATTGAATTCTATCCGTGATCAATTGGCTGAAGAAATAGAACTGGTTCAGGGTGCATGTGAAATATTCGACAAGTCACGCTTTCTGGATGGCCGACAAACGCTGGTATTTTTCGGATCGGCACTACAAAATTTCGGCATTGCTGAGTTTCTGGATTGCCTGACAGAGTACGCGCCAGGCCCTGTGCACAGGGAAACTCTCGAGAGACTTGTGGAGCCGAACGAAGAAAAATTTACCGGCTTCGTGTTCAAGATTCAGGCAAACATGGACCCTGCACACAGGGACCGGATTGCTTTCCTCAGGATTTGTTCTGGTAAATTTCAGCAGGGAATGAAAATGTATCATGTGCGGATTGGCAAGGAGATACAACCGTCGAACGTGCTGACATTCATGGCGGGTCAACGTGAACATACGGAGCAGGCATGGCCGGGCGATATTATTGGTTTGCATAATCATGGCACAATCCAGGTCGGCGATTCTTTTACTCAGGGAGAAAAACTTTCTTTCACTGGAATACCTTTCTTTGCACCGGAATTATTCAGAAGAGTACGTTTACAGGACCCGTTAAAATCCAAGGCGTTGTTGAAGGGCCTGATTCAATTGGGAGAGGAGGGAGCCACCCAGGTTTTCCGTCCACTAAACACTAATGACCTGATACTGGGAGCTGTTGGAATCCTTCAGTTTGATGTCGTTGCCTGGCGTTTGCATGAAGAATATGGTGTTAAATGCAGTTACGAAAATGTGCCTGTTGCCACAGTACGCTGGATTGAGTCAAAGGATCTGAAACAACTGAAGGAATTCAAGGAAAAGGCAATCAATAACCTGGCGCTCGACGGTGGTGAGCGGCTAACTTATCTGGCACCTTCCATGGTCAATCTGAACTTAACTATGGAACGTTGGCCGGATATCACTTTCTCTGCAACACGCGAACACTCTATCTAGCAATCAGTAAGAGAGACTAGTCGATATTATCCAGGGCCTTGTTTCTGTCATTGGAGATTCCATTTTCAGGAACTGAAGCTTGCTGCGAAGACTGGTCATTTTGCTGGATTTCCACATTTTGTCCCGGAGTATTAATGGATTCATCCTGATTGATCTGCGCACTAGCATTCCCCTGCAGTTCCCGTTCCGTGACGGCATTTTCAGCTGCTGGATTATTGCCCTGATCGGGAATGGCTGTGGTTGTCTCCTGTGCCTGATTTGTAGTCTGCTTATTTTCATTGTCAGCAGGATTAGTGCCAGATGATTTACTGCTCTGCTTGGTCTGTTTGTCGCGACCACGGCTGGTATTTTCATTATTACGATTACGCCGTCTGCCTCCACGGCGTCCACGTCTTTGTGATTGACCACTGCTATCATCTCCCGTGTTACTGGCTTTACTTCCGCGTTTACGGGAACGGCCACTGGATTTCTGGTTACGGCCGGGTCGTTTACTATCGCTGGACTTTGTTCTTTTGGAATCAGCCCTCTTTGTGGTAGTGGTAGTTCTACCTGAACTTATTGTCTCCTGTTTCTCTTCTTCAGGGACGCCAAACAGGCTGCCAAATAATCGGTTGATTAATCCACGCGAACTTGTCCGTTTTGGTACAGGTACAGGATGGTCAGGAATGATCTGCTTGATAGCAGGTTCTTCAATACGCCGTTTTTTCTGTTGTTCGATGGACTCAAGTATAGTGTCTTTTTCTTCCGGTTGTATATCGTAACTGGGACGGGCGTATTCCTTGCTTGCCGCCTCGGACAGCTTGACACGTTGAATCAGGTATTGTGGAGTTTCCAGGGCAGGTGAGGGGACCAGAATGATGTCAACGTCATGCCGATGTTCAATATTACTGATAGTGGTGCGCTTTTCATTCAGAAGAAAGGTGGCTGCATCAGTGGGTAACTGTGCTATGACCTTGGCCGTCAGGTCTTTCATTGCTTCTTCTTCAATAATTCGCAAAACGGACAGCGCCAGGGATTCCGTGCCACGAATCGTGCCCTGACCCTGGCAGCGCGGACAAAGGATATTACTGGATTCCCCCAACGATGGCCGCAGACGTTGCCGGGACATTTCCAGCAAGCCAAACCGGGAAATTTTGCCAATCTGGACCCTGGCCCGGTCCATTTTCAGATTTTCCCGAAGACAATTTTCAACCTCACGTTGGTTCTGGTGACTTATCATGTCGATGAAATCTATGACAATCAGGCCACCGAGATCGCGTAATCTGAGCTGACGGGCTATTTCCTCGGCAGCTTCAAGATTGGTATTGAGCGCAGTCTCTTCGATATCACCTCCTGCAGTTGAACGCGAGGAATTGATGTCAATGGTTAAAAGTGCTTCTGTGTGATCGAATACCAGTGCTCCTCCCGACGGCAATCTGACTCCTCGTGAAAAAGCAGATTCAATCTGACTTTCAATCTGATAACGGTTAAACAGGGGATCCGGCTCATCATAAAGCTTCAGCTTGTGCAGGTTCTGCGGCATGACCTGTTGCATGAATTCATAACCTCGCTGATAGACTTCCTTGCTGTCTATCCATATCTCCGATATGTCCTTGCGCAGGTAATCACGTATTGCACGAATAATGACTTCACTTTCCTGGTAGATAAGAAAAGGCGCCTTTCGCTCGTTAGCTGCCTTGGTAATGGCATCCCAGAGACTCAGCAGATAATCGAGATCCCATTGCAATTCGTCGCTGGATTTTCCAACACCGGCTGTTCGCAGAATGATACCCATACCCTGTGGAACATTGAGCTTGCTCATGGCATCCCGAGCTTCATTACGATCACTGCCTTCTATCTGTCGGGATACACCTCCGGCACGGGGATTGTTTGGCATCAGAACCAGATAGCGACCTGCCAGACTGACAAAAGTGGTCAGTGCAGCGCCCTTGTTTCCCCGTTCCTCTTTTTCAACCTGGATGATAAATTCCTGGTCCTGCTTGATAGCTTCACGAACGTTGATTCGACCACCATCTTCAGCAGTATCTTTGAACAGGGAGTGGGCTATTTCCTTGAAAGGCAGGAAACCATGGCGCTCGGCACCATAGTCGACAAAAGCGGCCTCGAGACTTGGTTCGATTCGGACGATCCGGCCTTTATAGATATTGGATTTTTTCTGTTCCCTGGAGGTTGACTCGATGTCGAGGTCATAAAGTTTCTGACCATCGACCAGAGCCACACGCAACTCTTCCTGCTGAGTCGCATTGATAAGCATTCTCTTCATTGTAATATTGTTCCTGTTCTGCGCTCATTACCGCCAGCCTGTATCGGTCAATATTGCGGGAGCGCGCTGACAACTCATTCACAGGGTAGAGCTGTCATTAAACCCTGTTTCTATCGGGGCCCGGCCTGGTTGTATCTTCTATATTCTGGGCGACGGGCGCCATATCTGTTATTTCAAGATTGAATTCGGGCATTCTACTGGAGTGGCGGGATGGATAATGCGCATGTCATAATTTTCAACATCACCCACGCGAATAACCGGCACCGACTCAGCAGGAGGATGCAGTAGATTTTTTCTCATCCGCAAATGAGATAATTCCCGCGAATATCTCCTGAAATCAGGGTGATAATATAGCAATCTTAACAAATCCCGGCAATTGCAATTGAATAAAAAACCGCAGGAATACACGAGGAAATCCGGGGTCAGCTACGTTGTAATCACGGCTGACCAGTCAGGCAGGCGTATTGACAATTATCTTCTGTCATACCTGAAGGATGTCCCCAAGACCCGTATTTATAAAATGCTGAGAAAAGGCGAAGTTCGGGTCAATCGGTCGCGGGTGAAGCAGGATTATAAACTTCAACAACAGGATGTGGTCAGGATTCCACCGGTCTACCAGTCTGCTCAGCATAAGCGCCGACCAGAACCGTCACCCTCGCTACAGGGCCTGATATACCGTCATATAATCCATGAGGATGAACAGCTGCTGGTTATCAATAAACCGCCTGGACTGGCCGTGCATTCCGGGACAAACGATGCATTTGGTCTGATAGAAATACTGCGCGCGATGCGACCCGAGGATTCTTTTCTTGAACTGGTCCACCGGCTGGATAAATCGACATCGGGTTGTTTGATGATCGCTCGTAACCATCAGCTTTTACGCGACTTGCATGAGCTTTTGAAGCAAAACAGGGTGAGCAAGACCTATCAGACACTACTAAAAGGGAAAATTTCCCGATCGCAAGTCGTGGATGCGCCACTTTCCAGGCGAGCGGGGGGTCATGGCAAAAAGCATATCCAGATTAATGAGTCAGGCAAGCCTTCAATATCAAGGTTTACACCCGTGAAGGTTTTCTCCGGGGCGACCCTGGCCAGGGTTGAAATCGACACCGGGCGTACGCATCAGATTCGGGTTCATGCTGCTTCAATAGGCCACCCGGTTGCGGGTGATAAAAAATACGGTGACAGCGAGTTTAATCGATCTCTTAGAAAACGGGGCCTGAAGCGGATGTTTCTTCACGCAGACACACTTTCTCTTGAGTTACCTTACACTAGGGAAAGGGTAAGCTTCAGAGCCCCGTTACCGGAAGATTTACAATCATTGCTGGTTAAAATCTGAATTCCATATGTATACTCAGGATATTCGTCTGGTGGTTTTTGACTGGGATGGCACGCTGGCCGATACCACTGCCGCGATCGTATTTACTATGCAATCGGCGATCACCGAGTGCGAATTTGAACGAAGAGATGATATCAGTATTCGTAAAATCATCGGCTTGGGCCTGGAAGAAGCTGCCCGGCAACTCTACCCTGAGCTTTCCCGGGATGATCATCTGCTGTTAAATCAGGTTTATCGTCGTCTCTATGTGGAACAGAACCGCGGTAATATCCGTTTATTTCCTGGGGTAAAGGAACTGCTGGACCGCTTGTTGCAGGCGGGGATGTTACTGGCTATTGCCACTGGTAAAAGCCGCAGGGGACTGGACAATTCACTGAATGAGACGGGATTGAATTCCTGTTTTCATGCCTCCCGTTGTGCTGACGAGACTCTCTCCAAGCCTCATCCTTTAATGTTGTTGGAAATTATGAAGGAATTATCCGTAAAACCTGAAAACACGCTGATGGTCGGTGACAGCGATCATGATATGCAGTTGGCTGAGAATGCCGGGGTGTACGCCATTGCGGTCAGCTATGGCGCACAAAAGATACCGGATTTGCTAAAATATGAACCAGTTGCATGCTTGCAATGTCCGAATCAATTATTGTCCTGGCTGGAAGGCATGCTGGAATGAGGTAAAGTAAGCTATGGAAAATTCGTCATCTAACAATGATCAGAAGCAGATGGAACAGGCAATCGTCAACCGTATTGCCCAGGAAGCAATCGCTGAACAACGGCGCGCACGCCGTTGGGGAATATTCTTCAAATTCTTTTTTGCCGCGTACCTGGTTGCCTTTCTGATTATTTACTTACCTACTGACATCGGTGGTGCCAAGATTAGTGGCGGTAAGCATACTGCTCTCGTGGACATTGAGGGGATTATCTCTAATGATGCAATAGCCAATGCTGATCATATTGTCAGTGGTTTGAGGGCAGCATTTGAAGATTCCAGTACGGCCGGAATAATTTTACGGATTAATAGTCCCGGTGGCAGCCCGGTACAGGCTGCTTACGTCAATGATGAAATCAGGCGCCTCAAGGGACTTTATCCTGACATGCCTCTCTATGCAGTGATCTCTGATATTTGTGCCTCCGGTGGATACTATATCGCAGCAGCGGCAGATGAGATCTATGCCAATGAATCGAGCATTGTCGGTTCAATTGGTGTGGTTATGTCCGGTTTCGGTTTCGTAGAAGCCATAAAAAAACTAGGCATCGAGCGCCGCCTGTTGCATGCAGGAGAAAGCAAGGGATTCCTGGATCCATTCTCACCCCTTAAAGAGGAAGACCTGGAGCATATCGATACCTTGCTGACAGATGTTCATGAACAATTTATCAGTGTTGTCAGGGAGGGTCGTGGTGATCGCTTGAGTGATGACGAGAATCTCTTTACTGGCCTGATCTGGACCGGCAAACAGTCCCTGGATCTGGGCCTGATTGACGGGATTGGAAGTGCAGGTTATGTAGCCAGGGAACTGGTTGGAGAAGAAGACATCGTTGATTACACCCGGAGGGAAACCTTCCTTGATACCTTTGCAAAACAAATTGGTACGACGGTGGCAGAGATACTCGAAAAGAGGCTTCAGTTACAGTAACTTGTCTGTTTCATCAAGGGATTGGCAGTCCCTGAGCCCGTAGCATCTCTGATAACCTGATTAAGGGCAGGCCAACCAGGGCCGTCGGATCTGTGCATTCTAGTTTTTCCAGTAAACTGATACCCAGGCATTCTGATTTGAAACTTCCTGCACATTGGTACGGTTTCTCTATTTCCAGGTAACGGCCAATCTCATCTCGGGTCAGGCGACGAAAGGTAACCCGGCAGGGTATACAATCGGTCCTCGCCACCCCGGTGGCACTGTTGACAACACACAAGCCGGTATAAAATATTACCATCTGGCCACTCAGCTTCTCGAGCTGACCCATAGCAGCCTGGTGAGAGCCCGGTTTTCCCAGGATTTCATTATTGAGAGACAGGCACTGGTCCGAACCGATCACGATTGCAGCATCCCTGTTTTTTGCAACTGCCTCCGCCTTGGTCCTGGCTAGACGCTTCACCAATTCGTCAGCCGGTTCCCCGGGCAGGGGAGTTTCATCAACTGCGGGGGCTTCGCAAATAAAACCCACCGCTAGGCGTTCCAGGAGATCTCGCCGGAAAGGGGAGGAAGACGCCAGGATCAGTTTCAGTGAGTCCGGTCTTATTTTTGTCATAATTATCGAATAAAGATGCAGGCGCGGTAATAAAATTCTTTTATTACAATAGGTTAAGTATTATTTCAGCGGTATTTTGACAGTCGCACTCCGCATAGCTAAACTTTGCCGCCTGATGCGCCCCGACTTGCCGCAAACCATTGAACCGACTCGACTTGCCATGAGCGGTGAAAAACTTGCCGGGCAGTATGCAATAGATGAAATGTCCCGGCTAGTAGAGAGGTTGCATGACCAATCGGGTATTGTCTATTTCCATCTGGCGTTCAAGCGGGATGAAGATCAGAAACTGACCCTCATCACCGGTGACGTTTCCACAGAAGTCTGTCTGATCTGCCAGAGATGTCTGGAACCCATGAGTTTATCTATGAAGAGCCAGGTAAACCTGGGCGTAATCAGAAAGTCTGTTGATTTGTCGATATTGCCACGTGGATGTGAACCGCTCTATGAAGAGGATGCTCCGTTTGTATTGCGGGAGCTGATAGAAGATGAGTTGATACTGGCGTTACCCCTGGCCGTAATGCATGAGCAGAACGAATGTGAAGCTTCAAAATTACTGGAGGAGTTTAATAAATCAGTTAGAAGGAACCCGTTTTCTGTTCTCGAAAAACTGTCAACGAAATCGAATGAATAAAATACCGGAGAAATAGATACTATGGCTGTTCAAAAATCTAAAAAATCAAATTCCCGTCGTGGCATGCGTCGGTCTCATGATGCGTTAAAATCACCGACTCTTTCCATTGAATCTACAACCGGCGAGGTTCATAGAAGGCATCATATCAGTGCAGACGGTTATTACCTGGGCCGCAAGGTCATTGCGAGTAAGGAAGAAGACACTGAATAATCCTGCCTGGTGTCTTTGATGGCGCTTTTTTTTGCCCGGCAGCAAGTCTGTTAATACGACATTAAGAGTCAGTCTTGAAAATCAAGCTTGCCCTAGACGCCATGGGGGGTGACCACGGTCCGGACGCAATTGTCCCGGCAGCCCTTTATGTCCTCGATAAGCATGAAAACCTGGAACTGATTCTGGTCGGTATCCAGGATCAACTGGAATCAATTCTTCAGCGTCACAAGGCCCTAAACCATCCACGTCTTTTTGTTCATCATGCGTCTGAAGTCGTTGGTATGCATGAACTGCCATCCCAAGTTTTGCGTAACAAGAAAGATTCTTCCATGCGCGTCGCTATTGATCTGGTACAGGAAGGGGTCGCACAGGCCTGTGTGAGTGCCGGGAATACCGGTGCCTTGATGGCAACGGCCAGATTTGTACTGAAAATGTTGCCTGGTATCGACCGTCCTGCCATCTGCTCTACCATGCCGGGAATTGAAGGCTCATCACATTTGCTGGACCTCGGGGCAAATGTTGATTCGACTTCGGAGCAATTGTTCCAGTTTGCAGCAATGGGAGCTGAGTTAACGAGTGCGGTGAATAATATTCCTGAACCAACTGTGGCCTTGCTTAATGTCGGCGAAGAGGAAATCAAGGGTAATGACCGTGTAAAACAGGCTGCTTCCCTGTTATCTCAAAGTCATCTGAACTACATAGGATTCGTTGAGGGTAATGATATATATTCCGGAAAGGCGGACGTGATCGTGTGTGATGGTTTCGTAGGTAATATTGCGTTGAAGGCGAGCGAGGGTGTTGCAGCTTTCCTGATGTATCATGTGAAACAGGATTTCAGCAGTTCACTTTATGGTAAATTTGCTGCGCTGGTGAGTATGCCCATCCTGAAGTCTATTAGGAAAAGAATTGACCCCAGAAGATATAATGGTGCCAGCCTACTTGGTTTGCGTGGTATTGTAATCAAAAGTCATGGTAGTGCAGACAAGATATCGTTTGCACATGCGATTGAAGAAGCCATGGTAGAGGTTGAAAAAGATATACCTAACCGGATATCAAAAGAACTGGAAAGACTATTCCCTGAGGGTTAACTACATTGATTTATTCAAGAATCACAGGCACTGGCAGTTACTTACCAAAGAGGATAATGACCAATGCTGAACTTGAGCAGATGGTGGATACTTCCGATGAATGGATCAAGGCTCGGACAGGGATCAGTGAGCGGCATATTGCGGCAGAAGGTGAAACTACTTGTGATATGGCTGAGAAAGCAGCAATTGAAGCAATCAAGGCGGCCAATATCAAACCGGATGATATTGATCTGATTATTGTTGCAACGACCACACCTGATGTTATTTTTCCAAGCACAGCCTGCCTGCTACAAAAAAAACTGGATATTCACGGCTGTCCGGCATTTGACGTCCAGGCAGTTTGTACAGGTTTCATCTATGCACTTAGCATTGCCGATAAATTTATAAAAACCGGATCCGCGACTACAGTTCTGGTTGTAGGCTCTGAAACCCTATCCAGGATAATTGACTGGACCGATCGCAGTACCTGCGTCTTGTTTGCTGACGGTGCTGGGGCAGTTGTACTTCAAAATAGTAAAGAACCCGGTATCCTTTCTACACATATACATGCTGATGGTGAGTATGAGGGTTTGCTGAATGTCCCGGCTGGCATTTCCCATAATCCTGAGCAATTAAAGGAAGGTACTGCCTTTATCGAGATGCAGGGCAATGAAGTATTCAAGGTTGCCGTTAACACACTGGGCAGAATCGTTGATGAGACCCTCACTTATAATCAAATGGAAAAAAAGGACATTGACTGGCTGGTACCTCACCAAGCTAATACCCGCATCATTACAGCAACAGCCAAAAAACTTGATATGCCTATGGACCGGGTTGTTTTGACGGTTGACAAACACGGTAATACATCGGCTGCATCAGTACCGCTGGCGCTGGATACTGCTGTCCGTGATGGCCGTATCAAGAAGAAAGACACATTATTACTTGAAGCTTTCGGTGGCGGATTTACCTGGGGCTCCGCGCTTGTTAATTACTAGAGCAAAATTACAGGCAGGTTTATGACATTTTCAATTGTATTCCCCGGACAGGGTTCACAATCTGTCGGCATGTTATCCGCACTTTCCGAAAGTTTTCCCCTGGTGAGGGAAACATTTACAGAAGCATCCACGGTACTGGATTTTGATCTCTGGGAAATGACCCAGAGCGGACCAGAAGAAGCCTTAAATAATACAGTCAATACCCAGCCAGCCTTGTTGACAGCCGGTGTGGCTACCTGGCAGGTATGGCTTTCAGAGAGTGGGCCTGTCCCTGATATCCTGGCAGGCCATAGCCTGGGAGAGTACACGGCGCTGGTTTGTTCCGGAGCCATGCAGTTTTCTGATGCGGTGTCACTGGTAGCGGATCGGGGACGTTACATGCAGGAAGCGGTGCCTGAGGGCACAGGCAGTATGGCTGCGATCTTGGGCATGGATAATGCAGCACTTGAATCCTTATGTAATGAACTGGCGCAGGGACAGGTAGTCGCACCGGCTAATTTCAATTCTGAAGGCCAGGTAGTGATTGCGGGTCACAAGGAAGCCGTCAGCCGTGTTGTTGCTGCAGCAGCAGATGCCGGTGCCAGGCGTTCAGTGATCTTGCCCGTCAGTGTCCCATCGCACTGTGCCTTGATGCGGAAGGCTGCCGATCGACTTGCCCAGCGCCTCGAATCAATTGAACTCGTCTGTGGGCGTATTCCGGTAATACACAATGTCGATGTCAGCAGCAAATCCGATCCGGCCGCCATCAAACAGGCCTTGGTTGAGCAATTGTTTCAACCGGTACGCTGGGTAGAAACTGTTCAGAGTATGGCCTCTCAGGGTATTGAGAACATTATAGAATGTGGTCCGGGCAAGGTGCTCTGTGGTCTGATCAAACGCATAAACAGGCAACTTTGCGCCCTTCCGGTTCTCGATTCAGATTCATTGCATAAGGCGCTGAGTAGGATAGCTGACAAAGGAGATAATTGATGTTGTTTGAAAATGATGTTGCCCTGGTGACCGGCGCCAGCCGCGGTATCGGCAAGGGTATTGCCACAGCACTCGGAAAGGAAGGGGCTACTGTAATTGGCACAGCGACCAGTGCGACGGGTATCAATTCAATTAAGGAACATTTCAAAAAAGAAGGCATCAAGGGCGCGGCATTTATATTGGATGTTTCTGATCCGGAATCAGTGAAGGCGCTGGGAGAAGCTATGAAGGCCGAGGGCCTGTCACCTGTTATCCTGATCAATAATGCCGGCATCACCCGTGATAACCTGTTACTTAGAATGAAAGATGAAGAATGGGACGATGTCATCAATACCAATCTGAATTCAGTGTATCGTCTGACCAAGCTTTGCTTGCGGGACATGACCAAGGCTCGCCGCGGCCGGATCATTAATATAACTTCTGTGGTAGGTTTTTCCGGTAATCCCGGGCAATGCAATTATTCAGCTGCCAAGGCCGGTATGATTGGTTTTACCCGATCCCTGGCCAGGGAGATTGGTGCCCGGGGAATCACCGTTAATGCAATCGCCCCCGGTTTCATTGAGACCGACATGACCGATGCATTGTCTGAAGAGCAACAACAGACAATCCTCTCGCAAATTGCACTGAACCGGTTGGGCCAGGTTGATGAAATTGCCAACACCGTAATATTCCTGGCGTCCGAAGGGGCGGCTTACATCACCGGACAAACCTTGCACGTGAACGGCGGTATGTACATGGGTTGATAATATCTATAATTGACTTTATAAATTTATAATAAGCCATTGATATTAAAAGGTTTCAATTGTTATGATCACTTCTAAGTTGCAAGACGTGTTCATTTCACTTAACTTACACAGCCTATTGGTCACTGACCACAGAGGGAGGAAACATCCATCATGAGTAGTGTTGAAGAACGAGTCAAAAAGATAGTTGTAGAACAACTCGGCGTTAAGGAAGATGAGGTTACCAACGAGGCCTCGTTTGTTGATGATCTGGGGGCAGATTCACTCGATACAGTCGAACTTGTCATGGCCTTGGAAGAAGAATTCAAGACTGAAATTCCTGATGAAGAAGCAGAAAAAATTACATCAGTCCAGCAGGCGATAGACTATATCAATGCTCATATGGAGTAATCTCCTGAACATGGAACACAGTCAGGCCGCGTTATTACAACGCGGCTTTTTCGTTTCAGACACTTAAAAATCGACAGGATTACCGTGAGTAAAAGAAGAGTCGTAATTACTGGTCTGGGTCTGGTAACCCCGGTCGGCAACAATGTTGCCGATAGCTGGTACAGCATAAAGGCCGGTAAGAGTGGAATTGCACCCATTACCCATTTTGACACCACTGATTTCAGTGTGAAAATCGGTGGCTCCATCCGTGATTTCGATATCAGCCAGTACATTTCCCCCAAGGAAGCGCGGAAAATGGACCCCTTCATACATTATGGTATGGCTGCAGGCAGCCAGGCGATCGAAGATTCAGGTCTCGAGATTACCGAGGAAAATGCTATCCGTATCGGAGTCGCCATTGGTTCCGGTATCGGCGGCCTGCCCGGCATAGAAAAGGGCACCCAGACCTACCTGGAGAGTGGGCCCCGCAAGATTTCACCGTTCTTTGTGCCCAGTAACATCATCAATATGGTTTCCGGTAATCTCTCGATCAAATATGGCTTAAAGGGACCCAATATTGCCATCGTCACAGCTTGTACAACAGGTACCCATAATATCGGTGATGCCGCCCGTATGATTGAATATGGGGACGCAGATGTCATGGTGGCGGGCGGCGCGGAAATGGCCACTTCTCCAACCGGTTTGGGAGGTTTTGCAGCAGCCCGGGCCCTGTCTACCCGCAATGATGATCCGGAAGGGGCCAGTCGTCCCTGGGACCGGGATCGGGATGGTTTTGTATTAAGTGATGGTGCCGGTGTGGTGGTGCTGGAAGAATATGAATATGCCAAAACACGTGGCGCAAATATTTATGCCGAGTTGATTGGATATGGTATGAGCGCAGATGCCTATCATATGACCTCTCCTTCTGAGGATGGTGATGGTGCCGCCCGTTGCATGCAGAATGCACTCCGAAATGCGGAAATTAACCCTGAAGATGTTGACTATATAAATGCCCATGGCACCTCCACACCTGCCGGTGATGTAGTTGAAAACCGGGCAGTGAAACGGATCTTCACTGAACACAGCAAGAAGCTGGCAATCAGTTCAACCAAGTCGATGATTGGTCACCTGTTGGGTGCTGCCGGAGGGGTGGAAGCGGTATTCAGCATCCTGGCAATACAGGATCAGATTGCACCGCCCACAATCAATCTGGAAAATCCGGATCCGGAATGTGATCTTGACTACGTTCCGAACAAGGCCAGGGAGATGGCAATTAATATTTCATTGTCAAATTCCTTCGGATTTGGTGGAACAAACGGGACATTGATCTTCAAAAAGGCCACCTGATCATCGGGATCTGCTTTTCTCAAGAAGTTGATATTCATCACCTGAGAGTAAAACCCATGTTTCTTATCAATGGCGAGCCCTCCGATAATATTGCGGTGACCAATCGCGGCCTCCATTATGGTGACGGGGTGTTTGAAACGCTGGCCCTTTTAGAAAAACAACCACTCTGCTGGACCGATCACTACCAGCGATTGTATCGTGGCTGTGATCGTCTGGGGATAGATTGTCCCCATGAAGAAATCCTGCTTAGCGATATCGATTGCCTGCCAATCCATAACGGACCGTTGGTTCTCAAAGTCATCATCACTCGTGGTACAGGAGGCAGGGGTTATCAGCCTCCACCACGAGGCACCGACCCATGTCGAATTATGGGTATTTATCCCTGGCCGGACTACCCGGAAACTTACAGCCGTGTCGGGATCAGATCCCGGTTTTGCGATACCCGTTTATCACGCAACCCCACTCTGGCCGGGATCAAACATCTGAACCGGCTGGAGCAGGTTATAGCGCGCAATGAATGGCAGAATGATGAAATTACGGAAGGGCTCATGCTGGACACAGAAGACCAACTGATTGAAAGCACCATGTGTAACCTGTTTCTGATCGATGGCGATAAAATCAAAACGCCCGACCTTAAAACTTCCGGGATTGAGGGAATAGTACGCAAACATATTCTGGATCTTGCTTCGGAAGTTTCATTAAGTCCGGTTATTTTAAACATACAAAAGCAGGAAATTTTTACAGCCGATGAGGTTTTCCTTTGCAACAGTATTATCGGTATCTGGCCGATCAGTGAAGTTGATGGACAAATGCTGAAATCTGGTCCAAAAACCGATGAAATAAGACAGCTGCTCAAAAAAAATCAAATTATAGTCGAATGAAACAGACACTGCTTTCCCTATGCCTGATAATGGTTGTGGTAATTACCTTATCTGCGATCTGGATCAACCGGGACATGCAGGCATACCTGAATGCACCGGTGAATCTGCAGGAGGACAATATATTTATAATCCAACCGGGTGATAACCTGTCTGTTATTACCCGGGCCCTGAACGAGGCCGGAATTATAGATAAACCGGTTTATTTTATTGCCACAGCCAGGCTGAGAGGCATGGATCATCAGTTAAAAGCCGGTGAATATGTGATTGCAAGTGAAATGACACCGATCGATATCTTGTCGATATTCGTTCAGGGAAAAGTAAAGCAATATTCATTGACATTGATAGAGGGCTGGACATTCAGGGAAGTGATGAGTGCTGTCAAGGATCATCCCGCGCTGAATATTGCTCTCGCTGATAAAAGTAATGAATTCATCATGTCGGAGTTGGGTTCGCCAGAGCTTTCACCGGAAGGGCAGTTTTTCCCGGATACTTATTACTTCCCATATGGCACCTCCGATATAGAATTCTTGAGACGTGCTCACAGGCAATTACAATCAGTGCTCCTAAATGAATGGGAAAATCGTTCGGAAAATCTTCCCTTTCAACAGGCCTATGATGCCCTTATTATGGCCTCTCTGATCGAAAAAGAGACCGGTATACCAGAAGAGCGTGATCGTATAGCCGGCGTTTTTGTCCGGCGGCTGGCTAGAGGTATGCGCCTGCAGACAGATCCTACCGTTATTTACGCCATGGGTAAAAATTTTGATGGGAACATTCGCCGCAAGGACCTTGATATAGATTCTCCCTATAACACCTATCGTAATCCGGGATTACCACCAACACCCATCGCAATTGCGGGTCGTGAAGCGATTCATGCCGCATTGCATCCCAGCGATGGCAAGGACTTATATTTTGTTGCAACCGGAGATGGTGGACATTATTTTTCAGAAACCCTGGAAGAACATAACAAGGCTGTCAGGAAGTACCAGTTGGGCCAATAGTCATGAATAAACATCTAGGGCTTTTTATTACGCTTGAAGGCATTGAGGGTGCTGGTAAAAGCACTCACGCTGATTATATACGACGGTTACTGGCAAATGATGATACCGACGTGGTATTGACCCGGGAACCCGGTGGCACGGAACTGGGAGAAAGGATTCGTGATATTTTATTGATTCATCAGGAATTGCATATTGAACCAGAAGCAGAATTACTGCTGATGTTTACAGCACGCTGGCAACATCTGAAACAGGTTATCATTCCGGGACTTGCATCCGGCAAAATTGTTTTATGTGATCGTTTTACGGATTCCAGTTATGCCTACCAGGGCGGTGGCAGGGGTGTCAGCCGGGATATGATTGATAAGCTGGTCAATATCGTCCATCCCGACGTGAAACCGGATCTGACCATTCTTCTTGACCTATCGGCAGAAACCGGGCTTGCCAGGGCCAGGCAGTCGGGAGTAGTGGACCGATTTGAATCCGAAACTTTAAAGTTTTTTGAATCTGCACGGCAAACATTTCTTGATATAGCCAGGGCCGAACCTGATCGTGTTTTTGTGATTAATGCGGAACAGGATATCTGTAATATTCAGCAGGAGATAAAACAGGTTCTGGAGGGGAAGGGGCTATGTTAAACATACTTCCCTGGCATCGATCACAATGGAATCAGTTCTGTAAATCAGTTACCCACGGGCGTCTGCCACATGCCCTGATGTTGACTGGTCCCGAGGGAATCGGTCTCAAGGAATTTGCATATCTTGTGGCTTCCAGGTTGTTATGTCTTGAAGATGAGGCCACTTTGGCTCCCTGCAGAAAATGCCGATCCTGTGTGCTGTTTGAAGCCGGTAATCATCCGGACTATATGCTGGTCGATGTTGAAGAGGATGGAAAGCAAATCAGGGTAGAGCAGATCAGGAAAATGATCGATTTTATAAACCTCAAGAGTCAGTTTGACCGCCTGAAAATCGTAATCATTGATTCAGCCCATAGCATGAATAAAAACGCTGCAAATTCCCTGTTAAAAACCCTTGAAGAACCACCGGCCGATTCTCTGATTTTGCTGACTACGCACCGGCCTAACTTATTACCGGTGACTATACGCAGCCGCTGTCAGAAAATGATTTTTCAGCCCGACTATTCCACAGATACCCTGGAATGGTTAAAACGTAAAATTATGGAACCAGCATCAGCAGAAACATTACTTCGTTTTGCCGGAGGAGCGCCGTTTGCTGCAGCCAATTATTCAGATGAGCAGCACCTGGAATTCATTTCCGGGCTCATAAATGATCTTTATTCGGTATCCAGAAATCAAATTAATCCGGTGGCCCTCTCACAGAAATGGAATAAGGCTGGTGCAGAATATATCCTGTACTGGTTGTTGAGGCTCTTTACTGATATCCTCCGGCTCAAAATCAAGACTTCTCCCATCCTGTTCTATCAAGGGGATTCACTCAAAATTTTGCAAGGTCTGACAAATCAATTAGACTTGGTACAATTGATGCAGTCATATGACCTGTTATTGAAGAATTATGGCCTGGCCAGCAGCCAGATAAGCTTCAACACCCAGGGATTACTGGAAGATTTCATAATTTATTGGCAAGAAACATCAAATTGTGAGGGTAAACCATAATGAGTGTACCAGGAGGACGAGATCCAAGGGCCGGTATCCTGTCTCTGACCATACGTGACAAGAGCGCCCTTTACGCATCCTATATGCCATTCATAAAGAATGGCGGACTTTTCATACCGACCAACAAGACTTATAACATTGGTGATGAGGTCTTTATGTTGTTGTCACTCATGGACAGCAAGGAAAAAATGCCAATTGCCGGTAAGGTAATCTGGGTGACCCCGGTTGGTGCGCAAGGTAACAAGACTGCCGGGATTGGTGTACAGTTCAGTGAATTGGATAAGGGGGCGACCCGTAGCAAAATCGAGAACCACCTTGCCGGTGCTTTAAACTCGGAGCGCGCAACGCACACAATGTAAGTACTAATCCGGGCAACATGCCCGGATCCACTCCCTGTACATTCAGACTTATATCCTCATGACTCAGTTACTTGTCGATTCACATTGCCATATTCCCATGATTGATGCCGAGATAAACGACCTGCTTGGCAGGGCCAGTGAACTCGGCGTTGGTCACATGCTGTGTGTTGCAGTTGATCTGGAAACCTATCCGGATGTGCTGCAATTAGCCAAAACGCATGCCTATATCTTTGCTTCCGTGGGTGTCCATCCGAACCAGCATGTAGAGCATGAGCCCGGTATCGATGTGCTTGTGGAATTAGCTTCTGATCCCGATGTGGTGGCTATCGGCGAAACCGGTCTGGACTATTATCGCTCGTCCGGCGACCTGGCCTGGCAGCGTGACCGATTTCGTACCCATATCAAGGCCGCCAGGGAAATCAACAAACCCATTATTATTCATAGTCGTGAAGCCAGGGGCGATATGATCAAAATCATGAGAGAAGAGGGCGCCGATCAGGTTGCTGGAGTCATGCATTGCTTCGTTGATGACTGGCAGACTGCACGCGCTGCCATGGATCTGGGTTTTTATATTTCATTTTCCGGGATTGTGACATTCAAGAATGCAAAAGAAGTCCAGGATGTCGCACAAAAAATACCACTGGAGCGTCTGCTGGTGGAAACCGATTCACCTTATCTGGCTCCGATGCCTTACCGGGGCAAGATGAACCAGCCCGGCTATGTTCATTACGTTGCGAAATTTCTCTCAGACCTCCGCGGCGAATCCTTTGAAAAATTAGCGGAAGCAACCACAAATAACTTTTTTACTTTGTTTAAAGACGCCAAAAAAATTATATAAATTATATAGTTGAATATAGTATCTCAAGTGCTTTCTTGATTTTTTCCTGGCCAGTATAGAAGTGCGGTGAAAACCGGATCCCGCCAAACCGCTGGGCACAGATGACCTGCTGTGACAACAGCTGGTGATGCAAAGCCTGAACATCGGCTTGTGCTATCCGGAAAGTCACTATACCGGCATAGCGGCCCTTGTCTCGGGGTGTCACGAGTTCAATCTGTGCATGTTTGACCAGTTCATCCATAAGCTGGGCGGACTGTTCTGTTATCCGGTCTTCAATCCTGTTCATATCCAGTTCTTCAAACAGGGACAGGCTCGCGGAGAGAGCATGGATGCCCAGCATGTTGGCACTGCCACACTCAAAGCGGCGGGAGGAGGTCGTAATTTCCCAGGACTTTTTATCGTAGTCACCGGCGTCTTTCACCATATGCCAACCGTACTCATGCAACTTGAGTTTCTCGCGGATGTGATCAGCACAATAGAAGAGGGCAATACCCTCGGGTCCAAGCATCCATTTATGGGCGTCAGCCATGGCAAAATCGGCGTTCATGGCTCGTACATCAAAACTATGGGCGCCAATGCTTTGAATGGCGTCGACACAGAAAAGAATTCCCTGTTTGCGGGTAAACTTGCCCAGACGCTCAAGGTTTATGCGAATACCACTGCCGTATTGTACTGAGCTGATTGCCAGGACTCTTGTGTTTGAGTCACAGGCGGCCATCAGTGCTGCTTCCGGATCAACAGTATCCTGGATATTAACAGCCCGATATTCAACGCCTTTATCCGCCTGGGCCTGCCATGGGATCCGGTTTGATGGAAATTCCTGGTCACTGCTGACGACATTGTCACCGCTTTTCCAGTCCAGGCCAAAGGCAACTACTGACAAGGCTTCGGATGTGTTTTTCAGCAGGGCAATGTCATCGCTTGAGGGGGCATTGATCAGTCTTTTGATTTGTTCCCGCAGATGTGCCTCTTTTTCCACCCATTCCGGGTAGTGGCTGGCACCGAAGCGGATATTTTCCTCGGCAAACTGTTTGACAGCATCTGCTGTACGCCTGGGCCAGGGTGCCACCGCCGCATGATTGAGGTAAATCAGCTTGTCATCCAGTGGAAATTCACTGCGGATTAGCTCTTCCATCATCATGCAATGCAGTATATCGGCTTAAGCAGGCTGATACAGCAGCGAAGACGGGCCTGACGTGCTGGTTATTAAGTACTGGTACCCGGTCTTTACAATCCCCCCTGATTTAGCCAGAACTTATTAAATTTAAAGGAAAAACCCTGATTTTGTAAGTGATTTGTAAGCGAATTGTAAATGGCTTGTAGCTACACCGCTTACCACACGCTACCTAGACTCCCGGATATATAGGCCACACAGGCATTTAACAGAGCGGGGAAAATCAGTATGGAAACCTGCAAAACCAAGATCTCTGAGTATCAGAAGCACCGGGGCGCGGCACTGGTGTTCTTGATAGTTGCACTTGTTTTCCAGGGTGCTTGCAGTTTACAGCCACAGCGTTCTGACTGGCTGGCGAGAACCATGACTGATGAGAATGGCTTGCAGTATCACAATTCCACTCATCGAATTGCACTGCTTCCAAATGGAAGGATCGCACTTCATCACAGGCTGTCCCTGATCCGTGAAGCGCAAAATTCAATTCGCATCCAGACATTCATACTCGGAGATGATCCGGTAGCACGTGTAATTCTCAGGGAACTCAGGAATGCAGCAGAAAGGGGAGTGTCTGTAAAGATCCTGGCGGATGGCATGCTGCTGGCGGATACAGCAGTCGATGTGCTTGCATATATGTCTCAAAACAGAAATTTTGAGGCACGTATCTATAACCCGGTTCCGGATATTAACCTGGAAAAGATGAATCAACGGATGCATAACAAATTAATGATTGTGGATGAACGTATCGCTGTGCTTGGCGGTAGAAACCTGGCAGATGAATATTATGATGCTGACGAGGAACTTAATTTCCTGGATCTGGATGTAGCTGTTGAGGGAGAAGCTATAAATGATATGACGCTCAGTTTTTATGAATATTGGCAACATGGAAGCATCGTTGAGAGCACGATAGTAAAGAATTTTCCGGAAATGGAAATTATGCCTGAAGATATGATCCGGGCATTGGAAAAAAATCTTGGCACTAATGATATCAACCTGCATTGGTTTGAAGTCAACGAATTGGCATTCTGGGCAGATCCGGCTGGAAAACCTAATCCGCAGGTTGATCCAAGAAGTTTTACACTTCGTTTGGCATCTGAAGTAGCAAATGTAAAAGAAGAACTTGTCATCGAGAGTCCCTATTTTGTCCTGTCGAATAATGCCCAGTCATTATTTGGTGAATTACGTAAACGGAATATCAAACTGTCACTTTATACCAATTCACTTGCATCCACAGATAACTGGCTGACCTATGCCCATTCACTACGGCAAAGAAGGATGGTATTGGAATATCTATCATTTAACGTCCAGGAAATGCGTCCCTATCCGCAGGCCATGCCTGATTATTATTTTGGTTGGCTTTCCAATGCTACGACAGGTAATACCGAAGCATCATCCGGAAATCTGCCGCGCCTTTGTCTGCATAGCAAGGCACTCGTCATGGATAATGAGATGGCCATGGTAGGCAGTTACAACCTGGATCCACGGTCAGCAAATTACAATACAGAACTGGGCGTGGCAGTACGTGATAAACGGTTTGCCATGGAATTACGCCAGCTGATTGAAACGCAAATGAATGCTCAAAACAGCTGGATTGTCGCTCGTCGAACTCGCTTGATGGCGCTTAATTACGCATATGATATTTTTGAAGAATTCAATTTTCTTGCACAGCAAACCACTACGTTGGATATATGGCCTGTCCGTTACAGTTCTTTGTATGAGTTGGTAAGTGATGGTAAATCAGTCAGTACGGATGATCCAAGATTCCATGATATGTACCGCAGAGTTGGATTATTCCCTGACGTCCCATATGCCAGCAGAAAAATATTTCTTGTCGAATTATCACGTATGCTGAGTGGCCCGTTTGAATCCTTTCTCTAGAAAATAAAGTTCATCTGTTACTCCTCCTGATGAATATTTGGCCCATTTATGTGGGCCATTTTCTTTGGGAACTAGATGTAAGGAGTTTGTAAGTCAGATGTAAGAAATCAGTAGCTTTTTCCATGAATACTCATTCCATACACTTTTGTTATTGAACATAGTCTGAATGTAAAGCTATTGAGATTGATAATTGAATTAGAAGGGAGATAGTTAATGAAGATCGAATTTAAACGTTTATCTATCTATTTAACGATTGTAACAGCTCTTACAAGTGGCTGTTCGATCAAACAGATTGCAGTCAATTCAATTGCTGATTCGCTGGCAGAAAAAAATATAGTTTATGCATCTGATAATGATCTACAACTGATTGCTGATGCTACACCGTTTGCACTTAAAACGATTGAGTCCCTGCTGGCCAGTACGCCAGAACACAAAGGATTATTACTTTCAGCAACCAGGGGATTTACGCAGTATGCCTATGCTTATGTCCAGCTTCCGGCAGATGAGATTGAACAAATTGATTATGAAGCAGCTTACAGGGAGCGCCAGAGAGCATTAAAACTATATATCCGCGCACGTGACTACGGTGTCCGTGGTCTTGAAACAGATAATCCAGGTCTTATCAATAAAATGCGAAAAGATCCAGAGGCGGCTTTAGCGAGCACAACCAGAGATGATGTTGGATTGCTTTATTGGACTGCAGCCGCCTGGGGTTCAATTATATCCCTTGGTAAAGACAACGCGAATCATCTTGCTGATATTCCGATTATGCATGCGCTGATTAATCGCGCCATGGAACTTGATGAAACATTTGGTAATGGTGCATTACATGTTTTTTTTATCAGCTATGAAATGAGCAGGAGAAATATAAGCGAAGGGGCAAAGGAACGCGCAAAAAAACATTTTCAGAGAGCACTTGAGTTATCCAATGGAACTCAGGCTTCACCATATGTCGCCATGGCTGAATCTTACTATATCCCGATGCAAGATAGGGAAAAATTCAAATTGTTGCTGGAAACAGCACTGGCTATAGATGTAGATGAACATAAAGACATTCGACTGGCGAATCTGATTATGCAACGTCATGCCAGTTTTCTGTTATCAAAAATTGATGAATATTTCGTGGAATAGGGGAAAACGACATGATCAATATCAAGCGATATTTTGCTGTTTTATTACTGGTCCTGGTTTTTTGCGGGTATGGCAGTCAGGTCAGTGCGAATAACAGTTTGACAACACTGAAAATCGCTACCCGCATGCCGAAAGGGAATATATATCACCGGAGCCTGCAGGAAGTCGGTACAACATGGCGTGAATTACAGGGAAAAAATGCGCGCTTTATTATATATCCTGACGGCATACAGGGAACTGAACAGGATACGGTAAGAAGAATGCGTATCGGACAACTGGATGCTGCGATGTTATCAGTTGCCGGACTTAAGGAAATTGACGAATCCGTAGCAGCTCTTCAATTGATGCCATTTGTTTTCCGGTCTTGGGATGAATATGACTATGTTCATAAACACTTGAGAGCTGAGCTTGAAGAAAAATTACTTGATAAAGGATTTGTTGTGCTCTACTGGGGAGAGGGTGGATGGGTGCATTTTTTTTCAACCAAGCCAAGGTTGACACCACAAGATTACAAAACAGCACGAATCTTTGCCTGGGCAGGCACGCCGGCACAGGTTGATTTGATGAAATCGATAGGCTATCAGCCGGTACCGCTTGGCCTGTCAGACATCCTGTCATCACTGCAAACGGGCATGATAGACACTGTACCCGCCTCACCACTGTGGGCGCTGGCATTCCAGTTTTACCAAACCACGAATCACATGCATAGCATGAATTATGCACCAATCGTTGGCGCCACTGTTGTAACAAAAAGAACCTGGGACAAGCTGTCACTTGAGGAACAGGCAGTCATGATGGAATCATCCAGGAAGGCTGAAAAAATGTTGCGGGATAATCGCGATAAACTGGACAAGGAAAGTATTGAGGCAATGAAAGCCAATGGTCTTGTGGTAGATGAAGTTACGCCAGAAATTGAACAACAATGGATGGATATGATTCGTGAAATCTGGCCGCTTATACGCGGGAATTTTGTGCCGGCCGATATATTCGACAAGATCCAGAATCTGTTGGCCGAATATCGTAACCAGCAGTCCATGTAAGCATTGAACTGGATAGTCATACGGAAAATACTCATGGAAAAGGTCATTAATGAAAATCCTCTAAGTCTTTGTGCAAATACCGAAGAGCATCTTTTTAAGAGATTATTTTTCAGGTTTGTTGAGAAATTATCCGGTCTCGAAAAACTGCAGGCGATGTATAAAAAACTGTCACCTTCAAGTGAGCCTGACAGATTTTTCAATGAAATAATTGATTTCCTGAATATCACCTA
>WVYN01000050.1:231862-235928 GCA_011772965.1 Gammaproteobacteria bacterium
AACCATCCCTTCGGTGCAATTGATGGAATGATCCTGGTACAGATTCTGTTGAGAATACGACCAGACGTAAAGGTGCTTGCGAATGAGGCATTATCAAGAATACCAGGAGTATCTAACATTATTATTCCGGTTAATGTATTTAACAACGCTATAACACTTAACCGAAATGCAATGCGCGACTTGGTTCGTTGGCTGGAAAATGACGGATTATTACTGGTCTTTCCTGCCGGTATTGTCAGTCATTTCCAGATCAGAAAAGGCAGGGTGTGTGATCCAGAATGGAATAATTTTGTTTCCCGAATCGTTGTTAAAACAGGATCACCGGTTATCCCGATTTATATCCATGGGCGAAACAGCATCTTATTTCAGTTATTCGGATTACTGCATCCTTCATTAAGAACGTTTATGTTGCCACGCGAATTAATGAAAAAAAGAGGTAACCACGTGAATATTTCAATAGGTAAGGAAATATCCGTTAATACTTTAAAACGTGTTGGTGATCATCAGGACATTATGCGTTATCTGAGATTTTACACTGAGGTGCTATCTGGCATCAGTAGCAGTGAGGATCAATCAGATTTATCTGCAAGGGAAGAGAGTCGCCATGCTGTAGTTAAACAAAGTACCATCAAGGAATTATATGCTACAGAAATAAAATACCTGCCTGAGGAACAGTGCCTAGTTAAGTCTGGAAAAATGCGGGTTTACTATGCGCATGCAAACCAGATTCCCTGGACCTTGCAGGAAATTGGTCGAATTCGTGAACTTACATTCAGGCAGATAGGTGAGGGTACCGGTAATGAGATCGATATTTCATCCTATGATAGCTACTACTGCCAGTTGTTTATATGGAATGAAGAAGAAAAAGAAATAATTGGTGGTTATCGACTGGGGCTTGTGGATGAGATCATGCAAAAATACGGAATTACAGGTTTATATACCCATTCATTATTCAACTACAAGGTAAATCTTCTGCAACGCGTCAGCCCAATGATGGAGCTTGGCCGTGCGTTTGTCAGGAAGGAATATCAGCAAAGTTATCTGGCGTTAAACCTGTTATGGCAGGGCATAGGTTCCTTTGTGGCAAGACATAAAAAATATGCTGTCCTGTTCGGTCCGGTCAGTATCAGTAATGATTATGATCACTTGTCAAGAAAATTCATGATTGACTGTTTAAAGATGAATTTGACAGAGGAACAGTTATCAACCTCGATTAAACCCAGAAACCCATATCGGAGTGAGTGCAAAAGAACCTGGGATATATCTGACTTGAGCCTGTTCAGGGATGTCACCCTGGTATCCAGTATCGTTTCGCAAATAGAGAAGGACAATAAGGGAATACCTGTTTTATTTCGTCAATACATAAAGCTTGGTGGAAAATTTTTATGCTTCAATGTTGATGACAATTTCAGCCAGGTCATTGATGGACTCATCATGGTTGACTTAAGACAAACAAACCGAAAGATGCTCGACAGGTACATGGGTGAAGAAAATGCAGCTGGTTTTATGTCATATCATCAAAATCGAACAGCAGAAAACAGGCATTGCCGATAATGAATACTTCTGCGGATATCATCATTGACAGGATTCGAAACGCCCGTTATTCAATTACAGGGATAAAATTCAGCCTGGTTGGTCTGGAAAACAGTATTCTTGCAATCACTTTATCTCTCATTATGGTTCTGCCCATTGCTGAGATATTTCTGAGATTTTTTTTCAATATTGGAATTGAAAATGTCAATGGCCTGGTTCTGCATTTAACGCTGGTGATTGGTACTTTAGGTGCAGCAATTGCAGCACGTGAAGACAAATTACTGGCATTTGCCGGAGCAAAATTATTCAAGGGCGGTTTTTCGAATATATCCAGACTGTTAACAACAGCCATGTCAGTAGCAGTATGTGGCGTACTTGTTTTTGGCAGTATCTCTTTTATCCAGTTTGAAAAGTCAGGTGGGGTTGAACTTGCTTACGGAATACCTGTATGGGTGGTTATTTTGGTTTTTCCGATAACATTTTGCCTGATTGCACTCAGGCTGCTTAAACGATCACAGGCAGGTATATTATCCGTTACAGGTATAATTATACTTGTACTGGCAGTCATTGGATTTATTTTGTATGCGCCTTTATCAACACCTTTGTTAAGAACCATTGTTATTACTGCATTGGTAATCACGGCCCTGTTTGGGCAACCGGTCTTTGCTATGGTGGGAGGGACTGCTCTGATCTTGATCTGGACCGAGGGCATTCCAATTGCATCGGTAATCCTCAATCATTACAGTCTCACATCCAATACTTCCTTGCCTGCGATCCCTTTGTTTACATTGACAGGGTATTTACTGGCTGAGAGCAGGGCACCGCAACGATTGGTAGCATTATTTGATGCCTTGTTTGGACGGGTATATGGCGGGCCGGTAATCGCAACCGTACTGGCCTGTACATTCTTTACCTGCTTTACCGGCGCATCCGGTGTCACAATTCTGGCCCTGGGTGGTCTTGTGATGCCATTGATGCTTAATGCCGGTTATTCAAGACAGTCTTCACTGGGGCTTCTGACCGGGGGCGGTTCCGCTGGCGTATTATTATTACCGGCATTACCACTTATTCTTTATGCCATCGTTGGTAACATTCCTATTATGGATATGTTTCTTGGCGGTATTTTGCCGGCATTTCTTATGTTGATACTTGCATCAATTTGGGGGATCAGTCAGAAACCTGCAACTTGCAAAGCTGATTCAGAAATTTTTGATATTCATCTTGTTCGTCGTTCGTTGTGGGAAGCCAAATGGGAGCTTCTGATTCCGGTAGTATTACTGTCAGGCATGTTCAGTGGTTTAATGACGCCACTGGAAGCTGCGGCCATAACCGCGCTTTATACTCTGGTAGTGGAGGTGTATATCCATCGGGATTTATCGTTGGGAACAGATGTTGTCAATGCGCTTGTGAAATGCGGCTCATTGATTGGTGGCATTCTACTCATCCTCGGACTGGCACTGGGACTGACGAATTATATGGTAGACGCGCAAATCCCAATCAAGGCCGTTGAATGGGTAAAGCAGGTCATAGAATCTCCCTGGGTATTCCTGTTGGCCCTGAACGGTTGCCTGCTGGTTGTCGGCTTTTTTATTGATATCTTTTCGGCCATTGTTGTGTTGACACCATTGATTATTCCGATGGGTATGGCATTTGGGATCCATCCGGTGCATCTGGGTATTATCTTTCTGGCCAATCTGGAGCTGGGTTACCTGACGCCTCCGGTCGGTATGAATCTGTTTTTCTCATCGGCCCGGTTTGAACGGCCGTTACTGGAAGTTTGCCGCTCGGTCGTGCCCCTGTTTTTTATGCTGGCTGTGGGTGTATTACTAATTACCTATATTCCATGGCTAAGTACCATATTACCGGATTTACTGGGTTGATCTGTGTACTCAGGTTTCTTCTGTTTCCGATATAGCACCAATTTCGTCCAACTGTTTTTGTAGTGTCAGCTTGTCCAGGCCGCTAAGAGGCAGATTGGTAAACAGCTTGATCCGGGCATCCAGCTCGTAGTAGGCCTTCAGAAAACCGCGGTATTCTTCTTCCTGGTTTTGGTAGGTTCTGTCAGGGTCCTCGATCCCCCAGTGAGCGGTCATGGGCTGGCCGGGCCAGACAGGGCAGGTTTCCCCCGCCGCGTTGTCACACACCGTAAAGACAAAATCCATTTTTGGAGCGCCAGGGCCCACAAATTCGTCCCAGCGCTTGCTGTAAAGACCGGCAGTCTCATGGCGATGATTGTCGAGCACCTTCAATGCCATGGGATGGATCTTGCCCCTGGGCTGACTGCCGGCGCTGAATGAACGGAATTTTTCCGGTCCCCAATGCCTTAACAGGGCCTCGGCCAAGATGCTACGTGCCGAGTTGCCGGTACAGAGAAACAGGACGTTATAGGCTTTTTCCGCCATCGTGATAAGCGCTCCTGTGATAGGTGTGTTGATATTATCAAACTTGATATGACAAAAATGTTACCTCGTGATGGGGTGTATTGGCCCTTATTACTGTCATTGTATGCAGAGTGGGGCTTTTATGCCTGAAT
>WVYN01000050.1:235938-242122 GCA_011772965.1 Gammaproteobacteria bacterium
AAAGCACCCGAAGTTCAGCAAAGCCCATATTCCTGACTCCATCATT
Organism: Gammaproteobacteria bacterium; assembly: GCA_011772965.1. Taxonomy (GTDB): domain Bacteria; phylum Pseudomonadota; class Gammaproteobacteria; order Eutrophobiales; family Eutrophobiaceae; genus SZUA-592. The sequence continues at coordinate 235,985 of WVYN01000050.1, forward strand.
TAAATATGGCTGCCCCAGGCGGCCTTGTACCCAGCATTACCAGCCTGCCACGGCTCTATGTGAAGAATCCTGCCCTCGTTTTTCCAACTGTTCCACAAAAACTAAAAAAATATTTTAACTTCAATGAGCTGCATTACCTGTTTGTTATGCAGGTCTCACCGCGTGAACCAGCGGTTGCCTATACTTTTTTCGCTAAGCGACTGATTGATTGTCATGAATAAACTATTAAAAGCACTCTTCTTTGTCTCTACCGGGATCATCATACTTGCCGCCGTGCTGCTGACTGTGGCCGTTCAGACTCTTGATCTTAATCATTATAAAAAGAATATTATTCAATTAGTTAAAGAAGAAACAGGACGTGATTTCGAGATCAATGGTGAGATAAACCTGGCCCAATCGCTTATCCCCACCTTCATCATCAGCGATGCAAGTTTTGGCAATCCTGCCTGGGCATCATCCAAATATATGGTCAAGGTCGACCAACTCGAAGTCCAGTTTGCACTGCTGCCCTTGCTGACCCGTCATGTCAGCGTCAACAAAATCAACCTAATTACACCAGAGATTTTCCTGGAAACAGACAAATCCGGTAACCACAACTGGCTGTTCCAGCAGAAAACCGCCAGTAAGGGAAAAGCACTTTCCCGGAAAAATAACGAAGCCAACGTACCACCAGCTAATAGACAAACTGCCCTTTCAGCAACCTTTGATGTCAAGGAAGTCAGTATCAGGAATGGCCAGTTAAGCTATAAAAATTCAAAAAACAAGATCCGACATTCGATCAAGATAGAACACTTCAATGCGGTGTCGAACGGCACTTCAAATCCCATGGATTTTGCATTGATTGCCAGCGTGAATGGACTGCCTCTGGATATTTCCGGAAATACGGGGCCGCTGCTACAGCTGAGTAACAACGAACAATATCACATGAATTTTAAAGGGGAATTTGGCAGCTCGGATTTTATGCTAACTGGCAGATTCGAGCGTCCTTTGGATCTCGAAGGCTTTAGTGCCAGGGTAAATCTTGGTGTCGACTCGTTATCACAATTTAGGCGATTAACAAATTACCCCCTGCCTGAATATGGTCCATTGCAGATTTCTGCCGATATCTCTGAAAAGGGAGGTATTCTCTTTGTAAATGATCTTCGCGGTTCGCTCGCAGAGATGAATATAAACGCGACTGGTAAAATCAAATATCTAAACAAACTCAAGGGCATGGATTTCAAGCTCAAAGTTAAAGCAAATAGACTTTCTGACTTATCCAAGATTATTAAATACAATAACCTTCCAAGAGTTGGACCACTTAACCTGTCGGCCAGAGTTACTGACGATAAAAACGTGATTAAGTTTTCCGGCATAGATATGAAATTAGATAAAAGTGATCTGAAAGGGAATGTTGAAATCTATCTGAAGAAAACAAAGCCTTATATCACGGCTAGTCTTGATTCCAGTATGCTGGATCTTTCTCCTTTTATGCCTAAAAAATCTCCTAAAAATGTAATAGGTGGTAAGGTTTTTTCATCAAGCCCCCTGCCCTTTGCATCACTTAATAAAATAGATGCTCACCTGAATATCAATGCTTACAGGATTAAAACCAGGAGAGATAATTTTGATAAGGTACATCTTAAACTGGCATTGGAAAATGGCCGCTTAAGTAGCAAGAAACTCAAGGCAACACTTGCTGGTGGATCTATTGACGGCAAGTTGAATATTGATGCAAGTAGACCTGGTAAAACTTGGGTAAACGGCTTAATAAATGTTTATGGGTTACAACCTTCAAGATTATCAAATCTGCACAACGACATAAGCGGCGCTCCCACGGACATGAATATTCGATTAAATGGAACGGGTAAAAGTATTGCCGAGATTATGGGTAATATGAATGGTAAGGTCTTTGTGAAGGTTGGGAAAGGAACCATAAAATCTGAAAAATTTAAAATCCTGAATTCCGAGATTATATCGAATGCTGTTAATACACTGCTTCCACTCTCTCCAGATAAACCTGGCAGGGAATTAATTTGTGCAGTTATGAATTTTGAAATCAATGATGGCCAGGCGGCAACTGACAAGGGTATTGCATTATCGACTGAACGAATGGACGTTGTAGGTAGTGGCTTAGTCAATCTAAAAGATGAAACACTTAATATTGGAGTCAAACCGAGAGGAAAGGAAGGATTTGGGGTCGGCGCGGGCAGCCTGGCGGACCTGGTCAGAATCGTTGGGCCATTATCCAACCCGCACATTCAACCTGATGGTGTCGCTGCCTTTAAAAAAGGTTTATCCGTAGGTGCGGCGGTGTTTACAGGTGGCATGTCACTCATTGCCCAGGGGATTTATGGAGCATTTACCATAGATAATGATCCCTGTGGTACCGCGATTAAAAGCACAGTAAAAAAAGCTGAAGTGAAAACCAGTTCTGTAGACAAGGCGGCACCTGTAAAAACAAGTAAAATCAATCACAGTTCAAGCGACAGACTCCTGGACATGTTTAATTAAACCTTTTAACCAGGTCATCGCATAATAAACAAATATGCCGCCGATGATGCCAGGCATGGCCTCGTAAAGATAAACATTCCAGCCGAGAAGTTCCCGCCAGATTACCACGATGGCCAGTCCGCTAATCATCATCGTAATAATGGTCAATTGATCTGGCCGTTTACCCAGTGCGTAGATCAGTAACAAAGGGGCAAAGCAGGATCCCAGCCCGGACCAGGAAAACATGACCACATCAAATACGCTCTCACTGCCGGATAGAGCGAATAGCATGGCAACAATTGTCACGATTATGGTCGTCCCCTTGATGTAATTCATACTCTGGATACCCCTGTCTTTCAGGTCCTGGGTGATGGCGGATGAACAGCTAAGCACCAGTGAGTCCGCGGTAGACATGGTGGCAGCAAACAGACCAGCGAGTACAACACCGGCAAAAACCGATGGTAATAATTCACTGGCAATCAGTGGCAAGGCCAGTTCTGCATCAAAACTCCCCTGCTCCGGCATAATCAATCTTGCAAGCATCCCAACGCCGGTCGCCATCAGGTAAAAAATGGCATACCAGCTGTAATACCAGACCCTGGCTTTGGTGAAGTGGTGGATATTGTCGAGCATCATGAACCGTATCATGATATGCGGCTGACCGATGATACTGATACCGCCAAATAACCAACCAACCGCAAACAGCAGTGCACCCGGAACACCAGGAAAAACAGTATCGTTAGGGAACCAGTTAAGATAGCCATCCATGGATTTCCAGTTTTGTATGGTATTTGAAACCCCGCCCTGGTTGTCTATGCCTATCCATAACATAAGGGCCATGGCTATTACCATGACAAGGGCCTGGGCGGCGTCTGTCCACACAGATGCGCGTATGCCACCTGCCCAGCAGTACAAGGCAATCATGATTGCACTTACAATCACACCGGCCTCGAGTGGCCAATTGATTAATGCCAGTAATGCCTTGCTGCCGGCCAGCATCTGGGCACTGGCGTAGGACATTAACAGAAAGATAAGCAGTAAGGCAGCAATTTTCTGAACATAATAATAATTCTGTCCCGACCAGTAATTGGCCAGCACGCCGGCGTAACTGAATTGATGGTGTGATTCAGTGGCTTCACGCAGTGGTTTGTGTATAAAAAATGAAACAATAAAGTCACCCACTATCCAGCCAAACATGAGCCAGATCGAGGAAAGCCCGGTTACATAGGTAAAACCGATCAGGCCGATAAACATATAACCGCTGAGATTGGTAGCCATGGCCGAGAGTCCTACCAACCAGGGCTTGACAGTGAACCCGGCAAGATAATAGTCGCTGCGATTATTTTTTCTGACTCTCGCGGATAACAGGCCGACTGTCATAAATACAAGCAGGAAAAAGATAAAACTCAGCAACATGATATTGGCTATTGAATAATTTAAAGAATAACGATTACTACCAGGAACTATCAGCAAAAAAAGATGAATGGAACAACAGAGAAATAGATGATGCAAGTATCTCTGTTTGAAGGTGGCACGTCAATTTGACCAGGGCAAATTTTTCTCAAAAATACAAATCAATTACAGATCAATGCGAAGGATTGACAAAAATTGCCAGTGATACTTAAACATGCTGAAATTAACATTGAACCGGAATATTACACCAGATGCATAAAACCGCTGACCTCAAACGTGTTATTTCCCTTCCTCTGATCATATTTTACGGACTTGGAAACATTCTTGGTGCGGGAATATATGTTTTGATTGGCAAAGTGGCCGGTTATGGAGGTTACTATTCTGCACTGGCGTTTTTTATTGCCTCATTGGTAGCCGCTGTCAGTGCCTTTACCTATGCCGAGTTGTCATCCAGGTATCCTAAGAGCGCCGGCGAAGCAGTCTATGTTCAGCAAGCACTGAATATAGCTCCCCTTTCGCTATTCATTGGTTTGTTAATTATCTTTGCCGGTTGTGTATCATCCGGCGCCATTGCCCTTGGATTTGCCGGCTATACCCGGGTATTCATTGATATCCCGGTCAGTCTGATCCTGTTCATCCTTATTTCCCTGCTTGGCGCTATAGCCTGTTGGGGGATCAAGTTTTCAGTTGGCATAGCCAGTCTGATTACCATTGTTGAAATAATCGGGCTGATAATTATTATTTCTGTTACCTGGAGTCCCGTCACAGAAGCAAAAACTACTGTTGAAAACTTGCCTGCCCTGGATCTGGCAATGATGCAAGGGATCTTTCTTGGCGCTTTCCTGGCATTTTATGCCTATATCGGTTTCGAGGATATGGTCAATATTTCCGAGGAAGTGGTAAATTCTGAAAAAAACATGCCCGTTGCAATCCTCGCTGCATTAGTGATTGCCACTATCCTCTACAGTCTGGTGGCCTATGTCTGTGTGCTTGCTGTTGATCCTGCGCAGCTGAGTCAATCCGAAGCGCCACTGGCGCTTGTCTATGAACAAGCCACAGGCAGGAAGCCGGTTTTGATTACAGTCATCAGCTTATTTGCCGTAATCAATGGCGCGTTGATACAAATCATAATGGCTTCGAGGATACTGTATGGAGTCAGCCGGCAAGGCTGGCTTCCTGAATTCCTGGGCGCAGTCAACGCCAGGACCCATACACCTATAAATGCAACGGTGATTTGTTGCGCATTAATACTGGTTTTGTCCGTGTTGTTGCCCATAGAAACACTCGCACGGGCAACAAGCTATCTTATTCTTCTTATCTTCAGCTTGATGAATATGTCGCTCATCATCATTAAATTACGCAAACAAGCTGCTACCAAACACTTTGCGGTGCCTTTGTGGGTCCCTGTCCTTGGTGTCACACTATCGGCAGGGTTTATCCTGCTACAACTTACGATTTCTCTTGGCTGAGACAGATTTGACTTTCAGTACCTAAGTATTAATCCCACTGTTGCGGGACCTTCCTGAACTTGCTGATATCATAACCCTCGCCCTCGAGCAGGATCAGCAACTGGCGATAATCTTCGCCCGGAATACTGGGGTTTCGGGCCATGATCCAGGCATAATCCCTTTTCTGCCTGCCAATGACGGTCTGGGTGTAATCATCATTCAGGTAGACAATCCGGTAATCGGCCTTGATGGGCCAGATAAACTGCATGCCCCAGACACTGTTGGTTTCCTTGTCCTTGATATAACCGGTCGGATGATAGCTTTTCTTTTCACCGTCAAATCCCCCTTCCCGGAATGTAAAGGTGGTTTTTACCGTTCCTTTTTCGGTCAGTTCATAGGATTCAACTGCGTTGTAGGCATTTTTCTCGATGAATGTCGGGATACTGGCAATCACATACCAGTCACCCATGAATCGTTCAAGATTGACTGAATCCACTATCTGGATCGGTTTTTCGGACATGGTGCCGCACCCCGTTAACAATAGTAAGGTACCTAGATAAAATAATATCAATATGTTACGTGAAATTTTCATAATCAGTTTAAAACTATAAAATCTCCTTTTATGATATAAACGCACAGGTATAATTTGTGTCAAAATCTTGTGAAGCGAATGTGAACGCAGGCACAAAGAATGGCGCCTGTATATTGAATGAGATTCACCCGAATGGAGGAACCATGAACTATAAAAACTATCTTCCGGCTTTCATTTTGCTGGGCGCCTTTTCGGCAAACATTTATGCGGCTG
>WVYN01000048.1:0-4418 GCA_011772965.1 Gammaproteobacteria bacterium
AATCCACAAACACCGGGGAAATACCTGATCTCAAAGTCGGTCAAACCATAACTGTTGAAATAGACGGTAAGCTCGCACTTAGTGGCAAACTTCATACTGACTAGTCAGAAATCAATTGATTTTCCCCCGTAATCAAAAGGTCAGTGACCGGGCCGGTTTTATTGCCTGTGTCATACTGGCACTGGCCTGTTTATTTGCAGCAAGCTATCACACGAAACAATTGCTGCCCTTGTGGAATAACGGCGCAGGGGCGCAGGCAACGGTGGTTGATATCAAGCGGGGCGCGAGAGGAAGTAAATGGGCAATTTATAATTTTATCACCAGTGAAGGCCAGGCTATCACGTCCAGGGATATGTTCCAGATGTATTTGATACGACCTGATCTGAGGGATGAACTAACTGTTTTATATTCACCTGACAATCCACAAGTCGTGACGGCCGATTTTGGCTGGATGACCTGGCAGGGTACGTTCATTTTTTCAGGCGGGTTCCTGCTATTGGCAGGCCTTTCGTTGCTTATATTCAGACACCGGGTAACTTAATCACTGGCTGATTCGTACGTTTTTAATACCAGGTCTGGATTGCCCGGCACGGTTATATAACAATGTATAAATGCAGTCCGGGAAAAATTTAGTCGTTATTACGGATCTGGACGGGACCTTGCTGGATCATTATACCTACAGATTTACAGCTGCCCGCCCTGCACTGGATTTACTCGCAAAACTGGATATCCCGCTGATACTAAATAGCAGCAAGACTGCAGCGGAGCTGCTGTCAATCCGGGAGACATTAAATAACCATCACCCATTCATCATTGAAAACGGTGGTGGAATTTACCTGCCAAAAGGCGATGATTATGAGGTCATTGCTTTGGGCACACCTCGTGAAGATTTCCTGCCGGTCGTTTCCCGTCTGAAAAATGATTTGCAACTGAAATTCAGGGGATTTAGCGATATGACGGACGAGGAATTATCAGAATATACCGGCCTCTCACAGCAGGAAAGCCATAACGCCAGAAAACGTGACTTTACCGAACCCTTATTGTGGCAAGATAACGAGACCAGCTTACGTACATTCTCTGTGGAGCTTGCAAAACATGGCCTTCAAGCCACCCAGGGTGGACGCTTCATACATATCTCGGGTATAACGGACAAGGGTAAATCAGTGGCCTGGTTGCGTGATTATTATAAGCGGCTACTTAACAACAGTATTTATGTGATTGCACTGGGGGACAGCCCCAACGATATTGAAATGCTTAACAATGCAGATTTTGCAATAGTGATACGGTCACCTGTACATGAACCACTGCTTATCAAAAAAGATAATCTGCTCGTCAGTGAACACTTTGGCCCGGAAGGCTGGAATGAAAGTATCAACCTGTGTCTTGAAAAATTGAACATTATTTAATGAGAGAAAATCATGGGTGATTTTTATCAAAACGGCATTGTCACAACCCTGCATAACCTCTCCGATCGACCCGTTGATGAACTGGAGAAGGAACTCGTCAGGTATTCCAGGGTCAGGCCGATGACGCTGGTTTTGCCTTGCCTGTACTCGGAACTGGAGGGTCCTGCGCTTTCAAATATCGTGGATGAACTTTGCAAGGTCCCCTATCTCAATGAAATTGTAATCGGCCTGGATAGGGCAGATGAAGCTCAATATCGTCATGCCCTTGAATTTTTTTCCCGACTGCCCCAGGAACACAAGGTGTTATGGAATGACGGTGCGCGACTACGTGCGATTGACAATAACCTGAAACAACAGAGTCTCGCACCGAAAGAAATGGGCAAAGGGCGCAATGTCTGGTATTGCCTTGGATATGTCATGGCAGCCGGAAATTCATCCTCGGTAGCCCTGCACGATTGCGATATCCTGACCTACAAGCGGGATTTGCTTGCGCGCCTGATTTATCCAGTTGCCAACCCGAATTTCAACTATGAATTTTGCAAAGGCTATTATGCTCGCATTGCGAATGGCACTATCACCGGCAGGGTATGTCGATTGCTGGTTACCCCCTTGTTACGATCACTGAAAAAGATTTTTGGACCTGATGATTTCATGGACTACCTTGATAGTTATCGCTATCCACTCGCGGGTGAATTTTCATTCCGTACTGACGTAATCAACGATTTGCGTATTCCCAGCAATTGGGGTCTTGAGATTGGTATTCTCTCCGAGATGCAGCGAAACTACTCAACCAACCGCCTCTGCCAGGTTGATATAGCCGATGAATATGATCATAAACACCAGGAACTCTCCCCGGATAACGATGGCGGTGGATTGTCCAAGATGTCTATAGATATCAGCAAGGCCATATACCGGAAACTCGCCACCCAGGGTACTGTGTTTTCTGTTGAAACCTTTCGATCGATTAAGGCAACCTATTATCGAATTGCATTGGACCTCATCGAAACCTATCACAATGATGCCATCATGAACGGCCTTACACTGGACATTCATTCCGAAGAACAGGCAGTAGAATTATTTGCCCAGAATATCATGAAGGCCGGACTGCACTTCCTGGAAAACCCCATGGAAATCCCGTTTATTCCGAGCTGGACACGTGTGAACAGTGCCTTACCAGAATTACCACTGGAGATGGTTCAGGCCGTAAAAGATGATTTAACACATTACCGGGGGTAATTTTACAAATGACACCACCGGACAGTTATGATGAATTGCATGCTCGTGTTGTAAGTCATCTTAATCACATTTATAAAGACGTTGATACAGACAACCTGGCGCATCGCCTGCTTACAACCATGGGGCTGTCCGAGCGCACCAATATCCCGAAACCACACAGGAGCCACTGGAGTGAAGAAGATATCGCTATCATCACCTATGGCGATACATTTATCAGGAAAGATGAACAGCCGCTGGATACCCTTTATAAATTTATCTCGGAACACTTACACGATATCGTTAATATTGTCCATATACTGCCCTTCTTTCCCTACAGCTCGGATGCGGGTTTCGCCGTCATGGAATACACACAGGTCAATGAAGCCCTGGGCGAATGGGAAGACATCGAGCATATAGCCTCTGAATTCAAACTGATGGCTGATCTGGTCATCAATCACTGTTCTGCCAGAAGCCGCTGGTTCACACAATTTAAGGAAGGTCTTGAACCGGGCAAGGATTATTTCATAAAAGTCAAACCAGACACTGATCTTTCAGCAGTAGTGCGTCCACGGACTAATCCACTATTGCGGGAAATACATACCCCTGAAGGGCCTGTATATGTATGGTGCACTTTCGGGCACGATCAACCTGACCTTAATTTTGCCAATCCGGAAGTTCTGATCGAGTTTGTACATATCATTCGTAAATACCTGGAACACGGAATAAAAATCTTCCGTCTTGATGCAATTGCGTTTCTGTGGAAGGAAATAGGCACAAGCTGCATAAATCTGCCGCAAACCCATGAGGTGGTGCGCCTGTTAAGAACAATCATTGAACATCACACGACAGATGCAATCATCATAACCGAGACAAACATTCCCAATCGGGAAAACCTGGAATATTTTGGCAATGCCAATGAAGCCCACGTGGTCTATAACTTCTCTCTACCGCCCTTGTTGCTTTATACCTTGCTGACTGGCAATTGCCATTACCTCAAGGAATGGATCATCAGCATGCCACACGCGATCATGGGCACGACGTACCTGAACTTCATAGCATCCCATGACGGCATTGGTCTGAGGCCGGCAGAAGGTTTGCTGGATGAAGAAGAAATTCTTGAGATGACGAGCACCATGGAAGATTTTGGCGGAAATATTTCCTGGCGGGTATTGTCTGATAACACCAACCATCCTTACGAAATCAACATCTCTCTTTACGATGCATTGCAGACGACCATTCCCTGTTGTGCCTGCGGAGTACGCGAGGATGAGTGGCATGAACAGCGATTTTTATGTGCACATGCCATTATGCTGGCGCTTCAGGGTATTCCTGCATTTTACATTCACAGCCTGTTTGGAACCCGGAATGATTATGAAAAGCTGAGGGACACCAGTAATAATCGCGCCATCAACCGCCATAACTGGAACATGGAAGAATTAATGGAATTGCTTGACAATGGCACACATCATGCCCGCATTTACCATGCACTGAGGAGACTCATTGTGATCAGGCGAGAACAGGCTGCATTCCATCCCAATGCCACGCAAACAGTTTTACACTTGAGCGACCAGATCTTTGCATTCTGGCGCGAGGACAACTCGACCAAACAGAGTATTTTCGCATTGAATAATGTTTCTGATCAGCCGCAGGAAATCACGGTGGCGGACATCAATCTTATTCCCGAAGGAAAATGGCGGGACCTGATAGGTCATGTTGAAGTTAATTCGGAAGATAATGTACTTGTACTGCAACCCTACCAGTCCGTCTGGCTGACCAATGTCTGGAAAAGCAAATCCA
>WVYN01000048.1:4454-50379 GCA_011772965.1 Gammaproteobacteria bacterium
TCTTGTGACTGCGTGTAGTATTCCGGGTCATAGAGTGGGTGGTTCAGCGTATCATGGGCATCGGCATGTTCCCGGAAAAACATACAGGCAGCGCCGATTTCCTTGCAAATCCTTGAATTGTAAATGACGGCTGGTGCACCACCCCTTTCATACCTGATTTTGGCAATGTAGGGCAGGGTCGGGTCAGATGTCTCCCAGCCTCTGGATGAGACAGTTAATACAAACAATCCCAAAAATAAAGAGAATATCAAAATTAGGTTGTTCTTGACTCTCATCGACCTTCCCAGTTGCCGCGCTTGATGGCGCAGTCCCTGATCAGTTTTGCACGCTGTTTTGGATCACCGGTGATGGGATAGTTAGCGGCCTCATCACTCTCCATTAACTCCACTGCTGCACGCACTTCTTTTGGTTTTGACACCCTGGCAGCATAACAGTCTGCCTGGTCTTCTTGTGTCTGCGTGTAGTATTCCGGATCATAGAGTGGATGGTTCAGCGTGTCATGGGCATCGGCATGTTCGCGGAAAAACATACAGGCAGCGCCGATTTCCTTGCAAATCTCCGAATTATAAATTACCGCCACACCCCTTCCATGCGTTCTGATCTTGGCAATATAAGGCAGTGTTGGATCCGGTATTTCCCATAATGCTATGGCCGAAGCTGACGAGGTAAACATTACCAGAAACGCGGAAAGAATTATTATTCGTATGTTTATAGTCCTCATCGATTTCACCCCCCTGGATCAGGCATCCGATTCCCTGAATGCGAAGATTGATCGGTTATTATTGTCGACCATTACCTTGAATAATGGTTCATATCCTGACGGAATTTAGACCCCCCAGACATCGTTTCCTGATGAATGATCTAGTTCTAAAAAATAAAACCGGATAACTCAAGAGGTTATGCAGACCTGCCTCAATGAAAAATTCCTTATATCAGGTACAGTCATCTTTCATCAGGTTGATTGATATCCGCTTGCTTGCAACCAAGGACATAACACTCCTGCATAATGGTCTGTATTGTGCCGGGCCTTGCCCTCCTGACCTGCAGGATCGCGGTTTCCGGATCACTGCCAAGCTCTACCAACAGACGCCCGGCTATGGTCCCGGTCCTTCCAAAACCTCCCAGACAATGAATAACGATCGACTCGCCGGAAATCAGTGCATTCCTGAGACTTTCCCCGGTACTTTGCCACTGTGCTTCAAATCTTTCATCGGGAATATGCATATCCACAATTGGCAAATGATAATGCGTCATGCCAAGCTGGATTGTCTTGGCCGGAATGTCCGCGACGCCGTAATAGGCCATTTCATCCTCTTCCATCAACGATACCACGGCGTTGGCACCCCAGGCACGAATGGCCTTTATATCAGCATCAAGGTCCCGGTCCCAGTCGCCTCCAATGGCATAAGATATATTCCTACCGGGGCAACAGCTCATACCAATTACTCCACTGCAGCGATCCGACGTCAGGGAGTCTATCATTAATGAACTGGTCTGGCCTGTTCGGGACATAAATGCTAATTCAATACAGGCAACCGGTAAAAATCGATTTACGAGCGTTTGTCAGCTATTTTTACCATTAGAGAGTTAAATTTTAATATCTATACACTTATCATCCAAGACCATGGCAAAGTCAACTAAACTCGCCGATAAAATCCTCGACAAGGCGCTGGAATTGGCAGCGGAACGGTCCTGGGAAGAACTGCGGCTGCAGGAGGTGGCCGCTGCCCTTGATATCAGTCTTGATGATATTCGGCAGCTCTACCGCCAGAAAGATGATATCGCCGAGGCCCTGTTTGACCGTGCTGATCAGAGTGTACTCATAGCGGCAAAGCTTTCTGAATTCAGTCAATTATCCGGCCGGGACCGCATTCGCAAGGCGATCCTGACCTGGTTAAGGACCCTGGCACCCTATCGGCCCACTGTCATTGATATTTTCAAGTATAAGCTGGAACCGGGGCATCTACACTTTCAGATCCTGGGAGTATTGCGAGTAAGCCGCACCGTGCAGTGGTTTCTGGAAGCAGCGGGCAGCAAGACTGCTCACCTTAGCCGGATCATGGAAGAAATCGGAACGACCGGCGTCTACCTGACCACACTGGCCTACTGGTTAACGGACCAGTCTACTGAGTGCGGCAAGACCAATGATTTCATAGACAAGCTGTTACAAAAATCAGAATCACTGGCTGTCTGGGTCAACCCGGATTCTGTCATCACAAAATCTGCCGATCAGCTTGAATAAAACTGCATGGCAACCCCGCATTTGCTGACGGCATGGATACCATTACACATGCGGTGTTCGGTGCACTGGCAAGCCAGGGTATCAAGGGCAAAACACCAACCGGGGAAAAAGATTCGATCAACTACGTGCCGATGGCTGTAACGGCTTTCGCTGCAGCATTTCCGGATTGTGATTATCTGCTGTTTCCGATTAACCCGCTTGTTTTCCTTGACGAATGGCACCGATCGTTCACCCACTCCCTGGTACTGCTGCCAGTCTGGACGATCCTGCTGACCGGAATTATTATTGCCCTGTTTCCACGATTGCACAAACAGACGGTAAAGATCAGTGGCTATGTTGCCCTCGGTCTTGTTTCCCATATCCTGCTGGATCTGCTGACAGTCTATGGAACCAAGGTGTTTTACCCTTTATCTAGCCAGACCTTCAGTACAGGCACGACCTTCGTGATTGATCCTTACCTGAGCCTGGTTGTAGTGGTTGGCTTGATTATCTCTTTGATTTACAAACGATGCTTTACGGCGATTTCATGTATCAGTGTGGTTTGCCTGTATGTGATGTTTCAGTGGCACTTGAAATTACAGGCACGCGAAGTGGGGCTGGCCCTGATCGATCAGAGGGATACCGTTACCACCAGAACAGTTGCTTTGCCACAGCCATTTTCCCCTTTTCACTGGCGGGTGATTAACAAGGAAAATGATCATTATTCAACAACGTTAATCGATCTTGCAGGATTCAGTGAAAAACTGCTGCGCTGGAAGGGTACGATCCCCTTTATCGAGTTCGTGACTGCCTACCGGCCCAGGAACAGTGCAGAGTGGGAAACGTTCAGTCTATTTGGTGACCAGCCAGATGAGATCAGGCTATCCCAAACCGTCTGGCAGGATAATGACTTTGCGAATTATCGTAATTTTGCACAATTTCCGATCCTGTACCGCATTGACAGGAGTGACCGGGAGACCTGCGTATGGTTTAGTGATCTCCGTTACCATATATCCATCATGTTACCTTCATTTCGTTATGGCATGTGTCACAGCCAGGAAAATCCTGAGTGGGAACTTTACCGTCTCAAGTATTTCAGTAACGAACGCGATCATTAGGATGAATTAAAAAGCAAACTCGATCCCGATACCGCCCCAGAAAAAGTCCTTTAGTAATTCATCACCGGGATGCTCAACCGGGTCGGAATTAATGGATTTGTTGTATCGGGCAAATGCAATGAGTTCCAGCGGTCCTGCAAGCTGATACTCCGTATTCAATTCAAGGCTTACATGATTAAGACCATCATGCCCATCCGGGATATAATTATTGTTTACTCCCAGAACAACTACTGGTTCAATTTCAAGCTTCTTGGAAATATAGATTTCTGATCCCAGTGTAAATTCAAGAAAAGCGCCATCGGTTAAAAAGGAATGATACCAGACAATGGCGGTAAACATATCATAGGGCAGTTCTTCATAGGTGACCCCAATCTCGATTTCATTATCTACCACGTCCTCAACAAAAAATATCTTGCGATTGTAACTCAGGTAAATGGTGTAATCATCGATTTCAAACTGAATGCCCGGTATTATATTTAACTCGTCATAGTTAGAGTCATAACCCCAGACATTCAATGAATCTATAAAGAAAGGCCCATACTCAAAATGGATTGCTGATTTTTGTACTCCAGCCTCGTCAAGTATGTCCCTGCCTTCGGTAACATAACGGCTATCCCAGGTAAACAGGACTTCAAAACTGTGATCATATTGCCAGTGCCGATGTATGGCATCATCAGCAAACACTGTCGGGGGTATGATTAGACTGAGACAAAAAAAGACTTGCAGTTCTAGCCTGTTAAACACTATTCTTGGTCTTATTTATTCTTAACAACAATAATACACAACACTGGAGATAGATTCATGCGCACATTCCTTACTCTACTTCTAATATTATTTTCCAGCCTGTGTTTTGCCGTTGGTGAAGGTCCGAAGGCTATTGAAGTCAAAGTCAGTGTTGGCACAGCAGACGGTAAACAGGTGTTTGTACCCGATCATCTGGAATTTGAGCGCGGCCATCATTACAAGCTGGTTCTGCATAACCCAAGCAATGAAGACCATTATTTTGCCTCGGATGCCTTTGCTACCCATATCCACACTCACAAGGTTGAAGTGGCCGACAAGAGCGGCAAGACCCTGGTGGAAGTTCATGGTGCAGTACATGACGTGGAGCTCAAGCCCGGTGCCACTCTGGAATGGTTTTTCTACCCGATGCGCAACGGCGAAAATATGAAGTTGTATTGCCACAAGGCCGACCATGAGGAACACGGCATGGTTGGCACCATCACCATCTTCGGCAAACCGCCATTCTCAAAATAGTTCAGGAAGCAAACCCAGATGGGGAAATAGGGATTGGTAAAATCCAAGGGAATCTAACAACAAGATCATGAACATCTGTAATTGATCCTCCCGCCTCAACTCGCCAATGTTGAACGTATCTTGATCTCGGAAGTGAGCGTGCGGTGTACCGGGCAGCGGTTGGCGATCTCCAGCAGTTTATCACGCTGTTCAGCTGTCAGGTCACCTTCAAGAATGATCTCGCGGCTAATCTTGTCGACCATGCCCTCACGAGTCTCGCAATCCAGGCAATGATCGGCATGGATCTTGTCATGGCCCAGCCGCACTCGGACTCGCTTCAGCGGGATCTGTTTGTGGTCAGCGTACATACGGAGCGTCATGCTGGTACAGGCACCCAGTCCCATCAACAGGTATTCATAAGGACCCGGCCCGGCATCATTGCCACCAAAACTTTCTGGTTCATCAACCAACAATTCATGAAAACCGCTGCGCGCACGCTGAGTGTAACGACCGGTCAATGTTTCTTCAACTTCGACAAGAGTGCGTGGGTTCGTGCTCATGGTTGTCTCCGGTTTAGATGTTTAAACTCAAAACTATCTGCTCAAACAGGATTTATCAGGTCCCGACCCTCATTGGTTGGCCTGTTCACATAAGTGGACACCTTGTAAAACTTGAACTCACCTTTTGAGGGTGTCAACAGGCTGGCATCACCGTCTACCAGCCATCCGTCATAGTTTTCAGGATCAATGATCACGGGCATGCGGTTATGGATGTCGGTCAGTTGTTCGCTGGCATCGGCGGTAATAATTGTAAAAGACGTCAACGGCTTCTCGCCCTTTTCCCAGGTTTCCCAGAGCCCGGCAAAGGAAAAGATGTCCACGCCCTCGGGTTTGATGTAATACGGTTGCTTTTTACCCTCTTCGCCTTTCCATTCGTAGTAACCCGTGGCGGGGACTAGGCAACGCTGGTGCTTGTAGGCATACCGGAAATAGGGTTTGTCTCTCACCGTCTCGGCCTTGGCATTGATGGGTTTTACCTTGATATCGCCCCTGGCCCAGTGTGGTACCAGGCCCCAGTAGCTGCTGACCAGTACCCGCTTATCCTCATGCAGGCGGACAATGGGGCAATACGTGTTGGGGGCGACATTAAACCGGGGCTTGAGTTCGAGTTTCTCATGAGTCCCATAATGAGTATTGAGTGCCTTGTTGGAAGCATCCAGTGTGAATCGGCCGCACATTGTCTATTAGCCAGTTATGAATTCAGCAAAGCTGTAGCTATAAATTTTACCTGTACTTAAACCACGACACCAACCGTGCATAATAAATTTCAGTTACAAACGTAATCAATTATCATCCGCACATGACGAATGAAATCCTGGAGTTATTCAATGCCCACAAGGGCATTGTTTGCTGCGTCGGCGCCGGTGGCAAGAAAACCACCATGTTCCGGCTGGCGCAAGAACATGCCGGCCGTCGGGGCATCACGGCCACTTCCCATATCGAGTATTTCCCACGTAAGCTGAAGATCACCAAACACATCGCCGAGGAAGATGAATTATTGCAACTGGTTAAAAACGATCCCTCCGATTGCATAGCCTTCGCTTGTCCATCAACCCGCAAAGGGCGTCATGCCGGCATCAGCATTGATAATGTCAAACGTTTCCAGGAAACCGGACAGTTTGACTTGCTGGTGATAAAGAGTGACGGCGCGCGCAACCGCGCGCCCGCGCTTGGCTTGGCATTCATCGCTCTTGCACCTCGGCGAGTTAGCTATCGCTCAATACACTACCCGCTGCCTGGATATCCCACACCTTTTAGGGCCACGGTGATCTCGTCCAGAATCACTGGGTCATCGATCGTCGCGGGCATCTTGTAGTCCTGGCCGTTGGCGATCTTCTGCATCGTGCCACGCAGGATCTTCCCGGAACGCGTCTTCGGTAGCCGGCCCACGACCGTGGCGGTCCTGAAAGCGGCGACCGTCCCGATCCTTTCTCGCACCATCTTCACGACTTCGCCAACGATCTCGCTGTGGTCCCGCGCCACGCCGGCCTTGAGTACCAGAAAGCCGAGCGGCAACTGGCCTTTGAGTTGGTCGTCCACACCGATGACGGCGCACTCGGCCACATCCGGATGCGCGGCCAACACCTCTTCCATGCCGCCCGTGGACAAGCGATGGCCGGCAACATTAATAATGTCGTCGGTGCGCGACATCACAAACACGTAGCCGCCTTCGTCGATGTAGCCGGCATCGGCCGTCTTGTGATAGCCGGGGAATTCCGAAAGATAGGCATCGACGAAACGTTGGTCGGCGTTCCACAGTGTTGGAAAGGTCCCCGGCGGCAGCGGCAATTTAATCACCAGCGCGCCGATGTCGCCGCGCTTCACTTCCTTATTGTTCTCGTCAACGACCCGCACATCCATGCCGGGTGCCGGCTTGGTCGGCGAGCCCGGCTTCACTGGCAACGACTCGAGGCCCATACAGTTTGCACAGATCGCCCAGCCGGTCTCGGTCTGCCACCAATGGTCGATGACCGGTACCCCGAGGTGGTTTTGCGCCCATTCCAAGGTATCCGGATCGCAGCGCTCGCCCGCCAGGAAAAGTGTCTTGAACTGCGACAGATCGTATTTCTTGATGAACTCGCCATTGGGGTCTTCTTTCTTGATGGCGCGAAACGCGGTCGGCGCCGTGAACATGACTTTTACTTTGTGCTGAGAAATCACGCGCCAAAACGTGCCGGCATCGGGCGTGCCTACAGGTTTGCCCTCGAAAAGCACGGTGGTGTTGCCGTTGAACAGCGGGCCGTACACGATGTAGGAATGGCCCACCACCCAACCGACATCAGACGCAGCCCAGTAGACATCCCCGGGGTCGACGCCATAAATGTTTTTCATGGTCCATTTCAGCGCTACCACGTGACCGCCGTTGTCGCGCACGACGCCCTTCGGCTGCCCGGTCGTGCCGGACGTGTAGAGGATGTACAAAGGGTCGGTGGCGGCAACAGGCACACAGTCGTGCGGCGCGGCTGCGTCCATGGCTTCGCGCCAGTCAAGATCGCGCCCGGCGACCAGCTCGGCGCGCTCCATGGGTCGCTGCAAGATGATGCACTTGTCCGGCTTGTGCCGCGCCAGCCGGATGGCTTCGTCGAGCAGTGGCTTGTAGGGAATGACGCGGGCGACCTCGATCCCGCATGAGGCGGAAACCACCACTTTGGGTTTGGCATCGTCGATGCGCACCGCCAACTCGTTGGGGGCAAAACCGCCGAACACGACCGAATGAACGGCACCGAGACGAGCGCAGGCCAACATAGCGACCAAGGCTTGTGGCACCATCGGCATGTAGATAATGACGCGGTCGCCCTTGCCGACGCCCTGCGCGGCCAAGGCACCGGCAAAAGTGGCTACCTTGTCGCGCAGCTCGCGATAGCTGAAAGTCTTTATCTTGTTGGTAACGGGACTGTCGTAGATCAGTGCAGGCTGATCGCCGCGGCCGTTGTCGATGTGCAAATCGAGGGCGTTGTAGCAGGTATTGAGCTGGCCGCCCGCGAACCAGCGGTAAAAAGGCGGATTACTGTCGTCGAGGACTTTGTCCCATTTCTTGTGCCAGTGGACATTCTCTGCCGCCTCGGCCCAGAACCCGTTTGGATCTTGTAGTGAGCGCTCGAATACGGCCTGGTAGTGACCTTTCGCCATGTTGCCCCCTAGTCGCCATGATCAACCGCTCTGCTTCCTCGCACCGCCAAGACCGGCGGGTGGTGGTGCGCCCCTGTGCGTGGGATAGCGATATTGAAACAATAAATAGCTTGAATCAATACCTGCGGCTTTGCTTATTAAAAAAAATAATAGTTCACATTGTCTCGACTTATGCTTCAGCGATACGGCCCGTTAGGCGATGACCTCGGACAGCTCTGCCAGCGTCCTCAGCTCCACGACGGGCTCACCGGGCAGACGCTCGCGCGTCTGACCGAAGCGGTTGATCCATACCACCTGCATGCCGAAATGGGCCGCCGCCGCGGCATCCCAGGCGTTCGAGGATTGGAAGCTCACCTCCATTGGCTCGACGTCGAGCTGCGCACAGGCCAAATCATAGACACGCGCATCCGGTTTGTAGATGCCCACCTCGTCCACAGAATACGCTCCGTCGAGGTGATCGCCGAGCCCGCTCGAATCAATCGCCGCCTTGAGCATGCGCGGCGAGCCATTGGACAAGACTGCTGTTTTCAGACCCCTTCGCTTCAGCGTGGCCAGCGTGTCCTTGACTTCCGGGTAACAGTCGAGCTCGAGATAGGCATTCATGAGATCGGCACGCAGATCTGCGTCTTCAATGCCGCACGTCTCCATCGCAAAATCGAGACCATCCTGGGTGACTTGCCAAAACTCCACGTACGCGTTCATCAGGCTGCGCAACCACGTGTATTCTAACTGCTTCGTTCGCCACAACATCGAAAGTTGATCTGCCTTCGCACCGACACGCGCACGGTGCTTGCCGACAGCGGAGTGCACGTCGAACAGCGTGCCGTAGGCGTCGAATACGCAGGCCTTGATCCCGTTGAGCTTTTTCATGGCCTAACTCCCGTTATCCTTGAGTCTTATTTAGACCTAAGTTTTTCATTCAACCTTACCGTCATCGACATTCAAACCCCGACGCGCTCGCGGTGATGGCGTCGATGCCATCGTGTGTGCAGAAACAACGAACCTGAACGTACCCCCTGGGCGCCCGCGCACCTTATCCACTAGAGGATACGATCGTCTGAATACGCAATCGCTTGCACAGCCCGAAAAAAATCGTGCCGGATCCGCGCCAGCCCCGCAGGCAGTCCTCTTCGCCGAAATGCGGGAACGCGCTGCTGACTATGGCATGGCGCCCGGTATTGCAGACCCGCTTTTCATCGTTCAGGCGGTTGACATGGCAGTCGCGCGGGCAGACGCAGCAATCCTCGAGTTCTTTCAGGGCGGCTTCTACCCGTTCCTCCATTTCCCCCCGGCGGCAGGTCTGCAGGCAGACGGGTTCGTAATACTCGAGGAGGTATTGCGGTTCCGGTTTAACCGGCAGACTGATGGCGATCATCGGCAGTCAGCTTCTGGTGGAGAATGCGGCAATCCCCCAATATAGCGCCTCACCATACGAACTGATAGACGTTCCTTCAACACTCCGTTCTGCCAGGTACATGCCAGTGGAAAATACTAACCACAGTACGAATAATAAAAAGTATCGTAATTGTAAACGGCGTATGGACAGTGATATCCTTAATGAATCTCTTAAATCGCATATGTTGCTTTTTTTTCCTCATTGTTTATGCCAATATTAAAAAAACAATAATCCTGATTACCGCTAAAGAAATCAAGGGTTAGTGTCGATTAACTATAATCAAAAGAGAATATATTATTTAAAGAAATACAGAAGAGTTTAAAGAATATATTTATTGCTGAGTAAATTATATTAAATTACTCTATTAATTCTGGACAATAATAAGCAATTAATTCACTTGTTAACTATTCTTCACGCAGAGCAATTTTATTAATCAAAATTTTAGGCATTTTTTTAGAAATCTGTTGGATAATCTTCAACCTCATCACTAATTACAAAAGCGCGGGACTGGCGAAAATGGATCTGGTAATGCACGAGGAATTTGACGTGCAGACAGAACTGCTCTCTCGTCCCCGTGCAGCGCTGGAGAAAATAGAGCAGCAACTGTCGGAACTTAAAAAGCGTATGAAAAGAAAAAATCAGGAAAGTTCTTAATGACAGACGAGTCCCAGTCAGAGCAGCAGGCGCATAAAACCGATTTATTCACCGTCACTAATGAGAAAGCGCTGGCGCTGCGCCGACGTTGGATCCTCGGGTTTCTGCTGTCCGTGGTATCCCTGCTATGGCTGGGTGCGCACCTGGACGAAATCAGCGACGCCAGCCTATGGCCTTTCAGGGCACCCTCGCAGCTCGTGGTGCTATGGGCATCGTGCCTGGCGGTACTGGCCATGCTAGCAGTCGTTCGCGCAAATGTCATCGAGTCCGTGTTCGGCGGCCTGAGTGAGGCGGTGCGCTGGCACCGTCGGCTGGGCCTGGCATCCCTGGTTTTGCTCACAGTCCATGTTCTGTTGCTCGTCGGTGACGCGCTGCTCGCCGGAGTCCCGGTGTCCTTCGTTCTGCTGCCGTTCACCATGCCAGGCCAACGTTCGTTGGACATCCTGGTCTTCTACGTGCTGATCGTGCTCGGGATCCTCGCCTACGACCGCCGCATGCGGCACGAAAAATGGTTGGCCGTGCACCGGCTGTTGGGCTTGATTTATACCGCCGGCATCGTGCATGCGAGCATTGAGCCAGGGTCGATCCAGAACTTTGAACCGCTGCGAACCTTCTTCGTGATTCTGATCCTGGTAGGCCTGAGCGCATGGGCCTACAATGTGGTTGCGCTGCGCGGCATGGGTCCGCGGTATAATTACTGGGTCAGCGCAGTGCGACCGCGAGGAAACGACGTGGTCGACCTCGTGCTCAAGCCGCAGGATCAGCGCATGATGTTTGTGCCAGGGGCGTTCGTCCTGCTCCGGGTGCCCGGCTTCAAGGGCATGAACAAAGAGCTGCACCCCTTTTCCATCGCCTCATCTCCTGTTGAGCTCGACCTTCAGCTGTCGGTCGTGCAAAGAGGCGACTTCACTAAGTTTCTGTCCTACCTGTCTCTGGGGCAGGACAATCCGGATTACTGGAAACACAGGCGGCCCGGGAAGCGCCATCCCGTTTCCACCCTGAAGCCTAAGAAGGTTTACCTGTACGGCCCGTTCGGCGGCTTTAATATGATGCGCTTCATGGGCTATCGACGCGTGGTCTGGATTGCCACCGGGATAGGCGTCACACCGTTTATGAGCATGCTGAAGTTCGAGCAGCACAACAGGGGTGACATCCGGCAAATATGGTTTTACTACCTTGTCCGCAACGAGGACCAAGCCATCTACCGGCAGGAGATTGAGGACCTGTGCAAAGGCGCTAACTCGGTTGTCAACTTGACCGTATGGGAGAGCTCGCAGCACGGGCGTTTGAGCGCCACGCAGATCGCCGAGGACGTCGGTTTCGACGATTACGCCGTGATGATGTGCGGTACACGGGCGGCGGTGGAGGACCTGTCACGCCAGTTCATGGATCTTGGCCTGCCGCAAAGCCGCATTATTTCAGAGGAGCTGCAGTTCCGCGCCAGCCCCCCTGAGGAATGAAATCTCTGCATCTTGGCCGCGCCCGGTCCCGGGGCCACCTCCCCTGCCGGGGTAATTAATTAATCATCTCTTGATCTAGATCATCGGCTTCCGGGATCTTTCTGCTAAACATTTAATAAGTAATTCTCAGCATGATAATCAATGCAGGTAATCCTTGATAAAGCACTGATCGCCCGCTATGGGCAAACGGGTCCACGTTATACATCGTACCCTTGTGCTGTAAATTTCCATGACGGTTTCAACGACAGTCATTACAAGCATGCTGTCCAGCATACCAACGAGGAATTAATACCATCACCCTTGTCGCTTTATTTCCACCTGCCGTTTTGCAGCAGGGTGTGTTACTACTGTGCCTGTAACAAGATCATCACCAGGAACCGGGCCTCACCCTATCTTGCCAGCCTGTACAAGGAGATCGCATTGCAGGGCGCCTTGTTTGACCGTGACAGGTTTGTTGATCAACTTCACTGGGGCGGCGGGACACCGACCTTCATCAGTAATGAACAGATGCGGGAACTCATGGCTGTCATCCGTAAACATTTTACCTTACGCGGTAATGACACTGGTGAATATTCCATAGAAATTGATCCGCGCGAGGTTCGTGATGACACGATTGATGTATTACGTGATATAGGGTTCAACCGTATCAGTATCGGTGTGCAGGATTTCGATCCCGATGTTCAGAAAGCGGTCAACCGGCTGCAGACTTTCGAGCAAACAGAACAAGTGATTCGTGCAGCAAGGGAAGCCGGGTTTCACTCGGTTAATATTGACTTGATATACGGTTTGCCAAAACAAACTATAAAAAGCTTTTCCAGAACACTTGAATTATTGTCTGGCTTAGATCCGGACCGGATCGCCGTATACAATTATGCCCATCTGCCGGACCTGTTCGAAACCCAGCGGCAGATAGAGGAGGAAGAACTGCCTGTTGCCGATGTCAAGCTGGATATCTTGCAGCACATCATCAATTACCTGACGGCAAATCAATATGTCTATATTGGCATGGACCATTTTGCAAAACCCGACGATGAGCTTGCCAGGGCACAGGACAGGGGTGATCTGCACCGCAATTTCCAGGGCTATACAACCCATGCAGACTGCGACATTGTCGGCATGGGGGTCACCGCCATAAGCCGCATCGGTGACTGTTATGCCCAGAACACCTGCACCCTGGAAAAGTATGAGCAAATGGTTAACTCAGGCAGGATACCGGTTGTCCGCAGAATCGAACTGGATGATGATGACCGCCTGAGGAGAGATGTAATTACCAGCCTGATTTGCCACTTTCTCCTGCGATTTGCTGATATCGAGGATAACTATAACATCGACTTTGCGGATTATTTCCATGATGAACTGGTCACGCTGGGTGCATTGGAAAAGGATGGCCTGTTAACTCTGGACAGTGATGCCATCAACGTCACCCCTAAAGGGCGATTATTGATCCGGAATATCTGCATGGTCTTTGACAAGTATCTGCAGGGCGGTATGAACAGCAATAGATTTTACAGGGTGATTTGATAAGCGAATCCTTTATCCGGGAAAAGTCGGGGAGCGATCATTTCATTCGCTCTCCCGCTCGAGGCTCACGAACAGCCGTCTGACCTGGCCTCAGGCAGGCCCTGAAAATGTAGCCATAAACCGGCAATTAACGGTTCCCACAGGCTTTCTTGATCGCGGAATACTGAGTACTTATACTAATTAACCCACTTGAAAATCAGGGGATTGCAATTAATCTGCTGGAGCAATAAATAATGGGAAAACTCATATCAACCCACACGGACAACGCCACGGAGGCCGGATCTTTCGATCGGTGGGTGGCACGAAAGATATTATCAATCATCGGTAACCCGGCACTTGCATTCGTACTGCATGATGGCTCCACCGTTACAATCGGGGACGGACAGACCAGCCTCCGCTTGCTGATTCACGATCGGCCCGCCCTTTGGTTACTGGCCATCAACCCGGAACTGTATTTCGGCGAACTGTATTCCGAGGGCCGGATCGATCTTGAGGGCGGCCTCAGCGAATTTCTAAACACAGCTAACCGGGCTCTAACTGCCAGGAAAAGCCCTGTAGTCAGCGGTTTAATTTATTCCTGGGTAAAGCAGCTGTTCATCAACAATAGCCTTGATACGGCGCGCCACAATATTCATCAACACTACGATATCGGCAATGCCTTTTATGAGAAGTGGCTGGACCGTGAAATGCAGTATACCTGTGCCTATTTTGCCGCTCCCGACTGCACTCTGGAGCAGGCCCAAATTGCTAAAATGGATCATGTTTGTCGCAAACTCAGGCTGGAACCCGGGCAAAGCGTTGTTGAAGCAGGATTCGGCTGGGGTGGACTGGCACGGCATATGGCACGGAAGTATGGCGTCCGGGTCAAGGCATACAATATTTCACATGAACAGGTTGCCTATGCCAGGCAACGTGCGAAAAATGAAGGGCTGGATGAACAGGTTGAATACATAGAGGATGACTACCGGAATATCAGGGGTGAGTTCGATGTCTTTGTTTCCGTCGGCATGCTGGAACACGTCGGGACTCGAAACTACAAGGTCCTCGGCAGGGTCATTAATTCGTGCCTGAAAGAAAAGGGTATGGGGTTGATCCATACCATTGGGCGTAACCGGCCCGGTTATATGAATCCCTGGATAGCAAAACGGATTTTCCCGGGGGCATGTCCTCCCGCCATCAGCGAGATGATGAATATCTTCGAATCAGAGAATCTCTCTGTTCTGGATATCGAGAACCTGCGATTACACTACGCCACGACACTGGAACACTGGCTCTCCCGATTCAACGATAATATCGGGCAGATACGGGAAAAATACGATGAAAAGTTTATCCGTGCCTGGCGTCTCTACCTGTGCGGATCCATCAGTGCCTTTACTACCGGCAGATTACAATTATATCAGGTGGTATTCACTCCAGGGGAAAATAACAATTTGCCCTGGTCGCGTGCCCATCTCTACGATTCACATCAGTAACCAAAGTATAAAAACAATACTTTTTAATTGATATTACTGTGGCTCACCGCTTTCTCGTACAAGGTGTAGGCCTTCTGCTCGGGATCATATTTTGTTTTCAACTGCTCGTAGCCCAGTCCGTTGTAGAGACGATCGAATTTCCCCCGCGATATAAACGATGACGAGTAAAGCATCTTTATACCACCGAGATCGAAGCATTTTCGATCGAGGATCCGGGTATAATGATTCGCCTCCAGCCCCGGCGCTTTACTCACATTACAGTAACAACCCAGGTTGAAATAAAGCTCGTTTGCCTTGATTGGATAAATGGATGGTGATGCTGGCGTCTTGATGGGAACAGCTGTCCATGGTTTACCCTCGAGATCGATATTCTCAAGGGCATAGTCAACAAGTTCCCTGGCTTGTTCCCAGGGAACCTCCCAGTCCTGTATCAGTGGTTCTGTTTCCTTTCCTGAACGCCAGGGTAATCGGCGTTGCCAGATTTCCTTCCATTGACAGTAGCGCGTATAAAATCCTGAATTGCGAAAACGCCCGGGTGCATACCGGCGAAAAAGACGGTATGCAAATGTATCCGGTACATTCCAGAACCAGTCAGGATCGTAGCGGAAGATATAATCCCTGGTTGTAAGATAAATATCATCGGTCTGCTGTATGAGTTTATAAAAGATATGTTTCCGCACGATATCATGCGTATACGGTACCCCCTCGACCATCCTGGCTGTCATCAGGTAAAAGCTGGTGTTAGAGAAAAACAGACCCTCAATGAAATCGATGTGATTATCTTCCGTTGCCTGCTGCATGACATTCAAATACTCATTAACGTTAGCGAAGCGCACCACTTTCATATGCACAAAAGGGCGGGCCTCCATAAGCCTGATTTTTGCGCGCAGGATGTATCCAAGGGTTCCGTAGGAATTGGGCAAGGCATGAAACAGGTCACTGTAGGCGTTCGTACTGTTACACAGGACAATCCGACCATCCGGTAACAGTACTTCCGCTTCGATCAGCCCATCATGGACGAAACCATGGCGATAACAGCTGGATTCAATGCCGATGCCGACTGTCGCTCCGCCAATCGTAATATGCTTGAGCTCGGGAGTAACCAGCGGCAATCTGCCCAGCGGCAATACGGCATCAACGATGCTTTCAAAGGTAGCAAGACCTTCAACATCGAGCATATTGTTTTCTACATCAACAGCTAACACATTGTTGAAATCAGCGAGCGATAGCCCCTCCGAACGATTGCTCTTCCACGATCCATAACGAAACAGGTTTGAGATCGTTCGCTTGCGCAGGCGTAATTTGCCTTGTTGTGATGCCAGTGCCTGCTGCAGGTGTTGTTTTTTAGCGGAAAAGTCGTTCATATCCCCGTTGATCCATGCTGCCGTAAGGGGTTGCTAGGCGTTGTTGCGCTCGAGGATCACGAAACTGTAATCATATTCATTCCTGGCGTCGGCCTTGAAATCTTGCCTTCCCACTTCTTCCCAGATGTCCCAATCCATTTTCGGAAACCAGGTATCACCTTCGACCTCGGCGTGGACCTTGGTCAGGTATATTCGTGTGGCCTTGTCCAGCGTTTGTTCGTAAAGATCCGCTCCGCCCATGATCATAACCTCGCCGGCATCGGCATACTGTTTGTAGAAATCCTCGAGGCTGTTCAACACCGTGCAACCTTCCGCCTGGTAATCGGTTTCCCGGCTCAGGACCACGTTGTCACGGCCGGGCAAGGGACGGCCAATGGACTCATGTGTTTTTCTGCCCATGACAATCGGTTTGCCCATCGTGACTGCCTTGAAGTACTTGAGATCGGAAGACAAACGCCAGGGAAGTGTATAATCTTGGCCAATGATGCCATTCCTGTCCATTGCCACAATTAACGATATTTTCATACAGCGATGGGTGCCTTGATAGCTGGATAGCTTTCATAACCGATTAACTCAAAGTCTTCGTATTTGAAATCAAAGATCGATGTCACCTCCGGGTTGATCTTCATTACCGGCAACGGCAAGGGTTTGCGCGATAACTGTTCGTCTACCTGTTCCAGGTGATTGACATAGAGATGGGCATCACCGAAGGTATGTACGAATTCGCCCGGTTGCAGACCGCAAACCTGTGCGATCATCATCGTTAATAATGAGTACGAGGCAATGTTAAAGGGCACACCGAGGAAGATGTCTGCGCTGCGCTGATATAACTGGCAGGACAACTGGCCGTTGCTCAGGTAAAACTGGAAGAACGCGTGACAGGGCATGAGTGCCATCTTCTCCAGTTCGCCGACGTTCCAGGCACTGACGATCAAGCGCCGGGAATCCGGATTGGTCTTGATCAATTCGATCACGTTTTTGATTTGATCTACTGTTTTACCGTCTGCGGTTTTCCAATGGCGCCATTGCGCACCATAGACCGGTCCCAGATTACCATCTGCATCTGCCCACTCGTCCCAGATGCTGACACCGTGATCCTTTAGATACTTGATGTTGGTATCGCCATTTAAAAACCAGAGCAGTTCATGGATGATGGACTTGAAATGCAATTTCTTGGTGGTGATGGCCGGGAAGCTTTCGCTGATATCAAAACGCATCTGGTAACCAAACACACTGAGCGTTCCCGTGCCGGTGCGGTCTTCCTTTTTCTTGCCGTGGGTTTTTACGTGCCGCATGAATTCCAGGTATTGTTCCATTTACTACTCCCTTTAAACCATTTGCTGAATGACCTTGCCCCTGACATAGGCGATGACCAGTAATATAACACCCAGGATGATCATCGGTAACGACAGTACCTGTCCCATCGTCAACCAGTCCCAGGCGAGGTAACCGTTGTTGGGTTCGGGTTCGCGCACGAACTCTATCAGGCCGCGGAACACGCCATAGCCCAGCAGGAATAATCCGGATGCGGCCATCAACGGCCGCGGTTTCGAGGTAAACCACCAGAGAATAATAAACAAAAGCAGTCCTTCGAGCAGGGCCTCATATAACTGCGAGGGATGGCGCGGGATGCCGCCTGCCCGCGGGTCCGGAAACACCATGGCCCAGGGCAGCATGCTTGGCGTGCCCCAGAGTTCACCGTTGATAAAGTTGGCGATGCGGCCGAAGAACAAACCCAGCGGCGCCACTGGTGCGACGAAATCACTGACCGTGAAAAACAGCTTGCCGTATTTTTTGGCGAAAAACAGCATGGCCGCAATTACACCGAGTAAACCGCCATGAAACGACATGCCGCCCTTGTTGATCATGAACACTTCCAGCGGGTTATCGAGGTAATACGGCAGGTTGTAAAACAACACCTCACCGAGGCGACCGCCGATCAGGATCCCGAGCGTGCTGTAAAACACCAGGTCTGCCACCTGGTCACCGCTCCACGATGGAGACTTCCTGGCACGAAGACTGCACAGCCACCAGGCTGTGAGGATGGCAACGACATAGCTGATCCCGTACCAGCGCACATGCAAGGGACCGAGAGAAAAGGCGATGGGATCGATATTCGGGTAGGTCAGCATGGGCGCTTATATTAACATCTCGCGCTTTGGCGTTCCCTGACGATTTCAAGCGTCCGCCGGGGTGTGGGCGCTACCGTGAATACGTTATAGTGCGGGCTCATTTCAACCGGCGACAAGCACCGCAACATGACGAGCAAACACACCAACGCGCTGATCAACGAGACCTCTCCTTATTTATTGCAGCATGCCAACAACCCGGTGGACTGGTATCCCTGGGGCGAGGAGGCACTGGAAAAAGCACGCACGGAAAACAAGCCGATCCTACTCTCGGTGGGTTATTCCGCCTGTCACTGGTGCCACGTGATGGCCCACGAGTCCTTCGAGGACGAGGAAACCGCCGCCATCATGAACAAGCATTTCATTAATATTAAGGTTGACCGCGAGGAACGCCCGGACATCGACAAGATCTACCAGATGGCACAGCATCTCCTGACCCAGCGTACCGGCGGCTGGCCACTGACCATGTTTCTGACCCCCGATGACCAGCTGCCGTTCTTCGGCGGCACTTACTTCCCGCCCGAACCGCGTTACGGCATGCCCGGTTTCAAGGACGTGCTGAAGCGAATCGCCGGTTTTTATGTCAGTGAGCGTGAATCGATCAAGAAGCAAAACCGCTCAGTGAAAGACGCGCTGGATCGCATCGGCCAGACGCCGGCCGTGGAAACGGCGCTGCAACTGGACAGCACGCCCATGGACCAGGCCGTCCGGCAACTGGAGGACAGTTTTGACTCGCGGCACGGCGGTTTCGGGCCTGCGCCGAAATTCCCGCACCCGTCCAACCTCGACTTTCTGCTGCGGATGGCTGCCGATGACCCGGACAACAATGGCCTGGCGACGATGATTGACACTACGTTCCGGAAGATGGCGCTGGGCGGGGTCTACGACCAAGTCGGTGGCGGCTTTTACCGTTACTCGGTGGATGACCACTGGGAGATCCCGCATTTCGAAAAGATGCTCTATGACAACGGGCCACTGCTGGGGCTTTATACCCGCGCCTGGCAATTGATCGGCCATCCTTTATACCAACGCATCGCCCGGGAAACCGCCGACTGGGTGATGCGGGACATACAATCCCCGGAGGGAGCGTATTACTCGACGCTGGACGCCGACTCCGAAGGGGTAGAAGGCAAATTCTATATCTGGGATCCGGAGGAGTTGAAGTCGCTGCTGGATGAAAAGGAATTTTCTACTATAAAACAATACTTTAACCTGCATCAGCCGGCCAATTTCGAGGGCCGCTGGCACCTGCACGTGACCCAGGGCCTGGACTACGTGGCCCAGCAAACCGGTCAGTCTATTGACGAGGTGTCCCGGTTGCTGATCAGCGCCCGGGGCAAGCTGCTGACCGCCCGCAACCAGCGGATCTGGCCCGGCCGCGATGAAAAGATCCTGACTTCCTGGAACGGCCTGATGATCACGGGCATGGCCCGGGCGGCCATCGCCTTCAGCAACGAGGATTATTTCAACTCGGCCAACCGCTCCCTCGCCTTTATCCGCAACACGCTCTGGAAACAAGGCCACCTGTTGGCGACCTACAAGGACGGCAAGGCCCACCTGAACGCCTACCTGGATGATTACGCCTTCCTGGTCGAGGGCATTCTTGACCTGTTGTCCTGCCGCTGGGACAGTGACTGGCTGGCGTTTGCGATCGAACTCACCGACGCCATGCTGGCGAAGTTCGAGGACAGCGACGGCGGCGGGTTTTACTTCACCTCGCACGACCACGAGCAGCTGATCCAGCGCAACAAACCCTACATGGATGACGCCCTGCCGGCCGGCAATGCCGTCGCTGCCCGGGTGCTGTTGCAGCTTGGCCACCTGTTGGGAAAGACTGATTACCTGACTGCAGGTGAGCGTTCACTTAAGTCCGCCTGGACCTTAATCGGCCATTTCCCGGTCGGGCACTGCACTTTTTTGACTGCCTTGAAGGATTATTTGCGGCCACCGCGCCAGATCATCATCCGCGGCAGTGGTGATGAGCTTGGCCAGTGGCAGCAAACCGCGCAGGGTGAGTCGGGAGTCTATGATCTCATCTACGCCATCCCGGATGCTGAAACCCGGCTGCCCGGGATCCTCAATCAGCGCGAGCCCGGGGCCGAAACCCGGGCCTATATCTGCACCGGGATCCAATGCCTGACCCCGTTAAATCGGCTTGATTTACTGTCTAAAAACCTAAAAAATGACTGATAGGTTTAACACGTTTTTATTGCAACGCAGCATTGTTAGCCAGCAGGTTAACCTCTCCCGGCAGTCGTCTCGGGAGATTCCGTTTTGTAATAAAACCAAATACATTGAGGTTGTGTTTCGCCTCTGCCCGGAAAATCATGCTTAAAAAAAGATTTGGGGGCAAATAATCTGAGGAGGAGGTTGTATGGCTTCAAAGAATAAGAAACTTAATGACTGGGTCGATAAGGTGGCGGCCCTTTGTGAACCGGACAATGTGGTCTGGTGTGATGGGTCAGAAGAAGAATACGACCGGATGTGGGATATCCTGGTCAAAGGCGGCACCGCCAAGCGCCTGGATGACAAGAAACGACCCAACAGTTACTACTGCCGTTCCGTCCCTGAAGACGTGGCGCGAGTGGAAGACCGGACCTACATCTGTTCACAAAAGCAAGAAGGTGCCGGACCCACCAATAACTGGGCGGACCCGAAGGAAATGCGCGAAACCCTCAACGACCTGTTCACGGGTTGCATGAAGGGCCGCACCATGTATGTGATTCCCTTCAGCATGGGACCCATCGGCTCACCCATTTCCCACATCGGAGTGGAACTCACCGATTCACCTTACGTGGTCACCAACATGCACATCATGACCCGCGTCGGTACCAAGGTGCTGGATGCGCTGGGCGAAGATGGCGAATTTGTGCCCTGTATCCACTCTGTGGGCGCACCGCTGGAAAAGGGACAAAAAGACGTGGCCTGGCCCTGCAATACCACGAAATACATCGTGCATTTCCCCGAGACCCGCGAGATCTGGTCTTATGGATCCGGCTACGGCGGTAACGCTTTGCTGGGCAAGAAGTGTTTCGCCCTGCGCATTGCCTCGGTCATGGGCCGCGACGAGGGCTGGCTTGCCGAGCATATGCTGATCCTGAAATTGACCAGCCCGGAGGGCAAGGTCCGTTATGTGGCCGGTGCCTTCCCCAGTGCCTGTGGCAAGACCAACCTGGCCATGCTGACCCCGACCATCCCGGGCTGGGAGGTCGAGACTATTGGCGACGACATCTGCTGGATGAAGTTCGGTGACGATGGCCGGCTCTATGCCATCAATCCCGAAACCGGTTTCTTCGGCGTGGCGCCGGGCACCAGCATGGACTCCAACCCGAACGCGATTCGGGCGCTGGAAAAGAACTCGGTATTTACCAATGTTGCCGAAACCGACGACGGTGATGTCTGGTGGGAAGACATGACAAAGGAAAAACCGAGCCACCTCACCGACTGGAAAGGCAATGACTGGACCCCGGAATCCGAGACTCCGGCGGCCCACCCGAATGCCCGCTTTACCTGTCCGGCCAGCCAGTGCCCGGTAATAGCCGATGAGTGGGAAGACCCCAAAGGTGTGCCCATCAGCGCCATCATGTTCGGTGCCCGCCGCGCTACGGTAGTGCCGCTGGTCAATGAGGGCCGCGACTGGAGACACGGTACGTTCCTCGGCACGATTGTCGCCAGCGAGATGACTGCGGCCGCCTTTGGAAAAATCGGCCAGTTGCGCCGTGACCCGATGGCCATGCTGCCTTTCTGCGGTTACAACATGGCCGACTATTGGGATCACTGGCTGAAGATGGGCAAGAAAGCCGGCGCCAAACTGCCAAAGATTTATTACGTTAACTGGTTCCGCAAAGACGATGACGGCAAGTTTATGTGGCCTGGCTTTGGTGAAAACAGCCGCGTGCTGAAATGGATCTTCGAACGTTGCGAAGGCACCGGTGATGCAGTTGAAACACCGATTGGTAACCTGCCGACCATGGACGCCCTCGAATTTGATGGACTTGGTGTGACCGATAATGACAAGGCTACGCTGTTGCGCGTTGATGTGGACGGGTGGCTCAGTGAAATCCCGTTGATCCGGGAATACTACGAGTCATTCGGCGATCATTTACCGCAGGAACTGGTCAAGGAACTGGATGACCTGGAAAAACGGCTTGAACAATCCAAGTCGGCAGTTGCCTGATGTAACAATACAGCCACGTTTTACGACGTTGGAACATAACTAACAGAAACCCGCTCCCCGGAGCGGGTTTTTTACAATAATTATAAAAACCGAGGAATTAATGATGATTGAAATGACGCTCGAGCTTGCTGAGGCAGTTGGAATGGCGGCCTTGAAAAAGGCAGCACAGATCAAACGGCCGATGAGTGTATCCATCGTCGATGAATCCGGACGCCTGGTTTTCTATTCACGTATGGACGGCGCGGGTTATTTTACCTTTGATACGTCACGGGCCAAGGCCATGGCAGCGGCATCATTCAAACGCTCGACGCTGGAGATCACACAAAATAAGGATCTGAACCCGTTGCTCTGGTACTCATTGCCAAGCGTGGTACCGGCACAGGCCCTGCCCAGTCCGGGTGGCTTACCCATCAAGAAAGACGGGCGGGTGATCGGCGCGATTGGATTGGGCGGCGGTTCACCGGAAGAAGATCACGATTGTGCTATAGCCGGCGCCATGGTCGCAGGCAAACAGTAACTACTAAGTTTATTTCAGGGCTACGCCATACCGTTTGCAGTGATCGGGCAGCAGCAGGCGGGACTGAAGCCCGAGCCGATAGCCGCACGCGGGACATTTCTGGCTGAACTGGACGAAGCCCGCCAGAACGAACGGTGTAACCAGGACCAGCAAGATAATTGTTGCAGTAGCCTGGCTCAAGCCGATCAATAGATCCAGGATCACAGCCATCAGCAGGCCAGACATGGTTATTACAAACAGGCTGACCATCCGTCTCTGCCACTGCTTTGATTCTGCCAGCTAATTCGCATCAAGTATGCTTTTGCCAGGCCTTGTTTGCATAAAGGCACTAAATCGAGTAACTGAAATTTTCCTCGAACTTGGCAAACAGTTCATCCTTGGTGTGCGCATGGTTTTGTGTACCGTTATGCTCAATATTAACCATGCCCATGAGTGCGGCCAGGCGACCGGTGGTCTCCCAATCCATATCATTCATCAGTCCGTATAATATGCCAGCACGGAACGCATCTCCACAACCGGTCGGGTCCGTGATTACTTCCGGCATGGCAATCGGTATCTCGTAGAATTTTTCTTTCGTGTGTATGCGTGATCCTTCTGAACCACGGGTAACAATCAATGCCTCCAACCTGCCCTTGACATCATCAAGGCTAAGTCCTGTTTTCTTTTGAAACATTTGCCATTCATAGTCATTGAGCGTCATCCAGGTGGCTTGATCAACAAAATTGGTCAGCTCCTCGCCGTTAAACATAGGCATGCCCTGGCCGGGATCAAAAATAAACGGGATGTTGGCATCGGCAAATTGTGTAGCGTGCTCGATCATACCATCCCGACCATCCGGCGAAATGATGCCAATGGAAATGTCCCTGGCATCTGTTACCTTGTTAAAGTGTGACATACCCATAGCCCCGGGATGAAACGCAGTGATCTGGTTATCATCCAGGTCGGTCGTGATAAAGGCCTGTGCCGTAAAAGTATCATCGATAACCTTGACATGGCTGCGATCGATTGAGTTATTGTCAATCCATCTTTCATACGGTTCGAAATCATGGCCTACCGTCCCCATGGGCAACACCTGGCCTGATAACAAGTTAAGATTGTAGGCAATATTACCTGCGCAACCACCGAACTCCCGGCGCATGTCCGGCACCATGAAGGAAACATTCAATATGTGAACCTTGTCCGGAAGGATGTGGTTTTTGAACTGGTCCGGAAAAACCATGATAGTGTCAAAGGCAAATGAACCACAAATTAGCGCTTTCATGTGGGAACCCTTATCGTTGATTTATTTTTTTCTAGGTTAAAGCCAATCCCGGTTTTCTTTCATATCACCTGAAACCTGTAGCCCGGGTTGTCGGTCTCAGGCAACTGCCTTGCTGGTCTTCCTGTTCCCTGCACGTTTACCGGCCTGGCGTTCAAGTACCGGCTTGAGATGTTTCCCGGTATGGGACTTTTTGATTTTTACAACATCTTCCGGTGCACCCGTGGCAATGACCTCGCCACCGCCGTCTCCCCCTTCAGGGCCAAGATCAATAATCCAGTCTGCTGTCTTGATTACATCCAGATTATGCTCAATAACGACCACCGTATTACCGTGGTCGCGCAAGCGATGCAGTACGTGCAGGAGTTGTTTGATGTCTTCAAAGTGCAGTCCGGTCGTGGGTTCATCCAGTATATACAAGGTCTTGCCGGTATCACGCTTGGACAATTCACGGGAAAGCTTTACTCGTTGTGCCTCACCGCCGGAGAGCGTAGTCGCATTCTGGCCCAGCTTGATATACGACAGGCCAACGTCCATGAGTGTCTGCAGTTTGCGAGCGATCGCTGGCACGGCATCAAAAAATTCCCGCGCCTCCTCGATGGTCATCTCCAATGTTTCATGAATGCTCTTGCCCTTGTAACGTACGTCCAGGGTTTCCCGATTGTAGCGCTTGCCCTTGCAGACATCACAGGCCACATAAATGTCAGGAAGAAAATGCATCTCAACCTTGATCACGCCATCACCCTGGCAGGCCTCGCAGCGACCGCCTTTGACATTGAAACTGAACCGGCCCGGCTGGTAACCGCGGGAACGGGATTCCTGAGTTGCGGCGTAAAGTTCACGGATGGGTGTGAAGACACCGGTATAGGTAGCTGGATTGGATCGCGGTGTGCGGCCGATGGGACTCTGATCAATGTCAACCACCTTGTCAAAATTCTCCAGGCCCTCGACCGATTCATACTCGGCGGGATTGAGATTACTGCCGTTAATTTCACGTGCGGTGATCTTGTGCAGGGTTTCGTTAATCAGGGTCGACTTGCCTGAACCGGATACCCCCGTGACACAGATAAACAGGCCTACCGGTATTTCCACGTTTACCGATTTCAGGTTGTTTCCCCTTGCGCCGCTGATCTTCAGCGTGCTCATGGGATTGACTGGCGTTCTGGATTCAGGGACATCGATCTGCATGCGACCGGAAAGATACTTTCCGGTTAACGATGTTTCGTGATCCATAATATCTTGTGGTGTGCCCTGGGCAACAATTTCACCGCCGTGGATGCCGGCACCGGGACCTATATCAATGACATGGTCCGCAGCGTGGATGGCTTCCTCATCGTGTTCGACAACGATCACCGTATTACCCAGGTCGCGCAAATGCCTGAGAGTGGCCAGCAACCGCTGGTTATCGCGTTGATGCAGGCCGATGGAGGGTTCATCCAGCACGTACATTACACCGACCAGACCGGCGCCGATCTGGCTGGCGAGACGGATACGCTGGGCCTCGCCACCAGAGAGTGTTTCTGCACTGCGGCTCAACGTCAGGTAATTCAATCCGACATTAACCAGGAACTGGAGTCTTTCCCGGACTTCTTTAAGTATCCTCGCGGCTATCTCGCCACGTTGTCCTGAAATTTTTATATTTGTAAAAAATTCCAGACTCTGTTCGATGGACTTCGCCGTGATATCCGGCAGGTTCACGTCATTGATATAGACATGCCGTGCCGCTGTGTTCAGACGTGTTCCTGCACAGGCCGGGCAGAGCTTGTTGCTCTGGTACTTTGCCAGTTCTTCTCTCACCATGATGGAATCTGTATCCAGGTAGCGGCGCTGCATGTTCGGGATGACACCTTCGAATGGATGTTTACGTTTCATGGTTTTACGGTCGTAGATATATTCAAAGGTAATACTTGTATCTCCACTCCCGTAGAGGATGACATCACGGATATCTTCGGGTATTTCGTTAAACGGTGTATCAATATCAAACTTGTAATGCTTTGCGAGACTTTTGATCAACTGGAAGTAATAGGCATTACGACGGTCCCAACCACGGATGGCTCCACCAGGAAGGCTTAATTCCTGGTCCTGGATAATTTTGTCCGGATCAAAAAACTGGATGACACCCAGGCCATCACATTTGGAACAGGCGCCGATCGGATTATTGAATGAAAACAGGCGCGGTTCCAGTTCATTCAGACTGTAACCACACTTACTACAGGCAAAGCGGGCGGAAAATGTGATCTCTTTTTCAGGGTCGCCCATGGAAACAATCCTTGCTGTACCATCCGATAACCGGATAGCGGTTTCAAAGGATTCTGCAAGACGCAGTGCCTGGTCCAGTTTTACCTTGAAACGATCAACAACTGCCTCGATATCATGTTTCTTGTACAGATCCAGTGCCGGTACCTGATCGAGATCCATGACCTTGCCATCGATACGGGCACGGATAAAACCATCACTGCGCAATCGCTCAATGATATTAATGTGTTCACCCTTTCTTGCCTGTATGATCGGCGCCAGCATCATCAGGCGTTCACCCTCTTCCATAGCCAGTACCTGGTCAACCATCTGGCTGACCGTCTGTGCCGCAAGTTTCAAGCCATGTTCAGGACAACAGGGTTCACCAACCCGGGCAAACAACAGGCGCAAGTAATCATAAATTTCTGTGATCGTACCAACAGTGGAGCGCGGGTTATGTGAGGTAGACTTTTGTTCAATGGATATGGCGGGTGACAGTCCTTCAATATGATCTACATCCGGCTTTTCCATCATCGACAGGAACTGGCGGGCGTATGCAGATAAAGATTCCACGTAACGCCGTTGACCATCCGCATAGATCGTATCAAAGGCAAGGGAAGATTTTCCCGAGCCGGAAATTCCTGTGATTACGATCAGTTTGTCACGCGGAATATCAAGATTGATATTTTTCAGATTGTGGGTCCGTGCGCCGCGGATACGAATAAAGTCCATGGAAACTTGTTTAGCCGGAAAAGAGGTAAACTGATACTATAATTGTTTTTGGCGGCCCGACGCAAAGAGAATTCCAAATGTCCCCCGATTACCGCATGTCTCCCATGGAGCTTAGAAGCAGTATGGCGTTGTCTCTCATACTGTTCCTGCGCATGCTGGGTCTGTTTTTAATCCTGCCGGTGTTTGCACTCTATGCAGAAGACCTGGGTGATGCCACACCCACCCTGGTGGGTCTTGCCCTGGGCAGCTACGGACTCACCCAGGCCTTGCTGCAAATACCATTCGGGATGATATCAGACCGCCTGGGAAGAAAACCGGTCATCGTCGCCGGCCTGTTAATTTTCGTTGCTGGCAGCATCATTGCCGGACTGGGCGATTCCATCTACACGGTTATTCTGGGTCGGGCACTGCAGGGAGCCGGCGCCATTGCGGCCGCCGTGATTGCCTTGGCGGCAGACCTGACCCGTGATAACCAGCGCAGCAAAACCATGGCCATGATCGGGATCAGTGTTGGCGTGGCAATTTCAATTGCCTTTGTCGGTGCACCGATCCTGAATACCTATATTGGCGTCCCGGGATTATTTTTCATGGCGGCAGGCCTGGCCCTGCTGGCCATCGTTGTCCTGCTCGGGCTGGTGCCGACACCGGAAAAGATCCAGGTAAGCAGTGTCCCCCGCCACACCGATAACCGGCTATTGAATGTGCTGACCAATCCCGTGCTGCTGCAGCTTTATATCGGTATCTTCGTGCTGCACATGCTGATTATGACCACCTTTGTGGTCTTGCCACTCAGCCTCAGGGACATTGCCGGGCTTGCCACCGCGCAGCATTGGCATGTTTACCTGCCGGTATTACTGATCTCGGCCCTGCTGATGATGCCCTGCATTATCATCAGCGAACACTATAACAAGGCCATTCTCATTTTTATCATGGCCATCGGCCTGCTGGCGCTCTCCCAGTTTGGGCTCTACGGCTGGCACTACACCGTCATGCAGATCACAATTAGTATGACCCTGTTTTTCCTGGCCTTTAACTACCTTGAAGCAATATTGCCGTCCCTGATTTCCAGGGTCGCACCGGCACAGGACAAGGGAACTGCCCTGGGGGTATATTACACCAGCCAGTTCATCGGGATCTTCTTGGGCGGGGTCACCGGCGGTGCCATCCATGAGCACTACGGGCTGGAAAACGTCTTCCTGTTTGGCGGGGTCATTGCCTGTTGCTGGCTGCTAGCCTGCCTGTTATTGCCCGCCCCGGAGCTTAGCAGCAGGCGTGAAGAGTCCGGGTCATCTGGGGTATGATACACAGACAATAAATAAGGAGGAATTCCAATGGCAAGAGGGGTAAACAAGGTCATTCTGATCGGCAACCTGGGCAATGATCCAGACATACGCTATACGCAGGGCGGCGCAGCGGTTGCCAATATCAGTCTTGCTACTGCCGAGTCCTGGCGTGACAAGGATTCCGGCGAACAACAGGAACGTACCGAATGGCACCGGATAGTTTTCTTCGGCCGGCTCGCGGAAATCGTTGGTGAATATCTCAAAAAAGGTTCGCAAATTTATGTCGAGGGCCGTTTGCAAACTCGCAAGTGGCAGGACAAGGAAGGAAAGGACCGTTACACCACGGAAATCGTAGCCAATGATATGCAGATGCTGGGCTCACGTAGTGGCGGCTCTGCAAATTACGAACAATCCCCACCGAAAACAGAAGAAAGCAGCAGCTCATCAAAAGCGACTGCCACACAGGACGAGTTCGACGACGATATCCCCTTCTGACAGTTTTAGTAAACGGTTCAGTAGATACCCGCCAGCCGCCTGACCAGGTTGAAAAACCGCGAAATGATCTCCGGCACCTGCCGGCAGATCAGGCTGATGATCAGAATATTCATTATGGCCATAACCAGGAATATCTGCGGGATAGAAAAACCCATGGATATCAGGCCAATTGTGAGTAATGCCGAAAGGACCATGAACAGTGCATTCAGAATATTATTGGCCGCGATGATCCGGGAGCGGATCTTCTCTGCACTCAGGTTTTGTACATAAGCGTACAATGGCACGATATACAATCCGCCAAAAAAACCAGTCAATGTCAGGTCAAACAGGATCCGCCAGTTATCTAATGAATTCATGAAAAAGAATGCACCGTTTATCTTGCCCGGCGCAATCAATACTTCATAGGACAGATCAATAAAATAAAGATCTGTTGCAAACACACTAAGACCGATGGCCCCCAACACGCTGAGACCGGGCTCGATTTTTCTTGCAGAAATTTTTTCACACATCAATGAGCCTGTTCCTATACCAACAGAAAACGCTGTCAGAAGTATAGTGGTCACGTGTTCATTACCAAGTAGTATTTGTTTAGTGTAAGAAGGCACCAATGAAAGAAAGGTTGCGCCATAAAACCAGAACCAGGAAATACCGATAATGGCCCAGAAGATTTTCATGTTTTTCCGGGCATGGGCAATGATGTCCCAGGTTTTACGTAAAATATTCACACTGACTTCAAGTGATGGATCTGCCGCCCTTGCAACCGGTATATGACGGCTGGCCAACCAGCCGCAGATGGCAACGGTGATTACCATGCAGGATACGTACCAGTTACCGCCGGGTTTGATGGCAATCAGTACGCCCCCCAGTATGGTCCCGAACAGAATGGCAAGATAGGTTCCCATCTGAATCATGCCGTTACCGCCGGTCAGTTCTTCCGGCTTGAGATGCTGCGGCAGGATGCCGTACTTGAGAGGACCGAACAAGGTTGACTGTGTGCCCATGAGAAACAACACAAACATTAACAATGGCAGGCTCATCAGAAGATAGGCTACAGTAGCCAACATCATGATCACGATTTCTGCCAGCTTAATACCACGAATGAGTTGTGATTTTTCATACTTATCGGCAATCTGGCCAGCAATGGCTGAAAACAGGAAAAACGGCAGGATGAATACACCGGCGGCTATAATTACCATGATACTGCTGTTCTGCTCTGCACCGGTCAGCGAAAAGGCGATGAAGATAACCAGTGAATTCTTGAAAATATTGTCATTGAGTGCACCCAGTGACTGGGTGAGAAACAACGGCCCGAAACGTTTATTATAAATGAGCGTGAACTGAGTCATGAATGACCATTATTCATGGGGCAACGGTAAAAATAAACCTTTAAATATAATATATAGACAAACCTTATAAATGATCGATACCAGGGTTAACTTGCTGAAGAAACGCAGAACCAAAATCGTTGCGACACTTGGCCCGGCGACAGACTCACCTAAATCAATCCGCCAGTTGATCAGGGCCGGCGTCAACATCTTTCGCCTGAACATGTCACATGGTGATCATGAAACTCACAGGGAAGCCTTTAATAATATCCGCTCCATTGCTAATGAAATGAATGAGACGGTTGCTATCCTTGGGGATCTCTGTGGCCCGAAAATCCGTACCGGGAAATTCAGGGACGGGCAAATTGAACTAGTGAAAGACACTGAGGTCACCCTGACCACCCGCGACGTGCCGGGTGAGGAAGGTTTGATCCCGTCGCAGTACCCGGGCCTTGCCCAGGATGTCAGCAACGGTAATCGCATCCTGATAGATGATGGTGCCCTGGAACTTGAAG
Source organism: Gammaproteobacteria bacterium (assembly GCA_011772965.1). Classification (GTDB taxonomy): domain Bacteria; phylum Pseudomonadota; class Gammaproteobacteria; order Eutrophobiales; family Eutrophobiaceae; genus SZUA-592. The sequence goes on from WVYN01000048.1 coordinate 35,252, forward strand.
TGCTATCGGTAGCTGATACCGAGATCCGCTGTTATGTGAAAGTCGGCGGTACACTCAAGGAACAGAAGGGAATCAACCTGCCGGGGGTTACCATTACTGCACCATCACTGACCGAAAAAGACATGAAAGATGCCTTTTTTCTTCTGGACCTGGGTGTAGATTTTATAGCCCTGTCTTTTATTCGTACAGCTGTCGATCTAAAACCATTAAAACAATTAATCAGGGCACACCATCGCACCACCCGCATGATTGCAAAGATAGAAAAACCGGAAGCGCTGAAAAACGCGACCCAGATCATCAAGGCTGCTGATGGCATCATGGTAGCCCGTGGTGACCTGGGCTTGGAACTTCAGCCTGAAGAGGTACCAGTGGCACAAAGCCAGTTGATCGAACTGGCGCGTGCCTGGTTCAAGCCGGTGATCGTTGCCACGCAAATGCTGGAATCAATGATTGAAAACGCCAGGCCCACCCGTGCCGAGGTGACTGATATTTCCTATGCTGTGACCCTTGGGACCGATGCTGTCATGTTATCTGCTGAAACAGCTGTTGGTGCTTATCCCCTGGAGTCAGTCAGGATAATGGACAGAATTGTCAGACAGACCGAAGCCCATCTCTGGAAAACCGGGGCCTATGATAATTTCAGAAGCGGTAACCGGAGCGATCAACGGAATATCTGGGGCGCTGTGTCCAATGTTTCGGCGCAGTTCGCCATGGAACTCAAGGTAAGGGGGATACTGGTTATTTCCAAAAGTGGCATGTCAGCAGCGACCATCAGCTCCGCCCGTCCATCAGCACCGGTGATCGGGATTACCAGTTCAGCGGAAAGCGGCCGGCGAATGGCTCTTTACTGGGGTGTGATTCCCGTGCTCTCGAAAGCCGCGGGAGAAATCAACCCGAATGATCTTGCCAAACAGATGGCGCAAGATCTGCAATTGGCAGATAAAGGAGATTTAATATTACTGGCCAGGGGTTTCCACAGCAATCCGCAAAAAAACACACCTTCGATCACCGTGTTGATGATCTAGACGCTGCGACAATCACTCGCGATAAGTAAATGTTAAGGGGCAGGATTATTGTGATTATTTACCCAATAACAGAGAGTCAATCCTCGACCAGCGCTGGCTTGTAGTCCGAGATCAACTTCTGTTGTTCGCGTTCCGGTACGGCTTCGTAATGACTGAATTCGATGGAAAATGATCCCGAGCCACCCGTCATGGATTTCAACTGGGACTGATATTGATCAATTTCACCTAACGGTACCTGTCCCTTGATATTTATCATCCCGCCTGACAGGGCCATGGTCGATGTAATCCGGCCGCGGCGGCCAGAGAGATTGGCGGTAATATCCCCCAGACCGTTATGGGGCACGGTAATGGAGATATTCACTACCGGCTCCATCACGACCGGCCGCGCCTTTTTCACAGCATCAATAAAGGCCTTCTTGCCGGCTGCCACAAAAGCGACTTCCTTTGAATCCACGGAATGATGTTTGCCGTCATAAACAGTGACCCGTAAATCACATAAAGGGTAACCGGCGATCACACCTTCATCAATGGCCTGAGCTATCCCCTTTTCTACCGCCGGAATGAACTGTCGCGGGATAACGCCACCGACTACTTTATCGACAAATTCATAACCGGCACCACGCTCCAGTGGTTCCAGGCGCAGGAATACCTCACCGAACTGACCGGCGCCACCCGTCTGCTTCTTGTGTCGGTGGTGTCCCTCGGCCGGGCGCATTACCGTCTCCCGATAGGCAATGCTGGGCGGATGAGTATCGACATCGACATGGTAAACCTCTTTTAACTTATCCAGCATGATCCGAAGATGCTGTTCACCCAGACCACGGATGACTGTTTCATTCAAACTGGCCCGGTGTTCCACCTTGAAACTGGGATCCTCGTCCATCAGCTTGTTCAAGGCATCGGAGATCTTCTGTTCATCACCACGACTTTTCACCGTGATCGCCAGACCATACATTGGCGCCGGCAATGGGACCGGGTGCATATGGATTGTATCCTCGTCGTGGGAATCATGCAGCACCGCATCGAAGTGGATATCTTCAATCTTGGCCACTGCGCAGATGTCTCCCGGTACCGCAGTCTTGATCTCGATATGCTCCTTGCCCTGTAACTTGAATAAATGCCCTACCTTGAAAGGCTTGCGTCCATCACCGATATACAACTGACTGTTACGGTTTATCTTGCCCTGATGAACACGGAACACAGCGAGTTTGCCGACATAGGGATCGATACTGAGCTTGAACACATGGGCAAGGGCATGTTGCGCCGGATCAGGAGACAGCTGCACAGGCTCTGCTGCCTCGCCTTCACCCTTGAGAAACTGCGGCGGATTGCCTTCGCCCGGGTGCGGCATCAGGCGCGCGAATATCTCCAGCAATTCAGGTACACCGGAACCGGTTTCGGCGGAAACAAAACAGACCGGGATCAAATGACCTTCGCGCAAAGCACGCTCGAACGAGTCATGGATCTGTTCCGGTTTGATCTCCTCATCCTGCTCCAGATACAGGGTCATCAGGTCCTCATCCAGTTCAATGACCTGGTCGATGATCTGGGTATGGGCTTCAGCCACCGATGAAAAATCGGTTTCCGCGCCACTATTCTGGAAAAAACAGTCCACGACAGACTGGCCATTTTCGGCGGGCAAGTTTATCGGCAGGCATTCATTGCCGAAAATCTCCCTGATATTCTTTAACACAGCTTGCAGTTGGCCCGGTGCCTGATCGATACGATTGATTATTATCAGACGGTCCATATCACGCTCTCCAGCTACCTGCATCATGCGTTGTGTCACCGTCTCCACCCCGGCCTGGGCATTGATAACAACCGCGCAGGTCTCGACGGCCGGTAACACGGCCAAGGCCCTGCCAATGAAATCCGGATAGCCCGGTGTATCGATTAAATTGATATGACCGCTGTTATAGTCCAGGCTTACTACTGCTGCATTAAGCGAATGCTGCGAGGCTATTTCCTGGGGATCAAAATCACAGACGCTGGTCCCTTGCTCGACCGAGCCCTTGTTGCTGATGACACCGGCCTTGTTTAACAAGGCCTCCGTGAGGCTGGTTTTGCCGACTCCGACATGACCCACCAATGCGATATTGCGAATTTCCTCTGTGGAATATGAAGCCATAAGTTAATCCAACTTATTATTATGGCACGCCGGCGGAAAAACCGGCCTGCTACTCTTAAGTATACTAAATGTCTAGGCGCTGCCGCGGAGCCTATAGACAGGCAAGGCTCCATCTGCTGCTGTTTGATACTTGACGCTGAATCCCTTGAGCGCCCCGAGGGCCTTGTTAATGTCCTTGTCTTCCCTCACCTGGAAGGAATCTATACCGCAGCGCTGCATATAGAACAACTGGTCCTGCAAGACATCACCCACGGCACGTATTTCTCCTTCATAGCCAAAGCGCTCGCGCAAGAGCCTCGCATGTGAATAGGAACGGCCATCGGTAAACTTGGGAAAATCCAGGGCAATTAATTCAAAATGCTCGAGATCGCGGGCCACTTCGTCTGTTTCATCATCACCGTTCACACACACGGCCACTGTCTTGCCGGAAGAGATCAACTGTTCCCGATTATCCCGCCAGTAGCTGAATGGAATGATTACCTGACCTGCGGGTAATGGACCGTCATTCTCCAGTTCATCAACGCGTTCCCAGTTATCTTCAACCACATGGTTGTCTTTAATGACTCGCAACTGCTTTGACTCCTCTGCTATTTGATTCCTTAGTATTGTTTGCGGTCGCATAGACCCTTTCCTTGAACGGCTTGATGCCAATGCGGCGGTAGGTATCCAGAAAACGTTCTTCCTCGATGCGGTTTTCAACATACACCTGGAGTAATTCGCCAATGGTCTCGGCAACTTTTTCCTTTTCAATTGCCGGGCCGAGTCGATCACCAACTGCGGCATCATTCTCGGCGGATCCACCGAGAGTGAGCTGGTAATACTCTACGCCCTTCTTGTCGACACCGAGAATACCAATGTGACCAACGTGGTGATGACCACAGGCATTCATACAACCCGACATCTTTACCTTGATTTCGCCGATGTCATGCAGGTAGTCGAGATCACTGAACTTCTGGTTAATCTGCATGGCAATGGGGATGGAACCCGCATTGGCCAACTGGCAGAAATCCAATCCGGGACAGCAGATCATATCGGTCAATAAACCGATGTTCGGTGTCGCGAGGTTTTCCTTGTCGAGAGCCTGCCAGAGCGCATAGAGGTCGCCCTGTTTCACATGCGGTAACACCAGATTCTGATCATGGGTAACCACGATCTCACTGGCACTATATTGGTCAGCGAGATCGGCAATAGAGTCCATCTGCTTGTCCGTGGCATCACCGGGGGGAACATCGGGGGCCTTGAGTGAAATCATCACGGCACGGTAACCCGCTGCCTTGTGGCCTTTCACGTTACGACGAACCCAATCCCGGAAAGCTTTGTCTGATTTCTGTTTTTCCTCGCAGCCGTGGTCCTTGTCGGCATCGGGGTCATAATCCGGCAAGGTAAAGTAAGTTTTCACGCGATCAATCTCGGCCTGATCCAGTACCAGGGCCGAATCCTTGATCTTTTCCCACTCTTCTTCGACGAGGCAGGCAAACTTTTCCGGGCCCAGTGCATAAACCAGGATCTTGATGCGGGCCTTGAACAGGTTATCCCGACGACCATAACGGTTATAAACACGCATGATGGCCTCGAGATAGGAAAGCAGGTGTTTCTTTTCCAGGAAATCACGAATAAATGCACCAATATAAGGAGTACGGCCCTGACCGCCACCAACCAACACCTTGAAACCAACTTCACCGTCTTCGTTCTTTACCAGATACACGCCGATGTCATGGACCTGGGTCGCGGCGCGATCATTTTCCGCCCCATTCACTGCGATCTTGAATTTGCGCGGCAAGAATGAAAACTCCGGGTGGAACGTCGACCACTGGCGAATGATTTCTGCATAGGGGCGGGGATCCTCGATTTCATCATCAGCAATGCCGGCGAAATGATCCGAGGTTACGTTTCGTATGCAGTTACCACTGGTCTGGATGGCATGCATCTCGACACTGGCCAGATCAGCCAGAATATCAGGCACCCGCTCCAGCTGTAGCCAGTTGTACTGAATGTTCTGGCGGGTACTGAAATGCCCGTAATCCTTATCATATTCCCGGGCAATATGGGCCAACATCCGCATCTGTTTGGATGACAATAACCCGTATGGGATCGCGACACGCAACATGGGCGCGTAACGCTGGATATAAAGACCGTTCATCAGACGCAGCGGGCGGAATTCATCTTCTGTCAACTCGCCGGCCAGAAAGCGCCGGGTTTGATCCCGGAACTGCTCGACGCGTTCGTTAACGATGGTCTGATCGTAGTTATCGTATTGATACATAATGCCCTATTACCTGATGTGTCATTTTGGGAGAGACCATAACAAGCCCAATTTATGCAGAAAAGAAATTGATTCTACTATATTTATTCTATTTGGTTATTTCTGGTGGTTGGTCATATCCGCGACCACTTTGCTGATCATAGCATAGCCGTGTGCAGCTAAATCACTGGAATTGCGGGATCCCGGTGCACTGCAGCGGGGACCGGGGGCATGTAAGTGACTGCGCCTAGTATCCGTATGAATAGCGGGCCAGCAACGCCCTGCCCTTGCGGGTCAGGTAACCTTCTGCATCAATGAAACCTAGCTGGCTGGCAACCTTCAATACATCTCGGGGCCTGTCCTTAGGCAAGTACACCAATCCATCCCCATAACGGTACTGCAAAACAGCGGCAATATCTTTTTCCGACAACCTGCGTCTCCAGACTCGGAGTTTTACTAAAATTACAAAAATTCCTGATAAAACTATTTTATTACCATCAATTAGTTATATAGTTTACCTGATTCTTGAAGTCAAATTTTAGTTACAACAGATTGTTTAAAAAGATTTTAAGGCAGATGTGGCTTGGCCAGGTAGTCGTGGGTCCGCATTTCCTGCAAGCGGCTGGTGGTACGCTGGAATTCCCGGGCCAGTTGCTTGCCTGTGTAGAGATAATCCGGGTCCTCGGCAGCAGTCAGGATGAGTTTGACATTATGATCGTAAAACTCATCGACCAGGGTCATTAAGCGCTTCGCCTGATCATTGTTGTTATCGTCCATCTGCGGAATGTTGGAGATCAATACAGTCTGGTACTGGCGGGCGATCTCAATGTAATCCGCCGCCCCCCGCGGTCCATCACAGATGGCCGAGAATTCAAACCAGACCACCCCATCACCTCGGCGCACGGTTTCAATCTTGCGCCCCTCAATTTCCAGCCTGATTTTGTCCCGGCCTGTATCCGGTGAAATGTATTCAAAACTTTCTTCCAGCATGTGGATTGCCCCTTCGTCCAGCGGATAGTGATAAATTTCCGCGGTATCCAGATAGCGCAGGCGATAATCAATACCTGAATCCACATTCAGTACCCTGGTATGCTGCTTGATGAGTTCTATCGCGGGCAGGAAACGGTCACGCTGCAATCCATCACTGTAAAGATCATCAGGAGATTCATTGGACGTTGTCACCAGGATGACTCCCCTGTCAAACATGGCCTTGAGAAGTCCATGCAACAACATGGCATCGGTAATGTCAGTAACATGAAATTCATCAAAACAGAGTACCCGGGTCTGCTTTACGATCCTGCCGGCGACAAGCTTCAGAGGATTTTCCTTGTTCTTAATCTGTTTCAGTTCCTGATGCACCATTTGCATAAAACGATGAAAATGAATTCGCATCTTGTCCCTGATAGGCAGGCAATCATAAAAACAATCGATCAGGTAGGTTTTCCCCCGGCCAACACCTCCCCACAGGTAAAGACCCTGGATGGGAATTCGCTTTCTCCTCAGGACAAAATTAGCCAGGCGTTTAATCAAGCCGCGGTTTTTCCTGTAATCGGCAAGTACTTTTTCATAGAGTGCCTGGGTATGCTGGACAGCATATCGCTGGGCGGGGTCTTTACTAAAATACGGATTTGTCAGATCCGATTGGTAACGTTGCAGGGGTGATTTTCTTTTTTTCACTAATTCTCGCTGCCTGGAATTTATCGTTTTTAGCGTACAATACCATCTATGCATCTTATCCTTATTCCTGTCATCGCGATCATTGTTTTTTTTGGTCCACAATTGTGGGCAAGAAATATCATGCTACGGTATCACCGGGAAATAGAAGAATTTCCTGGTACCGGCGGTCAACTCGCTGAGCATCTGGTTAAACAATTGAAACTGGAGGGTGTGAACGTCGAACGCAGTGAAAGGACTGCCGATCATTATGACCCCGAGGCCAGAACCATCCGCCTGGACGAAAAAATCTATGACCGGAAATCGTTGACAGCCATCGTGGTCACCGCACATGAAGTAGGGCATGCCTTACAACAGGCCATGGGACACCGGCCTTTTTATCTCCGCTGGATGATTGCCCGTTACTTGCGGCCCATTGAGAAAATCGCCGCGCTGATCTTGGTGGCTTTTCCCTTTGTTGCCGTATTAACACATCTTCCGCTGGTTGGCGGCCTGTTTCTCCTGGCTGGTATCGGCATGATGTTCATACCGGTATTGTTTCACCTGATTACCCTGCCAGTAGAATGGGATGCTAGTTTTAACCGGGCCCTGCCGATCCTGATAGCCGGTAAGTATATCCCGGAGGCTGCTGTGCCTGCCGCACGCCGGATATTGCTGGCCGCCGCGTTGACTTATCTCTCGGCATCACTGGCAAGTGTCCTGAATTTTTACCGCTGGATTGCCATCCTGAGACGTTAACAGACTATCAGGCGAACATATCCATTTGCTTTTTATGTTTCACCGGTTTCCTGAAAAGTGTCGTATCGAGTGCCAGGTTTTCCTGATTAAGACCCAGTGACCGGCATTGTTTTGCAAACCGGTTTTTGATCATCCCGGCAAATACGCCCTGACCGCTCATCCGGCTGCCAAATTGCGGATCGTTTTCCCGGCCACCGCGAATATCTTTTATCAGGGACATCACATGCCCGGCCTTCAATGGATAGTGTGTTTCCAGCCACTCCTTGAACAAAAGTTTAACTTCATGGGGCAAACGTAACATCACATAGCCTGCATTCAAGACGCCAACGGCTGCAGCCTGTTCAATTATGGTTTCCATCTCGGTATCGTTCAGTACCGGTATCACCGGTGCAAACATGACGCCTGTGGGAATACCTGCATCATGCAGGGTGCGCAGGGTTTGTAATCTTCTTGCAGGAGACGTGGCACGGGGTTCCATCTTCCGGGCAAGCTCATGGTCAAGCGTCGTGATTGAGACGAACACCTGCACCAGTTTTTTATCTGCCATCTCCGCCAGTAAATCCATATCGCGCTCAACCAGCCAGGACTTGGTAACAATCGTCAGAGGATGATCACAGGCACGCAGTGTTTCTATTATGCTACGGGTAATTTTCCATTCGCGTTCAATCGGCTGGTAGGGATCAGTGTTACTGCCCAATGCAATCGGTGTGCATTCATAAGATGACTTGCCGATTTCATGTTTCAGCAGTTCTGCAGCATTTGGTTTGGCAAACAGCCGGCTCTCGAAATCAATTCCGGGAGACAGGTCCAGGTATGCATGGCTGGGACGTGCGTAACAGTAAATGCAGCCATGTTCACAACCGCGATAAGGGTTGATGGAAGTGGTAAATGGAATGTCCGGTGACTGATTACGTGCAAGTATGGTTTTTGGTTTTTCCGTGGTAACCGTGGTCTTTATCTTTAATGTCTCATCACTATAACCCCAGCCGTCATCTATGGCCTCCCGCGTATTATCAAGATAACGCGCGTCGACCCTGTTTGCGGTGCCCCTGCCCTTGATATTATTTTTCCCTGACATCAGGAAGTTGTTCCGGTTCGCCTTCTTCTTCATCAGTGGACCTGACTATCGTGCCGGTTAAGCGCTTGCTGGTATCCAGTCCCAGTTTGCGCATGTCCTCGGCCTGTTTGACGAGATTCCCCCTGCCAGACGTCAGTCGCTTATGGGCGTCCTCCCAGGATGACCGGGCCTTGTCGAGATTATCTCCAACCTTATCCAGTGCATCCACAAAACCGACAAACTTGTCGTAGAGTTTTCCGGCGCGTTTGGCGATTTCCCTTGCATTCTGGTTTTGATACTCGTTGCGCCAGACATTATGAATGATCTGCAGATTCATCGTCAGGGTTGATGGGCTGACCAGATAAATGCGGTGTTTGAAGGCTTCGCGAAACAGGTTTTCATCATGTTCAAAAGCCAGCATCAATGCCGGTTCAATGGGCACAAACATCAGCACCAGGTCGAGTGAATTAACACCCAGTAACTTGTCGTAGCTCTTTTCTTTTAAACCATTCACATGAGTACGAATTGAATTCAGATGTTCTTCCAGAGCCTGCCTGCGTTCGTCTTCGCTTTCGGCGGCGTAGTATTTATCGTAGGCATTCAGAGAGACCTTGGAATCGATCACGACATCCTTGTTGTCCGGGAGGTGAACTACGACGTCCGGGTAAAACAGTTTTCCACTCTCATCACGGAAACTGCCCTGGGTTTCATATTCCCTGCCGTTTTTAAGTCCGGATTCTTCCAGTACCCGTTGCAGTATCACTTCTCCCCAGTTGCCGCGTTTTTTACTATCACCTTTCAGGGCATTTGTCAGGTTAACGGCATCTTGGCTCATTTGTTCATTCAGGGTCTTGAGATGTTTGATCTCGTGAAACAGGGACTGACGATCCCGTGTTTCCTTGTCATAGACATCTTCAATCTTCTTTTTAAATTCACCCAGCTGTTCTTTTAACGGTGTCAGGACTTCACCGATGTTGGTACGGTTTTGCTCGGTAAACTTCTTGCTCTTCTCCTCGATGATGCGGTTGGCCAGGTTTTCGAAGGCCGTTGCCATTTTCTTTTCGGCCTCTTCCAGCAAGGCCAGCTTTTCCCGGTTATGGCGTTGTTCATTTTCCAGCAAGGTTTGCAGTTCGGTGATCCGGGTCTTGTCTTTCCCGGAGATCTCATGTGCCTCAGCGAGTTTCTGTTCGTAATCCACGAGCCGGGACCTGAGTTCATCGATGCGGCTTTCCTGAGAACGCAGGCGCTCGGTGTCAGCGGCCTGGCGAACCTGTAATTCCTGCACGTTCCGGGCATGCGAATCTGCCCTGAGCCGGTTCATTACCCATATGATGACAAGGCCTGCCAGCAGCCCGAGAACCGCGGCAATGAAAATGGATTCAATCATGGAAAAGCGTCGTCTGATTGTCTGCTGACATGATGCTCAAGCATACTGAATAAACCGGTCGATATCAGCAAGCAGGGAAAATCAGGGAGAAGGACCTTGTCTCCCCATTTTTTGTCCCAATAAATGTAGACATAGTGGGCAATATTGATTATTATTGCGTCGCACAAATTGACTTTTTATCTATACTTCATAAGGTAACAGGCCTTTTTTGATAAAAATTTAAACAATTTCCCAAGCAGATGCAGACCTTGAAAGCCATTATTTTCGATGTTGACGGTACCCTAGCCAACACCGAAGAGACCCACCGTCAGGCATTTAACAGCGCTTTTGAAGAATTCAACCTGAATTTCTTCTGGTCCGAGAGTGAGTATGCCGAGCTTCTGGCCATTTCGGGCGGCCGGGAACGACTCCATGTCTATTTCAAAAACCATCGCGATGCCTTCCCCTGCGAAACCAACCTGCGTGAGCTTTCGCTGCTGGTTCACAGGCGCAAATCGGAAATCTACCGGGAAAAACTTATTGCTGGTCAGATCGGCTTCCGTTGTGGCATCAAACGCCTGATCGATGAAGCCCGGGAACGCGGCATCAAACTCGCCATTGCCACCGCCTCCTCGAAGGCGAATGTTGAAACCCTGCTGAAAAACAACCTGGGCGACAATGCGCTGGATATCTTTGAGGTCATCGTCACCTGCGACATCGTCCAGGACAAGAAACCATCACCGGCCGCGTACCAGTTTGCGCTGGCGGAGCTTGGTCTGACACCGGATGTCTGTATTGCAATTGAAGACACCTCGAATGGCAGGAAGGCAGCACTGGCCGCCGGTTTGAAGACCATCATAACCACTCATGCCTTTACCACGAACGATGATTTTGATAGCGCGAGCCTGGTAGTGGATCAACTGGGCGAGCCCAACCTACCGTTTATTGTTGAAACCGGTGAAAACTTCGGCCGTGACTATGTTGATATTGAACTGATAGATTCGATTCTATCAAGCGATGCCGAATCAGAAACCGAGTCTGACTGGAACGAACCCGTATTGAGCGTCGCCAAGTAATCGTTACTTGATTACGACAAACGCGGCTGAATTACCCCGAATCATCCTGATCAGTAACGGATCAGTCTGTTTATCAACTTCCGCAAGAAACTCTTTTACACTTCGTACCGGCTTATGATTGACCAAGGTGATGATATCACCGCGGCGCAAGCCGCTTGCCCAGGCCGGACTACCCCTTTCCACCTCGACAATAATCACACCCTCTACCTCTCCAAACAAGGAGTGATTCTCATCCAGGTCACCCAGGGTCATGCCCTGCAAGCGCTGGTTAACGGCCATGGGTTGGCTCATTTCCGGTGCTTCGATCTCTACATCAATTGTCTTGCGTTTACCGCCACGCATGATCTCGAATTCAACCTTTTCACCAATGCGTAACATGCCTATGTGGTTTTTTACATCAGCCGAATGACGGACCGGTTTATCATCGACCATGAGGACAATATCGCCGGGCTTCAGTCCCGCTTTCTCTGCCGGCGAATCCTTGATGATCTTGCTGATGACGGCACCGGTGTTTTTCTTGAGCCCAAAGGCCTCGGCCAGATCTTTGTCCAGGTCCTGAGCATACACACCCAGGTAGCCTCGTCGAACCTCTCCTGTTTCCAGTAATTGCTCGGTAATGTCGAGTGCCAGGTTGATCGGGATGGCAAAACCGATACCGATGTTACCGCCGCTTTGTGAGAAAATTGCAGTGTTGATACCCACCAGTTCGCCGCGCAGGTTCACAAGTGCCCCTCCGGAATTACCGGGATTAATAGAGGCGTCGGTCTGGATAAAGTCTTCGATACCCTCAATACCCAAACCGCTACGACCAAGGGCACTGACAATACCGGAAGTCACGGTTTGTCCCAGCCCGAACGGGTTGCCGATTGCCACGACAAAATCACCGACACGCAGGACGTCGGAGTTGGCTGTTTCAATATCGGTCAGGTCTTCGGCCGGGATACGTATGACTGCAACATCAGTTTCCGGATCAGTTCCAATCACTTCGGCGTTCAGGTGGCGGCCGTCCCGCAAGGTAACAGTAATTTCCACCGCATTTGCAATCACATGATTGTTCGTCAGCACCAGGCCGCGCTTGGCATCTACAATAACGCCGGATCCGAGACTCTGGGTCTTGCGTTCTATGGGCTGATCAGGGAAATCAAAGAAATGCCGGAAAAAGGGATCGTTGAATAAAGGATTTTGCCTGAGCTGGATCCGTCCCTCGGTGGCAATATTGACGACCGCTGGAGTGATCTTTTCCAGCATCGGTGCCAGGCTGGGCAGTTCCTGGCCATCCACACTTTGTGGCAGGGCGCCTCTGGCCGTCATGGTGAATAACACCAGAAATATACTGATGACTGGTGCCAGGAATAGTGTCTTTCTGATTATCATAGTCAGGGCATCCTCATCTGATATAAATACGGATATCGAAAATTTTAGGGTAATGTTCCCTGAAAAAGTTCACCCCCAATGAAAAAGGCGGGGCTATCCCCGCCTTTCGAAATTTGCTGGGAATCAGCTCTTGACCGAGATCTTACGTGGCTGGGTCTTTTCCAGCTTCGGCAGAATAATCTCGAGAACACCGTTCTTGCCGTGGGCCTCAATGTGCTCAGCATCGGCGCTGTCCGGCAGGCTGAAACGGCGATAGAAGCTGCCACGCACGCGTTCAACCCTGCGGTAGCCTTCATGGCTTTCTTCCTTGTCGCTGGCGCGTTCGCCCTTGATGGTCAGAACGCCCTGTTCCATGGTGATTTCAATGTCCTTTGGATCGACGCCCGGCACGTCAGCAATAATGACAAACCGGTTGGCTTCTTCACGGATGTCGACTGCTGGTCTCCAGGCGCTGGTGACAACATTGGAATTATCGGACTCGCCTTCTTCCAGCTGATCAAACAGGTTCAGACGGTTCAATTCTCTCTGGAATTTATCGAACAGATTCCAGGGCTCATATCTTACAAGTGCCATAGTTTTAATACCTCCTAGGTAGAATGTTTCTTGATTTCAGAAATGGGGTCTGGTGTGTTTTTTTCAAGGGCCGGGTTATAATAATTTCAAAAATTCCATAGACTGTTGAATTATGGCCAGATCCAGTTACTTCTCGCGCATCTTCGTGACCTCCCCTGTCACCCCGCTACAGAAACATATCAATAGCGTGGTCACCTGCGTCGAGCTGCTGCCCGATTATTTTGAGGCCGTATTTGACAGGGACTGGGAAAGGGCTGTCAAAATCCAGGCCGAAATTGTCAGTAATGAAGAACTCTGTGACACCATAAAAAACGAGTTACGACTGCACCTGCCCTCCAGCCTGTTTATGCCGATTGACCGCAGAGACGTTCTGGAAGTACTGGACCTGCAGGACGCGATTGCCAACATTTCCAAGGATATCGCCGGCCTGATTCTGGGCAGGAAACTGGCGATTCCCAAGGAACTCAGGCAACAGTACCTAGGCTTCCTGGACCGCTGCATCGATGCCGCCAGACAGGCCCAGGTCGCTATCAACGAGCTGGACGAACTGGTAGTCACGGGATTCCGGGGCAATGAGGCAGAGCGGGTCAAGGGCATGATCCGGCAGTTGCATACCATCGAACATGAAACCGACGAGGCCCAGATCAGCCTGCGCGCCGAGTTATACAAACTTGAGAGTGACTTGCCTCCGGTCGACGTTATCTTCATGTACAAGGTCATAGACTGGACCGGAGACCTGGCAGACGCTGCCCTCAGCACGGGCAACCGGCTGCAATTGATGCTGGCAAAATAAATATAAGCGTACATCCTTAATCATCCAATGGAATACGGCACGACCTACCTGGTACTCGCCGCCCTGTTTGGCCTGTTCATGGCCTGGGGCATTGGTGCTAATGACGTCGCCAATGCCATGGCAACCTCGGTTGGTTCCCGGGCATTGAAACTTAGAACCGCCATCATTATCGCCGCCATCTTTGAATTTGCCGGCGCCTTCCTGGCCGGCGGCGAAGTCACCTCTACCATCAGGAAAGGCATGATGGACACTTCGCTGCTGATCGATACTCCCGATGTCCTGGTCTATGGCATGCTGGCTTCTTTGCTGGCTGCCGGCTCCTGGCTGTTGCTCGCGACCCGTTACGGGTTGCCAGTCTCCACCACCCATTCCATAGTCGGTGCCATTGTCGGTTTCGCCGCCGTGGTCGTCGGTGTCGACGCGGTAAACTGGGGAAATGTCGGCTCGATTGCGATGAGCTGGGTCATCTCACCCCTGTTAGCCGGCGGTTTAGCCTATCTCCTGTTCCGCAGCGTCCAGTTCCTGATCCTCAATACCCGCGATCCCTTTAAAAATGCCCGCCGTTATGTGCCGTTTTATATCTTCCTGACCGGGTTCATTATTTCCCTGGTCACCCTGATGAAAGGTCTAAAACACATTGGTCTGGAACTGACCAGTGGCGAATCTTATCTGCTGGCGTTTGTAATTGGCCTGGTCACAGCCGGTATCGGGGCGCTGCTTATCCGGCGCATCAGCTCCGCGCGCAAGATCAAGTCCGGTTACCAGTTTGAAAACGTTGAACTGATCTTCGGCATACTGATGATCTTCACGGCCTGTGCCATGGCCTTTGCCCACGGTTCTAATGACGTCGCCAATGCCGTGGGTCCGGTGGCAGCCGTAGTAAGCGTGGTGAATACCGCTGGTGTCGTCAGCCAGAAATCCATCTTGCCCCCCTGGGTGTTACTGCTGGGAGCCAGCGGGATTGTCGCCGGTCTGATGATGTATGGTTACAAGGTAATTGCTACCGTCGGCTCCCAAATTACTGAGCTGACACCCAGCCGGGGATTTTGTGGGGAGTTGGCGGCATCCACCACGGTGGTATT
>WVYN01000048.1:50490-52159 GCA_011772965.1 Gammaproteobacteria bacterium
GCGAACAAAACCGCATGGCCTGCTTGATGGGTAACGGCAGTTCGATACCGCCAATAGTGGCGGCTTCCTGACCATGACGGGCCTCGTCCTCGGCCATCTGCTCCAAAATCGCGCGGCTTTTCTGATCGACGACCGGCAAACGCCCCAGGTGCGATTGCAGGTGTTCCACAACTTGGCGTTCGGTCTCGGCCACAAATCCCAGACTCCAGTGGTCACCGGCAATGCCGGCCAGGCTGCCCAGCAAAAATGAGCCGGTATACCAGAACGGGTCCAGACGACTGGGGTGACTGCCGAGTTCATTCAGTCTCTGCCGGCACCAATGCAGGTGATCGATCTCCTCTCGGGCCGCTTCCTGCATGGTGACCTGCACGCCCGCCTCCCTTGAGGTCAAGGCCTGACCCTGGTAAAGGGCCTGGGCAGCGACTTCGCCCGCATGATTCACCCGCATTAAGCCGGCCACATGACGGCGTTCTTCAATACTGAGATCCGGTTCGGGCATGTTATTGGCCGGCGATGGCCGCGCCGGCTTGCTCTGTTTGCTAGCAAACAGTGCCGAGAGGCAACTGTCCACCTGCATCAGGCATTCGTCGATAGCGGTGTAGCGTCGTGATGTCATAAAATTCCGTTCCGGGCCGGGAGGCCCATAATACGCCCATTACAGGCCTGAATATATTGACAGTCAGGGGGTCTGTCCGTACCATTCCCCCTCTTTTTTGTCGATGATCTTACTTCAGCAGAACATATACAAATGAAAACCTTCAGTGCAACACCCGCAGACATCCGCAGAGATTGGTATATTGTGGATGCCACAGGTAAAACTCTGGGCCGGCTGGCAACGGAAATCGCCAGGCGTCTGCGTGGCAAGCATAAGCCGGAATATACTCCCCACATGGATACGGGTGACTACATCGTGGTCATCAATGCCAAGGATGTCATGGTTACTGGTAACAAATCCAGGGACAAGATGTACTACCAGCATTCCGAGTACCCGGGTGGACTGAAGGCCATTAACTTTGAAAAGTTGCTCGCCAAGAAGCCTGAACTGGTCATCGAAAAGGCGGTCAAGGGCATGCTCCCCAAGGGACCCCTGGGACGCCAGATGTTCAGAAAACTCAAGGTCTATGCCGAGGCACAGCACAAGCACAGTGCCCAGCAGCCGAAGCCATTGGAAATCTAGGTATGCCAGAACAGATTTATTACAGTACCGGCCGTCGCAAAAGCTCCACCGCCCGCGTCTATTTGAAGAAAGGCAGTGGTAACATCACCATCAATAACCGGGCCCTGGACAATTACTTCGGTCGTGAAACCGGGCGCATGGTGGTTCGCCAACCACTCGAAAAGATAGAAATGGCTGACCAGTTTGATATCAACGTTTCTGTAACCGGTGGTGGTATCTCGGGACAGGCCGGTGCCATCCGCCACGGCATTACCCGGGCACTGATCGAATATGACGACAACCTGCGCAAGCCCCTGCGCCAGGCCGGATTCGTTACCCGCGATGACCGCGAAGTCGAGCGCAAGAAGGTCGGCCTGCACAAGTCACGCAAGCGCCCGCAGTACTCCAAGCGCTAACCCAGAAAGATTTCCCCTACTGGGGGATCGTCTAATGGTAGGACTACGGACTCTGACTCCGTCAGTAGAGGTTCGAATCCTCTTCCCCCAGCCAATT
>WVYN01000002.1 GCA_011772965.1 Gammaproteobacteria bacterium
TGAGTCCACGGGTCTACCTGATTTGCAGAATAATTGCCGGTAAACCGTTAGGAAACACCTTTCTCTTAATCGAAAACGAAGCCACTTTTTTAACCTGCCGACACTCTTGCTGGGCAGTCAATACTTCATGCCCAAAACATTTCTCCAGNNTGCTCCGTGTTTGAAATTATTTGCGATTCAAGGTTGGCAACAGAATAAACAAAAGGAGTAAGGTATTTCTTTTCGACTTTCTCCATCTCATACTCGTCTTTTTCTAATACAAAAAAATCTTTTGCCAGTGTTTGCATCCCTATTCTGACATTTGCAACTTCGTGCAATGGCTTAACTATAATTCTGGTTGCCAAAGCCTTGACCTGCCCCCAATAGTTGGTCCAGTTCTTATGTTACACCAGCAAGCTGAGGATGTGAAGTGGCCGGGACGAAAGTTGCTGGTGATGGGGCTTTGTAGCCCAGTGAACTGTGGGGTCTGATCTGGTTGTAATGCCACCGCCATTGCTCGATGATGACTTGAGCTTCCGTGAGGGAATAGAAGATCTCTCTCGCTAACAGTTCATCGCGCATCTTCCCGTTGAAGGATTCAATGTAGCCGTTTTCCCAGGGGCTGCCTGGTTCGATGAACAGGGGTTTGATCGCTAGTCTGGATAAGTAGTTTCGAAGTTTCTTTGCGGTGAATTCGGAACCATTGTCTGAACGGATATGCACAGGAACCCCTCTCTCAAGAAACAAATCAGTCAGCACTTCGAAGACATCTTTGTGAGTTAGCCGTCGAGCCACTTTGACCGCCAAGCATTCCCTGGTGTATTCGTCGATCACATTCAGGATGCGGAAAGGAACCCCATTATGGGTGCGGTCCTGCATGAAATCATAGCTCCAGACATGCTTAGGGAACTCTGGGCGTAGTCTGACGATGGAACCATCATTTAGCCATAGTCGTCCTCGTTTAGGCTGTTTTTGGGGCACTTTGAGGCCCTCCTGGCGCCAGATACGCTCTACTCGTTTGTGATTGACGATCCAGCCTTGATTGCGCAGCAGGGCCGTCACTCTACGATAGCCATAGCGGCCATACTGGCTGGCCAACTCGGTCACTTTGGACCGCAGCAGCTCTTCATCCTCAGGCACCACCTTCGGATAGCGTTGTGTGGAGCGAGCTTGCCCCAATGCCCGGCAGGCGCGACGTTCAGATACATCCAACGCATTGATCACCTGTTTGACCGCTTGCCGTTTCCTGTCCGGGCTGATTACTTTTTTGAGAGCACTTCTTTGATGATCGCATTGTCCAAAGATAAATCGGCAACTAGTGTCTTCAAGCGAGCATTCTCTTTTTCCAGTTCCTTGAGCTTCTTGGCCTGGGTCATGTTCAGTCCCCCATACTCTTTGCGCCAGCGGTAATAGGTCTGTTTGCTGATCTCCAGCAGCTTGGCGATCTCTTCTGCTGTTTTCCCCTGGCTCAGCAACACATCAGCTTCTCTGAGTTTCCTGATAATCTGCTCGGTTGAATAACGTCGTTTTCTGGGCATTGCCTGTCTCCTTACTCCTGATCCGTAACATTGTATGTGGATCAGGTTTTGGGGGGCAGGTCACTTAGGCACACCGCTGTTTCACTGATGCTG
>WVYN01000049.1:0-341 GCA_011772965.1 Gammaproteobacteria bacterium
GAACACGGACGGTCTGGGGAGCTTCGGTCCGCAGCGGGTGATCACGACGCTGGCGGACGGCGCCCACTCCGTCTTCGCGGCGGACGTGGACGGCGACGGGGACCCGGACGTGCTCTCGGCCTCGTTCTTCGACGACAAGATCGCGTGGTACGAGAACACGGACGGCGCCGGGAGCTTCGGCCCGCAGCAGGTGATCTCCACCCTGGCGGACGGCGCCCGGTCGGTGTTCGCCGCGGACGTGGACGGCGACGGGGACCCGGACGTGCTCTCGGCCTCCGAGAACGACGACAAGATCGCCTGGTACGAGAACACGGACGGAGCCGGGAGCTTCGGTCCGCAGC
>WVYN01000049.1:489-679 GCA_011772965.1 Gammaproteobacteria bacterium
CAAGTCCGTCTTCGCGGCGGACGTGGACGGCGACGGCGACGCCGACGTGCTCTCCGCGTCGACGGACGACGACAAGATCGCCTGGTACGAGAACCTGGACGGTGCGGGCAGCTTCGGTCCGCAGCAGGTGATCACGACGCTGGCCGACATTGCCCAGGCCGTGTTTGCGGTAGACGTGGACGGCGACGGG
>WVYN01000049.1:825-1032 GCA_011772965.1 Gammaproteobacteria bacterium
TCACCACTGCGGACGTCGATGGAGACGGAGACCCGGACGTGCTCTCGGCCTCCGTCAGCGACGACACGATCGCCTGGTACGAGCAGATCAACGTCGCCGACCCGCTCGACCCCGACTCGGACGACGACGGTCTGCTCGACGGGGAGGAGCTGAACACCTACGGGACCGACCCGCTCGACCTCGATTCGGATGGCGACGGGCTAACCG
>WVYN01000065.1:0-7060 GCA_011772965.1 Gammaproteobacteria bacterium
ATGTTTATCAGTGTGATCGTCGGGCAGTGGGGTGAGGCTGAGGCCATCGTGTCAGCAATCGCCATCGTCAGTTTGATGATCAACTCAATTTTTATCATGTTGAGAACCAAAAAGGATTTTCAGGGATAATCAATTATCAGGCAGACCCTGCTTCCTGTTTTTTGTTATAGTCCCCGGGGTGTTAACACACTGATAAATCTGGACTGGTTCCCAAAAATCTGGAGGACATGTTGTGGGTAAACTCTGGAATTTCCTGAATTCGCCTCTCATTGTTGTTCTCGTTGCACTTTCCATCTGGCCGATTCTGCTGGCTCTTACCAGCGCCTATTCCATGAAGATCGGCATCCAGGAAATGGCCGGTGCCATAGGTTCGGAAGTGGTTGCATCTTTCAAAAAGATGGGTCAACAACAAGACGAGAAATTGAAAAAAGAGTTGAATATTATTGATAACATCGCCGTCAGCAACGTGAAGTTCGTGCCCTCAGATTGGAAAAACAGGCAAAAGGTCATAGGCCAGTTAACCAACAACTCAGATGCAATGGCCAAGACGATCAAGGTGATTGTCTCTTACTATGCCAAGGAGCAAGGCCTGATCGATGTCGCAAATGAATGGTTAAGCTCCATCAAGGCCTTGCGGCCTGGCGATATCACCTCGTTTACAATGAATCGAAGTGTTGGCGAACAAGGGCCGGCAGACAGGGTTGAGATCAAGATAGGCGATCTGACTCTAGTCGAAAACTAATTTGACTGTCTTCATGGGTCCATCCAAACGCCAGAATCCATCACGCCGCACGTTTTTAAAGAAAGCCAGTGGTGTTTGTTTGCTGCCACTTGCTGCTCTTACTCCGTTTCCCTCTCTTTTTGCGGCCGGGCGCCAGTCATCGGCTATTTATAAAAAAACCATTCCCTCAACCGGTGAACAGATCCCGGTGATCGGGATGGGATCCTGGGGCACGTTTGATGTGGGACTGGATAAATCGGATCGGGCACGTTGCGTCAAGATCCTGCGGACGTTTTTCGATATGGGGGGCGGCATGATCGATTCATCGCCCATGTACGGATCATCACAGGGTGTGATCGGGTATTGCCTGGATGAGCTGGATTATCCGCAAGGTTTGTTTTCAGCGACCAAGGTGTGGATCCTGGGCAAGACGCTGGGTGAAGTACAGATGCAAAAGTCGCAGACCTTGTGGGGTGTGGAACGGTTTGACCTGATGCAGATCCATAACCTGTTGGACTGGCGCACACACCTGGAAACCCTGAAAGAGTGGAAAAGCAAAGGCCAAATTCGATATATCGGGATCACCACCTCGCATGGGCGGCGGCATGAGGAACTGGAGCGGGCCCTGACGCAAGAAGACTTCGATTTCGTGCAGCTCACCTACAACGTGGTTGACCGGAAGGTTGAGCAACGCTTGTTACCGTTGGCGGCCGAGCGCGGGATAGCCGTGATTGTCAACCGGCCGTTCCAGCGGGCCGGTTTGTTCGATCTGGTCAGGAATAAACCCCTGCCGGACTGGGCTGGCGAGTGTGATTGTGCCAACTGGGCCCAGTTCTTTTTAAAGTTTATCGTTGCACATCCCGCGGTGACCTGTGCCATTCCCGCCACCTCGCAGGTAGCACACATGCGAGAGAACATGGGCGCTCTCTATGGGCGATTGCCCGATGCTGCTTTGCGGAAACGAATGGCCGGTGTTTTTTCCTGATGTCGTGATACTGGTCGTAGAAAAAGGATTGATGCCTGCATCTCCCGCATCGATTCGCCGGCAAAGATGACTTTTTTGGAATACACTCAGTGTTATAAATGTTACCTCTACAGGAGGTTATCATGAGCTTGATATCAGCGTTTCCAAATGCACATGGTCAAGGGATGGGCCTCAGAGACTACTTCGCCGCCCATGCCTTGCAGGCATACATCATTCAGGTCAAGGATATGTCCAAGATGAACATTGAAAGTGTGACTAGAAGGGCCTTTGAGGCGGCAGACGAGATGATGAAGGCGAGACTGACCGAACATCATTTAAAGGAGTAACGGGAACGATCAGGACCCGGCTTCCTTCCCTGGTTAATATCAGGGAAGGGCAAGTTTTCATATGATGTCCATGTCAAGATCAAGTATTCGCTATTTTGTATTGCTACTTGTTTGCCTCGGCGTGGCCACGCTGTCGGCCGATACGCCGGAGGAAAATGATGCCCGCGTCGCCCATGCCCGGCAGGTGCTGAGGGTGTTTGCTGACGCCTTGGTTGCCGAGTTGAAATGGGCCCTGGAACATGGCGGTCCGGCGGATGCCGTCAAGGTTTGTCATGTCGTGGCACCTGAGATCGCCAAGGATCTTTCCGACCAGTACCACTGGGATATCGGCCGCACTTCGCTTAGAACACGTAATCCGAAGAACAATCCGGATGCCTGGGAACGGGATGTGTTGAATACATTTGAAAATCGCAAGCGCGAGGGTGAGTCGATCGCCGGGCTTGAGTATTATGAGGAGACCAAAGACAGTTTTCGCTACATGAAGGCCATTCCCACCAAGGGTTTGTGCCTGACCTGTCATGGCAATAATATCCCGCCCGAGGTGCAGGCAAAACTGGATAAGTACTATCCGGAAGACAAGGCCACGGGTTTCCAGGTCGGTGATATCCGCGGGGCGTTTACCCTCATTCAAAGACAGTAATATTATCTGTGATACTGATGCATTACACTGGGTGTATGGTGTTGTTTCGGATCCTCATTCACTTTGCTCTTGTTGTGCTCATCTCACCCCTGGTGCTTGCTGCATCACAGGATTTTGAAGCCGAACGTGCGCGGTTGATACAAATCATTGAACAGGATGTACGGGATACCAGTTTCTACCTGGATAAAACAGAACTGAACCCGCAGGTGATGGAAGCAATGGCCACGGTACCGCGTCATAAGTTTGTCCCGGAAGAGAAACGCAAGCAGGCCTATTTAAATCGTCCCCTGTCGATCGGTTATGGGCAGACCATCTCGCAACCCTATATTGTCGCGATCATGACCGACATCCTGAACATCGAAGCCGGTGACAAAGTGCTTGAGATTGGTACCGGTTCNNAACCCCTCGGTGTCAGGGCAAAGGGCGTGTTTGATGAACTGGGTTATAGCAACATAACCAGCCGCGTAGGTGACGGTTATTACGGTTGGGAAGAAGAAGCGCCGTTCGATGCGATTATTGTTACGGCTGCGGCCAGTCACATTCCCCCGCCGTTGATTAAGCAACTGAAGCCGGGTGGACACATGATCATCCCCGTTGGTGGCCGTTTTCTGACCCAGCAACTGGTACTGGTCAGCGTCGGTGAGTCAGGTGAGGTGACAACACGCCAGATCATGCCCGTGGCCTTTGTCCCCCTGACCGGTGATCACTGACACTCGCTCGCGGTTACCGGTTTATTCCATCGCTGTGTTGTCGGCAGCGGCGCTTGGCTATGAAATCCTGCTGGTCCGGTTGCTGTCGATCATTCAATGGCATCACTATGCCGCCATGATCATCAGCCTGGCGCTCCTGGGTTATGGTGTCAGTGGCACTGTCCTCGCATTATTTCAGAAAAGATTATTACAATGGTTCCGGTTCTATTACCTGACAAATATTGTCCTGTTTGGTCTTACCTCGCTGCTTTGTTTCCTGTTTGCGCAGCAATGGTCTTTTCACCCGGAAGAACTGTTATTCAGTGTCGGACAGTGGCGTAATCTCGTATTTATCTATTTATCACTGGCCGTGCCGTTCTTCTTTGCCGCCAATGCCATCGGCCTGGCCCTCATCTGCTATCGCGAGCAACTTTCGAAGCTCTATGCTGCTGATCTGATCGGCGCCGGCTTGGGGAGTCTTGCAATTATCCTTGTATTATTTTTTGTTTTTCCGGACACCGCCTTACGTTTTATCTCGCTACTGGGCTTGATGGCAGTGTTGATTGCGGTCTTAGAAACAGGTCCGGTGAAACGACCGGCCTGGATATTGCTGCTGGCTTTATTGGTTATCCCCATCTTTCTTCCTGGCGCCTGGTTACAGCCGTCGCTTTCTCCATATAAAGATCTGAGCCAGGCCTTGCGGGTAACTGGAACGAGCATCATTGACCAGCGATCCAGTCCCCTGGGTTTGATCGCGGTGATGGAAAGCACAAAGATACCATTACGTTACGCCCCGGAGGCGAGCCTTCATCTTGCCAGTGAACCGCCAGCACAACTGGGGATGTTTATTGATGGTAACGGCCCCACGGTGATTACCCGTATGTCCGGGGAGAGTCATCTGGACTACCTCGCACAATTCACCTCGGCCTTGCCGTATGCATTGAAGGTACCGGAAAACGTGCTGGTGCTGGGTGCGGGCGGCGGCACGGCCGTGTTGCAAGGCCTGCAGCTGGGTGCGCAGAAAGTAACGGCCGTGGAATTGAATCCACAAATCATCGGGCTGGTAAAAACAACCTACGCTGACTATGCCGGCCATCTCTACAACGATGAGCGTGTGCAGGTAATTAACCGGGAGGCGCGGGGTTTTTTAACGGCGAGCGAACAGCAGTTTGACCTGATTCAATTACCGTTGCCCGGCGGCGTTGGTGCTTCAGCCACCGGGCTTTATTCCCTGAGTGAGGATTATCTGCATACCGTTGAGGCCTTCCGTTATTACCTCGATCATCTGACGCCGGGTGGTTACCTGATGATCAACAGCTGGGTGAAGCTGCCGCCGCGTGACACGCTGAAGATCATTGCAACGGCCATTGCAGCATTGAAGGAAACGGGTGTCAGGGACATTGACCAACATCTGGCTGTCATCCGCGGCTGGCAGACAAGTGGCGTTTTGATCAAGAAGGATAACTTTAGCACTAAAGAGATCGAGGCATTGAAGGCCTTTTGTGAACAGCGTTCCTTTGATGTCAGTTTTTACCCTGGCATCACTCGCGAGGAAGTGAATCGCTTTAATCTCCTGTCAGAACCATTTTACTATCTGGGCACCCGGGCCTTGCTGGGGAAGGGCGCTGATTATTACCTGGGGGAGTATAAATTCAATCTCACAGCGGCCAGGGATAACCGACCGTTTTTTTATCATTATTTCAAGTGGGACAGCCTGAGTGAGATCCTCTCGTTGTATGGCAGGGGCGGGGCTGCCCTGATCGATACCGGCTACCTGGTTTCAGTAGCGACACTCCTGCAGGCCATACTGGCAAGTGTGTTCCTGGTCCTGTTACCGGTTTATTTTTTTCAGCGTAAAAGATCACTTCAGCAACACAGCATCAGTCGCAGCAAGGTACTTGTTTATTTCACGGCATTGGGTCTGGCGTTTTTGTTTATAGAGATTGCCTTTATCCAGAAATTAATGTTGTTTCTGCATCATCCGCTCTATGCCGTGGCGGTCACATTGACCGCGTTTTTAATCTTTGCCGGTCTGGGAAGCGCGTGGTCCCAACGCCAGCTCGATATAAAAGGGACATTAACCATCGGTATTGTTCGTCCCGTGATCGTCATCTTTCTGCTGGGCCTGTCCTACCTGCTCCTGCTGGACAAGCTCTTTGCCGGCGCAATCCAGCTTTCAGATAGTGTGCGGGTATTTATCAGTATCGCTATCATCGCCCCGCTGGCGTTTTGTATGGGCATACCCTTTCCAAGGGGACTAACCCAACTGGGGCGACAGGCACCGGAATTGATGCCGTGGGCCTGGGGCATTAATGGTTGTGCCTCCGTCATCAGTGCGGTTCTTGCCAGCCTGATTGCGATTCATATCGGATTCAATGCCGTGATAGTCATCGCCATTTTGCTCTATATTATTGCGGCACAATATTTTCCATGAGGTATCCCGAAACTTCATTCTCATCAACATTAAAGGCTTTGAACATCCAGCAATGAACCAACTGGCTCCTCCTCGCAGTTAGATATTTCACGATCTGAATCAATGCAATAAAATCATCTCTTTTAATGTGTTAGCTATTTAAAACAGGGGGTAAGCACTATGTGCTTCTTTTTCAGTTTGTTACCTGCCACTATCTGGTTCGTAATCGGGTATTTCGTCATGTTTTCAAGCACTAAGCTGGAAGGTGGAATGCAATTATTCGGCAAAATTCTGGCGATTTGGATATTCGTCATTGCCTCTGCTATCCCGCTGGCTGGTGCCTATATGGCAATCTCAGATGCGTGTCCCATGAAGGCAATGATGGAGGAAATAGTGGAAGAAATGGCGGAGGATGACTGATTCTCCAATCCACATGGTTGTGCCTTCGTCGTCAGTGTAGTCCTTGCCATCCATAATGCCGCTGCGTCATATGATGTCGTCGATTTCGGCAGGATTGGTACCAATGATCTGGTCCAGTATCTCTTTGCGCGTGACAGGATCAGTAATGATTTTAATTATATAGAAATAGTAAACGATCCAGCGTTATGGCAATTAATTGCCTCAATTGTTGATGCTGCATAAAAGGCCAAAAAACCACTCGAACTCTGTGGCATGTTGGTCGAGATACCGGGCATGATTCCAGCAATAATCAAGGCGGGAATAACAACAGTTGGTACACCGCCGAAGAATATTGTCAATCTCGGGCAAGTAGCCCGGGCTTTTCTTGAAGAGCATCGAGCATAATTCTTTATTAAAATTGCCGGGGTTATCACCAAAATCCTCAACCCGGACCAGGTTTGTCGGCGTGGGCAAGGGAGAATGAAAGCCAATATAATAATGAGATAGTCAGACAGGATTTCATTGCGCCCGGATCGTTCACTTGAGTGTATCGATTCATGATGCGTATTATCCAGAGTGATGACAATGGCGATAGATAAGGACAAAGTCAGCTTCCGCTTTTACGAAGAGCTGAATGATTTCCTGCCGCAACGATGGCGAAAGCGGGAATTCAGCATTCCATTCCGGCCGCAAAATTCAATCAAGGACATGATTGAATCTGTCGGTGTGCCACACACGGAAATAGACCTCATCCTGGCGAATGGGGAATCGGTTGATTTCGCGTATATCGTGCAGCGCGGTGACCGGATCAGCGTCTATCCCGAATTTGAATTACTCGATATCTCCCCGCTGACCCGCTTACGGCCGGAACCCCTGCGCCGCACCCG
>WVYN01000065.1:7076-23445 GCA_011772965.1 Gammaproteobacteria bacterium
TGGTATGACAACAGCACGCCGGATGAGAAACTGGCCGAAATCGCCGCCACAGGCGACAAGCGGATCCTGCTGACCCGTGATTACGGGGTGCTGAAACGCAAGCAGGTGACGCACGGTTATTTTGTGCGCCATGATCAACCTTTCCTGCAGGTTAAAGAGGTATTGGCACGTTTTGATCTTTACACTGCGGTACAACCATTCAGCCGTTGCACCCAGTGTAATGGCCTGATCCAGCCGGTGGACAAGAAACGGGTCAAAGACCACTTACCACGAAAGGTTGCTGAACGGCACGATCAATTCTCAGCCTGCGATACCTGTCACCGGGTCTATTGGAAGGGCAGTCATTACGATCACATGCAGCGCATCATAGATTCCCTGTTGCAACCACGGGAAAGTTGAGTAGAGTCAGGAACGGAATTAATAAATGCCGACATTATTCAGGCAAGGATGATTTAAGCAGGCATGCAACTTCAAAATATTCTGATCCTGCTAGGCACCATCTGGCCTGTTGTCGGTTTTTTCCTGGTCATATTATTTGGAATCCTGTTTTCCGGCTGGCTGCGCTGGGTGATGTTATTGATTGGCCCGATCATATTTTTGTTACCGTGTATTATCTTTGCCAAGCAAATTGCCTACAACGGTAATATGCTGTTTGTGGCCCTTCTCGGGGTTGCGTTCATATTCGCCTGTGTCTATTACCCCATCGTGGGTATTAGCGGCGTCGTGGTTTTACTGAAACAAAACCGGGATGACAACCAGCAAAATCAATGATGAACGACGAACGATCGGAAAATAATATCGAGCAAGATATTGCCGAGGAGGAAGCCAGTGCAAAAGCACTGGCTTTCCTGTTTGGTGATACGATCGTGGAACAGGCCCGGATTCTTGATATTGCCGATCTCAACATGACTGATCAGATGACAGCGGAGATCGGAGCCGGGATTAAACAATTAAAACAACTACGGGAGTCGCCCGTGCAACAAAGACAATGGCTTGAGAAACAGGAACCGGGTTTGCAGTTGCTGTTGTGCCTGTGGATCATGGACATGGGGCTGCTTGAAAAAATAATAAAATAATCAGAACAGAGGAACGAGAATGAGTGATAAAACAACATGGGCCGTCCTGGGCGACGGTGTTTTTATCCGGATCATGGTTAATAGCGGTCAGGGCAATCGCCTGGTCCCGTTACGGGCGAATGATTTCGAACATACGAGCAAGCTCACCTATCAGATGATCACAGACAAGCCACGCAAGGAGGGCACCGGCGAGTGGGATTATTACCAGTTGCTGTCCGGGTTCCTGGCCGGGCAACATGAGGAGCAGGCGTTTGACCGCCTGGTACTGGTCGCCCCGGAAGCGGTGCTGAAATCCATGAGGGAGGCGCTGCCAAAAGAGGTCAGCGGCGTGGTGACCGGTGAACTTGGCGAAGACCTGCTGGCAAAATCGGTGGATGTCATCGAAAAGAAACTGGAAGACCTGATTACCCGCTAGGCCGGGAGGCGCGGGCTGTACTATCATTTAAGCAGAGAGACGTATGACTGAATTGAAAGACAGGACCTGTGAGGCGTGCCGTCGCGGTGCGCCCCGAGTAACATCCGAAGAAATCAGGGAATTCAAGCCACAGATCCCTGATTGGGATATCATGGAGGTTGATGGTGTTCAACGCCTCGTGCGCACCTACGAGTTTTCGAATTTCAGAGAGGCCCTGGCTTTTACTGGTAAGGTAGGTGAGATCGCCGAGGCTCAGGGCCATCACCCGACCATCGTCACGGAGTGGGGCAGAGTCACCGTGACCTGGTGGAGCCGCAAGATTAAGGGGCTGCATGAGAGTGATTTCATTATGGCAGCCAGGACTGATCAGCTTGTTTAAACCAACCGGCCTGCTGTTGATAGTATTGATGGTGAGCGTGATTGTTGATGTGCAGGCAGGTTCAGACAGGAGAGACACCATGAGTTTGACACTGACATCACCCGCGTTTGAACATGAGGGGAATATCCCGGCTGAATATACCTGTGATGGTAAGGACATTTCCCCTGAACTGAACTGGACGGGTATCCCTGATGAAGCCAGGAGCCTGGTGCTGATTGTCGACGACCCAGATGCCCCGGATCCGGCGGCACCGAAAATGACCTGGGTACACTGGCTTTTATACAACCTGCCGATCAGTAGTATCGGCCTGGGCAAAGGCATCAGGGATGGTGACTTGCCGGTAGGAACCTTGCAGGGACTGAATGACTGGAAACGCGAAGGTTATGGTGGTCCCTGTCCGCCAAAAGGGCGGCACCGGTATTTTCATAAACTCTATGCACTGGATGCTGTATTACCGGACCTGTCACGGCCCACCAAGGCCAAAGTTGAAGAAGCAATGGCAGGGCATGTCGTAGATGAGGCAGTATTGATGGGTACCTATGCCCACTAATCCCTTACACCGCTGATCGAGGCTGATGATTCGAATTAAACAGTACGGAGCACTTGTTCTTAAATGTATGGCCGTGGTGTGCCTGGTTGCGGGCATCTCATTGCTGATTCATGCAGAACAGCCTGGTGACAAGGCCTACCTGCTGGAAATCGATGGCGCCATCAGCCCGGCCAGCCGCGATTATATTCATCGCAGTCTGGGCGAGGCCTTTGAAGGTAATGCGGCGCTTGTCGTCCTGCGCATGAATACCCCTGGCGGACTTGATACGTCGATGCGGGATATTATCCGCGACATCATTGCCTCTCCGGTACCGGTTGTAGTTTATGTCGCCCCCTCAGGTGCGCGTGCGGCCAGTGCCGGCACCTATATCATCTATGCGGCACATGTCGCCGCCATGGCACCAGGAACCAACCTCGGGGCCGCTACTCCCGTTCAGATCGGTGGCCTTCCCGATATCAAGCCACCCACCATGCCAACACCATCGAAACAAAAGGACGGTGAAAAAGATGAACAGGAAAAGGATCAAATGAAGGGAGAGGAGGATACGATAGCACCGGTAGGCGGGGATGCCATGACGAAAAAGATCATGAATGATTCCATAGCTTATATCCGCAGCCTTGCAGAGATGCGGGGACGTAATGTGGAGTGGGCTGAAAAGGCCGTCCGAGAGGGGGCCAGTCTGTCTGCTGAACAGGCCATGGCCGAAGGTGTCATCGATTTGATTGCTACTGATCTGGATGATCTGCTGACAAAGATCGATGGCCTTGAGGTGTATGTCAACGGCAAGCCTAGAACGCTGAACACTGACAATCTGCTGACAGAAACTCTGGAGCCGGACTGGCGTAACAGACTGCTCTCGGTGATTACCGATCCCAACGTGGCCTACTTGCTGATGTTGCTGGGCATCTATGGGTTGTTTTTTGAATTCGTTAACCCGGGTTACCTGGTTCCGGGCGTCACAGGTGCCATCTGCATGTTACTCGCTCTTTATGCACTGCAGGTGTTACCGGTGAACTATGCAGGCCTGTTATTGATCCTGCTGGGCATTATGTTCATGGTGGCGGAACTGTTTGCACCCAGTTTCGGGGCACTGGGAATCGGTGGTGTTATCTCATTTGTGATCGGGTCGGTGATTCTGTTTGATACCGAAGGCAGTGAACTCAAGGTCGCCATCCCGTTGATCATTGCCGTATCCGCAGTCACTGCCGGATTTTTCTTGATCGCGATCAAGATGGTTTTTTCTGCACACCGTAAACCGGTCGTCAGTGGTGCAGAACAGATGCTCGGTGACATTGGCGAAGTAATGGAGGATTTTGATACCCGGGGGCGTATCCACATTCATGGAGAAACCTGGTGGAGTATAAGCAACACGCCTTTGAAAAAAGGCAATCAAGTCAAGGTAACTGATATTGACGGTTTAACTCTGAAAGTCGAACCCGTCGAGGAGAATTGAAATGTCGTTAAGCATATTTACATATATTATTGTTGCCGTCATCATCATCCTGCCCATGATCATCAAGATCATGCGCGAATATGAACGTGCTGTCGTATTTACCTTCGGTCGGTTCACATCGGTCAAGGGTCCCGGCCTGATCATAATCATTCCACTAGTACAGCAGATCGTGCGGGTAGATTTACGTGTGATAGTGATGGACGTTCCCAGTCAGGATGTGATTTCACGTGACAACGTATCGGTAAAGGTAAATGCAGTGGTTTACTTCCGCGTCGTTGACCCGGAACGCTCTATCATCCAGGTGGAAAATTATATCGCTGCGACCAGCCAATTAGCCCAGACCACGTTGAGGTCAGTTCTTGGACAACATGAACTGGATGAAATGCTTGCCGAACGAGAAAAACTGAATAACGACATCCAGGAGATACTGGATCAACATACTGATGCCTGGGGCATCAAGGTGGCCAATGTTGAGATCAAGCATGTGGATATCGATGAGAGCATGATTCGCGCCATTGCCAAGCAGGCCGAGGCAGAACGTGAACGTCGTGCCAAGGTGATTCACGCAGAAGGTGAACTACAGGCATCGAACAAACTGCTGGAGGCAGCAAAGATCCTGTCAGAAAACCCGCAAAGTATCCAGTTGCGTTTCCTGCAGACCCTGACGGATATAGCCGGTGAAAAAAATTCAACCATCGCCTTCCCGATACCGCTGGATCTGATAAAACCGTTTATAGAAAAGGTGAAAGAGTGATCAGCCGATTCCATTGATGAGATTTTATGGATATGCTTTACATAAAACATTCCTGAGAGAAGTAGAGCACTTTACCGATCTCGACGAGACTGAGCTCGATCAGATTGTCGCCCTGATCAATGTTACAAAATACAGTGATGATGCAGTGGTCTATGAAGAAAACACACCACGTCATTACCTCTCTATTATCCAGGAGGGAGAGATTCAGTTATCTAAGAAGGACAGTTTTGGCAATGAGAAAAATCTTGTCGTTTGGTGCCGGACGCTATGGCATGATCCTGTGGGTGAAACCCGGAGATTACCAGTCAGCTGCGCGAGCGTTAAATGCCAAGTAAGCTGACAATGTAGTGTAATATCGTTTTAACTCAACAAACGTAAATTTTACTGATTAATCATGGGCAAGTTCCTGATCATCGCCGGGCTAGTCCTGGTGGTTGCGGGTTTGCTGGTTCATTTTTTTCCCAGTGATGGTCTGCCAAGACTGCCTGGCGATATTTATATCAAGAAAGAGAACTCGGTTTTTTACTTTCCTTTGGGCTGGTGTGTGTTGATCAGTATTGTGTTAACGTTGGTTGTGCGTTTTCTTGGAAAATAAACCATGCTTGTCTCATTCAAATACAGTGCAACAAGGGAGTTCAGCATACTGGGCAAAAATGCGGAATGACTGTTAAAAAGGAGTGAGTCATGATAGCTACTGCAGAACTACAGCTTATTCCCTTAGGTGAGGGTGTTTCAGTCAGAGAGAAAATCGGGCGTGTTGTCGACTTACTCAGTGACCATGATTTAATCATTGAAACCCATGCCATGGGCACCAATATTGAGGGCAAGATGATCGATATCCTGGCTGCCATCGGTGAAATACATGCCGTATTGCACTCGGAAGGCAGCACCCGGCTCATCAGCTACATCAAGCTGGAAACCCGAACTGATAAAGTCCCCTCACTTGAAGCTAAACGGCTCTAGAACAAATACTGTGCTTTCTGATCTGGCGAAAATGCGGTGGGTCATAATTCTTTTTTTCCTTTTATTCAGTACAGGGAATACATGAATTTTTGTTCCAGGCGAAACGATACTTCACTCAATAGGCTGATCCGGCAGATTGATCTGATTTCCGGCAGTACGATATTTACAGAGACGTTGTACATGGTGCAACAGGCAGGATTTCCCAAAATGAAAAATGATCTTGTCTGGTTAACAAACCACCCACCGACATTACTGACATTAAAAGATACAGATTAGCTATTACATCAAGTAGTGTCTGTTCGTTGAAGTGATATGTGGAGCAATGCGATAATCGTTCAGGTATGAATACATTACCCGATTATCTGCGAGAGGGCCTTTCCCTGATTTCCATTGGCCTGAACCCGTCACCAGTTTCCGTGAAGGCAGGTTTTTATTTTGCCAATCCCCGAAACCGCTTCTGGAGGGCATTGAATGCCTCACGACTGGTGAACTCAAAACTGGAACCCAGTGAAGAGTCGATGCAGATACTTTTTAATCACTACAAGATCGGGTTTACTGATCTGGTGAAACGTCCCACTAAAATGGGCAGTGCCTTACGGGCAGCAGATTTTAGGGCCGGGGCACCGGAACTGAGAGAGAAACTGTTGCAGTATGAACCCGACATTGCCTGGTTTCACGGGATCGACACCTACAAGAAATACCTGAAGTATGCCGAAGACCTCGAGAAGGATGATGTGCCCATCGGTGTGCAGCGACTGGATATTGGCCGGTCACATGTGTTCGTAACTCCAAACCCCAGCCCGGCAAATGCCCGTTATTCCCTCGACGATCTCATCAAGTATTACAATGACATGGTGAGTTTCCGGGTCCGGGAGGCCTTTGGCCTGGGCTAGTTTTATACCTGCCAGGGGTATTTCAGATGCTGCAACAAATTGAATTATGGGGTTTCCTGGCAGGCCTGGGCCTGTTCCTACTGGGCATGTATATGCTTGAACAGGGTTTGCGCGGTTTGGGCTCGCGTTCCATGAAGAAATTCCTGCGCGAGCAGACCCGTTCTCCCATTCGGGGAGTATTCACGGGGACAATTGTCACCGCCTTTCTGCAAAGCAGTTCACTGGTTGTCTTGATTGCCCTGGCCTTTGTCGGTGCCGGGATTTTTGAATTACGCAACGCGCTCGGCATCATCCTTGGCAGTAATCTCGGTACTACGTTTACTGGGTGGATCGTCACAGTGATCGGTTTCAAGATGAACCTGGTCGCCTTTGCCCAGCCCATGCTGGCTGTTGGTGCACTTGGCACGGTGTTTCTGAAACAGGGCGGCAAGCCTTATTTCTATAGCAACCTGTTACTAGGCCTGGGTTTGTTGCTGATGGGACTGGGGCAGATGAGCGATGCCTTTACCGCCCTGAGTACGAATGTCGATGTCAGCGTGTTCCGTGATCGTCCCATGCTTTATTATTTTCTCGCTGGCGCATTACTCACCGCGGTGATCCAGTCGAGTTCCGTATCCATGATGATCCTGTTAACTGCCATATATACCGGCGTGATCACCCTGAATGAAGCGGCTCCGTTTGCCATTGGTGCCGACCTCGGGACAACCAGCACGGTGTTACTGGGTGGTCTTAAAGGCTCCGGTGAAAAACGCCGGGTGGCCTTGTCGCATTTCTTCTTTAACGTGATCACCAGTCTGCTGGCCTTGCTGATATTGCCGTTACTGCTTTACTTCATCAGTGATGTGTTGTCCATTCAGGACCCGCTGTATTCACTGGTGTTGTTTCATTCATTGTTCAATGTTATCGGGATCCTGCTGTTTCTGCCTCTGCTGGAACGCTATATTCGTTTCCTTGTATGGCTGGTACCCATGGCCGAATACGAGATCTGTGCCTATATCAAGCAGGTTCCGGCCAAGGTGACGGATGCCGCGATCACGGCAATTGGAAAGGAGCTGATCAGGATGTGCGTCCTGTCCATGCGTCTTAACCTGCGATGTTTCAAGATCATGGCGGAAAGCATTTGCAGAGATCCACTGTTTACAGAAACCACACTAAAATCTTATGAAGATGACTACGCCAAGCTCAAGCGCGCCGGTGGCGAATTGCTGGGTTATAACTATACCGTGCAAACCCAGGCACAGGATGAAGATGATGTTCGCAAATTGACTCGCTTAAACCACGCCATACGTAATGCCACTTATGCGGCAAAATTTATCAAGGATGTGCGGCATAACCTGGCAGATTTCCGGCATTCTCATTCGCCCCTCATCGAGTCCACATACGCGGACCTACTTGACGTGATCGAAGGGTTATATCCGAAGCTGGCGGACCTGCTGTTAAACAAGCACCCGGAACTGGTGATGGAAAAGTACGAGGAATTGAAGGACGCGGTAAGAGCATCCTATGAGAGGGTTCATCAGGACATCTACCATGCGATAGGTAAGGAGCAACTGGAAGATGAGGAGGCCTCGAGCCTCCTGAATACCAACCGGGAGATTTATCTTTCCAACTCGGCCCTGCTTGAATCTGTGCATGTCATTATTTCATTAATGAACAAGTCCGAGGATATCCCACCGCCGGTGATCCAGCCGGCCATGTAATCATATTGCACAAGGTATACCTAAAAAATGATGGTTGCCGCGAATGATTGCCGACAACCATCAATTACTTTTTGAAACAAACTACTCAGTCCTTTCCAGGCGAACCGGTACCGGCCGGCAGACCGTGTTGCACACCGGCGAATGGTTTTTGGCAAAGGCCAGCAATTCGTCCAGTTCCTCGTCGCTGCAATTGGCCTTGATATGCATCTTGATACGGATCTGTTCATAACCGACTGCTACCGAGTCATCCAGGTCGAGCAACCCCTGCAGATCAATATGGCCTTCCAGTTCCGTGGATAATTCCTGGATCTCGATGCCACGTGCTGTGGCATGCAACACGGTGGTTGTAGTCACACAACCGGCCAAGGCATGAAGCAATACCTCGACCGGGTTGGTACCCGCGTTTTTGCCCAGCAATACCGGCGGCTCATCGTTGGTCAGGATGAAGGGTTTATCACGTGACTTGTCCTCCGCCCCGGCACCATAGAAGTCCTTGATCGTCGACTGGTTGATGCCACCATCGATCCAGCGGTTCCTGGCACGGAATTCGAACTGAGCCAGTGAGGGATCCTGTTTCAGGGCATCTACAGTCTGGACCATTTTCTGTATGTCCAGACCATTGAGTATTTCGGTCTGTATTTTGATTGCTTGCTGCGTGGTCATGGTGTTTCTCCTGAAAATGGGTTTCATTTCACTGGCACCCCTGGTTCCGGGTGACCAGTCTGGGGCTAAAGATACGTATTGACAGGCCGGTCGGTAAGATGGATATTTGTCAAAAACGGTTCATTTGTGCCACTAACTGTGGATCCCAAGCATGACCAAAACGACGCAGCCCCTGGATGCCTTCATTGTCGCGGTACCCGAGACAGCGGGCTCCGTGCTTTATGGCATGGTGGATGTGCTCTCGGCAACCGGTCATATCTGGCAGGCCCTCTCCCGCACGGGTGGTGGTGAGACCCTGGTTCGACCCTGGATTGTGTCGACCACGAAGCGACGCTTCCTTTGTGGTAATACCATCCCCGTGGAACCGGCGCTGGATATCAGGACCCGGCGGCGACCGGACCTGGTGATATTGCCGGAACTCTGGCTCGGCCCGGATCAAGATTTGCACGGCCGATATCCTGATTTAATCGACTGGATCAATAAGATGTACAAGGCCGGCAGTTACATTTATTCCGCCTGCTCCGGGGCGATCATGCTCGCGGAAACGGGCTTGCTGAATGGCCGGGAGGCTACCTCACACTGGGGCTACCAGGACCTGTTCCGGGAGCGTTTCCCCGAGATCCGCTTTAAGCCGGAGCCCAACCTGTGTTTTGCCGATCCGGGGGGGCGTATTGTTACGGCAGGCGGCACGACTTCCTGGCATGATCTGGCCATTCATATCATCGCCCGGCATTGCAGCCCGGGTGAGGCATTGAACATTGCCAAGGTCTATTTGCTTAAATGGCATGGTGAGGGACAGCTGCCCTATGCCACCTTGATCCGGCATAACCCGCATGCAGATTCCGTGGTCAGGAACTGCGAAAATTGGCTGGCCAAACATTTCAGGGAAAAAAATTGCATTACACAGGTGATCAAAATCTTAAAGATCCCGGAACGCTCCTTGAAGAGACGGTTCAAGTCAGCCACGGGCAGTTCCCTGATCGAGTACATTCAAAACCAGCGCATCGAGGAAGCAAAGCGTCTGCTTGAAACTGAGGATATGGCAATAGAAGAGATCAGCAATCGCGTGGGCTATGAAGATGCGGCATTTTTCCGGCGGCTATTCAAACGCACCACCGGTTTGAGGCCAGGCCAGTACCGCAAGATGTTCAGACCTGTTGCAGAAGCCACGCAGGAAAAGAACTAAATGACTAGTTATTTGAATAGAAAGCGGATATACTAATCCTTGCTACATTCTATCCAGGTTCTTGTCAGAAGTTCTTTCCAAGTTTCTCCTGTTAATTGCCTCGTAAGACTTGTAACACCACTATTATTTAATATTCAAAGAGGTAATTATTATGGCAACAGGAACCGTTAAATGGTTTAACGAATCCAAGGGTTTTGGTTTCATCACTCCTGCTGATGGCAGTAAGGACGTTTTCGTTCATTTTTCAGCTATCGCAGCATCAGGGTTTCGCACACTGGCCGAAGGTCAGCAGGTAACCTATGATATGGAGAATGGACCCAAGGGCCCACAGGCATTAAACGTACAGGCTGCCTAAGCCTGTTGTAATAATGTCCAGGATAAACCCCTCGAGGAATCGCGGGGTTTATTTCTATTTTCTAAAATTTACCAGAGGAGGCTCATTGTGAAAAAGCTATTTGTCGGGAGCCTGCCTCCCACCACCACGGAAGAATCTCTGCAAGCCCTTTTTTCAGAATATGGTACAGTCCGGTCCGTCAAGATTGCAAAGGACCTTTTTTCCGGAACCTGTAAGGGATTTGGTTTCCTGGAAATGGAGGGACATGAAGCCCGTGCAGCCATTTCCGGACTGGATGGTAAGACCTTCGAAGGTCATTACCTAAAAGTAAAATTTGAAGACCAACGTGGCCGGGGCCATAAGGGACGGCGCCGCTAGAATTAGCACATGACGATACCATCCATGGCATCGTCATGAAGTTTTAAACATCCTGTCTGCCAGTCCGCCGTTATTGGGCTGAACCAGGCAGTGAGATCAATGGTAAAGGCAGTTTGTTTGAGGACGATGGTCTCTCTGTCACATCCCTGCCTAACAGCATATCAATAATGCGTGAAGACGCGCCCTTGTAGAATCCGCACTCCGTGCTGTTAAGGTTTTTAGGATTAACATACGTACCGAAGATCATGTCGATTAACGGCAAATCGGCATAATTGTAACGGTGTATACCCTTGCCATGATGGATGTTATGACTTTCAGGACGCTGTATCAGATAACCCAGCCAATGCGGTGTTTTAATGTTGGCGTGTTGAAACATTGCGTTGAATGCCACGAAAAAGGTTCCTATCACAGCCGACTCAATGGACAAACCCAGCAACGGGAAAAACACCAGGCTGCTGATACTGGTGAACATTACCGCGTCAATGGGGTGAATGTAATTGGCGCCGAATGCATCCAGACTTTCTGCACTGTGGTGCATTTGGTGAGAAGCCCGCCATAACCAGTCCCAGCTATGTGCTGCACGGTGATATGCATAATGCAGCAACTCATAAACCAGGATGCCTATGATGGCCCCGCTGAACAGTCCCAGGCCACTGAGATTAAACAGATGAAAATCCCCGAACAAGGTACCCCATAAATAGGCGACTTCTCCTGTAAAGAAAACAATCGCGGCGGTAACCAGGGCCCCCCTGAGGCGCCAATAACGGGTTTTATTGTACTTGCGCTTCTGAATGACAAAGTCCAGCAGCAAAAAACCAGGGATCAACAGTAGCGTTATCGTTTCCAGTATTTCAAACATTTTCTATCCCTCCATATTTAAACATACCAAATGGTACGTTTAGCAATTATAGGAGGAAATTTCAAAAAAACAATACCATTTAGTATGTTTTTTCAATATCATAAATAAACTATATATTACATATAGTTATATTATAAAATAGAGGAATTTTTTTAAAATCATGAGTTTACACATACCAATAAGTATGTAATTATTCAGGTATGGGCAAGAAAGGCGAGGATACCCGCACCCGGATACTGGATACCGCCCAGGACATGATCCTGGGTAACGGCTATGCGGGCGTATCCATTGATAAACTCATTTCCCGCCTGGGCATGACCAAGGGGGCTTTTTTCCACCACTTTAAAAGCAAAGGTGATCTGGCGACTGCGCTGATCACACGATTTGCAGATGATGGTGTTGAACTGTTCAAAGAGAGTCTTGCCCGGGCCCGGAAATTCAGCAGCGATCCACTGCAACAATTAATCATCCTTATCGGGCAATACGAGGAAATATTTGAGAACCTGGAAGACCCCTACCCGGGATGTCTGCTGGCCTCCTATGTTTATGAATTACAGCAATTCAGTGAGGAGACCCGCGAAATTATTAACCGGGAATTCCTGCTCTCCCGCAAGGAACTCACCGGTCTCTTCAGGGAAATCATGAAAAAATACCCGCCCAGGATAGATGTCGATATCAAGTCCCTGGCGGATGGCTTTATGAGTTTGTTTGAAGGCGCCTTTGTCCTTTCCAAGTCCTTGCAAGAGGCTGATGTGACCTATCAGCAACTGCAGCACTATAAAACCTATATCAGGCTGCTGTTTGATCCGAAGCTGGCTGCCTAATCGGTTTTAATCTCTTGACCTATCCACTTTAACTCGAACAGATCATCCCGCCGGTCCCTGGAATTGGTAACCGATCCTTCGTGACGGAGCTGCACCAGTTTATCGAGATCGAGATCGGCGATCAGTGCCATCTCGGTATTGGGGGTACTCTCAGCCATGATGGCATCGTGCGGGAAGGCAAAATCGGACGGCGAGTACACTGCCGATTGGGCGTATTGAATGTCGACGTTTTCCACCTGAGGCAGGTTGCCAACATTACCACCGATAGCGACATAGCATTCGTTCTCAATGGCGCGGGCCTGCGCACAGCGTTGCACCCGGAGAAAACCGTTCTTGGTATCGGTCCAGAAAGGAATAAACAAAATATCCATGCCCCGTTTGGCCAGAAGCCGCGGCAATTCCGGAAATTCCGCGTCATAACAGATGAGCATGCCGATAGTACCGGCGTCTGTTTCAAATGTTTGCAGGGTATTACCGCCTTCTATCACCCAGTCGCGGCGTTCATGTGATGTGATGTGAAGCTTGGGCTGGATGC
Source organism: Gammaproteobacteria bacterium (assembly GCA_011772965.1). Taxonomy (GTDB): domain Bacteria; phylum Pseudomonadota; class Gammaproteobacteria; order Eutrophobiales; family Eutrophobiaceae; genus SZUA-592. The sequence goes on from WVYN01000065.1 coordinate 20,039, forward strand.
CCAATGTACCGTCCCGGCGACAGAGGTAGGCATTGTTATATAATATGTGATCCTTCATTGCCGGCATGCTGCCGGCAATAATGTTGATATTATAAGAGACAGCCAGTTGCAGCAGTTCTTCCACGATCCGATCGGTGTAAGTAGCGAGATAACGGATGGCCTCGAACTGCGATTCGTGTTTGCCCATGCCCATGAGCGGCGCATTGAAAAATTCAGGGAACATCACGAAGTCAGACTTATAATCTGACATGGTGTCGACGAAATATTCAACCTGGGCCATCCAGGTTTCATAGTAATCGACATGTCGCATTTGCCACTGCAATATGCCGATACGAACCGGTATCTCGCGGATTTCATGCAACTTGATGTCTTCCGGTTCATAAAGAATGTTGTTCCATTCCAGCAGTGTTGCATAGCCCAGAGATTTTTTGTCTTTCGGCAGATAACCTTTCATCAGCCGCTTGACTTCAAAATCATTCGCCAACTGGAAGCTGAGGATAGGATCATAGATCTCACGACCGCGGACGGCCTCGATATAGTCCTCCGGCGACATGTCCGGGTTCTCATGATAATTGACGATTCTCCCCCCAAGCAGGATGGCACGCAGGTTATGGTTACGGCACAGTTCCTTGCGGGTGTCATACAGGCGACGGCCCAAGCGCAAATCCCGGTAATCCTTGCTGACGAAGACATCCATTCCATAGAGGGCGTCACCTCCCGGATCATGGTGAATCCGATCGCGGCGTTCAATCAGGTCATCGTAGGTATGGGAACGGCTGAAACGGTCATAACTGCACATGACGGTCAGCGCAACAGCAACAATCCTGCCCTTATCCTCAATGGCAATTTGCCCCTCAGGAAAATCATTAATCAATGAGAGCAGGGCGCTCTCTGACCAAGCGCCACCAATATCCGGATAGACTTCTTCCATCAGGCTCGCAACCTGCGGGTAGTCACGGGCTTCCAGGTTGCGCAGTTTCAGGTGCAGGTCGGTAGTCTTGTCATCAGTCATACGTTATTAAAACCTCTTGAAGCCGGGGTGATTAAAAGAAGTGTCCGATACTCTGATACTATAAGACCTTTGCCGGTGCCGAAACAATCCTGTTACAACTGATATTTATTTCCAGGGCAGGTTTTACGTTATGATTAGGGCCCGAATATAAATTCAAGGAGTTAATATGCATTACGCGATTTCCACAACCTGGGGGCCTACGGACACCACCCGGGCATCCCTGCCGTTTATCTTTGCCGCCTCCGCACTAGAGGCCGGTGACACGGTTATGATCATGTTGTTTCATGATGCTGTTACCGTTGCTGTGAATGGTTCACATCAGAAGATGCTGCCGTTTGGTCCGCCGCCACGTTTTGAAGAAGTTTTTACAAATCCCAATGCTGAAGTAATTGTTTGCAAGCCCTGCGCGGAAGCACGTGGGATTACGGAAAACATGTTGCTCTCTAATTGCAAGATTGGCGGCATGAATGATTTTCATGCACATGTTTCACGTGAAGATTGCAAGGCCGTAACATTCTGACATTTGCTTATGAAACATTGGCAACCTACTTTGGCAAACATGTGTTGTCATTGCCTGACTGGTACGGCCTCTGTCAGTACCCGCTACCTTGTTAATGTACTGGATCCTGTTGAGATCGCCTTTCTGCGATATTTCTTCGGCGGGCTAGCGGTTATGTTTCTGTTCTCCGGCTTCCGCTTTCAGCAATTTAACCGGGAACTGTTACTAAAAACTGCCGGCCTTGGGATCGTCTTCTTTGCCATATTTCCTTTTTTATTTTCCTGGGCCTTTGTCTATACCAATGCAGCTCGCGGAGCGCTGGTATTGGCAACGATGCCAATCTGGGCCATGCTGATTAGTGAAATCATCGGTCATGAAAAGATCACCGCAATGTCGATATATTCCATCGGCCTGACATTACTTGGCCTTTTAATCGCGCTTTCAGACAAGCTGACGACTGGGGCTAATCAATTCATACTCTTTAAAGGAGAATTAATAATGCTGCTTACGGCATTACTCGGTGCAATCTATGCAATCTATGCACGTGGGGTATTGCGTGAAGTACCCGCTGCCAGCATGACACCGGTTGCCATGTTGGTTGGATGTTTCTGTTTGTTGCCATTTGTAGCCTGGAACGGGATAGATGTGCATGTTATGGCTTTAACGCCAGGGCAAATGCTGTTAATGGTTTACCTGGGTGTGATTGCAGGCGGCATAGCGTTCTTTTTGTTTAACTGGGCACTTAATAAAACTACTGCTACCTATACAACCTTGTTCGTAGTGTTAAATCCGATTACTGCAATTTTCCTCGGCAACCTGTTCCTTGGCGAAAAGATTACCTTGAATTTTATAATTGGTGTAGTGATTGTATTTGCGGGATTGGGATTGGCTGTCAGAGTGCAGGTGAGGGCGCATAAGCTACAGGTGGTATGCTGACTATCTGATTAATTACTATCCCGTGTTAAACTGTCCTGAAATCATTTTTGTTTTAAAACCATGTTAAATGCTATAAAACAATTTTTTGATGAGCACCTGGCTGCGGAGACGGAACAGGACTCTGTGCATGATTTGAAGCTTGCAACAGCTGCGCTGTTGATCGAGATGATGCAACAGAATCATGAGATCAAAAATGAGGAACGTAATTCTGTCAGGGAATCATTGAAGGAAAAGTTTGAATTAAGTGATGATGAAACTAGGACATTATTCGAGCTCGCCGAGCAGGAAACCCTGGAGGCTACTGATTTTCATCAATTCACCAGCCTGATTGCCCGGCAGTATTCACCGGAACAGAAAATCAAGGTTATTGAGTATCTCTGGACAGTGGCCTATTCCGATGGCCATTGCGATCCTCAGGAAGAGCATCTAGTCCGTCGAATTGCGGATCTCATTTATGTTCCACATCGGGATATGATGAAAGCCCGACACAAGATCGAAAAAAAGATGCAGTCATCGGATGGCTGTTGATTTCCAGCTGATTGATGATTCTGAAAATCTGCTTCGCGTTTGTGAAGACTTGCGGCAATTCTCATGGCTGGCGGTAGATACCGAATTTGAGCGTACTAATACCTATTATGCCGAGTTATGCCTTTTGCAGCTTGCCAGCCCGGACAGCACGGTACTGATCGATCCAATCCGGATTAACAATCTTGAGCCGGTCTTTGCGCTTCTTTTCGACGAATCCATAATCAAGGTATTTCACAGTGCCAGACAGGACCTTGAAATATTCTATCACCTGAAAGGGCAGGTTCCGGTTCCCTTGTTTGATACCCAGCTTGCCGCACCATTACTGGGTTACGATGAATCCATCGGCTACGCCAATCTGGTACAGGCTATGCTTGGAGTTGAACTGGGTAAGTCGCAAACCCGCACCAACTGGAAACAACGCCCCCTGCGCAG
>WVYN01000065.1:23564-53488 GCA_011772965.1 Gammaproteobacteria bacterium
GATTCGCTATCCGATATCAAGAGCGTAGACAATAAAACCCGCGAAGCATATGGGGAAATGCTTTTATCCAGAATCAAGACAGGTATTGAGCAACCGCCACTCGCTTTTCCGGAACGGAACGGTTATAAATTGTAACGGGAGTAAAATCATCCATGCGTAATCGCAACTTTACCAAACCGGTATTGCTGTTGTTGCTATGGCTGACGGCATGCAGTGATGAACTGCCCCGCATTCCCAGGTTGTCTACGGATGCCGTGATACTGGCATTTGGTGACAGTATTACCTATGGCACAGGCGCCAGGGAAAACGAAAGCTACCCGGCCATTCTGGAAGACCTGTCAGGCCGGGTGGTAATTAATGCCGGAAATCCGGGCGAGATATCTGCCGATGGTCTTGCACGCCTGCCCGGCCTGCTGGACATGTATCAACCAGACCTGTTGATATTATGTCATGGCGGCAATGATATCCTGCGCAAGAAAAACCTGCGTACCATGCGTAACAACGTACGACAGATGATCATGCGGGCACAGGCACGTAATATCCCGGTTGTACTGCTTGGGGTGCCCGAGTTTGGTTTATTAATGTCCGTTTCGAAATATTATGATGAGGTCGCTAATGCAACCGGAGTGGTATACATCCGCGATTTGCTACCCAAGATTATCAGGGACACTTCACTGAAGTCGGATCCGATACACCTCAACCGGGATGGTTACCTTCTCATGGGGCAATCGATATATACCGTGTTGCAGGAGACAGGGGCACTCTAGGGCTGCGGCTCATCTGGCAATGGCCTGCTTGATTTTCAGATCCATGTTTTGTTTCACCAGGATATCGCTGACACCGCTAGGTTTCTTGTAGATTACTTTCTTGTCCTTGTCCATGACATAGAGTCCGGGTGTGCCTTTGACTCCCCATTCATCGGCAACGGCATCACCATTTAATAACAGCTTGTAGCTATATCCTTTGGTATCAAAGAATTCCACCGGATCCAGTTTGCCGTCTTCAAAGGTACTGATGGCATAAAATTTCAAGCCTTTGTTCCGGTATTTGCGATAAACGACTTCCAGATGTGGCATCAATGTTGCGCAATAGGGGCACCAAGTGGCCCAGAACAGGACAACGGAAACCTTCCCTTCGCTGTCCTTGTGATAATCAATAGTGTTGCCTTCCTGGTCCTGTAATTGCCAGTCAGGTGCGGTAGCGCCAAATTTTAACGGCGCGGCAGAGGAGGTTAATGTGAAAGTGGTCAGTAATACGATTAATAAATAACGCATGATATTTTCCTGTATTTAAATATTAGTGTTTTTGCCATTAGATAAGTTTCATTTTTCAAACGGCTGTAACCTGGACATTGACTGTCAGTCTAGGTTGTTGTTCATTGCCGACGAAGCTGCCGGAGACTGGTGGCACGGTTTCCGGGTGCCGGGAAACGGCAGTTGCAATGTGATGACTGCCCGTGAGTTCACCGCTGGTCGGGTCAAAGCCTTTCCAGCCCGGGCCCGGGAGAAAGACTTCCGCCCAGGCATGGGTGCTGGCATTTCCATATTCCGTACTGGGTGCAAGTACATAGCCACTGACAAAACGACTGGCCAGACCCAGTTGGCGGCAGGCTTCTATAAACAGGGTGGCATAATCACGGCAGGAACCGCTGTTGGAATCAAGTGTCATGCTAGGTGACTGCACACCGGCTTCCTCGCGGATGGTGTAGTTGATGTTTGCGTTTAACCATTTACTCATACGCTGAAGCAGGACGTAGGTTTCAATCGAAGTACCAATATCAATTTTTTTCAGCCAGTCTTTGATGATTTCCCGTTGCTTCGGGAAATTGGGTTTCAAATAAGGCAGGAGGTCGGTTTCTTCCGTGGGCGGATACCTGAATGGATAATTCACGGCGTATTCCTCCACAATGAAGTCCAACGGAGCCTCGTCATAGTGTTCAATGATCACCCTGCTGAAAATGGACAAGCGATCGGCTGGTTCCTTAAAATTTACGGTTGCAACGGAATTATTAAATACATCCCGGGCCCACCTGACTTCATGCGCAGGAAAGATTTCCAGGGAGGAAGACTGAATACGGATATCATGGCCTTCGCGGGGACGAATGAGCAACCGATGTGACTTCAGAGTGACGACATGGGCGAACTGATATTCTGTGAGATGCGTGACTTCGATGCGTTTCACTAATTACAATGGCTCCAGGTTATTCAGCTTTATGGTCACGGGTGTTGTTGACTTGCCCATGAAATAGTTAGTTACTCTTTTGCGAAAACCAGGCACATCAATACCCAGATAGACATTATTAATGTGCTTCATTTTCTCCAGCCCGTTATCCGCCATGCGTTGAGATACCTCATCAAATCCCTGAAACCGCTTCAGGTGTGCCACGGCAACCTGTATCAACCCCTGAATGAACAAGCCGGTTTCTGTTGTCTTGCCAGCAGTATGCCAGACTGCCTCCAGTGATTCATGCGCCTCCCACCAGTATCCATGATTAAAGAGATCAATACCAAACAGATATTCCTCACAGGACTGCCAGTCTGAGATGTCAAAGGACTCGGGATCTTCGGGATGCAGGTTATAGGAGTGGCCTTGCGGATCGCGTGTCGGATGCGGTGTTTGCCCCGGCACATAGGCATATTCCGGAAATGCTTTACATGTGTATCGATATATCGTTGGTCTTATGGGAGAATTCATCTGCTTTTGGTGTGGATACAGCTCTGCTTGCGGATATTCACAAATCATAAAGGATAAAACAAACAGCAATCAATGATTCATCTATAAATACTCCCTGATACACTGTCTGAGCGATGCTGTCATTTTTCGAAAAACTGATAAAACCCTTTCCACCGGAAGAGCCGGAGCAACCTCCCAGCGGATTGATCGCATTTTGCTACCATTACACTCGTGGTATTGAGCCTTATTTGATCCTGATGGCCGTGTTAACCGGACTGATCGCAGTCTTGGAAGTGTCCCTGTTCGGTTTTCTGGGTGATCTGGTTGACTGGCTTGCCGGTTCCGAACCGGAAACCTTGCTGGAAACCCGCAGTAATCAGCTGATCTGGTGGAGCGTTCTGGTCCTGGCAGGCTTGCCATTGCTGGTCTACCTGCATTCCCTGATCGTATTCCAGTCCCTGCTGGGTAATTATCCCATGGTAATCCGCTGGTACGCACACCGTTACCTGCTGGGTCAAAGCTTGTCATTTTACCAAAATGAACTGGCCGGACGGGTGGCAACCAAGGTTATGCAGACATCTCTTGCGGTGCGCGAGACTGTGATGAAGATCCTCGATGTTATGTTGTATATCTCGGTGTATTTTGGCGGTATCCTGATTGTTGTTTCCGGATCTGATATCCGCCTGACGATTCCCTTTATCATCTGGTTGATCCTGTACATCACTATCATGTGGTTTTTCTTCCCTCGGCTCGAGCTACTGGCTTCGCGGCAGGCTGATGCCCGTTCGGAAATGACCGGGCGCATTGTCGATACCTATACCAATATAATGACCGTCAAACTCTTCTCCCATTCCCGTCGCGAAGCTGCCTATGCCCGGGAGAGCATGAACGATTTCCTGAAAACCGTCTATGCACAGATGCGGATGGTCAATGGCCTGGTCATGTCGGTCTGGATCATCAATGCATTGCTCATTTTTTCAATTACAGCATTGTCATTGCATTACTGGACGCAGGGGATTGTTACAGTCGGTGCAATCGCAACGTCAGTGGGATTGGTATTGAGGTTGTATGGAATGTCGCAATGGATCATGTGGGAACTGGCAAGTCTGTTTGAAAACATTGGTACCGTGCATGATGGCATGGCTACCATTTCTAAACCACGTACCGTTATTGATATACCGGATGCAAAACCATTACAGGTTAGCAAGGGCAGGATCGAGTTTGAACATGTCAAGTTTCATTATGGAAAGCAGAGTGGTATTTTCGATGATCTATCTCTTATGATTAATCCAGGAGAAAAAGTTGGTATAGTTGGTCGTTCCGGTGCCGGAAAATCCACTCTGGTAAATTTACTTCTGCGATTTTATGATGTTGAAGGTGGGCGAATCCTGATCGATGGCCAGGATATTGCCAGAGTACAACAGGAAAGCCTCAGGGCAAACATTGCCATGGTCACGCAGGACACGTCTTTGATGCATCGTTCTGTGAGGGACAATATTATTTATGGAAAACCGGAGGCATCTGATGCCGATATGCTGAATGCTGCAAAACAGGCCAAGGCACATGACTTTATCAAGCAGCTTCATGACATCAAGGGCAGGCAGGGATATGATGCCCACGTAGGCGAACGAGGAGTCAAGCTGTCCGGAGGCCAGCGTCAACGCATCGCCATTGCCCGGGTGTTGTTAAAGAATGCGCCGATCCTGATCCTGGATGAAGCCACCTCTGCACTGGATTCCGAGGTTGAAATGGCAATCCGTGAAAACCTGAATCACCTGATGCAGCATAAAACAGTCATTGCCATCGCTCATCGGTTATCGACTATCGCGGCGCTGGATCGTCTGATTGTGCTTGACGAAGGACACATTGTTGAAGACGGGACACATACAGAATTGATCAACCGGGATGGGATCTATGCGCGATTATGGTCCCACCAGTCTGGCGGATTTATTGGCAAAGACGTTGCCTGAGCAGGGGGACTGCACATCTTGAAATACAATCCAAGGGTTCCTTCCATCAAAGACATGGCTGTGCAGGCCAGAAAACGTGTACCACGATTTGCACTGGATTACCTGGAAGGTGGTATTGGTGAAGAGTTGGGACTGCAGCGCAACCGTAAGGATCTGGATGACATTATATTATGCCCACGCTACCTGAGGGACGTTACCAGTATCGATACGTCTTGTGAACTATTTGGCCGGAAATATGATCTTGGCATAGGCATATCCCCGGTCGGGCTCGGCAATATGATGTGGCCGCGTGCCGAACATATTCTTTCCTCTACGGCGCAGCGAATGAATATCCCTTACATACTCAGTACCGTGAGCACGACACCACTGGAGGATATCGCGCGACTGGCCCCGGATGTCAGCTGGTTTCAACTGTATGTGCCGAAAGATGTTGCCATCATGCAGGACCTCCTGCAGCGGGTGAATCGGGCCGGGTTCAAGGTCCTGGTGATCACGGTGGACATTCCCGTGGGCGCCAAGCGGGAACGCGAACTCAAGAATGGTTTGATATTGCCGTTTCGTCTGACACCAGGTCTGTTACTCCAGGTTGCCGGGCGTCCGCGCTGGGCAATAAAGACCCTGCGTCATGGCACACCATGGTTCGTCAACCTCGATAGTTATATCGATGCGGGTGATACCAACCACCTGAGCGAATTCCTGACCTCGTTTTTTATGTGTGGAGTCACGCTCGAAAGAATAAAAATGATCCGTTCGCTTTGGCAGGGAACCCTGGTCATCAAGGGATTATTGCATGCGGAAGATATCGAGGCCGTGGTTAAGCTGGGTGTGGATGGTGTTATTGTCTCCAACCATGCCGGCAGGCAACTTGATGCTGCACCATCCAGTGTCAGTGCCTTACAAGCGGTCCCGGATCATCTGAAAAGGGAAACCACAATAATGATGGACAGTGGTATTCGCACGGGACTGGACATCGTCCGGGCCAGGGCCCTGGGTGCAAAGGCCTGTTTTTCAGGACGTTCATTTATGTATGGCGTGGCAGGTGTTGGTGATGATGGTGTGCGCCAGGCCATTGAAATCTTCCGTGACGAAATTACCCGTACCCTGCAGCAACTTGGCTGTGTCCAGTTTTCCGTCATGGACCATACCTGGATAGACGGCGCATGAGGGTGTTACTGATTCTCTTGTTCTCATTCCTGACAGTGACAGCTGTCATTGCAGCTGGCAGTCTTGAAGATCGTCATATAATAGACTGGCATGTACATGTTGCCGGTCTCGGGTATGGTGACTCCGATGCATTCATAAATACCGAGATGTATGAGAATTTCCGATTTGGCTATTTCATGCGCTGGATGGGTGTTACGGAAAAGGAATTAAAAAATAATGGCGATCAACTGGTTGTTAAACGCCTGGATGAAAAAATCAGGCAATCACGCTATATCGACCAGGCGGTCGTGCTTGCACTCGATGGCGTGATTGATGAAACAAGCGGAACACTCGATCGGGAAAAAACCCAGATCTATGTGCCGAATGATTTTATTGCTCGGGAGACGGCAAAGTATCCCCGTTTACTGTATGGTGCCAGTATCAATCCACTTCGCAGGGACAGTATCGAGAGACTTGAGCAGGCACATAGGCAGGGTGCCGTCTTGATCAAGTGGATTCCTTCCATTATGCATTTCGATCCATCCGATAAAAACCTCACCAGCTTTTACCAACGTATGACGGAACTTGATATGCCGTTGCTGACACATACCGGCAAGGAAATATCATTCCCTACGGCAAGGAATGAACTGGCCGATCCAAGGCGATTGGAATTGCCACTGAAACTCGGCGTCATTGTCATCGCTGCACACATCTCAACTACAGGCAAGTCCGACGGAGAGAACAACTTCAAACGTATCCTGCCAATGTTCAGTGAATACGACAATCTCTATGCAGATATTTCCAGTCTTACCCAGATAAACAAGCTGGGTTACCTGGCCAGAGCATTGCAGGTGGAAGGACTGACAGAACGAATGATTTATGGTTCTGACTGGCCCCTGCAGTACTTCCCTGTAGTTTCACCCTGGTATCACCTGGGCCGGATCGGATTTATCAATGCCTGGCAGATCAGTGGTATTGACAATTCATGGGATCGTGATGTTGTATTAAAAAGACAATATGGTGTGCCGGAAGCAGTATTTACCCGTAAACCGGCCCCTGGCCAGTAATCCCTTAAGAGTCTATTTACGAATATATAACCAACGCTGCAGCAGCCGGCTAAGAAACGGCATGATGAGGTACGTCATCAAAACAATAATTATCAAGGTGCTGCTCATGATCTGTAAAATCGGATACCTGTCACCAAACATAGGCTCAAGCAGCAGGTAAATCAGTATTGACAGGGTCGAGATACAAAGCCAGAGTACCAATGCCATTTTGTGTCGGGGTGGTGGGACAACTGAATCTTCATCGCCCAGTGAGAACCAGGTCTCAAGGCCACTCAGTACTTCCATTTGCGGATCACCCATATCAACTTTGGTGAACCTGTCCAGCCAGGCTTGACGCTCCTCTGATGTTTCCCAATGTATAAAGTGGCGGTGTGAATCGAACTTGAACACGATCCGGTAATAATGGGTCGATTTGGTCGGGCGAAATATGTTGACACCGAGATGGCCCTCGAAGCTCATGGCGGCCCGGCTGATTCCGCTAATAACTTCCTCGAATTCTTTTTCCTTGCCGGGCTGCGGTCGACGTTTGACAATAACCGTCACCGGTGTGTCGCAGTCTATTTCGTTACCGTCTTTACTTGACAAGATTAGCCTCCGGTTTTCTTGACTACCAGCGGGCTACTCCTGAAGCTGACGCCTTCCCAGCCGGTTTTCATGAACTGACGAATGTTACGGTGATCATCGCCGTCGGGATGCTTTAACACATCTTCACGATAATAACTGCCAAAACAGGCCAGGGTTTGCTTTTCACTCAGTTCCTGCAGGCAGGCAAATGCCAGAATCTTGCAGGAGCCGTCGTTTTCTCCGGCCTGGTTGCACAAATCTCCGTTCTTAAACGCAGTTGCGTGATAGGAATAATTATCATCAATAACTGAAATCGTCTCTGAAAAATCAACCGTTTCAGGTGATTCTTTCAGTTTTTTCAGGAAATCACTCAATGTCATCGGAGAGTTCATTGCCTGTTTGATCTATAATTGGTTTTAACCGATATAACACGAAAAAATCAAGAAACAGATCTTACACTCCTATGAATAAATATCGCATTTTTTTTCTAATCATTATCATCATCATTGTTGTCACCATTGTTTTATATCTCAGGCAACAAGGCATATCGCCTGTCGGGGATAATTTTATATCATCGGAACAGACGCTCGAGGGACCGGTTGAACCTGAAAGAATGACCAGCGAGAAACCGGAAATCAGGTTTCCGGTACCGCAGATACAGGAAGTGACACCCAAAAAACCCGGACAGGGGAGCGGAGAAGAAACTGCAAAAACCTTGCCTGAGCTTGATGACAGTGATGAAACCATGAAACGCGAACTTGATCAGCTTTATGGGGAAAAGACGGTAGCCGAATTATTCCTGATAAAGGCCCTGATCAGGCACTTCGTGGTAACGGTTGACAATATGTCCTCACGTAAATTGCCGCAGCGATTTGTTTTTACGTCTCCACCAGCGGGAAAGTTTGTTGTCGACAAGCAATCAGGGAATGAAATCTATCTTTCAGCAGAAAATTATGATCGTTATAATCGTTTTGTTGATTTTTTAACAAGTATGGATATAAATAGAACCACGGTACTTTATCAAAAATATTATCCCTTGTTTCAGGAGGCCTATGAAGATCTGGGTTATCCGGAGAGTTATTTTAATGATCGGCTGGTCTCGGTGATTGATCATCTGCTTGATGCCCCCGAACCTGATCAACCAGTGAGACTGGTTCGTCCCAAGGTTTTTTACCAGTTTGCAGATGCGGAGCTTGAATCACTTACTGCAGGACAGAAAATATTGATACGGATGGGACCGGGGAATTCTGCCGAGGTAAAAAGTGTACTTACAGAATTCAGGAAGAAACTGACGAATTTATCCACAAACGTAAGATAAATATATGAATCTGTCCATGTACCAAGCATCGGTGCCTGTCTATGTGCGCATGCTCAATAACCTGGTCACTATCATGAAAAAGGCAGAGATTGATGCCAAAAGAAGAAAGATCGATCTGGACGTTTATTTCAATGCCAGGCTGGCACCGGATATGTTTCCCTTTTACCGACAGGTCCAGATCGCCTGCGACATGGTCAGTCGAAGTGTCGCGAGACTCGCCGGTCTGGAAATCCCCAGTACAGAAGACTGTGAAAAGAATTTTGATGATCTCTATAAACGGATTGGACATACCATTGATTACCTGGAGACCATTCAGGAGGAAGCAATCAATGGAACAGAGAACAGGGAGATTTCTTTTGAAATTCGGGGCATAGCACTGGAATTATCAGGAATGACCTACCTGCTTTATTTTGTTCTTCCGAATCTTTATTTTCATATCACCACGGCCTATGACATCCTCAGGCATAACGGGGTCGAACTGACCAAGCCGGATTTTCTTGGCAAGCCCCCGGAATAAATCCGGGGAGATAGCAGACGGTTTCAAGCTGGATGAATTTAAGAGTCCTTACCTACAATATCCACAAGGGTTTCAGTTTCAATAATCGCCAGTTTATCCTGCATGAAATACGTGAAGGATTAAGGTCAACAGATGTAGACCTGGTTTTTATCCAGGAAATTCATGGAGAGCAATTACGCCATCAGGGGAAAATAGGGCAGTGGCCTTTAGAAACCCAATTCGAATTCCTGGCTGATAGTGTCTGGCCACATTACGCCTATGGCAAGAACGCCATTTACAATCATGGGCATCATGGGAATGCCATACTCAGCAAGTATCCCATCAAGCAGTCACGTAATATCATTCTTTCACGTTTAAAAAGGGCAAGCCGGGGTCTGCTACACGGAATCATCGAGCTGCCCGGCTACAAAAAGGATCTGCATGTAATCTGTGTGCATCTGGAGCTTTTTCGTTTTGAACAACGCCGGCAGCTTGAGGTGATCAGGCAGCATATTCTTGAGTTTATTGGTGATAATGAGCCATTGGTACTGGCTGGCGACTTTAATGATTGGCGTGGTCGCTCGGCCCGCTTTCTGGGGAGAGCGCTGGGCCTAGTTGAGGCCCATCATCAAAGGTATGGTGCGCATGCATTTACCTATCCGGCATTCTGGCCGGTTCTGAAAGTGGACCGTATTTATTTCCGGGGAATCGAATTATCGGATGCGGGTTGCCTGACAGGGAATCCCTGGGACACGCTGTCTGATCATTCTCCGCTCTATGCAGAATTCAGAATCTGATGCCGGTAAAACGACTCATTACCATTCCCAACCTGCTGAGCCTGATCCGGTTAATGTGTGCACTGATCATGCTGGTACTGGCCTGGTTGGGTCATCCGACCCTGTTTATCCTGGTGCTGGTATGCGCCTTTATCCTGGATGCCATCGATGGACCGATAGCGCGCTGGTTAAACCAGGTTTCCGAACTGGGTTCAAGAATAGACAGTTTGGCAGATTTTTCAGTTTATATTGTTTTTCTGGCCGGCGCCGTAATGTTATGGCCGGAAATCGTGCAGAGAGAACTTGTTTATATCATCCTGGTTGCAAGCAGCCTGATATTGCCCGCAGTCGTCGGTATTGCCAAGTTCCACAGGCTGACCAGTTACCATACCTGGCTGGTAAAAACTGCGGCCGTGGTCATGGCGCCTTCGGCCATACTACTTTTTCTGGGTGGTCCTGCATGGCCTTTCCATATTGCAACTGTCATTAGTGTATTGGCAGCGCTTGAAGAGATACTGATCACGTTGTACCTGACCGAACCTTGTTCTGATGTGGGTAGTTTGATACATATACTGAATAATAAACACGGGAAAACATAAAGTGCCCACTGCCTGCCTGGTTTTCATCTTGCTGATATTCGGCTCTTTACATGTCAGAGATGCAATTGCCGCGCCGACAGGCGCTGAATTGTTAAGAGCATGTGAATCTTCTCTTGCGTCCGACTTCAAGGGAAACAACGGCATGATGTGTGAATGGTACGTCACACCCTGTGATTGTCAGCTGACCATGCGGCCTGACATACCGCGTGTTTGCCTGCCGGAATCCTTTTCCACGGTAGCCCTGGCCAGGAAAGTGGTAGATGGTCTGTCAGCAAACCCCGAAATGCAGACTCTGGCCGCCGACCTGGCCGCAGGGTTGATCCTGTCTCAATATTATTCCTGTGATGAAGACAGTAATGGTGGCTATCAGTGAAATCACGACTCGACCAGATCTACAATGCCATCACCGGCGATGAGGATGCCCGGGTCTGCAAGGACATTCCTGATAGTGCCTGTCGGCATTTGCCCCGAAATTTCTTTGCCTACCTGTGTTCCAATATCCTGACCAAGATCGCCGATGAACTGGCCAGTGCCAGGTTGATGCTCCCCTGGTTATTGGGTTCCCTGGGTGTGCCGGCCAGCTTTACCGGCTTCCTGGTACCCATACGTGAGGCCGGCGTATTGTTACCGCAACTGCTGGTTGCTGCCTATATTCGTCGACTACCTGTCAGAAAATGGGTCTGGATTATCGGTGCGGGCTTATCCGCTTTGGCCATGTTATTGATGGCCCTGCTGGTAGATCGCTTTCATGGTGTCATGGCCGGTTGGGCCGTGCTTATTTTGATCACACTGTTCAGTCTTGCCCGCGGGATTTGTTCCGTATCGGCAAAAGATGTCATTGGTAAAACTGTATCCAAGACACGCCGCGGAGTATTAATGGGATATAGTGCCGGTATCTCAGGTGTTATTATTTTTTGCATCGGTCTTTATGTCATGTTCTATGTCGATGTTTCCAGACAAAGTGATTTGTTTGTGGTCTTTCTGTTGGCCTGCGCAATTATCTGGTTGCTAGCAATTTTAATTTTCTGGTTGATCCATGAGGAACCCGGCACAGTGGAGGGCGGTAGCAACGCCATTGTGATGGCGATAAAAAGTCTCACTTTGATTAAAACAGACAAACTTTTTCGTGAATTTTTAATTGCCCGGACATTATTACTCAGTGTTGCATTAGTGTTACCGTTTTATGCCTTGATGGCACAGACCAACAGTGAAGGCATATCAGATCTTGGTATATTAATCATCGCCGCAGGTCTGGCTGGCAGTCTCAGTTCTCCGATTTGGGGGAAAATGGGTGACCAGTCCAGTCGTCGAGTGATGGCTTTGTCTGCAATTGGTGCCGGCATACTTGGTATCGCGACCTTTATATTGAACCTGGTAGTGCCAGGCATGATGACGTCAATATGGGTTTATGCTGTGTTGTTTTTCCTGATCTCGATCTGCCATAGCGGCGTGCGTCTGGGTCGCAAGACTTATCTGGTGGACATGTCCAACCAGGACAACCGATCTGCTTATACGGCGGTCAGTAATACCCTGATTGGTCTGGCCATGATTATCGGCGGCCTCTTTGGTGTGCTTGCTGATATTCTGAATACAATTTCGGTGATAGGGTTGCTGGGACTGATTGCGTTGTTATCGGCTTTTTATATCTATGGCATCGAAGAGGTCAGCGGATAGCACACATGAGAGAGGCTCCGTCCTACCGGCTGGCGTATTTGCTGGGTTATGCCGGTTTGCTCCCGTTTGTGACCATAGCCGTATTGCTCTGGTTTGAATCGCAGTTCCCAAGCTTCTTCCTTCTGCAATTATTCCATATCTATTCTATTCTTATCCTGGTTTTCCTCTGCGGTAGCTGGTGGGGATTTGCCTTCGCTGCCACGTTTTCAGATCGCCTGCGCAATTACCTGTTGCTGGGCAGTAACCTCCTGTTTCTCATATTTTTGGGTCTGATGTACGGGACCATCATGCAAAATCAGTGGTTTACATTGATTCTGGCCAGTGCCTATCTGCTTTTCTATATTGTTGAACGGATATTGTCAGGGTTACCGATAGACCACCGCTATCGCCAGATGCGCCTGATAGTAACACTTGTTGTTGTGCTGTCTCATATCAGTGCCTATTTTGCGGTAAACTAATGATCACGATTTATGTCTAATGATCACGATTTATGTGATTGATCAAGAGGAGTCAACAACATGAAACAAATACTGGTTTTCTCGGTTCTGTGTTCACTGTTTTTTCTGCAAGCATGCACAGTACTTGGCTTTGAGGCTAGCTCCAGTGAGACCAGCACAACAAATGTTGAAAATCAGGATCTGAATCAACGCGTAACTGACCTGGAAAAACGCGTCAAGGCATTAGAGGAAAAACAATAGGCTGACGAAGGCTGTATAATGGAAGACCTGGAAAAGCTCGGGCACGCCAAGCTCAACTCGGAAACTGCCACGATTGCGTGGAGAGAAATCAAACCGTTTTTTGCAAAAGGACAGGTAGTTCTTGTTAATGAACACCTGGATCTGGTGGATGTAGCTTTTGAGATATCCCGGGACAACACCGCCAGGATCACTGAATGGATCGAGCAGGGAAACCTTCTTAGAGATTTTGAAGATCAGGCTACTCAGTGGTCGGAAGAGGATGCCGTTGTCTGGTGTGTAGTGGTCAGGCCCTGGGTACTGGTACAGCAGTCGCATGTCGACGCCCATTAACCGGGATTTCCTTGGTTCGGTTAATTACACTAGCAATGTTATGATGATAATGAAATTTGCAACAATACATAACATGTTAAGGTAGAACTCCCATGCAAGAATCCATTGATATGTTATTTCTGGCAAGATGTCAGTTTGCCTTTACAGTCGCCTTTCACATTATTTTCCCGGCATTTACTATCGGTCTTGCCAGTTACCTGGCGATGCTTGAAGGTTTATGGCTCAAAACTAACCGCGATGTTTACCTGATACTCTACCGTTACTGGGTCAAGATATTCGCTATCTCTTTTGGCATGGGCGTGGTCTCCGGGGTGGTTATGAGCTACCAGTTTGGTACGAATTGGAGTCTATTCTCGGAAAAAACAGGCAACGTTCTCGGCCCGTTGCTGGGATACGAGGTTATGACGGCATTTTTCCTCGAGGCCTCGTTTCTTGCCATCATGTTGTTCGGCTGGAACAAGGTCGGCCGGCGATTGCATTTTTTCTCTACCTGTATGGTGGCTATCGGCACCCTGATCTCGGCCTTCTGGATTTTATCGGCTAATAGCTGGATGCATACCCCAGCCGGATATGAAATCCGGGATGGAGTTTTCTATACCACAAGCTGGCTGGAAGTAATCTTTAATCCATCCTTCCCCTATCGCTTTCTGCATATGGTCTTCGCCGCCTACCTGACTACTGCCTTTACAGTAATCGGTATTGCGGCAATACAAATCCTGCGCCGGCAGCAGCGCGAAGCCAATATTGTGATGCTGAAGATGGGTATCCTGTTTGTCGTTTTAGTTACGCCCCTGCAACTGCTGCTAGGTCACGAACACGGTATCAATGTGCATGAGCACCAACCAGTCAAACTGGCAGCAATGGAGGGCCACTGGGAAACCCACAGGGGGGCACCGTTATATCTGATTGCCATGCCAAATGAAGAACAGGAAAAGAATGATTTTCAAATAGGGATCCCGAAACTCGGTAGCCTGATCGTGACCCACAGTCTGGATGGCGAAATCAAGGGTCTCAAGGAATGGCCGGCTTCCGAGAGACCACCTGTCGCTATTGTGTTCTGGAGTTTCCGTATCATGGTGGCCATCGGCATGTTAATGCTGCTGGTTGCCGTCTGGGGATTGTGGTTGCTATGGAAAAATCAGCTGACACAGAGCCGGATGTTTCTGCGGCTCTGTGCACTGATGTTGCCATCCGGTTTCGTTGCCGTTATTGCCGGCTGGTTCACTGCTGAGATTGGACGGCAACCTTATACAGTCTATGGTTTGTTAAGAACTGTTGACTCGGTCTCACCGGTGACTGCGGAAAGTGTTGGCATGTCATTAATCGTCTTTGTTTTTGCCTACACGATCGTCTTTTTTGCCGGCATCTTCTACATCGGTCGCCTGGTATTGATTGGTCCCACCGAGAAGGCAGAACCTATTTCTGCCATGGAGTCCAAACCCATGCTCAGTGACCGGGCGGGCATCGGTGACTTGAAGCATGGGCTGCTGGGGCCTCACCCCTCGGGAGGCGACAGTTGATGGAAGCGGCTCTGCCATATATCTGGGCTGGCCTGCTCGGGCTGGCGGTCTTGATCTACATCCTGCTGGACGGATTTGATCTCGGCCTGGGGATCCTGTTTCCGTTTGCCAACAGTGATCATGATCGTGATGTGATGATGACCTCTGTGGCGCCGGTCTGGGACGGCAATGAGACCTGGCTGGTACTGGGTGGGGGCGGCCTGTTTGCCGTGTTCCCCAAGGCCTATGCGGCCCTGATGCCCGCCGTGTACATGCCAATCGGTTTCATGTTAATAGCCCTGATCTTCCGGGGCGTGGCCTTTGAATTCCGGTTTTCCTCGAAAGGCTCGCTGCAACGGTTCTGGGACCAGGCCTTTCACTGGGGATCAATCGTGGCCGCATTCAGCCAGGGTCTGATTCTGGGTGCGATGGTGCAGGGCATTCCCCTGGAAGATGGCCGTTTCAATGGCGATATGTTTGCCTGGCTGACTCCCTTCAGCTTTTTTACCGGCTGTGCCGTAGTCTGGGGTTATGCCTTGCTGGGAGCAACCTGGCTTATTATGAAAACGGAAGGTGATCTGCTGGCCTGGTCCCGCAGGGTTGCTGCTATCGCTGTTTTCATTGTGATTGCCTGCCTGGTCATCGTCAGCGTGACCGTGCCGTTGCTGGGTGTGGTTGCGGCTGATCGCTGGGGTATCCATTACCCGGAGATTGACTGGCAGAGAATGTTGCCATTGGCCCCGATTCCACTGATCACAACCATCTGTTGCTGGCAGCTGGTTTCCTCCATTTTCAACCGGGCCACGGTATACAGGCCATTCCTGATGTCAGTCAGCATTTTTGCCCTGGCCTATATTGGACTGGTCATCAGTTTCTACCCATACATCGTGCCTTATGGACTCACCATAGAACAGGCCGCTGCACCGGCAAATTCACAAGGCATATTACTGGTAGGCGCTGTCATATTGTTGCCTGTCATTCTTGCCTACACGGCCTATGTTTACTGGGTGTTCCGTGGCAAGGTGGATATCAATGCGGGATACCACTGATCACAGCAACAGTGGTTTGCCATCAAGAACAGGCCGTTGGCTCTGGTTTATCGGCCTGTACCTGGCCGGTTTGCTGGTGACCTTCCTGGTAGCTTATTTTTTTCGAAGCCTGTTGGGCCTGGGTTAGGCTTTCCTGATTTTCATGACAGATGTATTCAATGATCTGAAACAACGCCTTGATAATTTTGCCAGTGAACGGGACTGGGACCAGTTTCATTCACCCAAGAACCTCACCATGGCCTTGATCGTTGAGGTTGCCGAACTGGTAGAACATTTCCAGTGGTTAAGCCAGGCAGAGAGCAAGGCAATCACGCCGGAGAAAAAAGCCGAGGTTGAAGCCGAGCTTGCCGATATCCTCATCTATCTTGTGCGTCTTGCCGATAAACTGGAAGTTGATTTATACCAGGCCGCTCTCAGCAAGCTCGAGAAAAATGTCGACAAGTATCCCGCCGAAAAGGTCAGAGGAAAATCTACAAAATACACGGAATACTAATCATGCTATTACTATTTCAATGTTAAATTATCGCCATGTCTTTCATGCCGGAAGTTTTGTTGATGTCCACAAGCATATTACGCTGAGAATACTGCTCAGATCATTGCTGAAAAAAGATTCGGCATTTTGCTATTTCGATACCCACGCCGGTGCCGGCAGTTATGATCTGCAGTCTGAGTATGCACAGAAAAACCGTGAATATGAAAACGGTATATACAGGGTTGCAGCAGCAGAGAACCCACCGGAAGAAGTAATTGATTATCTGGATGAAGTTAACGCTGTAAATCATAAAAAAGTCAGGGAACGGGGGGAATATCGTTATTATCCCGGTTCACCCCTGATTGCCCGTCAGCTTCTTAGAAAGCAGGACCGTATGCTTCTTACCGAGTTGCACAATACCGAGTCGCTGTTGCTTCGCAAAATGTTCAACAAGGATAAACAGGTAAATGTCCTGCAGGGAGATGCCTTTGTCAGTCTCAAGGCCAACCTACCGCCCAAGGAAAGACGGGGGTTGATTCTCATTGATCCACCTTATGAGGTTAAAGCCGAGTTTCAGTCGCTGGCCATGTCATTAATCAAGGCCTGGCAAAAATGGCCAACTGGTATATTTGCGGTTTGGTATCCCCTGCAAAAGTCACAGCCAGTACCGCAATTTCATTATGAATTACGTGCAGCAGGTGTTCGCAAGGTTTTCATTCATGAATTCTATGTGCTTCCCGATAGCCAATCCAACCGTATGGCTGGTAGTGGGATGCTTATCATCAATCCGCCCTGGCAATTTGACGAACGCATCACCGGAGTTCTCAATTGGCTGGTTCCTGTACTGGATCAGGCTGGGGGTAGTGGGCCACGTTGTGAATGGATCGTACCGGAATAGTCAGGCGAAATGTCTCCAGACGGGTTCGCAGTCTCCCGGCAGGGGAGGGATGTCTGCCAGTTCGGCCCAACTCAGATCGGGCTGGTGAAAGTCTGATCCACACGAGGCCAGCAGCCCACGCTTAATACAGAGGCTGGCCATATCCCGGGTCTGCCATTCAAGCTGTTTTCCCGAGATCACTTCCATGGCTCGACCACCTGCTGCCTGAAAATCATCAAGTAACATATTAAGACGCGTGCGGGTCAACTTGTATTTTAGGGGATGTGCCAGCACGGCAATGCCGCCTGCGCCGCGGATCCATTCTATGCTTGTTGATACTTCAGGCCAGTATCGTGCCAGGTTTTTAATTGACAAATATTTTTTAAATGCCTCGGTAGTTGATTTGCAGACCCCGGTCTCGATCAGGAAGGCGGCAAAATGGGGTCTGCCAATATTATCGTTACCAGCGATTTGGGCCGTACCGTCAAAGGCGTCGGGAACGCCCTGTTTCTCCAGATGCTCGGCAATCTGTCGGGCCCGGACTAATCTGGCCTGTTGCTGGTCGGCAACGGCTTTTTGCATAACTGGATTTGCGAGGTCGATGCTCAGACCAACGATGTGGATTTCCAGCTTTTTCCAGCCGCAGGAAAATTCAATACCGGGGACGAGGGTTATTTCGGCAGGTACGCTTTCCAGTGCGGAATAAGCGGACAGGGTGTCATGATCGGTGATCGATAACAGGCTTACCTTTCTGTCTAAAGCCCGGGAGATCAATTCATCCGGTGTCAGTTTGCCGTCAGAGCAATCGGTATGTGTATGTAAATCAACATGCATGATGTAACACAGTATATCAGCGTGCGGGTTTGAATATCATCATCGGGATAAGATGCGTAACAATATGTATAATAATGCCAGAAATCAGGGACAGCTTATGTGGTCAGTCTATATCCTGAGATGTTCTGACAATTCGCTTTATACGGGGATAACCGTCGATTTACGGAGACGTCTGCAGGAGCATAACCAGGATGATGCCCTGGCAGCGACCTACACACTGGGCAGACGGCCCGTGGAACTGGTCTATTCAGAATTCTGTCAGGACCGTTCAGATGCCTCCCGTCGCGAAGCGATGATCAAGCGGATGAGCCGTCGTGACAAGGAAATATTGATTAAAACCAATCCAGTAAAAGCAGTGAGATCAGGAAAAAATGAGTGAGATAAAAACAGGCGATATGTTAAGCCAAATCTTTGAGATGCAAACCGAGCTCAATAATTATGTATTTTCAAGCAACAAGCTCGGCAATAATTCTGGAAATACCTTATCTATGACAGATATTTTTGAGGCTGTAAATAATAATCAACTTATGGTCAATGACTTGCCAAACAGATGGCTTGTCAATTATTCAAAGGCCATGCGGGAAGAGCTAAATGAACTGGACGATGATCTTTTATGGAAATGGTGGAGTAAGGATAGGATAGATATCCAGAATATCCGCGTGGAGTTAATCGATATTCTGCACTTCCTGGTTTCAGCAATGATTTGCGCAGGCCTGACCGCTGATAAGGTCTTCGATGTGTATCAACAAAAGCACTCCATTAATCTTGATCGGCAGGATTTAGAATACAGCAAGGATTCGAAGAACGAAGACGATAACAGGACAATTCGTTAAGGAGGGTATGATGAGGCCGGTTATTTTATTCAAGTTACTATCATCCATGCTGTTCCTGATACCTGCGATTACCTGGGCAGAATCCCTTGATGTCCTGCTGGCAAAAGTCATGGCAGGTGATCACAGAGATAGTGGCTTTGTTGAACGTGATCGATACCGGCATCCCAGACAGACCCTGAAATTCTTCGGTATCCACCCGGATATGACGGTGTTGGAAATCTGGCCTTCCCGGGGCTGGTACACTGAAATTCTTGCACCGCTACTAAGAGACGAGGGAGTTCTCTATGAAGCCGGGTTTGCATTGTCTCTAAAAGATGTACCCGAATGGCAACGCCGGATCCAAATGGATTTTGCCGACAAGCTCGCGGCCGATCCCGAAGTCTACGACCATGTCGTGGTGACCGAACTGTCGATACCTGGGCGGACCACCATTGCACCGCCGGGCAGCGTGGACATGATATTGACATTCCGCAATGTCCATAACTGGATGAAGGGTGACTATGCCGAGGCAATGTTGAAGGTGTTTTACAAGACGCTCAGGCCGGGCGGGGTCCTGGGTATCGTTGAACATCGGGCCAAACCAGAGACCACAATTGACGACATGGTTAAAACCGGTTATGTGACCCAGGAGTTCGTTATCGCTCTCGCCAGTGCCGTCGGGTTTGAACATGTGGGTAGTTCTGAAATTAACGCCAACCCGAAGGACACAAAAGATCATCCGGAAGGGGTCTGGACCCTGCCGCCAACCCTGCGCCTGTGCCAGAAGGTCGATGAGGGTGCCAAGCGGGCGGCCTGTGTCGATAAATATATGGCGATCGGTGAATCAGACCGGATGACCTTGCGTTTCCGTAAACCTGGTAAGCTCTGACCGCGGTTACCAGCCGCCGCCGCCACCGCCGCCGCCGCCACCACCCGAAGACCCGCCACCGCCGCTGCCAGATGATGAGCCCGGTGCCGTGGATGAGGATGCAATCGCCTGGCTGAATGATGAAGAAAGGGATGAAGCGAAATTCCCGAAATCGGTGATATAACCGTGACCGTGATACCAGTGCGGTGAATAACCACCTTTTTCCGCACTGGCTGCAGCCAGTACATCTGCAAACTGCTCACTCCATTTTTGTTCTATCCCGAGCGCTACGGCATAGGGCAGATAGGTTTCAAACAACTCGGGCGTGCGGCCACCCCGGTAGCGGTAATCCAAGTCATGTTTTTCGGCGATCTCGATGTAGTTTTTAAATCCCTCTATCTTGTCTAGCAATTTGCGACCCGCCAGGGTGGGAGCTTTCAATAATTCATAGAAGACCCAGTTGATCAAGATTATGAGGAGTATGATAGTCAGGAGGCTGAGCCCACCCATTTTAATCAACATAACAGATACAAATATCTCGGCACCAATAAAGGGGATGGCAAACAGGGTAATGAACACCGCCGGAATAATATTAACAACACTGGAAGCTATATTTTGCCAGAGAAGCCAGGCCGACTTTAACATGGTAAAAACACCCAGGGTCCAGAAACTCAGCCAGACACACAGGAACAGAACTGCCGGATCGATTGAGGATGCGCCTGATACATAGGCAATCACAGTAACCACCAGGGTAAGGACAATGCCGACAATAAACAATGCCCGGTTGGTGACGAAATAATTTTTCTCATAGTTTGCCTTCAGCGAGGTCTTATGTGCCTTTATTGCGGCACTGATTTTTTTGTGGTTTGATTGGGTCAGCTTGATTGAATCAGCGGTTGTAAACAGGCTTTTCAATATGGTTTTTTCACCAGCTGCCAGAGGATTGTCCGAGCCTTCTGTTTTCTTTAGTGTATATTTACCTGAACTGTCTTCGGTAATACTCAGGTAACCTTTTACGGCCAGGTTGAGTACGGCTGCAGCAAAACAGGTTTTGTCATAATCCATATTTTCAACAAAGCGCATCGATGCCGGTGAATATCCTTTTGGTGGTTGGTAATGAGGAAAAATGACACTGGCTTCCGGGTCCCTGCCATACCAGTGCCATGCCATGAGGTAATACGCCAGGATGACCAGTATCCCTGCAAGTCCGGTCAGGACATGGCGGTTGTCCTGAAAAAAGTAGTCCAGTTTTTCCTCGAAGGTGGGCTCGTTTACAAAACCTTTCGGCCAGGTGATGACGATTGTCAGTCCGTGGCCCGGTGGCAGGCTCTGGGTTGTTTGAAAATAAACGTCATCGTAAATTTCTGATCGGTAATTCTGTTCCTTGCTGCCGAATTTACCGGTGTAAGCCTCGGCTGTTACCTCGCTCATCGGAACTGCATAAGGTAATGCGATACTGGCCGAGGCCTGATTGATTGGAAAACCCCAGTCATTGCCGGTGACATTCCAGTAGAGTTCATCATGGCGATCAAAGAAACCGAGTTGACGGTTAGTCCGGTAAGTAATCGCGTAGGTGTGCTCGCCTCTGGCAATGGTCCTGTTTTTCCTGCCAATGTAAATCCTTACCCCGTTGCCCTGCTTCTCTATCCTGTAGGCTTCTGTTATCCCGTTCCGGCTGATGGATTCTACCTGAAAGCCAACCTGGTAGCGGTTTCCGTAACGGTCTTTATAGCGTGTAGGGAAATCCCGGTAGATCCCGCGGCTGATCCTGTTACCCTCAGCCCTGACCCTGATGGTCTCGGTGACAAGCATTTCCCCTGACTCGAATATCCTGATATCACTATGAAAATCCAGTATCTCTTCTGCAGCTGTGAGATAAGCAGGTGTCAGCAGCAAGGAAATTATCAGGAAAACACGACATATCAGATTATTCATTTGCCTGTTTGCTCAAATTCAAAAAACTCGGCCATCTGAAAACCAAACATGCGGGCGACAAACATATCCGGAAATGACTGGATTCGTACATTCAGGTTTCTGACTGCGCCGTTATAGTAGCGTCTGGCAAACTGGATGAATTCTTCGACTTCAGTAAGATTTCTCTGCAGATCCAGGAACGACTGGCTGGCCTTGAGTTCGGGGTAATCTTCCGCGATAGCGATCAGGTTGTGAAGGCGGGTAGTCAGTTCCTTTTCAATTTCCCCCTTGCGTCCTGCGGTATTGATTGCTTCGCTCTGCTTCCTTAATTCTGTTACTGCGGTGATGGTGGAACTTTCGTAAGAGGCATATTGTTTAACTGCATCTACCAGTTTTGGTATCAGGTCATGTCGGCGCTTGAGTTGTACATCAATATCACTCCAGGCAGCAAGGACGCGGTTCTTGTCCCTGACCAGGAGGTTGAATATGACTATGCCCCAGATTGCTACCGCAATCAGCAGGATAAACATGTATTCCATTGATAATATCTGTCAGTTGATGTCTCTATATAAAAAACCCCGCCTGCGCGGGGTTTTTTATCGCCATATTATCAAGTGATTTATGGTTTAGCCTTGCGCGGTGACCCGGGTTGCCTGTGGGCCTTTGCCACTTGACTGTGATTCGAACTCAACGGTCTGACCTTCTTTCAGGGTCTTGAAGCCATCTCCTTCGATGACAGAAAAATGTACGAAAACATCCGGACTGCCATCGCTGGGAACGATAAAACCGTAGCCCTTGGATTCGTTAAACCATTTAACGGTACCTGTGCTCATGTAACTTACCTCACTGGTGAAAAATTATTAGGGAATTTGTTGCAGATCAGATGAAGCAAATTACAGGAGATACCTAAAGGAACCACTGAACT
Source organism: Gammaproteobacteria bacterium (assembly GCA_011772965.1). GTDB lineage: Bacteria > Pseudomonadota > Gammaproteobacteria > Eutrophobiales > Eutrophobiaceae > SZUA-592. The sequence continues at coordinate 46,123 of WVYN01000065.1, forward strand.
ACTTTTAACTAATTTGCAAACAGTTTAATACTAGCCGAGGATTTGGCGAAATTCCAGATAATATAAAGGTCTGGTGGCCTTGATTCATGTTGCATTACAACATGTGTTGGGCAGCGCACCAGCGTATGTTTCGGCAAGCTGGCCTGTGCCGCTTCGCTAAATTCATAGGCAAGCGGGGTAAAGACATATAATATTGCCAACCCAAATTTCAAGGAGTACAGGTACTGGTGAGACATACATTTGAAGAGCTGGCGCAGCAACTGGTCAACGCTGGCCACGTTCTCTATGCTCAGGGAATGGTTCCAGCTACCAGCGGCAATTTTTCTGCCAGGGTTGGCCCGGAAGTCATTGCCATAACCGTCTCGGGGACGCACAAAGGGCACCTTGATACCAGTGATATTATGGCCATCGATAATCAGGGAAATTCTATTGATGGCCGGAGATCTTCCGCCGAAACTGCATTACATACACAGATATACCGGCATCTCCCCCAGGTGGGCGCAGTCTTGCATCATCATTCACCCCGTGCCACCCTGTTGTCGCAACTGGCAGGTGACAGGATTATCTTGTCTGGTTATGAATTACTCAAGGCATTTCCAGGCATTGATACTCATGAAGCGACTGTGCAGGTGCCGGTATTTAATAATGACCAGGATATTTCACGTTTGGCTGACACAGTGGACAACTACATGCAGTCCAACGGCGACCTGTTCGGTTATCTTATCAGAGGGCATGGACTTTACACCTGGGCGGATACGGTTGAACGAGCATTGAACCACATCGAGGCATTTGAATTCCTGTTCCGGTGTGAACTTATGAAAAGAGGAGTAAATCAAGATGGCATTTCTGACAATTTATCCTGACGTCAGTGCTGAACAGGGTGATGTAGTTCGGGATTTTGACGTGATTGCATCCAGACTTGGGGAAATTGCTGTTGAGCTTGAGCACTGGAAAGCCGAACAACCCCTGGGAAAGGAAGCTTCGCAGGAAGAAGTACTTGAGGCTTACAAGGATTCAATTGATATGCTAAATAAAAGATACGGTTTCAAATCTATTGATGTTATTGGTCTTAATCCGGACCATCCGGAGAAGGATACATTACGGCAAAAATTTCTAGCCGAGCATACCCATGCAGATTTTGAAGTGCGGTTTTTCGTAGAAGGTTGCGGACTGTTTTATCTGCATGCCAATGACAAGGTTTATACTCTGCTTTGCGAGAAGGGTGATCTAATCAGTGTGCCTGCCAATACGACGCATTGGTTTGATATGGGGACCAGTCCGTATTTCAAATGCATTCGTTTCTTTACCACGCCGGAGGGATGGGTTGGTAACTTTACAGGCAGTGATATTGCTGATCGATTTCCTGATTTCGATACTTTCACTTTATCGCTGTCTTGATACGTTACGTTATTACTGATATCGAGGGAACCACATCGTCCATCTCATTCGTCAAGGACGTATTATTTCCCTATGCCCGTGAGCGGTTACCGGCTTTCATCCGTGATAACCGGAATAATCCGGAGCTGCAGCAGGCACTGCTTGATATTAGGATAGAAACAGGCAGCAGCCTGTCTCTTGATGCAGTAATCGAGCAACTCATAGAATGGATTGATCAGGACAAAAAAATCACACCGCTTAAATATATCCAGGGCATGATCTGGCAGGATGGTTACCTCAAGGGTGACTTCAAGGGGCATGTTTATCCTGATGCGGTGGAATATATGCAACGTTGGCGGGAATCAGGAATAAAACTTTATGTCTATTCTTCAGGTTCGGTTGGCGCCCAGAAGCTGATCTTTGGCCACAGTATTGCAGGGGATTTGAATCCCCTGTTCAGTGGTTACTTTGACACAATGATTGGCAGCAAAAAGGAGCCGGATTCATATTTCGCCATTCTCAATAGCATCAATGCACCGGCCAGTGAGGTACTGTTTCTTTCTGATGTTGGAGAGGAACTGGATGCGGCAGCGGCGGTTGGAATTCAAACCTGCCAGTTGCTTCGTCCTGGAGACGGTGCGGTAGCTTCTGTCGGGCACAGGCATGCCACGGATTTCAGCCAGGTGCCTGTTAATCAATAGCGCTAACAGCTGTTCTTACTGAATATTCACCCGCGCGAGTTTAATTACCTTCTTGATTTCTTGAATAATCGCCCGGGGATTATCGGCATAGATATTATGACCGCTGTTTTCAACCACAACATGCCAAGCCTGCGGGCTTAGTGTGACCAGATCGTTTTGCATGTATACCCATTCTGCTTCCAGCGATTTTCCGTTAATTGTGGGCAAAAGTGGTTTTCCCCGTGTCATTACCGCAAGCGGAATATCAGGGAATTCACCTGCATTTTCTACCTGACGGGCACTTTCTGCAAAATATTTTAGTTCATCCATGAGGGTAAACGTCGCCTTGCGACTGGAATTAAGGAAGTACCACTTCCTTTGTAACGGGGTCAGGTCTTTGGCTGGCGATGATCGGCGTGAGACAATCAACTCCCGCTTGGCTTCCTGTTTATCTAGGTCTGCCAGCCTGACAACCTGTTCCGGGTGGGATGAATCAACCAGCACCGCACCAACTGTTATAGTCGGATAAACGGTTGCAAAATATTGTGCCGTAAAGCCACCGAAGGAGTGACCTACAATGATATATGGACCCGGGATACTTCCCATCTCAAGCATGGCATGAAGTTCATAGGTGATTTGCGCCGTTGTCCTGGCCCCGGGACCATTATCACTCCAGCCGTAGCCGGCACGATCATAAAGGCAGATCCGGGCTTCCTCCTTGATTCCCTCCATCACGGGTAACCAGTTGATGGAAGCATCGCCCAGACCGACATCAATCAGCACGGTAGGTTCCTGGCTACCGCGACAATCCACATAGAGCCTGTGCAAACCCAGGCCAACGTATTCTCCCTCAATCTCAATGTTTTCAAGATTCCTGTCAGCCACACTGACTGGCGATACCTGGAGGAAAAGCAGTAAGACAGATAGATTTAAGAGTTTTTTGTGTATGATAGTCATAATTTGTATCCGTTATTATTACCGTAGTCTTCAATAAAGATACCTTCTTCGTCAAGAACTTTCTTGAGGCCTATTTCCATAAGCGCACGCGCGTGACCTGCCATGCTTTTCAGACTTGCATGCAGGGCGGCATCTTCCTTGTTTCTGGCTTTGCATTCAGCACTGTATATTTCAAACTGCAGTAGCTGTTGTATGAGGTTTGAAAGATGTTTTGGACATTCACATTTGATTGTGGTTGAAATCAGGGAAGCATGGGCCAGACTCTTATTGGTGAACATCCTCTCGGGTACAGGCATATCAAGATATCTCCGAAGGGAATTCTTGCTATCCAGTTTTTCGATGCCCATCGTCTTGCGTATGGTGGCCAGCAATGACTCAAGCGGTACAGGAACCTGGGTGAATGTGAAAGTGTCCGGGTTGAATGCCGAAATCAGGCTGCTGCTGGAGAAGCCATAAACTATAAAGGTATGTTTTGCCTTGGCCAGCCTGGCCAATTTTCTTATTTCAGTTGTCGTGTTGTTTTGTATGGATGGATACTCCAGAACAAGAATGTCCAAGGCTTGTGATTTCAGGAATTTTTCTAGTTCGCTGACGTACCGCTCCATGCACACAAACTCGATGTCCTTATCTTTGTATTCCTTCTTGATCAAATGAACCAGGGTATCACCTAATACAGCGGCCTTGAGTAGCTTGACCTGTTCCGGCATCTGGAGCGCTGGACTGGATTTGACCAGGTCCAGCTGTTCCTGGAGCTTGTCATTGGACAGCTTGGCAATACTGCCAATGGCATGACCTTCATCGGTCAACTGTTTTATCAGGATGAGTCGTTTGATGTCCTGGGAGGAGTAGAGGCGATCGGCCCCCTCGCTGCGCCGGGGAGAGACCACCGAATAACGCCGTTCCCAGATGCGTAGCGTATCGACCGGTATCCCGGTAATTCGTGAAGCCGCCCCAATTTTAAAGACCGGGGCGTCTGTGTTGTTGTTCGGTGCAAGTTTCTCAGTCATGGTGTATCGGAAATTTCATGGACAAAATATGAACACCTAATCTACATGATTAGAGATAAAATTGCAAGAATAACAGCTTATAATTTAAATTATAATAAAAACATATAGATATAATTTTTTTTGCTTCGTCCAGGTTTTGTCAGTTGTCTATATTAAGTTTAAGACATAATATATACACAGCGTTATTGTACAGGGTTACCAGTGCCACAGAAGCAATAACAAACGATGGCTTGACCTCTCCCTCCTGGTCAATGACAACATGGCCCCGATGCACCGTTGTCATCAAAAGCCATCATCAAGGCACAGGGTGAGGTGTACTGTTCTGGGGTGGGCGCGTCGCGGTTGACACCGCCGCACTTTGAGGAGTGTGCCCACCGCACAATAACGTTGCTGTACCCACCCGGACCCGGTGGCTGTCAGTTGATGCCCGCATAGATGGCAGCCCGCCGGAGTTCGGGTGATCCTTTTATCATTCCCGGCCCACATCTCAGCAGTGCTACAATCAATGCCCACCTAAATATCAACATTCAGCACAACATCAGGGTTGCTGTAACGGTATGTCGAAAAAAGAAACAGCTCACAGTATTGCCGAAATCATCGTTGGCCGCCGCACCATCCATGAATTCAGGACTGACGCCATACCGGACGAGAACATAATTATCAAGGCCATTGATGCGGCACGTTGGGCACCCAATCATCATCTTACCGAGCCATGGCAGTTTTATATACCCGGACAGGAAACCATCAAAAACATTATTGAACTCAATTCCGAGATTGTCGCTGTCAAAATCGGAACCGAAGCCGCAGCAAAGAAAAAGCAACGCTGGTCACGCATGCCCGGATGGCTGGTCGTCAGTTGTGACCGTTCCGCAGACAAGTTGAAAATGAAAGAGGATTATGCCGCCTGTTGCTGTCTCATGCAGAATTTTATGCTTTATCTCTGGGAGCAGGACATTGGTGTGAAATGGTCGACCGGCGATGTCATTAGGGATGAACGATTCTATGATTTGTTGTGGATCGATCCCGACACCGAGGAAGTTATCGGTATTTTCTGGTATGGATACCCGGAAGAAATTCCTGTGACAGTCCGTAAACCGGTTGAGCAATGCCTGGTTAAACTGCCCTGAGGATCATTATGTATATTTTCTATCGTATTGAGAGGAGGACGCTTGGAATATAAAGATTACTATGGGGTCATGGGCGTTAAACGTGACGCCACTCAGGATGACATCAAGCGCGCCTATCGAAAGCTTTCCAGGAAATATCACCCGGATGTCAGTAAGGAGAGCGATGCTGAAGAGAAATTTAAAGAGGTCGGGGAGGCATATGAAGTGCTGAAGGATCCTGAGAAACGTGCGGCCTATGATCAACTTGGATCACAATGGAAAGCAGGACAGGATTTCCGGCCACCCCCTGGCTGGGATGCTGGGTTCGAATTCAGAGATGGTGGTTTTACGAGCGGTGGTCCGGGGTTTCACAGCGATTTTTTTGAAGAACTCTTTGGTCGTCATTATGCCGGTGCCCGGCCCGAGGGATTTCGTCGGGGTTTTCGTATGCGTGGCGAGGATCATCATGCCAAGATCCTTATTGATATCGAAGACAGTTTCTCAGGAGCCAAACGTTCCATCTCACTCAGGGTACCTAGCCTCACTGAGGATGGGCATGTGGTTGCACGGGAACGCAAGTTAAATGTCAGCATTCCCAAAGGAATACGCCAGGGACAACAGATTCGCCTGGCGGGACAAGGTGGTCAGGGGCTTGATGGTGGAGAGGCCGGTAACCTGTATCTTGAGGTTCAGTTTCGCGATCATTCCCTTTACCGCGTTGACGGTGCAGATCTCTATGTCGATTTGCCGGTTGCGCCCTGGGAGGCTGCCCTAGGTACGAGTGTGAAGGTCCCCACGCCCGGTGGGAAAGTAGATTTGAAGATCCCACCCAATTCAAATCAGGGGCGCAAGCTGCGTCTCAAGGGTCGTGGTCTTCCCGGCAAAACTCCGGGCGATCTGTACGTTGTGCTGAGAGTTACATTACCACCTGCTGATAGTGAAGACGCAAAACGTCTCTATGAAGAGATGAGGGATAAACTGGGCTTTAATCCACGCGCAAATATCGGGGTATCTTAACGCTATGGCAAGAAATCATGAAGCGGAACCTATTGAGTTAATCGACGAGCAGACGACTTTTACACTGTTTGAGCTATGTCAATCCTGTTCTGTCGAGGCAGAAACTATAGAGGCCATGATGGACTACGGTATACTTGAGCCTGCTGGTGGCAGTGGCCGTAACCTGAGATTCCCTGCCAGCAGCCTCCGGCGTACGCGCGTCACATTACACTTGCAGCGAGATCTCGGAATCAATCTGGCCGGTGCGGCACTGGCCCTCGAACTATTGGAACGTATCGATGAGCTTGATGCGAGATTGCATATCTTTGAAGACCCGGAAGGGGATTAATGGAAGCAGCAGAAGACTTACATTACTCCTGCATTTGGTTGAAGAATTGAGGCCACACCCTGCACAAACATGAGTATGCACCTAAACGATCCAGCGATTGACACTGTTGCTCCGCAGGTCCGCGAATCGTGGCTATTGGAGGCCGTTCGTCAGCAGATCGGCTATATGCGCTATCATTAAGCCAAGTCCTCCAAAACCCGAATGATCAAAACATATAAAAGGATTATATTTATTATATTGACACCGTTTTATTAAACAAAAAAAGGGGGCTATGAATAAGCTTATTCTTATCCTGGTTTGTTTAGTATTAAGTGGCTGTTTTACAAACACTAAGCAATTCGAAAACAGGCATTGCGCACAAGAAGGCAACATTCCTGTTTATGAAAGCTACTGTTGTGGCACATACAGTAATGGTCATTGCAGTTTGATGTGTCAGCGTCAATCAGGAACAAGAAAGGGTTGCGTTAGATGGGAGTGTGATGAAGGCTTTGTCTGGAGAGAATTGCCCGAGGAAGAACAGGAATGGTGGCAATTTGCTGGTGCAGGAGAATGCGTGCCTATAGATTAATTCATGCTGCAAATGGGGGTTATTCCATGATCAAAACATAGACTTTGAACGCCTCTGGTACTCTACCCCTAACCCCCCTAAAAAGGCGTTAAATCCAACGGATAAAATGGGGGGTATACAAATTCAGTTGGTTTTACGAAATACGATTTTTATATGGGCGAAAAAGGGGGATAAAGCGGTCAGGGATCAGTGATCAGTATGATAAATAACAGTGCTGATAAACAACAGTCAACAGAACCGACAACAAATAGCGATTGTGAGTAGTCACTATCGCTTAAATTGGCTGGGGGAAGAGGATTCGAACCTCTACTGACGGAGTCAGAGTC
>WVYN01000024.1:0-624 GCA_011772965.1 Gammaproteobacteria bacterium
TGACCAAGGTCGTCGGCAATGATGTCCGCCAGAACTGGTTCGTGATTGATGTCAATGAAGCGGCGGCCGCCGCGGTGGCCAGAAAGAAGCGGGAAGAGCAGGGCATTACCGGCAATACGGAAGCGATGCAACGTGAGGCGGAGAAACTGGCCCAGGAACGCCGGCAGTTGCGGCTGGAAATGGCGAAGATGCGTAAGGAAATGGAAGAGGGCGGTGCCGCAAGCCCGGGTGGACTCAGTATTGAAGAACGGCTGGTGCGGCTTGAACAATTAAAGGAAAAAGGCCTGATTAGCGAAGACGAATACCAGGCCAAACGCAGGGAAGTCCTGGAAGATATCTGAGCGCTCTAGAAACCAGTACTTTCTATATTGTCTAAAATTGAAGGGGTTATTTACACCTTCAATGTATTATTGCCAAACAATACAATAATAATCGCATGCCCGAGTTAAGATCCCTGTATCCGGAGATTCAACCCCACCGGCACTATGAGCTGAAAGCAGACGGACATCGCATCTATTACGAGGAGTCCGGTAACCCGGATGGCATTCCGGTCGTGTTTCTGCACGGCGGTCCCGGTTCTGGCAGTAATGAAAACCATCGCCGTTATTTTGATCCCACGAAGTA
>WVYN01000024.1:683-2775 GCA_011772965.1 Gammaproteobacteria bacterium
TTTGCTGGTTCCTGGGGTGCGGCCCTGGGTTTGCTTTATGCCGAGGCCCATCCGGATCGCGTGCTTGGGCTGATTTTGCGTGGCACCTTCCTGGCCCGGGAAGCGGATCTCGGCTGGTTTGCCCAGAGTGGTGTTAACCGGGTGTTTCCGGATGACTGGGAAGATTTTATCAAGGACATCCCGGCTGAAGAACGCAATGATTTCGTTTCGGCCTATTACCGGCGGCTGCATGAAGGCGATGAGGAAACGCAACGGCATTTTGCCCGGGCCTGGTCGGAATGGGCGGGCAAGGTCGTCACCTGGACACTCGATGAGGTTAAACAGGAAGAAGAAGATAGTGAACTGATACGGGACCAGGTGCGCATCGAAACCCATTATGCCAAACACGGTTACTTCATTGATGAAAACCAGATACTGGNNGACATGACCTGTGCCCTGGAATCGTCCTGGTCTTTGCACAAGGCCCTGCCGGAATCGGAGCTGGTGATTGTTCGAGAGGGCGGACACCTCGCCGGCGAGCCCCCCATGATCGATGCCTTGATCCGGGCAACGGACCAGATGGCCGAGCGTTTATCGTGACTGTCTTCCGTGAAGAAAGACCCCTGATCATGGGGATATTGAATGTGACGCCGGACAGCTTTTCAGATGGTGGTCAATTTCAGGCCGTGGATCAGGCCGTTAAGCATGCCCGACGAATGCTGGATCAGGGCGCTGACATTATTGATGTCGGTGGTGAGTCTACCCGTCCCGGATCAGAACGGGTGGATGTTACGGAACAGAAAGCGCGGGTGATCCCGGTCATCGAAGCGATCCGTGCCGAAGTCCCGGACGCTGTCATCAGTATCGACACGACCCTGAGTGACGTGGCCGAGTCCGCGTTGGCAGCCGGTGCCGGCATGATTAATGATATCTCCGCCGGCCGCGATGATGCCGGCATGTTCAAGCTGGCGGCCGATCGACATTGCCCCTATTGCCTGATGCACATGCAGGGAACGCCCGGAACGATGCAGGCTGATCCGAGCTATGACGATGTGGTCGAAGAGATCAAGGCCTTTCTGCTCGAGCGGGCCGACGCGGCCATTGCTGCCGGCATCAATAAAACCAATCTTATCCTCGATCCGGGTATCGGCTTTGGCAAGACCCGCGAGCATAACCTGGTCTTAATGGCCAATCTGAACGTATTTGTCGATACCGGTTACCCCATATTGCTCGGTGCCAGCCGCAAACGCTTTATGAGCTCGATCTGCGAGGTGGCCAGAGCGGATGAACTGGTGGCAGCGACCTGTGCCACCAGCGTACTGGGATTAGTGGCCGGCGTGCGGATATTCCGCGTGCATGATGTAAAGGAAAATCGCCAGGCCCTGGATGTGGCCTGGCATGTGATCAACTCAGGGAATCCAGCCTAGCTGGTTGCCGGTTCTTTACTCTTCTCCATCTGCTGCTTGGAGTTCTTCATGTTTCGGAACACCAGCGGTTTTTCATTAAACGCCTGGTCTTCTGCCAGTTTGCCGATACGTTCAACATCATCGTGCAGTTTCTGATGATAGGGTGATTTGTCACAGACCGGATCAGCATTACGGGCGTCACCCGTGAGCATATAGGCCTGGCAACGGCAACCGCCCAGGTCCTTTTCCTTCTCGGGACAGGAGCGGCAGGGTTCCACCATCCAGTCCAGGCCGCGGAACTTATTGAAGTCGGGTGAATCATTCCAGATCCATTCGACGCTGTGATCGCGCACGGTCGGGAAATCCAGGCCGGGCAATTGTCCGGCTGCGTGACAGGGCAGGGCCGTGCCGTCCGGGGCAATGGTTAAAAAGATGTTGCCCCAGCCGTTCATGCATTTCTTGGGACGGTTCTCGAAGTAATCCGGGATGACATAGATGACTTTCATCTTGTCTTTCATCTTTTCCTGGTATTCCTTCGCCACCTTTTCGGCATGATCCAGTTGCTTACGGGTGGGCAGCAATTGGTCGACATTGATGCGTGACCAGCCGTAGTACTGGGTACTGGCCAGCTCGACGTAATCGGCATTCAGATCCACAGTCATATCGAGGATATCACGGATTTGATCGATGTTTTTACGATGCAAGAC
>WVYN01000024.1:2811-2939 GCA_011772965.1 Gammaproteobacteria bacterium
TGTTTGAAGCTCTTGCTGCCTCCGATGTAGTTATTTAATTCCTCATTGCTGGCCTGGAAACTGATCTGGATGTGGTCCAGTCCGGCTTCCTTGAAGGCCTTGACCCGGGCTTCGTCCATGCCGACCCC
>WVYN01000024.1:2972-4032 GCA_011772965.1 Gammaproteobacteria bacterium
CTCCAGATCTTTTCGCACCAGCGGTTCACCGCCGGAGAAACCCAGCTGGGTCGCGCCCATTGCCCGGGCCTGTTGCATCACACGGAACCAGTCCTCGGTTGTCAGTTCGTCCTTGTACTTTGCGATATCAACGGGATTGGAACAATAAGGACACTGTAACGGACAGCGATAGGTCAGTTCTGCCAATAACCACAAGGGTTTTGTCAGTTTACTTTTTTCTGATCCAGCCATTGCCATGGGCCACCTCCAAAAATTTGTAGACGTCTGCGTCTAGGTCTGCATCGGGAAAAGTCTCGTGCAGGTTGTTCAGGATACCGGTGACGGTGGTTTCACCATCACAACGTTTCATGATTTCACCGGCGCTATCACTGAGTTTGACCATACCTTCCGGATAAAGTACGACATAACAATCCTGGGCCTGTTCCCATTGCAAGCGGAATGTCGGTGCGATTTGCGGGACATCATTCGCTGTGTATTGCTCAGCCATGCTCTATATATTGTGGTACGGTGGTTTGTTTTCAATATACGCCATCCACATGCAATCCAGCATGGTCCAGAGAATATCCAGCTTGAATTGCAGCAAAGACAATGCATATTCCTGTTGTTCACGGGTCTTGTAATAATCCAGGGTGATGTCCAGCCCGTGCTGCACGTCACGCCGGGCCTCGCTCAGGCGTTTTCTGAAATAGTTATACCCTTTTTCATCAATCCATGGGTAATATTCCGGCCATTTATCCAGGCGTTTCTGGTGAATCTTCGGCGCGAATAACTCAGTCAGGGAAGAGCTGGCGGCCTCCTGCCAGGTCGCGCGCCGGGCAAAATTCAGGTAGGCGTCAATGGCAAATTTCACCCCCGGCAACACATGTTCATTGGACAGGGTTTCTTCCCGGGTGAGACCGACGGCCTCGGCCAGTTGCAGCCAAGCCTCGATGCCGCCCTCATTACCCTCGGTACCGTCATGGTCAATGATGCGCTGGACCCAATGCCGGCGTACATCACGGTCGGGGCAGTTGGACATGATGGCCGCATCCTTGATGGGAATGGTGGTCTGGTAATAAAA
>WVYN01000024.1:4040-10812 GCA_011772965.1 Gammaproteobacteria bacterium
TGATTGATGTGGTAATACTTTTCCTTAGCACGCAATTTCTGCTCGAATTCCTCGCGGGTCCAGGGTTTCTTGTTTTCACTGCTCACGGCGCCACGTCTCCTCTTATATAATGATATCCATCCCGTCATATGATACCTCGATCCCGGCCGCATCGAGTTCCTTGCGTTCCGGAGAATCTTCATCAAGTATCGGGTTGGTGTTATTGATATGTATCAGGATTTTCCTGGGTTTCTCCAGTGGTTTGATGAGGCTCAGCATGCCTTTTTCACTGGACTGGTCGAGGTGTCCCATCTCGCTGGCCAACTTATCACTGATCCCTTCCCTAGACATTTCGTCATTGGTCCAGACGGTACCATCGACCAGAATGACATCGGCATTCGCCATATAGTCCAGTACCTGCGGCTCAACCTCGCCCAGACCCGGGGCATAGAACAGGTTTTTGCCGGTACTGGTGTCTTCTACCTTGAAACCGACGTTATCGCCGGGCACGGTATTGTGACGATGGGGTGAGTAGGGCGGGGCTTCGCTGCTGAGTGGCACCGCGGTAAAGACCAGGTTATCGGCCTTCGGGATCGTAAACGGTTTCTGATCCGTCTTGACCTCGTGCCAGTTCACCCCGCGGAAATGCCCCAGGATATTAAACAGGGGATAACCGCTGGTGAGATCCTCGTGGACTGCGGCCGTGCAATACACATCCCAGGGCTGGTCATGTTCGCGCAGGATTATGAGACCGGTGGAGTGATCAATCTGGGCGTCACAGAGGATGATGGCACAGATCCCCGTATCCCTGACCTTGCGTGCCGGTTGCAGTGGCGGGAAAGCTTCCAGTTGAGCACGGATATCGGGCGAGGCATTGAACAGCACCCAGTCCACGCCATTACCACTGACGGTGATGGACGACTGGGTCCGGGCAGAGCTTTTGATCGTGCCCTTTCTCAAACCCATACAGTTTTTACAGTTGCAGTTCCACTGCGGGAAGCCACCACCGGCACCGGTACCAAGAAGATGTATATGCATGTTCGAACGAGCTTCCTATGCAGGTTTAAGTTAATCAGATAGGCAATATTGCAGCACGATCACTGGGGTGGCGACAAACAGCGATCAGCACTGAGCTGACCACCGTGAGGAGCAAGATTCACAGGGGACGATGTCCCGACCAGTCACTGGGTAGCGCTTTCATTCTCAGCGCGAATGGATGTACATGGTCACTTCAAAGCCAAACCTTAACTCATTGTATTCGGGGGTGCGCCAACTCATAATGACTCTCCTGATAAGTAATTGATTTTAGAATTGTTGAGCGAAAATCATGCCAGCCCGGATATTTATCATCATATCAAAAATATTAAGTTATTAAATTTCTATAAAACAATAAGATATATTATCTATTTATATAATATTCTAGATAGCTATCCTGGTCAGCGCAGGGCTTCAAGCCAGAAAATATGGTTCATATCAACCATATTATTCTGTGGTTAGGTGATATCAACCTTAAAGTAAACTTTTCCTGAATGCATGAGTAACAATAAACTGGAACACATCCTGTTTCTGACCGGCAAGCTGGCCGAGAAACGCCTGCACAAGGTTGTGGCCTCGATGAAGCCGACCAATTTCACTTATGAAATCCGTAACATCGGCGTCAGTGTTGCCGCCCTGATGACAGCCGATATGTTGAAGCGACGTTTACAGGACCTGGATGCTTATGATCGGATTATTGTACCCGGGCTTTGCCGGGGCGATCTCGATAAGGCCAGTCAAACTTTGGGAGTAGAGGTGGTTCGCGGTACAGAAGATCTGAAGGACCTGCCCGGCTTTTTCGGTCATAAGTGTCAGCCGGTCGACCTGAGCCGTTATGATGTTTCGATATTCGCCGAGATTACCGACGCCCCGCAGATTGGGCTCGAGGCGATCATGGCCCGGGCTAAACAGTATCGCCTGGATGGTGCCGATGTGATCGATATCGGTTGCCTGCCGGACACCCCCTTTCCGCATCTGGAAGAGGCGGTTGCGGCCTTGAAACAGGCCGGTTACCGGGTCAGCGTCGATTCCCTGGACGTTGACGACCTGTTGCGAGGTGGCAAGGCCGGGGCTGATTATCTCCTGAGTCTGAACGAAAGTACGCTATGGGTCACTGATGAAGTGGATTCAGTTCCTGTGCTCATCCCTGAACCGCACAAGGACATGGCTTCACTCTACCGGGCCATAGATTACATGCGGGAAAACAAGCGGCCATGTATCGCGGACAGCATCCTTGATCCCATTCATTTCGGTTTTACCGATTCCATCCTGCGTTACCATGAATTACGTCAACGCTATCCCGATGTTGAGATCATGATGGGTATCGGTAACCTGACGGAATTGACCGAGGCCGATACCACCGGTATCAATGCCCTGTTATTCGGGATGATCTCGGAACTGCGGATTACCCAGGTGCTGGCCACTGAGGTCAGTCCCCATACCTGTTCTGCAGTGCGGGAAGCGGACCGGGCCCGCCGAATCATGTTCGCCGCCAGAACAGAGGAAAGCCTGCCCAAGGGACTGGACAGCGGGTTGCTGAGCACACATGCACTGAAGCCTTTTCCTTACAGCAAGGACGAAATCGAAGAACTGGCAGCCGAAATCAGGGACCCGAGTTACCGGGTACAGATCAGCAAGGGCGGAATTCATGTGTATAATCGTGACGGGTTTTCAACTGCGGCAAATCCCTTTGAACTCTTTCCGGAACTGGAACTGATCCAGGACGACGCACCCCATGCCTTTTATATGGGCGTGGAGTTGGCCCGGGCCCAGGTGGCATGGCAACTTGGCAAACGTTACCAGCAGGACGAGGAACTGGAGTGGGGTGTGGCAACACGCGGCAGTTCCGAGGCAGAGAAGAATCGCTTGAGCCGGGCCGCTCATCGACTCAAGGGTAATTCCGGGAACGCAGACGGCTACAAGGAAGCCGGTTCCACACTCAAGGCCAGCCGGGCAAGGAAAAAGAAGCAGAAAAAATGATACGTGAAGTCATCGTCACAACACGCAACGAGGATAATTCGGTGCATATTGCACCGATGGGTATCCGCACAGAAAGCGGCCAGGTCAGGATATCTCCGTTTAAACCCTCTACCACACTGGAAAACCTGCGCCGGAATGGTGTGGCCGTGATCAACTACACGGATGATGTCCGTATCTTTGCCGGCTGCCTGACCGGACATTATGAGTGGCAGACAGTGGCGACAAAAAAAATTAACGGGCAACGCCTGGAAAATACGCTGTCACATCTGGAAGTTGAAGTGGATCGAATCGAAGAAGACGAGCTCAGGCCGGCTTTTATATGCAATATTATTCATCAGGAAACCCATGCACCATTCCTGGGGTTGAACCGTGCCAAGGCCGCGGTCCTGGAATGCGCGATCCTGGTCAGTCGCTTGCATATGTTATCGGCAGAAAAAATCGATAATGAAATGAAATACCTTGAGGTTGCCATCGATAAGACGGCCGGCCCCGAGGAGCTGGAGGCCTGGGGCTGGTTGCAGGAAAAGATCCGTAAATTCCGGATGCAGGAAGCCGCGGGTGAGGGCATGGTATGACCAGAATGCTTGGCAGTGTCCGTGATAGAGCCGAAGCCTCAATCCTGTTACGGGCCAATGTGGATATTATTGACATCAAGGAACCATCTGCAGGCGCTCTTGGTGCTGTTACCTTAACGGATGTCATCGCTATGGTGAACTATGTCAAAGCCGGTGAGCCCGGGGCCTGTTTCGGGATCAGTGCCACCATTGGTGATCTGCCCATGATAGCCGGGATCATATCCAATGCAATCCAGCGCATGCACTCGACGGGTGTCGATATCATCAAGGTGGGTGTCTTTTCATCCGGTTTATCAGCAGAGCTTATATCAATGCTGGCCCAACATGCGGCAGAGGATAAAAAGATTGTTTTGGTCTTCTTTGCTGATCGATTCATTCACTGGCCCGACTTCAGTTTCCTCTCCGCCCAGGGACTGTATGGCGTCATGCTGGATACGGCGAACAAACAGAATGGGTCCCTGACCACCCTAATGAGTATGAGAGAACTCGACGGATTTGTGCGAGGGGCACAGGCAGCTGGACTCAAGGCGGGACTCGCAGGTTCACTTCAAGCGTCTGATATTAATAATCTTTTAGAGCTGGATGCAGACTATCTTGGGTTTCGAGGCGCCTTGTGCCGGAAACAGGAACGCGCTAGTGTGATTGATGAAAACGCGGTCAAAACAGTCCGCAACCTGATCCCGTTAACCCGGCAATCAAACAAGCAGTTGGCCCAAGTCGCCAACTAGGAGTGACAGACAATGAGCCAATGGCGAAAAAAAGAAAAAGACGCGACCTACAACGAGGAAGAGATCGAGGCCAGATTAAAAGATGAATTACCCGACTGGTACTATGAAAATGGATGGCTACGCCGCAAGTATAAAACCAGTGGCTGGAAAGGGACACTGATGGTCATCAATACTGTCGGTCATCTGGCGGAAGCGGCTTTTCACCACCCGGACATTACGGCGTCCTATGCATTTGTGATTGTAAAGCTGATGAATCATGCGGCCAAGGGTATCACTGACAAGGACTTCGAACTGGCTAAAAAGATCGAAGAAGTGATCATGTGGCAGCCGGGCAAGGAAGAGGACAGTGCCCTGGAAGGTACCCCAGATGATCCGCGCTTCAAGTATATTAAATACGATTGAATTAAAGTTCAGGCTACACTTTCAGCGACGTGTCCAATGACCGGACTTGCCGCCTGTCTTTTCCAGCAACTGGATGTCAGTGATCTTCATGCCCCGGTCTACTGCTTTGCACATATCATATATTGTCAGCAAGGCAATCTGCACGGCGGTTAATGCCTCCATCTCAACCCCGGTTTGATCCCGTGTCTCTGTGACAGCCCGGCAATAGATGGCGTTATCTCCTTTCCTTGGTTGCAGGTCTATCTCGATATGGGTGATGGAAATGGGATGACACAAAGGGATCAGGTCTGCGGTTTTCTTGGCGGCCATAATCCCGGCGACACGGGCAATGCCTAGGACATCCCCTTTTTTATGTTTGCCTTCCAGAATCAACTTCAGGGTATCAGCCTGCATGTATATGCTGCCTTCAGCCACAGCCTGGCGTTGTGATACCGGCTTGTCACCAACATCAACCATGTGGGCCTCACCCTGGCTGTTAAAGTGCGTCAGTTTTCCCATACCTTATACTAGGCTAGTATAATTTATAATGATTGCTAAACTCAGCGCTTAATTAATTGTATTATATATAAAATATGACTATTAAAGTGAAATATTTTGCAAGCTTACAGGAAAGTTTCGGACGCGCTGAGGAAAGTGTTGAACTTGAAAATGACATCACCACAGTCGCAGAACTCTGGCAAAGGCTTACGGGCAAGGATTCAGGTTTACCTGATAATGTACTGACGGCTATAAACATGGAATATGTTAAGGCCGATGCCCGGATCAAGGATGGGGACGAGGTTGCGTTCTTCCCGCCGGTGACAGGTGGTTGACGATGAAAGTCGAACTGCGAAAACAGCGCTTTACTCCTTGGCAGGAGATTGAGAGACGCCAGACACTAATGCAAAAAGACGGGCAGTTTGGTGCCGTGGTCAGTTTTATTGGCAATATGCGAGATAGTAATGAGGGCGACAATGTCTCGGCGATGGCCCTGGAACATTATCCGGGGATGACCGAGCAACATCTCGAGAAAATCTGTAAACAGGCCGAAGAAAAATGGGATCTCATGGAGGTTCTGGTTATTCATCGTGTGGGCGATATTGAGATCGGAGAAGCGATCGTCCTGGTGGCCGTCTGGTCAGCCCACCGGGCGGCAGCCTTTGAGGCCTGCCGTTTTATTATGGAGGATCTGAAATCCCGTGCCCCTTTCTGGAAACAGGAAACGCTTGAAGAGGGTAAGCGCTGGGTGGAAAAGAATACACCCGGCCAGAGTTAGACCAGGCCGAAAAAGGGCTGAACGTCGACCAGGCTGTCTGGCATCACAGTATCACTTTCCATCGGCAGGATAATGAAACAATTGGCCTGGGCCATGGATCGAAGGATCCCGGATCCCTGTGCTCCGGTTTTGTAAACCACGAGCTCGCCATTGTCATCCCGTTGCAAAATACCACGCTGGTATTCCACCCGCCCAGGGCGCTTTTTTAATTTTGACTTGCACCTGACCTTGAAGGTCTGGGTATCAATTTCGTTTTCACCCATCAGGTAACGCAACGCAGGTTGAACAAACTGATAAAAGGTGACCATCACGGAGACCGGGTTACCCGGCAAACCGAATAACAAGGTATTGTTGATATGACCAAAGGCTAACGGTCTACCCGGTTTCATGGCTACTTTCCAGAAATTGATCTCGCCAATGGATTCCAGCATTTCCTTGACGTAATCCGCCTCACCGACTGAGACCCCTCCGGATGTAATCACCACATCGGCCTGTTCTGCTGCAGATTCAAGCGCCTTTTTCAATGCCATACGCTCATCACGGACCACACCAAGATCAATAATTTCGGCACCAAGACGGATCAGCATGCCATAGAGTGAGTAACGGTTGCTGTCATAAATCTGTCCGGACTCGAGGGTTTCACCGATGGAGCGTAATTCATCACCCGTAGAAAAAAAGGCCACCTTGATTTTACGGACAACCTTGACTTTACCTATACCCAGCGATGCTATGACACCAATGTCGGCGGGCGTAAGCCGAATACCAGGAGAGAATACCCGGTCATTGATGGCAATATCCTCGCCGGCCTGGCGGACATT
>WVYN01000024.1:10818-22460 GCA_011772965.1 Gammaproteobacteria bacterium
TGCATGATCACGGTATCCGTTCCTTCCGGCATGATAGCACCTGTCATGATGCGCACACATTCGCCTGGCTTGACCACGCTATCTAAAGGTTGGCCAGCCATTGTTGTGCCTACCAGTTTGAGTTCTCTCGTGCCCGACTCGGGAATGTCATCACCGAACACGGCATACCCGTCCATGGCCGAGTTGGTGCCCGAGGGCACGTCGAGTGGCGACAGAATTTCCTGGCAAAGGATCCGGCCAATTGATTCCCGCAATGGGAGAATTTCTGTGTCAGCAACTGGCCGGATCGCATCAATAATTTTTTGTCTAGCGATATCTGTATTCAGTGATCCAGGATCAAAGTCATCCTTGCAGCTGATTTCTTTTTCTATGTAGTCAGTTCTCATGGCCGGCTCGCTTTTGCGTCTTGTTGTTCAGGTAATCCATGATAAATTCGGCAATCTGTTCCGGGTTATTCAGGTCAAGTACCGGAAGCGTAGTGGCCGCAGGCAACTCAGCATCAGTCGCCACGGCAATGACACTGCTGTCTTCAGGATAATAAAGCGGCTTACCCAGTTCAGGCCGGATGAGTTCGATTTTAGGGATGTTTTCCGGTTTGAATCCCTCCACCAGAACCAGATCGAGATTATTATGATCAAGATATTGAATCAGATCCTGCAGTGTATTTTCGTGAGATGGATCGGTTTCGACTATCAATGCCCAGCGTGAGGCTGAACCTATCAACATCTGGCTAGCACCAGCCTTGCGTAATTTGTAGCTGTCCTTGCCTTTTTCATCAATATCGAAATTATGATGCGCATGCTTGATCACGCCAACCCGAATACCCCTTGCCGTAAGTAAAGGAATAAGTTTCACAAGCAAGGTGGTTTTACCTGTACCACTGTAAGCGGCGATACCTAGCACCGGTGTCAAGCTGGATTTTTTCATTAATGCGTCTTCATAAAGTTTTTTGCAATACGGCTCAGTTCATCCGGTGTATTGATATTGGTAAATATGTCCGGCTTATCGGAAAAATCGGCCACCGCAAGTTTATGGTCATTAAACCAAAGGTCAATCTTTCGTTCACCACTTTTCAGGAAATCGGTTAACGAGTCCAGCAATTCAGATTTCATCAACAAAAAAACCGGGTGCATGCGCTCGCCATCATAGGCCACGCATAATTCTGCCTTGTCTTCAGTAAGTTTAAGGTACATGCGTTTGACCAGATCAGCAGGTATGAATGGAGAGTCACAGGGCACAGTGACCATGAATGGAGTATCCACTGCCCGTAATCCACTGGCCATGCCGGCCAGTGGCCCCTGGAAGCCGGCAAATTCGTCTGTAATTACCGGATATCCAAATGTCGCGTAATAATCCAGGTTACGATTTGCATTGATGATGACAAATCCGACCTGTGGTGCAATACCCTCCAGCACATGTTGTATCAGGGGCTTATCATTGAGCTTGATCATTCCCTTATCCTGACCATCCATACGCCTGGCCTGACCGCCAGCCAGGATTAATGCAGTCAGCATGTTTTTTGTTAGCGAAATGTTATCCATGAAAAAAGTATGATCGGGAATTGAACTGCCTGTTTATGGAAATAGTCAAGATACCTTGTTGGCAACCGAGAGCTTTGCCGGAAGATCGGTATCGAAATCCACATGTTCAGCACCGTTATAAACCAGGAAATGTTTGCCATTGGCACGGGAGAAGAGCACAACACCCACATCCTTTGCAATGTCGAGGCCCATCTGGGTAATGCCGGAACGGGAAAGGAGTATAGGTATGCCCATCTGGCTGACCTTGATAACCATTTCGGATGTGAGTCTGCCTGTCGTATAAAAAAGCTTGTCCGCACCGCTGATATTTTCCAACCACATATGCCCGGCAATTGCATCTACCGCATTATGGCGCCCGACATCTTCCATGAAGGTAATGATTTCCGTGTTCTCACAGAGTGCACAGCCGTGGACCGCTCCGGCACTTTTATAGACTTCATTAAACCGACCCAGGTTCTTGATCAATTCATAAATGGCAGACTGTTTAAGGCGGAAGGGTTTGAGCTTGATATTCCCTATTTCTTCCATGATGTTGCCAAAAATTGTGCCTTGCCCGCAACCGGTGGTTACCGTGCGGTTTTTCAGTTTGTCTTGCCAGGTGGTGTCTTCTGCAAAGGTGGTGACGACTGCCGCGTTAACATCCCAGTCAACCTGAACTGACTTGATGGCCTCAAGATCTTTGATAATTCCCTGGTTCTTCAAATAACCCAATGTCAACAGTTCTGGTTGTGTCCCCAGGGTCATCAAGGTGACAACTTCAGTGCGGTCCAGGTAAATCGTCAAGGGCCGTTCAGCGGCAATCTGAAGTTCACGGCTGTTCTGGTATTCGTCGACGGCCGTAACAGGCTGGACTGCTTCAGGCCTGGCCTCTGTTATCGCCGGGCGGTAAGCAGATGAGGGCATGGTGACTAACCTCCGGTCACACTCATGTGGCGCATAATGACGGGTTTGGTAACCAGATTGAATTCGTGTCCCTCTGGCTTGATTGCCATGGAATCACAGATGGCTTGCTTGAGTTTATCCATATCACCCGGGTTGGCGCGGATAACATGCCTGAGATCGACGGAATGTTCCTGTCCAAGACACAGTAACAGTCGACCTTCACAAGTGAGGCGAACACGGTTGCAATGCTCACAAAAGTTATGACTGTGCGGTGAAATGAATCCAACACGGGTTTCGGTATCAGGGATCCTGAAATATTTTGATGGCCCACCGGTGGTTTCGGTTGTCGAGAGCAGGGTAAATGACTTTTCCAGATCTTCCCGAATTTGATCACTGGAATAGTAAGCTTCGGCACGATCATGGTCACCGATGACACCAAGCGGCATCTCTTCGATGAAGCTGATATCGATTTGTTTATCAATTGCAAACCGGACCAGATCGCTGACTTCCTCATGGTTCTGATTTTTGAGGATCACAGAATTTATCTTGATCTTTTCAAAATTGGCAGCAAGGGCAGCATCCAGGCCGGCAAGTACTGAATCAAGCTCGCCGACGCGGGTTATGCGCCTGAATTTTTCCGCGTCCAGTGAGTCAAGGCTGACATTTATTCGTTTGACACCGGCCTCCCTGAGATCAGCAGCCATTTTGGTGAGCTGCGAGCCGTTCGTGGTGGTTACCAACTCTTGCAGACCGGACAGGCGGCCAATATCCCGGAATAGTTTAATGATATTACGACGGATAAGCGGTTCACCGCCGGTGATCCGAATCTTTTCAACCCCCAATTCGGTAAAGGCCTGTGCGATTTGTGTGAGTTCTTCGAGGGTCAGCAATCGAGCCCTAGGCACAAATTCCATTTTCTCTGACATGCAATACACACAACGGAAGTCGCAGCGGTCTGTGACCGAAATACGGACATAATTCACCGTCCGCCCAAAGCGATCCACGAGTGTCGCACCAGTCTCTTTGAGCTTTGTCGTCATATCAATATTGGAGTGCCCTGATGGTCAAAAGTACCTGAAATTTAATGATTTTTAGCTTGGTAAGTTTACGTGTGTTTGCCCGGCCGGTCAAAACACGCAATCAGCTACTAGGCCAGATCATTTCAGTCTGTCATCATATCACGGTAAAATTACAAATTGACTTGATCGAGATGATTCTACACTCTTTCTGAAGCAGTGCAGGGACTCACATCAGACCAAAGCTGTCTGACAATCCCGGGAAAAATATAAAAAAACCAATCAAAACAGTAATCTGGGGGTTATGATGGCAGGCCTGTTATCCAAAGAAAGAATCGTTGCAAAACCCGGATTCAATCGCTGGTGGGTTCCGCCGGCATCGATTGCCATACATCTCTGTATCGGCTCGGTCTATGCCTGGAGTATCTATAATCCCGCATTAACAAAGTTTTACGGTGTGGTAATTGAAGCACCGGGAGACTGGTCCCTGAAAGACGTGGTCTGGATATTCACCGTGGCCATCGTCTTCCTCGGCTTGGCCGCGGCGGTGGCGGGGCACTGGCTGGAAAAGGTTGGGCCCCGCATGGTCGGTTTTGTATCCGCCTGTTGTTGGGGTGGGGGTTACATCATCGGCAGTATGGGTATTGTTTCCCATCAATTATGGCTGGTCTACCTTGGTTATGGAGTCATCGGTGGTTGCGGCCTGGGGCTGGGCTATGTGTCTCCAGTAAGTACGCTGATACGCTGGTTCCCGGACCGGCGCGGTATGGCAACCGGACTGGCGATCATGGGATTCGGTGGTGGCGCGATGATCGGTGCACCGCTCAAGGAATTTTTTATCAAACTCTATTACAAGGCCCCCGAGTACCTCGGTACCGTCGCCGACGTGAATCTGATCACTAGGGCCGGAGAGCGTATTGCAAAAGTTGCCGGTGAAGAGTTGGAGGTCGTCGTGATTGGTGCCAATGATGTGGCCCGGATGATCGTACCCGGTCCCGAAGGCGTGTATGTGGTCGGTACCGGTTCTGCCGGTGTGGCGCAGACGTTCTTAACCCTGGGCATTATCTATTTTGTTGTCATGACCATCGCTGCTTTTTCCTACCGCGTACCGGCCCCGGGCTGGAAACCCGAAGGCTGGGAGCCACCAGATGAATCCGAATCTGCCAAACGCATGATCTCGCGCAATGATGTGCATATTGACCAGGCACTCAAGACCCGCCAGTTTTACCAGCTCTGGATTGTGCTGTGTTTCAACGTGACGGCGGGGATTGGTGTGCTTGGAGTTGCCAAGACCATGATGACCGAGATCTTCGGTACGACCTTGCCGAATATCGTTGACGGTGCCTTTGCGGCAACCTATGTTGTCATGATCAGTGTCTTCAATATGCTGGGAAGAATATTCTGGGCCAGCTCCTCGGATTACCTCGGGCGCAGGAACACCTACTGGATATTCTTTGCACTGGGAATCATTCTCTATTGTTCCATCCCCTATACCGCTGCCCAGGTCAGCATTAACCCGACAGTCGTGTGGCTGGTCTATTTCTATGCCGTGACCATGATTATCTTTACCATGTACGGCGGCGGGTTTGCCACCATCCCGGCATACCTGGCCGATATCTTCGGCACGAAACACGTGGGTGGTATACACGGGCGCCTGTTGACGGCATGGAGCAGTGCTGGTGTCTTTGGCCCCTTGGCGATTACGTCATTACGCGAAATCTCGGTCTCTAATGCCATTAATGACCTTGTGGCAAAGATTAATCCGGAAGACTTCAGGCAGAAATTTGGAGCCGGTGTAGAACAACTGGGTGATCTTGTTGATGCCAAGACAGTCACGATCGCCAAGTTGATGGAAATCGCACCGCCGGGGACAATTGACCCGACATCCAGTTTGTACAATTCAACCATGTATCTTATGGCCATACTGTTGTTCATAGCACTGGTATCCAATGCATTAATGCGCCCGGTGGATGCCAAACATCATATGAAACAGGCCTGATGATTACCTGAGGAGAGACAGTCGTGGAAATTGCTTTGAACAGTGTCTTTGATGTCTTTATATTTATTATCCTGTGTTCGGGCTTTGTCTGCAGTATTCTCTGGCTGTATGGTGATCTTGCAACCCGTGGTCTGGCAGGTTTACGTGGTGCAATTATTGTCTTTGCGCTTGCTATCCCGGGCTTGATAGCCATTCCGGTCTTGGTTGAATCACACGGATTGATTGCTGTGTTGATGTGGCCTATCGGCTTTTTGATCTGGCTGAATGAAAGACCGGAAGAGAAGGAACTGGGACCTGATTAATGCTTCCAGCTTTTGTAGGGATGCTGGACCAAACAAACATTGTAATAACGGGGATCATCCGAGACTTCTTCGCCAATCCATTCCGGACGTGTGAAACTTTCTTCTGCTGATTGCAGTTCAATTTCTGCAACAATCAGCCCCTCGTTATCACCATGAAAGATATCAATCTCCCAGGTGTGTTGATCGACCTTGACGAGGTAGCGCGTCTTCTCCAACAGGGGTTTCATACATAAATGATCCAGCATTTCTTTGGCATCATGGGCTGGAATCGGGTAGTCATATTCTGAGCGCATGATACCCAGGGTGGCACTTTTGATGTTAAGGTTTGCTTGGTCCCCGGTCATCCTGATGCGTATTGAGCACTCAGGGTTGGTGGAAAAATAACCTTGCGTATAGTGCTGTTGTCTGAAACTGGATGCTTTCCAGGTATCACTGATCACGAGGAATTTTTTTTCTATTTCTGTCGCCATTAATTATTCGTTACTCATTACCAGGAGTCTGCATGCAGGATACTAAAACTAGCATACAAAACTGGCAGGATGCCATTCTGGTCTATTCACGCCCGCGTGTGATTGCCATGGTGTTTCTGGGTTTTTCAGCCGGGCTGCCGTTTTTGCTGGTTTTTTCAACCCTGTCAGCCTGGCTGCGTGATGCGGGCGTGGCCCTGACCACAATCGGGTTTTTCAGCTGGATCGGGATTACTTATTCCATCAAGTTTTTCTGGGCTCCGGTGATAGATCGCTTGCCCTTGCCATTATTGACCCGGTGGCTGGGTAAACGGCGCTCCTGGATGTTAATAGCACAGTGTGGTATTGCCCTGGGTTTGCTGGGATTATCCATGAGCGATCCTCTCACCCAGCTACAGCAGATCACTTTCTTTGCCTTGCTGGTAGCATTCTCATCCGCCACACAAGATATCACTATCGATGCCTGGCGTATTGAGGCAATGGACAAGGAATTTCAGGGTGCCATGTCCGCCACCTATGTTTTCGGCTATCGTGTGGCATTACTCGTTGCTGGTGCTGGTGCATTTTACCTTGCGGCATTTCAGAGCTGGTCATTTGCCTATTATACGATGGCAATACTTGTCTCAGTTGGAATTATGACGACGCTGATTATCCGTGAACCGGAACACAATGACTTAGGTAGCCGGAAACTGGAGGAAATTCTGGAAAGAAAGGCAGGAATAACCCAAAAGCAGAATTTGCTTGATCAGATCTCGGCATGGTTTATTGATGCTGTTGTTTCCCCATTCGTGGATTTTTTCAGTCGTTATGGCAAGCAGGCCCTGATCATATTATTACTGGTGGCCTGTTACCGCATCAGTGATATCACTATGGGTGTTATGGCCAATCCATTTTACCTGGACATGGGTTACAGCAAGACAGATATCGCCAATGTTACCAAGCTGTTTGGTTTTTTTATGACCATAATTGGAGCCGGTCTTGGGGGAATTACCGTAGCGAGATTCGGTATTATGCGACCATTGTTAACGGGTGCAATTCTGGTTGCTGTGACCAATCTTTTTTTTGTCTGGCTTGCCACGCAGGAAGCAAATATAATTTTTCTGGCCCTGGTTGTAAGTACTGATAATTTCAGCGGGGGATTTGCAACTGCAGCGTTTATTGCTTTTCTATCCAGCCTGACCAGTCAGGCCTATACGGCAACACAGTATGCCTTGTTCAGTTCACTGATGACTTTGCCTGCGAAGGTAATCGGTGGTTATTCGGGAATGATAGTGGATACCCTTGGCTATCAACATTTCTTCCTGACGGCGGGATTGCTGGGTGTACCAGCTATCTTGCTTGTATGGTATTTGTCAAACACTCAAACCGGCACGCGAAATAAACCCCCCGATGAGGTGATCACCGGGAGGTGAACAAGGAAGATCACTACGCTAGAGAAGTTTAACGTCAGTGATGCCCCACACGCTGGTCTCTGTATTTGAAATCAGGTCTACCGTGTCGACGATCACGATGCTGATCATATCCATGGTGCCCATGTTTTTGATACCTTTTGTAGCCATAGCTCTTGTTATAGCCATGATGTTTTTTGAAATGTCTGGGCTGGTGATAGCCACGCTGGTCCCTGTATTTGAAGTTAGGTCTACCATGTCGACGATCACGATGCTGATCATATCCATGGCGCCCATGTTTTTGATACCATTTGTAGCCATCACGCTTGTTATAACCATGATGTTTTTTGAAATGCCTGGGCTGGTGATAGGACCATGGCCTGTAGTGGTGTTTGATATAAGGTTTATAATGGTGTTTGTTTTGATGGTGATAATATCGGTACTTGTAACCAGCCGGAATATGAACCGGTTTTCTATAGTGATGTGGCTTGTAATGATTATGATCAAAAATCTCGTAATTCAGGCTGATAGAAAAGCTGTCTGCCTGGCTCGCCATAGGCATTGCTATTAATGAAACAGCAATCAACGAGAGAATATGTCGTAGTATATTCATGGATGCTCTCCTTTTATTTTTACTTCTGAACAATTCGACTGGAGGTGTAAATCATGGGTTCCGGGAATATTTCCCGTAAGGTAGAAATAGAATATTGCGCACAATGCCGGTTTATTCTCCGTGCCAGCTGGATGGCGCAGGAGATATTAATGACCTTCCCTGAAGAGATATCTGCTCTTTGTCTGATTCCCGGGGAGGGCGGTGTGTTTAATGTTCGCCTGGATGATAAGGAACTCAAACAACTTCTCAGGGACAGGATTGCCCCTGGTAAGGATCTCGGGCACAGTGACTATTAGTTTATTCCCTGGTGACGCGAAGACCGACATGCTCGTAGCGGCTGTCAGTGTTGAGCTTGTCGCGGCTGGTTCGACGTATTGATAAAGGTGGGCTATTGAATGAACCACCACGGACGACATGAAGTTTGCAATCCCCCCCTGACCAGATGCTGCCATCAGTTGGTGCGCCAGTGTAATTCGGGTGCCAGCAGTCTGCTACCCACTCGGCAACATTGCCTGCCGTATCATGCACACCAAACTGGTTGGGTGCAAAACTGCCGACCTTTGCAGGTTGGGTCGGGTTGAATGGTGATTCGCAGGCAAAGCAGTGGGCTTTACCGGGCTCCTCACTAAAGCCCCACCAAAAAGGCGAAACTTGTCCACCTGAGGCGACGTATTCCCACTGTGACTCGCTGGCAAGACGATATTTCTTTCCGGTTTGTTTGGCCAGCCAGGCGGCATAGGCAGATGCTTCGTTCCAGTTGATACCCGTGACAGGAGAGGTTTTACGGTCCATGCCACGACTGGGCGGTTTGCGTCGCCCTGCAGAGCTTGCAAAACGATCATACTCAGCAAAAGTTACTTCGTATTTGCTTATTGCAAATTTTTTGAGTGTGACATCATGCCGGGGCCGTTCCTCGATCCGGTTGGATGAATCGGGGCTGCCCATCTGGTAACTGCCGGCGGGGATCCAGACCATGACCGGGCCACTACCACCCACTGAGAGCGAATCCCTGAATTCAACAATTTTTGCAGGTTTGGGGGGCGGTGCCGCTACTGGTTCAGGCTCTTCTGCTATGGGTTGTTCAATTTCGGGTTCTGGTTCTTTTGCAGGCTTTGCCGGTTCCGGCATTGGCAGTTTCGATGTTACTTTGCTTACATCGACTCTGTCAGTATCCAGCATGAAGTAGCCGGCAACACCGGCGCTGATTAAAATAACCGCGGCAAGTCCCAACCACAGGCCCTTGCCTTGCTTATATCTCCGAGCGAACGACTTTGGCGGCGCTGGCGGGGAAACAATCTCTGTTTTCTCTTCCGGTTCCTCTTCTTCCTCAGCTACAGCTTCTTCAACTGGTTCAGGCATACCCTCCGGGGAACTGAGCTCAATTTCCTCGCTGACAGCACCGGTTAAATCTGTTTTTGTATCCGCGTTATCGTCAACATTGGCACCTAACACCGTCTCCGGTTCAGAAGCGGCAATAACCGCATCTTTATCCACCACATTGACGACGACTACGGTCGTGTTGTCCTGCCTGGGGACCTCTGCTTCTTCGACGGCATTAAGCAGGGATTCTGCGCATTCCTTGGGTTTATCTGACCAGTCGCAATACTGGATGAGTTTGCCTTCACTCAGGGTATCCATGCCGTCGGTACATATGACAAGCTTGTCTCCGGGTTCCAGCTCAAGGGGAGTAGAAGGACAATCAATATCTGCTATCTCATCTCCAGTGATGGCACTCATCAACATGTTTCTCGAGAGCCCAGGCTCTGGATCCATGGGTGTTCCTGCCGCTGCCATGGCATCCAGGAAGCCGCCATAACTGTGATCAGCATTTACCTTGCTGAGTTCGCGGTCACGCATCAGGTAAAGATGACTGTCACCTACACTGGCCCACCAGAGTTGGTTGCCTTGGAGCACAGCGGCAACCATGGTACAACCCATACCTTCCAGTGCAGGTGTTTCCTGAATCGTTTCAGCTATGGAGTGATTGGCTTTCAGAATGGCAGCATTCAGCACTTCATCCAGATCCGGATCGGGGAAATGGGCAGAAATATGTTTATTGCAGGCCTGGACTGCAAGGTTGCTGGCGACGTTGCCTGCCGCGTGCCCACCCATACCATCAGCGACGATCACCAGCACGCAAGGTTGACCATTGTCGTCTGTCAAATGTGTGATCAGGAAGGCGTCTTCCTGGTAATCTCGGGCCCCATCGATCTGGGCGCCGGAAATTTCAAAGGTCAGGGCCATTTTTTCAATTTTTTCACATAGTTATATGATAACAATGACCTGGATTGTCGAGCTTAATGAGGTAAATTCGATTTATTACTTAAGAAAGATTATTCCCCAAAACCACATACAAGTTATCCTACCAGTCTCCGTGTGTTTTACAAAATAAATTGTTGAAATATGGAACGAAAATCAACACAGAGCAGCAGTAAATTTGTGGCTTCCGGGGCCTTGGAAGAGATCGAGAATTGCATGGTTGCCGATCGGAATATTCTCAAACGTCGGCTGGCAAATCTGTACAATGAGAATGAAAAATATGCCAGGAGATTCCTGCAACAACTGGAGAGGGCAAAATCAAGAAAACAACACAGGCTATCCGCCTGTCCGGCAGTTCAATTTACAAATACATTACCAATCCATGACAAGCTCGACGAAATCGCAGACGCAATCAGCGGAAATCAGGTCGTCGTTGTTTGTGGTGAGACAGGTTCAGGGAAAACAACACAACTTGCCAAGCTGTGTCTGGATATTGGCAGGGGGATAAACGGCTTTATCGGGCATACCCAGCCGAGGCGTCTCGCGGCCAGGGCCGTGGCGGCCAGGATTGCGGAAGAATTGGGCGTGAGCGATGATGCTGTTGCTTACAAGATACGACACAGTGATCAGACTTCTCTCGGGACCTATATCAAAGTCATGACGGATGGCATTCTGTTGGCAGAGTTGCAACAGGACCGATGGCTGGAACGTTACGACACACTGATTATTGATGAAGCCCACGAACGCAGCCTGAACATAGATTTTCTTCTAGGTTATTTCAAGCAATTATTGCCCAGGCGCCCCGATCTTAAAGTCATTGTCACATCAGCGACAATTGATGTGAAACGTTTTTCAGAATTTTTTAACCATGCGCCAATCATTGAAGTATCCGGCAGGACTTTTCCCGTTGAGGTACTGTACAGGCCTGCAGAGGGCCTGGAAGACTGTGACACCGATGCTGACCATTTCACGCTGCTCTCTGCGATCAGGGAAGTATCGGCTCAAGGGCCGGGTGATGTTCTGATTTTTCTTGAAGGTGAGCGGGAAATCCATGAAACCACACGGTTTCTGCAGAAGCAAAACCTATCGGATACGGATGTATTACCACTTTATTCAAGACTGAGCAGCTCAAGACAGTCTGCTATTTTCAAGTCACACAAGCGCAGGCATATTAT
>WVYN01000024.1:22467-23126 GCA_011772965.1 Gammaproteobacteria bacterium
GATCGCGGATTTGCCAGGATCAGTCGTTACAGCCGGCGTAACAAGGTGCAACAGTTACCAGTTGAAAAAATATCCCGGGCATCTGCAGAACAGAGAAAAGGCCGCTGCGGCCGCGTCGCCGAAGGGCGTTGTCTGCGCTTGTATTCCAAAGAAGATTTTGAATCAAGGCCGGAATTTACTGATCCGGAGATTGTGCGGACCAATCTGGCCTCTGTGATCTTGCAAATGAAAACTCTGAAGCTGGGTGATATTCACGAGTTTCCATTTCTCCAGGCACCTGATAGTCGATACATTAATGATGGTCTCCGCTTGCTAAGTGAAATCAAGGCGCTGGATAAAAATGGTCACTTGACGAAAGAAGGGCGTGCCATCGCTCGCTTGCCGGTTGATCCACGCCTGGGTGCTGTATTGGTTGCGGCGAGCGAGTATTCCTGTGCGAGCGAGATTTTGACGATTGCCAGTGCATTGAGTATCCAGGACCCGAGAGAAAGACCGCTGGATGCACAGGAAAAGGCAGATGCTGCTCATGCAAAATTTGCCGATAAGCGCTCTGATTTTCTCTCCTTCATCAACTTTTGGAATTTTTATCATAAACACGCCAAGACTCTCTCCCGTAATCAGTTACGAAAGCTTTGTCAGCAGAATTTTATTTCCTATGT
>WVYN01000024.1:23199-23661 GCA_011772965.1 Gammaproteobacteria bacterium
GGAATACACTGGCGCACGGGGTCTGAGCATACATATCTTTCCGGGTTCGGAACAGTTTACCCGGTTGCCTAAATGGATCCTGGCCTCGGAACTGGTTGAGACGTCACGGCTCTATGCCCGGAACGTAGCCAGCATTAATCCCCGTTGGTTAATAAAGCCAGCCAGCCATATTAGTAAATCAGAATATTATGAGCCTCATTGGGACAACAAGGCCCAGCAAGTTCTGGTTTATGAACAAATTAGCCTTTATGGCCTGGTCATCGCGAGTGGGCATAAAGTCAATTATTCACGGATAAATGCGGCTGAATGCAGAAAAATATTTATCAGGGAAGCGTTGCTAGGGGAATTACTGACCGGCAACCTGCCATTCATGCAACATAATCGTTCCGTATTGAACGAAATAGAAATGCTGGAAAAAAAGTCACGACGTCATGACATCTTGGATGAACAATCACTATTTGA
>WVYN01000024.1:23718-23897 GCA_011772965.1 Gammaproteobacteria bacterium
CTTTGTATTGAACCGGAACAGGTAATGTATCACCAGGCGACAGACATCACAGCAAACGATTTTCCCGATAATGTCAGGTTGGCTAATAGTGTGCTGGGGGTGGAATATGAATTTAAACCATCTGCCGCAAACGATGGTGCCAGTATAGATATACCGATTTACCAATTAAACCAGATCCA
>WVYN01000024.1:24011-24223 GCA_011772965.1 Gammaproteobacteria bacterium
CTTGTTCCAATACCGGATGCTGCAACTGATTGTGAAAAAGCAATCAAGACTGGCAGCCGTGAACTGAAGAAGGATCTGTCTGCTTATCTGTTCAGAAGCAAGGGGATCATGATTTCTGATGACGCCTGGTCCGGAGTTGAATACCCCGATCATCTACGGGTTAATATCCGTGTTATTGATGATAACAGCAATATCATCAAACAAGGACGAGA
>WVYN01000024.1:24390-100593 GCA_011772965.1 Gammaproteobacteria bacterium
TTAAACAGGTTGTTTCGTATCGCAGCAAAAAAAGAATTTAAATACCTGGAAAAGAACCTGCCACATTTGAATAAAATGACGCTTTATTATGCAAGCATTGGCAATAGAGAATCATTGCTCGATAACCTGTTGTATCTTGTCAGTGCAGAGGTTTTCTTGGACAAAGAACGAGTAATCAGAAAAAGAACTGACTTTAATGCAGCGTTAGAATCGGGCAAATCCCGGCTTGTAAGTGTAGCCAATGACATAGCAAAGTTGATTTTCAATATCTTGCATAAATATCACTGCATAATCAGTAACCTAAATAAACCTGAATATCAGTCTTTCGAGGATGTGACTGAAGAGATTGAATCACAGCTTTATCATCTTGTATACGCTGGCTTTCTTGAAGAGATTGCACTTGCTGATCTCAGGCACTATCCACGCTATCTCAATGCCATTTCAAGACGACTGGAAAAACTGTCCTTGTCTCCTGCAAAGGATAGAATTCTGGCAGAAAAAATTGCACCTTTCTGGAACTTTTATCTTGATTCGGTCGAAAGCGGTGCCTGGGATGGGATTAACGACAAGCCTTTGCAACAATACAAGCGTATGTTGGAGGAGTATCGTGTATCATTGTTTGCACAGGAACTGGGAACAGCAATATCGGTTTCTCCGGTCAAGCTGAACAAGCAGATTGAAATCATTCGATCTGGTAACCCTGTGTTTACCGGCAAGTTTAACGCTTAAAAACAGAACTGATGATGGCGGAAAACACAATTGAGTTTTCAATGTACCTGATTTTTACTGGTGCTGCCTTGCTGGCCACGATTGCTCTGTATGCCCGCCAGGCCATGATTGTCGGCTATATACTACTGGGTATCATCCTCGGGCCATGGGGAGTGTCCTTGATCAATGACCCGGAATTAATCAAGGATATTTCTCATATCGGTATAATTTTCCTGCTTTATCTCCTGGGTCTTGATTTGTTACCACAGCAATTACTGAAAATGCTGGGTAAAGCCCTGAAGATTACATTGCTTAGCTCCTTAATTTTCTGGGTCATCGGGTTTTCTGTTGCATATATATTTGCCGAAACCTACCTTGATGCCATTTTGTTGGGCGCCGTCATGATGTTTTCCAGCACAATTATCGGACTCAAACTGCTCCCAACCACAACCCTGCATCATAAGCATACCGGTCAAATCATTATCAGTGTGCTGCTTATACAGGACCTCATCGCGATTGTGATCCTGTTATTACTGCAGGGTTACAGTAAGGGTGAAAACCTGATCATTGATATATTCCTGCAACTGGGGACCTTGCCATTGTTGATCGCCTTTGCCTGGTTATTTGTACGTTTTATCCTAATCAAGTTGATACAAAAGTTTGATCAGATTCATGAATATGTATTCCTGTTAGCCATAGCATGGTGTATGGGCATGTCTCAGTTAGCTGTTATGATTGGATTATCACACGAAATAGGAGCATTTATAGCTGGTATTACCCTGGCATCCAGTCCTATCGCATTCTTTATTACAGATAGATTAAAGCCATTGAGGGATTTTTTCCTTATTATTTTCTTTTTTTCACTCGGTGCGAGTTTCAATGTTGATAATCTTGGTGAAATCATTTTACCTGCACTTTTGCTTGCGACCATCAGTCTGATTTGCAAGCCATATATTTTCAGATGGTTTTTGAAAAAAGCAGGGGAAAAGGACAGTATATCTACTGAAGTGGGTTTTCGTCTGGGTCAGTTCAGTGAATTTTCCTTGTTAATTGCCGTACTGGCAGTTGAATCAGGCTTTATCGGCCAGATCACATCCAACCTTATTCAGCTAACTACCCTGATCACATTTATTGTGTCCTCATACATTATAGTCCTGAATTATCCGACACCGATAGGCGTTTCTAACAAACTTAGAAGGGACTAGATGGCATGAAAAGGAAGCTGATATATATTGTCACGGGATTTTTAATGGTGTTTATTCTGATTATTATTGCCGATTATCTGCAGCTCTTCGGAATATCGCAGGTGAGTGAGTTCGATATCATAGACCTGAATTTCAAACCGGTTGATGAGGACACTGGCGCACCGGTAACCGATGTCCATATCAGGTGCTTCCAGAAAAGCAATAATAATGCCTGTTCAGAAAAAGAGAGTCCGGGATATGGGCTAGTTACTGTTGCAGTGCCCGTAACGCGTATAATTAATCGTTCCATGTTCTTTGAACATGACAGCAGAATAGAAGAAACTGCAGATCCAAAACTCCACATCATGTTCATACATAATGATTATAATAACCCCGTTAAAACCTTGAACATAAATGAGATTCCATCTAAAGAGGGCTCTATCAGCAAAATTATCATGCCAAGAGCAGTTTTGAGATAGGCGCATTATCCAGGAGAAACCATGAGTGATGCTTTAAATTATTTATTGAAAGTCAGACCAGATGCTATGAAGTCCTATTTTGATTTTATTAAAAAATCAGGGACACATCTGGATAAGAAAACCAAAGCAATCATATCTGTTATTACCAAGGTAGATAATCAGACTGAGACCGGTTTTAAGCAGTATTTATCAAGGGCCTTGCAGGCCGGGGTGACACCTGACGAAATTATTGATTCTCTGTTTATTGCATTTCCGAGTCTGGGTTTGACCAAGATTATCTGGGCCATTGATATCATCCTGAAGCTTGATATTCCGGATTTCAGAGTGGAGCAACTGGGTCTTGGTGGTGATTGGCATTTTATAGGAAAGTTGATAGAAGTGATTGATGGCGTATCAAGACTTGAACTTGATGAACGCGAGGTCTTTGTCTACCGGCATGGGAAAACAATAAAGGTATATGACACTCATTGTCCTCATCAGGTAACCAATATACCGAAACTTGCTGTATCCGGGCATGTTATGACCTGTCCAAAACACAAATGGAAATTCGATATCAGAACCGGAAAGTGTATTGTAGTAGGTGATCGTCCACTCAAGGAATATAAAAGCAAGGTAGATGGTAATAAACTCTATGCTTTCTGGTGACCTTTAGACTATAATCCTTTCAGAATTTTTTTTGCGGTTTTTTCAATTTCTTTTCTGTACTCAGTCTTGTCGCCAGCAGTATCAAACCGATATTGGTAATAAATATTAACCAGATCCATCAATTTACCCCTGAGCGATGTATCCTGTAGGGAATTTGACCATGAAAGTAATGTTTGACCAGTTTTCCTTGGTGTTTGTCTGAACTCTATCTTCTGAAATAGTTTGTATAATATAGCGGGTTCAATAGTATCTTTTGATTTACCAGTTATGTTTGCAGCTTTCTTGCGCAGTATTACAACAACTCTTCTGCTGATTAATTTATTCAATATATATAAGAAAATAATCGCGATTACCAGTGAAATAAGCAGAGTATAGTAATATTCTTCATCATCTGTATTGAGTACTGATGCCTGAAAGCCCAGCCATGAAAAAATATCATAAATTATTCTGAAACTTGAAACCTCATCAGACTCTGATTCGGCCCATATTGAGGGTGTCGTATCCACTATCTGCCATTGCTTATTTACCCAGGCAATTACCCAGGAATGAGCATGACGGGATCTGACTACATACCGCTTTTCCATATTATTGTATTCCTGTATTGAATAACCGATTACATAACGGGTCGGGATGCCGGCTGCTCGAAGAAGTAATGCTGTAGAGGTAGCAAAAAATTCACAATGTCCTTTTCTGTTATCAAAAAGAAATTTGCTCAGGTATCTGCCTCGAGGATATCGCTGGCTCTGGGTCAGTGAATAATAAAAATTTTCTGAAAAGAAACGCTTTGTAATATTGATTATTTCATCATCAGATAAATTAAATAATCCAAGATTTTTGGCAAGATTTTTTATCTCTTCATTATACATTTCAGGAATTACCAGATCCTGGTTGGTAGGAGTAGATTCGTTAATTAATTGATCTGAGTTGAGGATTGTCTCGTAGTTGATCCAACCAGGCTTATATTCGACTGATACAGAACCGTATTCGGCAAAATCAACTTGGGTAGCTGCAAGATTCCTGAGTGCAATAGTTCCATGTGGCATTGGCAACATGTCTTTTCTATCCGGCATATCATAATAAATCGTAATGTGCTCATCACCACCAAGTTTCTTGTTCAGAATCCAATGTGTGCCATTCTGGCCTGGTTCGATATTAGTGATTTTCTGTTTATGATTACTCCAGTTGCCATAACCATAGTTACTGTATGTCGCTTCTTTGAGCAACAATGGTTTCGTCAACTGCTTTTGTCCCGTATCAATCCGCAGACTGATTTTGTCAGATTGTTTGATCCGGCCAATTGAGCCAATGGCAGTAGAAACCTGATTAGGATCACGTCTGTCCTGTATAAATTGTTCAAACCAGGCAAGTAATCTGTTTTCAGATAGAGATTGAAGATATCTCAGTCCCTTATGTGCCGGGAATGCAATAACAATGCTTGTAATGAG
Source organism: Gammaproteobacteria bacterium (assembly GCA_011772965.1). GTDB lineage: Bacteria > Pseudomonadota > Gammaproteobacteria > Eutrophobiales > Eutrophobiaceae > SZUA-592. The sequence goes on from WVYN01000024.1 coordinate 28,852, forward strand.
AATTATAAAGGGCAAAGCATAATTATTATTGGTAGGACGCATGAAGAAAAGAACTATAGAGACCAGGATTGACATCATAACAAAATAAATTACTGAATGATGATTGCCCGCACTTGAGGAAAGAATACATATAAACAAATATGGATAACTTATATTGATATGATATCCTTTGCCTGAAACAGTTGTTTTTCTGAGACTCACAAACAGAGTGCTGAGACTGATATTACCTTTGGTGCTATAATCCTGAGCTAACATCAGCAGAAAATATAAAAAAGGCAGTATTGAGAGAATAGTAAAAATACCTTCAAAATATTCAGTGCTGAATATGTAAACAATCAGCATCAAAAATATCAGGCTGCTTAAATCCGATATATGGTTAAATTCTTTCTGTGATAAGTGCAATCGCCAGCCAGTTAACCTGGATGACTCGAGTAACACTGCCATGACAATGGCATAACTCATGAAATTACATTGCCAGCCCCATAATAGCAGTGCGAGACCTCTAATCAGGGGAGGGGTATCCTTTAAATAGCAGCGATTATCTCGCAACTTACTCATGTTATTGCATCGAGAGAATTCTGGATATCACCGGTTTCGAGCAGCCAGAAGTTTTTTTTGCAATCGCCCATACAATCATAATCATTATTGAAACTGTTTAACTGATCTGTAATCACCACCACAAGAATTGGTATACTTCGTAATTTCAGTTGTCTTACCATTTCTTTTCTTTGCTCATCCCAGTCAAGTAGGATAAAAATGAAAGCGCTGGTTTCACGGGCATATTGCTGGGTCAGGTCAGCAAGTTTCTGAAATTGATTCAGGGGCATAGTGTCTACACAAGCAAGTAGCTCCATCAGGCCCCTTTCATCTCCCAATGCCCTGCCAGAGGTTGTTCTATATGCCTTGTCATTTATAAACATGAGGTCAAGTAATGAGTCCTGCTGTTTGTGCGAAAGCAAAATGCTCGTTGCAACAGAGACTGCATCTTCGAAGAGTAATGAACTGTCTTTATCAATAAATGTGTCCAGCACAAGACCTGTCCTTGAAAAATATTCGTCATGAAATTCCTTGACCACAGGTTTATTCTTTCTAGCATATGTGCGCCAATGTATTTTCCTTTTTGGATCACCAGAACGGTAATCTCTCAATGAATGAAAATCACCAGACTCGCCGATGCAACTCGCAAGTTTGATACCACCTTGTTGGTATTTACGATTCCCATGCAGAGATATTTTCGGTATCCGGTATTGCCGGGGAAATACCAGCAATGGCTGGTTATTTTTAAAGCGCTTTGGTTTCCGCATCAAACCTAATGGGTCACAGCCGGCATAGACTGTCTGGTTAAAATAAAGATAACCACGTCTTGATGGCGTTATAGTTAAACTTTTTTTTATGGTTGCATTATTACCAAGCTCTTCGATTATCTCTGGCCTGATATTTGCCCCCCTTTTCTTGTTGATGAGGGAAATCATTCGTGGAAAACCAATCATGCGATCAAATACATTCAAATTCCGATCTGAATCATCCTTGTAATGTGAAAACTCCTTGAAAGATGGCAGAGTGTTGGTTAATTCATCCATGATCATCAGATTTTTAATCACATGGTTTTTTTTGTTACTTATGACGATGTCATACTTTAATGGGATCCCTGTAGTACAGTACTCCGGCAGATCCCGGTATGCTTCAATTTTGAGTCTTTTAAAATTGACAATAACTAGAGTGATGAGAAGTAAAACAAAGAGAATACTGAATAACATATAGGCATGTGTCTGGCGTGTATCTAGGCCAAACACCGCAGCAGCGATTAAAACTGAGAGTGTCAGGAAGCCTGATTCAGTAAACCGGTAACTTGCTGCCCTGCTTACCTTATAAAGTAATATAAAATTTTTGTAGAGAAATTTTCTAATCACATGTATCAATCAGACAGGAGCTGGAATTGACTCCATTATGTTTTTAATAACCTTGCGGCCGGAGTTGCCTGAGAACCGAGATTGAGAATCCAGGATGAGGCGATGTGCAATAACAGGGACTGCCAGTTCCTGGATATGATCTGGGCTGACAAACCCTGTTCCATCAAAGATTGCCAGTGCCTGAGCAGTTTTCATCAAAGCTATGGAAGCGCGAGGACTGGCGCCTATCATTACACCATCTGATTCCCTCGTTGCTCTGACAATATTAATAACATAGTTCTTGATATCGTCGCTCATTCTGACGGATGGTAATAATGATTTGAACTCGAGCAATTCCCCGATGTTGATGCAAGCCCCCAAGTTTTCCAGTGGATGGTGGTTATTTTGCTGAGCCAGGATGTCCGCTTCATCATCTTGTGAGACATAGCCCAGCGTTAACCTGACTGTAAATCTGTCCATTTGGGCCTCAGGTAACGGGTAGGTACCATGAAACTCGACAGGATTCTGTGTGGCAATTACAAAAAACAGATCGTTTAGCTTGTGCAGATTCCCTTCAATACTGACCTGGGATTCTGCCATGGCTTCGAGTAATGCCGATTGGGTACGGGGCGAGGCCCTGTTGATTTCATCTGCAAGTAATATATTGGTAAAGACCGGGCCCTGATGAAAATTGAATTGTTTTGATCCCTGGTCAAATATGGATACGCCCAGAATATCACTTGGCAAGAGGTCAGGGGTGAACTGGATTCGCTGGTACTTTGCATTGATTGACCGTGCCAGGGCTTTTGCCAGCGTTGTTTTGCCCGTGCCGGGTACATCTTCAAGTAACACATGACCATCTGCAAACAACACAGCCAGCATCAGGCGAATAGAGTGTGATTGCCCCTTGATGACAGAAGAGATGTTATTATGCAAATTCTTGTAAATTTGTTGTGATTCCATGACAGTTATAGGGTTTCCCATAAGTAAAATATATCAAAAAACAATTCCATTTTATTTGAACAATATCATGATGATAGAAAAAAAAGCGAAAACTTCTGTAGAGATCAATGATCTTATTGCCTCAAGATGGAGTGGGCGGGCCTATAATCCCGACAAAAGCGTTTCAAGAAAGGACATTTTATCCTTGCTGGAAGCAGCGCGCTGGGCCCCTTCCTGTTTTGGTGACCAGCCCTGGCGGTATATTGTCTTTGACAGGAATTCAGAAAAGTCTGACTGGCACAAGGCCTTTTCCTGCTTGTCCGAAGGCAATCAATCCTGGGCGGTGAATGCCCCGGTGTTGATATTGTCAATTGCAGACAGCGTGATGTCCCGAAATAACATGCCCAATAGGTGGGCCCAGTACGATACAGGAGCGGCAAGCTACAGCCTGTGCCTGCAGGCGGTTGACCGGGGCTTGATGGTCCATCAAATGGGCGGCTTTGACGTTGACAAGGCCAGGGATTTGTTCAAGGTACCGGAACAATTTACACCCATGGCTATAATGGCCGTAGGCTATCAATTACCACTCGGGAAGCTGGATGATGAAATTCGGGAGCGGGAACTATCCGAGCGCCAGCGCCATCCAATCGACCATAATTTTTTTGAAGGTTGCTGGAATAAGCCTTTTCAGTCAGAGTAGTTTCAGGACTTGTTCTTAAAGCGAATCAAATCGCGTCTGTCACGTTTTGTCGGTCGTCCCCTTGAGCGGGGGTAGCGGGCCACATCAAGTTTCATTTGCCTGGCCAATTCTTCCCGTTTATCAATACTGTCCTGATTCTCCCGGTAAAGCAGCATAGCATCCTTGGCTGATTTTCTTGCAGATGACAATGCCAGCAATTCAACATTGAAGGTGAATGCGCCACGCCTTATGATCAGATAATCACCAACCTGCACCTTTCTGGAAGGTTTCGCCCGCACTTGATTTACGCTGATTTTGCCGGTTTTTATGGCTTCAATCGCCAGGTTACGGGTTTTATAGAACCGTGCACACCACAACCACTTGTCCAGGCGCATCTTGACGGATTCATCCTGATTCTGTTTGGGTACCGGGCTCATAATGCAGTAGTATTTACATACCTTGATATTTATATCTTACTTTACAAGGCTGTTATATGTCTGAAAAGAAATCGCGTGAATTAATCCCGGTGGGTATTGCAGTCCTGACTGTCTCCGATAGCCGCACGGAAGCTGATGATAAATCCGGCAAACTACTGGTATCCCGGTTGCAGCAAGCAGGGCACATGCTGGTGGATAAACAAATCGTTGCTGATGATATTTATCAGATCCGCGCCATTATTTCGCAATGGTGTATCAATGATTCTGTTCAGGCTATCCTGGCGACCGGGGGAACCGGTATTACCGGACGTGATGGTACGCCAGAGGCAATTTCAGTTTTGCTGGATAAGGAGATTGCCGGTTTTGGAGAGACATTTCGTGCCGTATCCTATACTCAGATAGGAACCTCGACCATGCAGTCCAGGGCCTTGGCAGGAGTTTGTAATGGTACATTTATTTTCAGTTTGCCCGGCTCTTCAAATGCTTGTGCTACAGCCTGGGATGAATTGATTTCCAAGCAGCTGGATTTCCGGACCAGACCCTGTAATCTGGTTGAATTGATGCCAAGACTGCTGGAAAAATAAGGATTCTCGCCCTGTTATAAATGAACCAATAATAAGAAAAGTTATCTTAAACTGGATAGATGTCCGCTCCCAAGTAATCCGGATATGCCATAGTCAAGGACAACCCTTACTGTATGAAATTTTTCCTGAACTTACGTTATCTGACTGGACTGGCAATATGTCTGCAATTCTTTTTGGGCTCAGCACCAGACACGCATGCTGGCGGCCCGGGCAATGCCATCGTTGAAGTTGCCGAAGCACAGGAAATTGACCTGTTTCCGGTCATCTGGATGCCGGGCACAATTATCAGCCGTTACGATTCCCGGATTGCATCAGAGGTTGATGGTCGGGTTCAGGAAATTTATGAAGTTGGCGATTATGCATCAGAGAAGGAGGTCATCGCTCGTATAGATAATGAGATCATTGCTCTTGAGCTTGCAGCCGCAAAAGCAGCAATTGCACCACTCGAATCCCGTCTCAGCTATCTCAAAAGAGAAACAAACCGACTTGAAAGCCTGACAAAGGAAAATCTGACCGCGAAGAACCAAGTGGACGAGATGCGCACGAGGCGTGACGAAACCGCTGGTGAACTGGAAGTGACCAGGGCCAGGCTGGACTTGGCAAATACCAGGCTTGAAAAAACAGCTATCAAGGCTCCATTTTCAGGCTTCGTTAGTGAACGCTACAAGACCAAGGGTGAATGGGCCGCTGAAGGGGATGATCTACTCAGGCTTGTCAACACGGAGCGAGTGGAAATACAGGTCAGGGTTCCGGTAAAAAATATCAATTACATAAAAACCGGTGATGAATTGACAGCAACTGTTAATGACAAGGACATCAGTGTCACGATCAATAATATCGTCCCGGTTGGAGACAGCCGTTCCCGTCTTTATGAAATCAGGTTGCTGCTCGATGAGGGAAACTGGATGACAGGACAAGCCGTCAAGGTCGCAATCCCCGACAGCCACCCACGAACTGTTCTTGCCGTCCCTTCCGATTCCCTGGTGATACGTCAGGATCAAATCAAGGTCTTCCGGATCAAGGAACAGGTAGCAGAGCAGATCAGTGTTAAGACCGGGATAACCAATAACGGCATGGTTGAAATCAATGGAAATATCAAGGCGGGTGACAAGATTGTCATTCGGGGTAATGAACGTTTGAGACATGGCCAGAATGTCACGGTCATAGAAGGGTAATTTCGACCTTGAAACTTACCGAACTCAGCCTAGGAAATCATATCGCTGTTGCTGTTGCTGTTTTGCTGATACTCCTGTTCGGATCACTCAGCCTCCTACAATTACCCATCCAGCTTACCCCGGAAATCCAGGAACCAGAAATCACGATTGCCACCAACTGGCGTGCTGCATCACCTAATGAAATCGAGGCAGAAATTATTGAACCCCAGGAAGACGTGTTACGTGGCTTGCCAGGTATGCTTGAACTGGAATCCAAGGCACAAAATGGCCGGGGTGAAATAAGCATTCGTTTTGCAGTTGATATGGATATTCGTCGAGCCTTGATTGAAGTTTTAAATCGCCTCAACCAGGTCCCGAGTTATCCTGAGGATGCTGATGAGCCAACTATCAACAGCGTGGGCAGTGATGCCCGTGCCATAGCCTGGTTTATCATCAAACCAAAACCGGGAAATGATATTGATATCTCAACCTACAAGGATTTTGTGGAAGAAGTTGTTCAGACACGTTTTGAACGCATTCCCGGTGTTGCTCGCTCGGAAATTTATGGCGGCAGTGAATATGAGGTTCGTATCGAATTTGATCCCTACAAGGCAGCCAGCCTGGGAATAGAATTGCCGGTTGTTTCCAGGCTTGCTGCCAGTGGTGAGGATATATCAGGAGGATTTTCAGACATCGGCAAACGCGAATACAGCATACGGTTCGCCGGGAAATACCAATTGGATGACCTGGGTTCCCTGATCATTGACTGGCGTGAGGGTTATCCGGTTTTTTTACGTGATGTGGCAACTGTCAGTCGCCGGCAGGTTGATCAGAATAGCTTTACCATTAATAACGGTGAGCAATCAATAGCGATAAACGCGCAACGGGAAACGGGTGTAAATGTTCTCGAGATCATGAAAGGTCTCAGAAATGCCGTTACCGAGTTACAGAACGAGCCACTGGAACGTGCCGGTCTGTCCATTACCCAGGTTTATGATGAAACTGCCTATATTGATAACTCGATAATAATGTTAAGCAATAATCTCGGTATGGGAATTATTCTGGCCGTACTGGTATTGTGGTGGTTCCTCCGACGTTTTCGCGCCACCCTGATGGTCGCAGCTTCAATTCCCATATGCATTGTTGGCAGCTTTATATTCATGGCCCTGACTGGTAGGACCTTGAATGTGATCTCTCTGGCTGGTTTGGCCTTTGCCGTTGGCATGGTCCTGGATGCATCCATCCTCGTCCTGGAAAATATTGTCAGGTTGCGTGAACATGGAGAAGACGAGAATCATGCATCGCTACATGGTGCAGGGCAGGTTATGGGGGCGTTGATTGCCTCAACAGCAACAACGGTTGCAATATTTCTGCCTATCGTTTTTATGCGCGAAGAAGCAGGACAGTTATTTGCTGACCTGGCACTAACCATTACTGCAGCGGTTTGTATTTCATTGGTTGTGGCAATTACTGTTGTGCCTACACTGGCCAAGCGCTATATGGGCAAGCGTCTTTTTGTTGATCCTCACCATCAGTGGTGGGGAAAAATCTCCGATTTCATCATGTCAATGACGGCAACATTCAAAAGAAGAATTTTCTGGATTGTGACTCTTATTCTGGTGCCTGGCTTACTGGCCTGGACATTGTTACCCAAGGCAGACTATCTGCCAGAAGGCAATCGTAATCTTGTGTTTGCCTTTATCCTTCCTCCACCGGGTGCCAACATCAAGTACCTTCAAGATGAGATGGGCAATGTAATTGCGGATAAGCTCAAACCCTATCTAGATGACAGAGAAGATCCGGAAGTCAAGAACTATTTTTTTGTCGCCTTCAGTCGAGGTGTGTTTCTCGGCGTGCGTACTGAAGATCCGACTGAAACGGGAAAGTTAATTCCTCTGCTCAATTCAATCCTTCGTGGTTTCCCAGATACGATAGGCATTGTTTCCCGTGCTTCACTGTTTGGGAGTTTTGGCGAGGGCAGAACAGTTGATATGGACTTGCAGGGCAGGGACATTGCCGCATTGATGGAGGCTGCCTTGCAGGGTTTTATTTTAATCCAGCAGAAAATGCCAGGTTCGAGTGTCAGACCATTTCCTGGCCTTGAGCTGGCGCAACCGGAATTGAGGCTGATACCCAATGACCGACGCATTTCAGAGGCCGGTTGGGACAGAGGGGTGATTGCAAATATGGCCAGGGCATTCGGTGACGGTTTATATGTGGGTGATTATTTTGATGGCGAGCAAACTCTGGATATTATTGTCCGTTCTTATCCCTGGAAAGATGAGGAAGAATTGGCAAGCCTGCCGATATCAACCCCCGGCGCCGGTATAATACCCTTGAGTGAGCTGATTGAGATCAAACAAACTTCCGGCCCGGAGGAAATACGCCGTATTAACCGCCGCAGGACAGTTACGTTAAGAGTTACACCACCTGAGTCTGTATCCCTCGAAGATACAGTGACTTTTCTCAAAAACGAAATCGCACCTGAAATTCAATCACAACTGCCGCCGGATGGTTCCATTCGCTATGCAGGAACCGCAGACAAGCTTGAATCGGCACTGGATATTATGAAAGGCAGTTTCCTGTTGGCCGTGGCAATACTCTATTTATTGATGAGCGCCTTGTTTCGATCATTCAAGGACAGTCTGCTTGTTATCATGTCCATACCCCTTGCTACTGTGGGTGGTGTGATTACACTGAAACTGATTAACGCGATTCCTTCTCTGTTAGGATTCAATTTTTTTCAACGAATGGATCTTCTCACCATGATCGGATTTATTATCCTGCTGGGCATCGTGGTGAACAATGCAATCTTGCTCGTCTACCAGGCTCGCATGAGTGAGCTGGAAGGCATGAACAGGCGAGAGGCTGTATCGCGTGCCATTAACATTCGCTTGCGTCCAATTATGATGAGTACACTGACAACCATATTTGGTATGTTGCCGCTGATGTTAATCCCGGGTGCCGGCACGGAACTTTATCGTGGTTTAGCCTCTGTAATTATCGGTGGTATGTTTATCAGTGCAGTCTTCACGCTATTATTATTGCCCAGCCTGTTGCGTATGGGTGAGCAAGATCACAGACAAGCATCATGATTGGTCATCCATTAGGTTCCATATGTATAATAGGCAACACTACAGTCCACCAAATCATCCGGTATGCCTATTCCAGCACGAGTTAACCTGACCCGTCATCATTTACTTGCTTGTCTCCTGGCAAGCACTACCCCCGCTATGCCGGCAATAGCTGCCTTGAATTATGACATTCGACCCAATGAATCAGTAGTGGGTGAATTGACGATGACGGATGCAGATTTCAATGACACGCTGCTGGATATAGGGCGCAGCAATGGCTTCGGTTATCACGATCTCAAATTGTCGAATCCTGAAATCGATACCTGGATCCCGGGTGATGGAAAAACCGTGCAACTGCCCGGCAAGTTCATATTGCCATCAGTAGAGAGAGAAGGCATCGTATTAAATATTCCGGAAATGCGTTTGTATTTTTTCCCGAAGCCAAATCCGGGCGAAACAGCCCGTGTTATTACCTATCCGCTCGGGGTTGGTCGTGAAGGTTGGGCAACACCATACGTCAAGACCCAGATTATTGAGAAAACCGCCAATCCGTCCTGGTATCCTCCGGAATCCATTCGCAAGGAACACGAGGAGAATGACGATCCTTTGCCCGAGGTGGTTGAGGCCGGCCCGGATAATCCCCTGGGTGATTATGCGCTGCGCCTGGGTATTCGCAGTTATCTTATACACGGCACCAACAAACCTTACGGTGTGGGAATGAGGGTCAGTCATGGTTGTATCAGGCTTTACCCCGAAGATATTGAGGATCTGTTTAACCGGGTTGAAATCGGTACGCCCGTTAATATCATCAACCAGCCCTATAAGGTTGGGATGAGAGATGGGGTGATTTATCTTGAGGCCCACCCCTATCTGGAAGAAGACAACGCCTATTATTCACAAAACAGCCTGACCGAGGTCGTCAAGCGTGTTATTTCAGTGACACCTGAAGATCAGTATGATATTGACTGGAATCTGGTCAGGCAAGTTATCGCTGAAGCCAGAGGAGTTCCAGTGCCCATTGGTATGTATATCCCAACCATCAAGGAGAGTGTTCCCCTGGTCGAGGAAGTCAGGATTGCTTCCGAGACCGGCACAAAAGCAAATACACCGATTACAAAATCCTATAACAGGGCCGAAAGCGTGATGCTGCAACTGGAGACAGAGATAGACATCATTCCCGAAAAACTGAAGCGGAAATAAAAAAAGCCCCGGATTTCCGGGGCTTCTGGTTATGATTACTTATAAGTAATAAAATTATTTTTATTTTGTCATAGCCTTTTCGAACATACGATCCAGTTTACTGGCATTTTCATTGCAGCACTGCAGAGCAGCCTGGGCATCCCTCTGAGCCTGGTCAGCAGCATAAGCAGCTTCTGAGGCAAGTGAGTGTGCTGACTGAGCCAGATTATAGGCATCATTGGCTCTCTCCATCGCACTCATTTCAGGTGCATCAGAGGTTGCAGTCGTCTCAAGACCACCACAGCCACCGACTAATCCGATGGATAAAGCAAGCACAGAAACTTTGATCATTTTTTGCATAGTTTTTCTCCCATTAAACCTTTAAAGGCTGAGGTTTTCCCCAGTTCTAATGTCGCCGTAATGATGACGCATTTGCATGTCTTAATCAACGCTTTTCAAGCGTTTAGACACTGTATTTTGAGAAATAGAGCGGTATTTTTCAAGAATTTTTTGGCATTTAGCGGGCAAATCCTCCCGGCGAAGACTTCATGCGGGTTTCATGATGCTCAAGAATAAATCCGGTCAGGGCCTCCTCGAAACTGATGACCGGTTTAAGCTGGCACTCATCGTCCAGCCACTGGGTAATATCATCCAGGGTCATTTCTCCTGAGATATTATAAGTATTTGGGGCCTGGTGATTGTAAGCGGTCAGATAACCCATCACGTATTCCTTGTAATCATTATAATCATCCGCTGCCCTGGCAAGGTTGTATTTGTGGCAGGATTTTTTGCCGGCACCCCAAATGGCGAAGTTTCCGGCACTGTCAACTGCATATGCCGGGACAGCCAGGCTGATCGTCAATAATAACAGTATGTGTTTCCTCATTTTTTGCTCCTGTGGCAATTTATTTTTGTCTAGTGTCTGACGATATCACTCAGACCCTGTTTTAATCTCTGGATTCCTTCCGCCGCATTTTCCCTGTCGAGAGCACCGTAGGCAACGCGCAAATAACATGATGGCAGCATTCCGAAGGTACTTCCAGGCAGGACTGCGACCCTGTTATCCTCTATCAGATGTTTGATAACCAACATGTCATCCAGTTCCGTATGCACCTTAAGCAGCAAATAAAAGGCACCTTGATTATCTGATACGCTGCAAATATCACCAATTTCCTCCAGTTCCGACAGTATGATATTGCGATTTTTCGAAATAACGGCCCTTTTTTTATCGCAATAATCTCTTCCGGCAGCTAAAGCCCCGCTGGCTGCAAGTTGCGAGGGAATTGAGGGACAAATGACATTGGTGTCCTGAATTTTGTAGACAGCGGTCTGCAGATGTTTCGGTATCACCATATAGCCAATCCGCCAGTTGGCCATGCCATATGCCTTGGAGAGTGAAAACAGTGATATGGTATGCTCCGCTGCATTTTCCAGGCTTCCCGGAGAAAAGTGCTGTGCCTGGCCATAGGTAAAATATTCATAAGCCTCATCGCTGATATGATAAACACCACACTCATCGCAAAGAGCATTGATTTGCTCAAGCATCGTCCTGTTATAGACCACACCGGTCGGGTTGTTGGGTGAAATCGTTACGATTGCGCGGGTCCTGTGCGTAATTGCTTTCTCTATGGCATCAATGCACAACTGGTAATCATCACTGGTATTCACAAGCACCGGCTCGCAACCGATCATCCGGATCGCCATTTCGTGATTAAAATAATATGGCACGGAGATTATTACTTCATCGCCAGGGCGGGTTGTGGCCAGGATGGCATTAAGAAACCCCATGTTTGATCCAGCAGTTACAATTACGTCATAACCCTGTTGCGTATCAATTTGATTATCCAGACGTAATTTATCGGCAATTTGCTGCCTGAGTGATTTCAATCCTGCAGTGTGTCCATAGATATGCAAGGAATCGTCTTCCCGGATCGTCGCCAGGGCAGTATAGGCTTCAGCAGGAGGACCATAGTAAACCACACCCTGGCCAAGGGAGATGGTCCCTGGATGACTTGCAATCATATCAGCAATAATAGGAATAACCGGGGACTGAATGTCATCCATTCGGCTGTAATTTTGCATTCTTGAAAGATTCATGGAAAAAACAAACCGCCATCGGGCCAACGACCCATTTGCAGATACGGGTTAAAGCTGGTTACTGCTTGTTAAACAGCATCGGTCGGTTGGAAAATTGTGATTTGAGAAACTCCATCTGATCTGCCAGTATTTTTCTGTTAGACAGGGCCAGATACTCTGCCCAGTTAGGCACGTAAGGAACTGCAAGAAGCGTCATGCCGGCTTCTTCGGGAGTTTTGTTGCCCTTATGGGTATTGCAATGCCGGCAAGCAGTCACCACATTGGACCAGCGGTCTCTGCCGCCCCTGGATATAGGGAGGACATGATCTCGTGTCAACTGCGAATCCCGATGCTGCCTGCCACAATACATGCACAGGTAAGCGTCTCTGTAGAAAAGTTCCCGATTGGTCAGTGGAGGAATATTGCGCTTTGGTCTTTTATGGGGAAGTGATCGCTTGACAGCTATGATGGAATTTATATTAATAAAAGACCGATGCCCGCTCGCCCGATTGATGCCACCGGTTATCTGGAACACACTGTCACCTGCAGTCCAGGCAACCATCTCCCTCGAGTAAAGACAGGCCGCATCCTGCCAGGGAATCCAGGTGACCGGTGAACCGGCAATATCAAGTCTGAGTATCAGGGGGACCATATTCCACATCATCTATTCTTGTTAGACTCAAGGCAAATGCTTGCACACAAGTGCCTCGCACGTTGTAAGCCAATTCAATCCTAAAATCAAGTTATTGCAGGTAATAGCATAGGACAATCCGATGCAAACTATCGAGAAACTACTGAGTATCATGGCGAAATTGAGGGACCCGGATAAAGGCTGTCCCTGGGATCGTATACAAGATTTTAAAAGCATCGCACCGCATACCATAGAAGAAGCCTATGAAGTTGCTGATGCCATTGACCAGAATAATATGGACCTGCTTAAAGACGAGCTGGGTGATTTGCTCTTTCAGGTGGTCTATCACAGCAGGTTGGCCAGTGAGTTGGATCATTTCCGATTCGAGGATGTTGTCGAGTCTATTACCGACAAGATCCTGAGACGGCACCCGCATGTATTTGCAGGCGAGGAGGTAGATTCAGCCCGGACACAATCACGATTGTGGGAACATATAAAGTCCGGCGAAAAATCCGGGTGTTCGCCTGGCGCTTTATTATTGGATAATGTCCCGGCAAACCTGCCAGCCATGCTACGCGCCCAGAAACTCCAGACCCGGGCTGCCAGTGTAGGATTTGACTGGAATAATATCACCGGGGTATTCGACAAAATCAGGGAAGAACTGACAGAATTGGATGCCGAACTGGTTTCTGATTCGAACCAAGCAGTGCTGACTGAGGAGGTGGGCGATCTCTTATTCAGTTGTATCAATCTGTCCAGACATCTGGGGATCAGCGCTGAGGGTGCCCTGCGATTTGCCAACCGAAAGTTCCTTGACCGATTTCATTACATAGAGAAATCCTTGCGCAAGGATGGCAAAGACCTCGAGGAAGCCTCACAGGAGGAAATGGAGATACTCTGGCAAAAGGCCAAACAAGAGCGTATTGGAATTATATAATATATTTAAATCAATAATTTATCTAGATATTTTAATGTTAAATATCTATCTTCAGCTCGCCTTTGCAGCTTCCTTGTCATGAGTAAGCTTGGCATAGGCCGAGTGGTTGTGAATGGACTCGAAGTTCTCGGATTCGACAGAATAGGCAGCAATGCGGTCTTCCTTGTTAAATTCTAGGGCCACATCCCGGACGATATCTTCAACAAACTTGGGATTATCATAGGCGTGTTCCGTAACATATTTTTCATCGGGGCGTTTCAACAGGCCATAAAGTTCACAGGAAGCCACTTTCTCTATAGTTTCTATGAGTTCCTCAATCCAGACGAAGGTCCGGGTCTTTACCTTCGCCGTAATGTGAGAGCGCTGGTTATGTGCCCCATACGCTGAAATATTTTTTGAACACGGACAGAGGGTTGTCACCGGCACAATAACCTTAATAACAACGTTAGTCTTGCCATCCATGATCTCTCCAATGAAGGAGACATCGTAATCCATAAGGCTTTTAACCCCTGAAACCGGGGCCGCCTTGGTCATGAAATACGGGAAACTCATTTCTATATGACCTGACTGGGCGTTCAGTAATTTGGTCATTTCCTCAAGCATGTACTTGAAAGACTTTACCGTGATTTCATATTCGTGGTTATTGAGGATTTCCACGAAACGGGACATGTGTGTGCCCTTGAAATTGTGAGGCAGGTTCACATACATGTTGAAATTAGCAACGGTATGCTGCTCGCCACCATTACGATCGCTGACTACGATAGGATGACTAATGTCCTTGATACCTACCTTTTCAATAGGTATGTGACGGTTATCCTTGGTGTTCTGAACGTCAGGAATTTCCTGCTCGTCCTTAACGCGCTGATCCATGAATTTGTCTATTGCCTCAGTATGCATCGGTGAATATTTATTGTTAATCTATTTTACCATTGTATGGGTGTTGACCTCCAATGACGCTCAAGTCATTGACATTATTGATTATAGACGGTTTTTATTTTTGCCGTTGGACGATATAGTCCGCGATCCATCGCAATGGATCGGCGCTCTGATCAAAATCTGACAGGCTCTCGAGAGCCTGTGTATGTAAATCTGCAGCCGCTTTTTTGGCACTTTCCATGCCCAGTAACTCGGGGTAGGTAGGCTTGTTTCTCTCAATATCCGAGCCTTGGGGCTTACCTAGCGTCTCTGTGTCACCTTCAACGTCCAGGATATCGTCCTGGATCTGGAAGGCCAAACCGATGCATTTGGCATAATGTGAGACATTATCAAAGGCCGGCTTCTGGATATCAGCTGAGCACAATGCCCCAAGTTCAACACTGGCACGGATCAGTGCCCCGGTTTTATGGATATGCATATTTTCAAGCTCTGCCAAGTTGAGCTTTTTGCCAACCGCTGCCAAATCAATGGCCTGTCCCCCGGCCATGCCCCGGGAACCACTGGCCCGGGCCAGAATGTCAATCATACGAAGCCGTTGTTCTGCACCGACTTTAATAGTTGTGGTATGTGCCAGGATGTGAAAGGCCAGTGCCTGCAGGGCATCACCCGCCAGTATGGCGGTAGCCTCGTCAAAGGCCTTATGACAGGTGGGGCGGCCACGCCTCAGGTCATCATCGTCCATGGCCGGCAAGTCATCATGAATCAGGGAATAGGCGTGGATCAACTCTACCGCACAGGCCGGACTTTCCAGTTGTTCCAGCGGTACTGCAAAGGCTTCCCCGGTGGCAAATACCAGGACCGGGCGAATCCGTTTGCCATCACTCAGGACCGAGTAGCGCATGGCCTCATGCAGATGGGCGGGTTGGACATTGCTGTCCGGCAACCAGTGCTCAAGCGCATTCTCGACGCAGGACCGGTAGACCTGCAGGCGTTCATTTAATGACATGAATATTCTTATTCCGGAGGATCTTCGGGTTCGAAATCCTGGAGCCCGGCTTTACCCTCCTTTTCCAGGAGTATCTTTACTTTCTGTTCTGCATCAGCGAGGGCCTGCTGGCATTGGCGGGTGAGGGTAACACCACGTTCAAAGTATTTCAGTGAATCTTCCAGACTGAGGTTACCTTCCTCCATCTTATTGACCAGTGTCTCCAGTTCCTTGATGGAAGCCTCAAAGTTCAGTTCTGCCTGTTTTTGGGGCACGGTGTTTTCCTGTTTGTTATCCAATTTGTTGAATTAAGGTGAAGCGCAATTCTATTGTATTATGCACCGTCAAGACCACCGTTTTGACCTGCTTTCACCGAGCGTTGACAGCCCCTATCTTGCTTATGTAAATTACTTTTATTATAATTTAGAAACAGTCTAAATTTGTTCTAGAGGTATATCATGGAACTCAAAGGCAGTAAAACTGAAGAAAACTTGAAGGCTGCATTTGCCGGCGAATCTCAGGCAAACCGTCGTTACCTCTATTTCGCTCAAAAAGCCGATGTCGAGGGTTTTAATGATGTATCTGCCGTTTTCCGCTCTACGGCTGAAGGTGAGACCGGACACGCCCACGGACACCTGGAATACCTCGAAGAAGTCGGGGATCCGGCCACTGGTGAACCGATCGGCAACACGACATTAAACTTGAAGGCAGCCATTGCCGGTGAAACTCACGAATACACGGACATGTATCCGGGCATGGCGAAGGAGGCCCGTGATGAGGGGTTTGATGAAATAGCTGACTGGTTCGAGACGCTGGCCAAGGCTGAACGCTCACATGCCAACCGTTTTCAGAAGGCCCTGGATAGCATCTGATCAGGGAAACAGCGTTACCTGCATCTTAATCAGAACCGGGTCCTCTGCCCGGTTCGGTTTTTACAGCAACTGAAACTCTGATACCTATGGCCAATTCTGAAAACGGACACCGGGAAGGGAGCCTGGAGGCACCTACCCGGCATCCCATCAAGTGGCAGGACCCCGAGTATTATAACGAGGGTGCGCTGTTCTCGGAGCTTGAGCGGGTCTTTGATATCTGTCATGGATGCCGCCGTTGCGTGAGTCTCTGCAATGCCTTTCCTACGCTGTTCAACCTTATCGATGAATCCATTACCATGGAAGTGGATGGGGTGTCCAAGCAAGACTACTGGCAAGTGGTCGATCACTGTTACTATTGTGATCTGTGTTATATGACCAAGTGCCCCTATGTTCCCCCGCATGAATGGAACGTTGATTTCCCTCACTTGATGCTGCAGGCCAAGGCTATCCGCCACAAGCAGGGTAAGAACAAGTTTAGGGACAAGCTGCTGACTTCAACAGATGCTGTGGGAAGCATTGCCGGCATTCCCATCATTGCTCAGTCGGTTAATGTAATGAATAATTCCGGGCTGGTACGCAAGACTATGAACAAGATGGTCGGAATCCACCCGGAAGCAAAGTTACCTGAATTTCACAGTAACAACCTCAGGAAACGGTTCAGGGAAGAAGTAACTCCTATAGAAGCAGCACCCACGGAATTTACCACTGGCAAGGTCGCTGTTTTTACAACCTGTTACGGCAACCGAAATGCACCGGATATGGTCGAGGATATGATCTCGGTATTCAGGCATAACGGGATAGCCGTGCGACTTACTCGCAAGGAAAAATGCTGTGGCATGCCCAAGCTGGAATTGGGTGATCTGGACGCAGTGGAAGAGTCCATGAAGTTCAATATCCCTGAATTAATCAATCTCATTGATGCGGGCTGGGATATCGTTACGCCGATTCCGTCCTGCGTCCTGATGTTCAAGCAGGAATTCCCGCTGATGTTTCCGGATAATGAGGATGTTCAGCGGGTGAAGGCACGCATTTTTGACCCGTTTGAATATCTTTCACTCAGGCACAAGGCCGGTAAATTCAATACCGAATTCAAGTCATCCCTGGGGAAGATAGCCTACCATGCACCCTGTCATCAACGTGTGCAGAATATCGGCCTGAAAACCCGTGATATTCTGGCTTTGGTACCGGATACCAGCATCGAATTAATAGAACGTTGCACCGGCCATGACGGTACTTATGCTGTCAAAAGTGAATGTCATGATATTTCCATAAAGATCTGCCAGCCGGTAGTCAACAAAATCAAGAAAGCAGAAGTGGACCATTATATCAGTGATTGCCCGATGGCCGGAGATCAGATAACAATCGGAATGAAAGACAGTAACCATGCAAATAACCCGTTTACTCTCTTGAAGCAGGCATATGGAATCTAGACTTGAAAACATGCAGAAACTAGACAGAGATAAGCTATTTACCCTTGAACAATATTCGGAGATTCGAAATGATTTCCGGCAAAAGGTACTTGAGCACAAAAAGAACCGGAGATTACCTATTGGTCCGAATGCCACGTTATATTTTGAAGATGTACTGACCATGCAATATCAAATCCAGGAAATGTTACGGATAGAAAAGATTTTTGATATAGCCGGTATCCAGGAAGAGCTGAATGCCTATAACCCGTTAATTCCGGATGGCAAAAACTGGAAGGCGACGTTCATGATCGAATTTTCTGATGAGAATGAGCGGAAAAAGCAACTGGCCAGGATGATTGGTATTGAAGACACCATCTGGATCAAGATTGGCGATCACAAACCGGTCAACCCCATCGCAGACGAAGATCTGGAACGTGATACCGAGGAGAAGACATCTTCTGTACATTTCTTGCGATTTGAGCTGGATGATGAAATGATCAAGGACCTCAAGGGAGGTGCCCCAATCTCTGCGGGTATTGACCACCCGGTTTACCGGTATAGAGTCGATTCGCTTGCTGACAATCTCCGCCAATCCCTGATCCAGGATCTGGGACCTTAAGATACCTGTCACCGGCCTCCCTGTGCCGGTGTCAGTGCTGCAATTGCCGGTTTTATGGTACATTGCACTTCCATACCTGAAGCCCGTCTTTTTTCCCTTGAGGTAGTTGCTGCGTGTCCAGAAATTACGATGCTGCTGATATTGAGGTCCTGACCGGGCTTGATCCCGTGCGCAAAAGACCGGGAATGTATACCGACACATCCCGGCCCAACCATCTGGTTCAGGAAGTCATTGATAACAGTGTGGATGAAGCGATTGCCGCTTATGCTAAAAAGATCGAAGTCACCTTGCACAAGGACGGCTCAGTAACGGTGACTGATGATGGCCGCGGTATGCCGACTGATATTCATCCCGGTGAAAAAGTTTCAGGTGTTGAAGTTATTCTCACTCGTTTGCATGCCGGTGGTAAATTTTCCAGGAAGAATTACAAATTCTCAGGAGGATTACATGGAGTAGGTGTCTCCGTGGTTAATGCCCTGTCCAAAAAGCTGGAAGTGTGGGTCAAGCGTGATGGCAAGGAACATTACATGTCCTTCGCCGGTGGTGAAAAAAAATCCAGCCTTAAGGTCAAGGGCAAGGTCGGCGCTAGGAACACAGGGACCACCATTCGGTTTCAGCCTGATCCCAAGTATTTTGATACCACCAAATTTGCCTTAAACAAGCTGATGCATGTTTTGCGGGCAAAGGCCGTACTCTGTCCTGGTCTGATGGTTCAATTGAACATTGAAGATTCCAAAGACAAGCACGAGTGGCAATATGAAAATGGCATCAAGGGTTATTTAGCTGAACAGCTATCCAGGGTGGAATTGGTTCCTGCAGAACCGTTTATGGGTAATATGGAGGGAACCAATGAAACTGTCGACTGGGCCATTCATTGGTGCCCGGAAGAAGGCGAACTCGTTACTGAGAGCTATGTTAACCTCGTGCCTACACCTCAGGGCGGTACCCATACCAACGGCTTGAGACAGGGATTGCTGGAGGCTATGAGAGAATTCTGTGAATCGCGTAACCTGTTACCCAGAGGCGTAAGACTCACAGCTGATGATGTTTTTGACCGCTGCAGTTACCTTTTGTCTGTCAAGCTGGATGATCCCCAGTTCTCCGGACAGACCAAGGAACGTCTTTCTTCCCGGGAATGTACCACTTTTGTTGCCGGTGTGGTTAAGGATGAATTCAGTCAATGGTTGCACCAGTTTGTTGAGACCGGTGAACGAATTGCAGAACTTGCCATAGACCGTGCGCAAAAAAGGCAGAAAGCCAACCGCCAAATAGTCCGGAAAAAAATCACCGGTGGCCCGCCATTGCCTGGCAAACTGGTTGATTGCACCATGCAGGATGCCAGCGTTACAGAATTGTTTCTGGTAGAGGGTGATTCGGCCGGGGGATCGGCCAAACAGGCCCGCGATAGAGGGTACCAGGCTGTGATGCCACTCAGGGGCAAGATATTGAATACCTGGGAGGTTGAGTCCGGTGAGGTATTGTCTTCGAAGGAAGTTCATGACATCGCCGTGGCTATCGGGGTCGATCCGGGCTCCGGCAAGCTTGATGGTTTGCGTTATGGAAAGATATGTATCCTGGCAGATGCCGATTCAGACGGGTTACATATTGCGACCCTGTTATGCGCCTTGTTTGTCAGACATTTCAGGCCACTGGTTGAGGCCGGGCATATCTATGTCGCCATGCCGCCCCTGTACCGCATCGATGTTGGTAAAGATGTCTATTATGCGCTGGATGATGCAGAGAAAGCCGGGGTTCTGGACCAGATAGCGGCAGAAAAGAAAACCGGCAAGGTTAATGTCCAGCGATTCAAGGGCCTGGGTGAAATGAATCCCACACAGTTACGGGAAACGACCATGGCACCTGAAACCCGAAGACTGGTGAGATTGACCCTGGAAAAAGACAAAAAAGCAGATCAGATACTGGATATGTTATTGGCCAAGAAAAGGGCTCAGGACAGGAAAGGCTGGCTGGAAAAAAAAGGTGACGTGGCGACACTCTGATCAGGACAGGTACTGCTCCATGGCAGTAGAAGGAGAATCATCATATATGGCGTCTAGGTATTCTTCCAGTACCCGGGAACTAATATCAATGAAAGTTTTGCCACTGGTTTTAAAATACAATTCGGACAATATCAAATTTTTTCACATGATTAGAATTGTTCTCCATATTCATTTTGCTCCTCGCAAAATCGCATTCATGAGCAGCTTTATAATTTAATTTAATTAAGGGAATAAAGTTTCATTTTCATGACAAATAATAGTGGGTTATCCGGAGGTAACAGGTGAACGAGACACTCAGTCTTGATTTTGAAAACATCGAGCAGCAACCGCTGCATGAATTCACTGAAAAGGCATATCTGAATTATTCCATGTATGTCATTCTGGATCGGGCGCTGCCACATATCGGTGATGGTCTGAAACCGGTCCAGCGTCGGATCATTTATTCGATGTCCGAGCTTAGTCTTAAATCAACTGCCAAGTTTAAAAAGTCAGCCCGAACCGTGGGTGATGTGATTGGCAAGTTTCATCCGCATGGTGATTCGGCCTGTTATGAGGCGATGGTTATCATGGCCCAGCCGTTCACCTATCGCTATCCACTAATCGATGGTCAGGGAAACTGGGGTTCAATAGACGATCCCAAGTCATTTGCTGCCATGCGCTATACAGAGTCCAAGTTGACAGCCTACGCCGATACCCTGCTTGGTGAACTGGGCCAGGGCACAGTAGACTGGGTTCCTAACTTTGACGGCACGTTAACTGAACCCAAATTGCTGCCGTCAAGGTTGCCTAACATACTTCTGAATGGCACGACAGGCATTGCTGTAGGTATGGCAACGGACATCCCGCCACATAACCTGCTGGAAGTGAGCAAGGCCTGCATGCATCTGTTGCAATCACCAAAGGCGACAATTACAGAATTATGTAAACACATCAAAGCACCGGATTACCCCACCCATGCAGAAATTATTACACCGGTCAAGGATATCAAGAATATCTACAAGACCGGTTCTGGCTCAATCAAGATGCGTGCGGTCTGGGAAAAAGAAGACGGTAACATCGTTATTACGGCACTTCCTTACCAGAGTTCCGGCAGCAAAATTCTTGAACAAATTGGTTCACAAATGCAGGCAAAAAAACTGCCGATGCTGGATGACTTGCGTGATGAATCTGATCATGAAAATCCAACTCGCCTGGTCCTGGTGCCGAGATCCAATCGCGTTAATCTTGAAGACCTGATGTCACATCTTTTTGTAACAACGGATCTCGAAAAAAATTACCGGGTAAATCTGAACATGATTGGTATTAATGGCAGGCCCCAGGTCAAAGACATTAGGACAATCCTGGTTGAGTGGTTGCAATATCGCATGGAGACCGTACGTAGGCGTTTGCAATTCAGGCTGGACAAGGTTGAACAACAGATCCATATCCTCAAGGGTCTGATGATCGCCTACCTGAATATTGATGAAGTAATCCGGATTATTCGCGAAGAAGACAAACCTAAACAATCACTCATAAAGCACTTTAAGCTAACCGATGTCCAAGCTGAAGCAATTCTGGAACTCAAATTGCGCAAATTGGCAAAGTTGGAAGAAATTCGCATCAAGGGTGAGCTGAATGAGCTGGAGAAAGAACACAAATCACTCCAGCAAACATTGAAATCCAGACAGCGCCTGAAAACACTGGTTCGTAATGAGATCAAAGAAGATGCCGAAGCCTATGGCGATGAACGGATGTCACCCCTGAAAGAACGCTCAGGAGCAAGGGCCATGGATAAAAGTGAACTTGTAGTGACTGAACCCGTGACCGTGGTTCTCTCAAGCAAGGGTTTGGTGCGCTCGGCAAAGGGGCATGATATTGAGCCGGATACACTCAGTTACCGCAGCGGTGATTCTTTTAAATCATCAGCATTGGGCCGCAGTAATCAAAACGCTATATTTCTTGATTCGGCCGGGCGCTGTTATGGTTTGCCGGCCCACACGCTGCCATCGGCCCGTGGCCTTGGTGAACCGGTAGCCAGCCGGCTGAATCCCCCAGATGGTGCAACTTTTGAAGGTGTGATGCTCGGTAATGGTGATACTGTTTATCTACTAGCCAGTAACGCCGGTTACGGGTTTGTCACCAGACTAGATGACATATATACCAGGAATCGAAACGGGAAAGCTGTAGTATCAGTACCCAGGGGAGGCAGAGTATTGCCGCCTTCATTAATTCGTGATATCACCACTGATCTCATTGTAGCCGTCTCGAGTACCGGGAGAATGCTGGTTATCAAGGCAAGTGAATTACCCATACTGGGTAAAGGCAAGGGTCTCAAGATTCTCAATATCCTAACCGCAAAATTCAAGTCCGGTGAAGAAACGCTGGTGGCTATCACCGCTGTACCTGATAATACGGGGTTGGACATTATAGCGGGGCAGCGCAAGTTGGTTCTCAAATACAAGGACCTTGTTGAGAGTCTGGGTGAGAGAGGCAAACGGGGAAACCTGTTACCGCGAGGATATAGAAATGTCAGCCGTCTTAAACTGAAATTCGGGGATATGCCGGACAGTTAGACAACGACTGCTTCAGATGACAGAATATTTTCCATAGGGGGTTGTACGAATAGCCCCAGAACATAATCGACGCCCGAGCTGGTGGCTATCATCATATATTCCCCTGAATCAATCTTGCTAGCCACAGATATCGCACCATTTTCTTTGGCCAGTGATGCGATATTCTGAATTAATCCTGCGTCCATTTTACCCTGGGAGTTATGCTCTGGTGAGAAAAACACAAAATCAAATTTCTCGGCTTGCAAACATTTATCCAGAGTTTCAAGGTCTTCGATGTGTGTCAGGGCGATAGGTGATTTTAATTTAATTCGCAGTTTATTTAATTGCATCTTGGCTTCACGCGTGTTTTCTAGAAAATCTGCAGCATTAATTTCGAATATTACATACTTGCCAAGATCAGGCATTTTCAGCCGTCTGATTATCTTGTCTAGCCAGTCCGATAATCCTTTGTCACTTTGTGATTGTTTTGAAAGTGAAACAAATATTCCAAAATTCCTATTTTCTTTTCTGTTTAGTTTAGACAGCTCAACAATACAATGGCGGGAAACCCATCGGTCAAGCGTATTTAACGTATTTGCTTTTTCCAGTATTGGCAAAAATTCCTTGGGATCAATAGAACTGCCCTGTGAATCAATCAAGTTGGTTGTCGTTTGAAATAATTCAGAATAGAGCGGATGGCCAGCATCAGATATTTGCACCAATGGCTGGAAAAGGGGAACAAAATTTTCTTCTTTTACCGCACTGATAATTTCCTTTGCCATTTCGGTATTCAATGTTTCATCTGTTTTTGTTTCTTCCGAGGCAAATGCATAGGAATTTCCGTTTTGTTTTCTTGCAGTAGCACTGGCTGAATCTACAGCCTGAAGCAGTTCAGACACTTTTGATTTTCCGCCCTTTATTTCTACCAAGCCGAGGCTGATCGAGTAATCAATCTCAGCACCTTCCAGTTGAAATGGAGATTGATCAAATTCTTCACAAAGTTTTTTGGCAAATTGCTCTATGGCAGCGTGTTCCCGGTTATGCAGCAATATACCGATTACAGACTCCTTGATCCGGGTAAAAGTCCCTTCCATGCCGTTATTAATAATGGTTTCCTGGATGATGTCAGTCAGGAACTTGACAAATTTGTCTGTCTTTTCTGCTTCAAGTTTTTCTGAAATCTCATTAAATCCATCTATCTTGAGCAGGGCGATGGCATCTTTTACATGCAGGGTTTTGAGTAATTTGAGAAATTTTTCCTTGTTATAATGATGGACTTTCACTTTCCGGGATATAGCCTCCATGGTTTGATCGAGGTATTCTTCCAAAGCTTTCCGGATTACCTGAATAAACCATTTTTTGCTGAGTTTTTCCTTGCGAATGAACCCCTGGGCCCCATACTTCTGTGCCTTCACCACCAGCTCCTCGTCATCCTTGGCTGTCAGTATCAAGGTTGCAGGAAACTCGGTTGAGGTCTTGAATTCGCGTAACCACTCAAGGCCGTTTTCACCGTTGCCAAGATCGTAATCCAGGATCAGCAGATCAAATTCAGACCAGTTGAAACTGGCCGATGGTTTGCCAGATTCAATCGGATCATATTCGGTGATTTTGGTCTCTGGAGAAATGCTATTGAAAAAGTGGATCAGTAAGTTGCGTGTATCAACGGAATCATCTATCAGCAGAACATTATTGACCAATGGCTTAGACATAAAAAATCCTGAAATATTTTGTTTTAATTCAATATGTTAAGTTAAATACTTAATTATAAATATAAAGTATTATATGAATAATCAAATCAACAGTACCAGAGTGGAGATCATTCAGCATCCAGTAGTTCCGCGGGGACCTTGGCTGTTTCCCCAGCGATTTCCTTGACCAGCTTCGGCACCAGGTAGCCCGGAAGTGTCTCTCTTAATGACTGCACCAGGCTTTTGGCCCTGTAAAGGGGGACATGAAAATGTGCGGCCCCCTCTACCTTGTCCAGCAAGTGTAAATAATAGGGGATAATACCCATAGCAAACAATGATTCACTCAACTCTGTGAGGGTTTCAGCAGAATCATTGACGCCCCTAAGCAGCACAGACTGGTTGAATAACGGGATTCGAGCAAAATACAGTTTTCGTATGGCCTGGCGTGCCTTGTCACCGAACTCGTTGGCGTGATTGCTATGTATAACAACCACGGGTTGCAGCCGTGTCGTAGTAAGAAGCTCAATCAAATCTTCATCGATACGGCAGGGCATAACCACGGGAATCCGGGTATGAATCCTGAGTCTTTTCAGATGAGGAATCCCGATGAGCAATTCCACCAACCTGGAAAGCCTGTTGTTGGATAGGGTTAACGGATCTCCGCCACTGAGGATGATTTCCTTGATGGACTTGTCCTTCATCAGGTAGTTCAATGCACCGGACCATGTATTCTCAGACGGATTGGCATCCGCGTAGGGAAAATGTCTTCTGAAACAATAGCGGCAATGAATCGCGCATGCACCGGTAGCAATCAGCAAGGCCCTGTGCCGGTATTTATGTAATAAACCCGGGACCGGCTGGTAACTACTTTCCTGCAACGGGTCGGTAGTATAAGCTGCATCCCTCACGTCCTCTTGCCTGGTCGGCAATACCTGAAGCAGGAGTGCATCAGCCGGATTACCTGGCTTGATATTTTCCAGGTAAGACTGGGGCACGCGCAGAGGAAATTCCTGTGCTGCCTGCTCAGACAAATTACTATCAATGCCAGACAATCCCAGCTTATTCAATAATGCATGTGGATCTTTATAGGTCGATTGCATGACTTTTTGCCAATTTACTGTCTGTATATGCATTATCAGAGTGCTTCAATGTATGATATGCCTTTTTAACACATGTGAATAAGAATGAGGAATCTATGGCGACCTTCAGTACCAACGAGTTCAAGTCCGGATTAAAAGTCATGCTGGACAATGACCCCTGCGCAATTGTAGAAAATGAATATGTTAAACCGGGAAAGGGACAGGCCTTCAACCGGGTCAAGCTCCGCAATCTTAAGACAGGCCGCGTCATAGAACGGACTTTTAAATCAGGAGAAACCCTGAATTCAGCGGATGTACTGGAAATTGAAGTCCAATATCTCTATAGCGACGGGGAATTGTGGCATTTTATGGACCCGAGTAACTATGAGCAATACGCTGCCGATAAGAATGCTGCCGGTGAGGCTGCGCAGTGGCTCAAGGGAGAGGAAATATGCACAGTAACGCTCTGGAATGGTAGCCCGTTATCTGTCACTGCTCCGAACTTTGTCACCTTGCAAATTACCGAAACCGATCCGGGGGTAAGAGGGGATACGGCCACCGGTGGCACCAAGCCTGCGACCCTTGAAACCGGCGCCGTTGTTAAAGTGCCTCTGTTTGTTGAAAATGGTGAATTGATCAAGATAGACACACGGACTGGCAGTTATGTCAGCCGTGCCAGCTAGCACTAAATGGTTTTCCATGCGATGGCAAATTTAGATTGGAATCCCGTAGTTGATCAATCAACTTTGAAACTGCGGGCAGAGATATTGCGCAAGGTCCGACAGTTCATGAATGAAGCCGGTATTATGGAAGTTGAAACTCCGATCCTGGCGTCATCTACTGCAACTGATCCAAATATATGCAGTTTTGAAACCCGTCTTCACACTGAATCCGGTAGCAGGCTCTATCTGCAAACCTCGCCAGAGTTTCATATGAAGCGGTTATTGGCCGCTGGATCTGGCTCAATTTTTCAGATAAGCCGGGCCTTTAGGGATGAAGAGTCTGGGCGCTATCATAATCCGGAATTTACGATGCTCGAATGGTACCGTCCGGGTTTTGATCATCATGAATTGATGAATGAAATTGAATCACTACTCGACTACCTGGGTTTGCAGAAACCGGCAAGAATAAGTTATGCAGATGTATTTCTCGAGCTAACAGGGTTTGATCCACATGCCATTAGCCGCAAGCAGTTAATAAAACTGGGCCGTGATGCTGGTCTGAGTCCTGCTGTTGAAGATTACAATGAATTGCTGGACTTTGTTTTCAACCACTATGTCATCTCAAGATTGAGGGATAAAGGTAGTGTTTTTGTATTTGATTTTCCCCAAGCCCAGGCTGCTCTGGCGCGCCTCAGTGGAGGTGAGCCGGTAACAGCGGCACGATTTGAACTTTTTATCCAGGGACTGGAGATTGCCAATGGTTTTCATGAACTTTGTGATCCCCATGAGCAAAAGCAGCGCTTTAAATCAGATTTGCAGCAGAGATCAAAACAAAATAAAACCCTTTACCCCATTGACAGAAAATTTCTATCAGCACTTGAATCGGGTATGCCAGAAAGTGCCGGTGTAGCTCTGGGCCTTGATCGTTTATTAATGGTTTTGTCAAAGGCAAGTCATATCCGGGAAGTTCTTGCGTTTCCAATAAACAATGCCTGAGCATGATTACCAGTACTGATATCTTCACTAATGATGGGCCACTAAGCCGAAATCTTGATGATTACGTTCATCGGGACGAGCAGAAGGCTCTCGCAATAAAAATTGAAGAAGCTATTAATAATGAAGTTTCATTGGTCTGCGAGGCCGGTACAGGAACCGGTAAAACCTATGCCTATCTTGTTCCGGCGATTTTGTCAGGAAAGAAAGTCATTATCTCAACAGGCACTAAGCATTTACAGGATCAATTATATCAAAAAGATCTGCCGATTATTAACAGGTCATTGGGTGCAGCTGTAAACACAGCTTTGCTCAAGGGTCGTAATAACTACTTGTGCAAATTAAGACTCCGTGAATATGAGCAGATTGGATCATTATTTAAATCCAAGGATCAATACAGGCTACAGATGATCAGGACCTGGCATTCAGAGACCAAAACCGGCGATCTGGGAGAATTAATGGATTTGCCGGAGGATTCACCCTTGAAACCTACTATTACGTCAACAACTGATAACTGTCTTGGTCAGGAATGTGAGTTCTATAATGAATGCTTTGTACTTCAGGCCAGACGCAAGGCGCAGGATGCCACATTACTGGTTGTTAATCATCACTTGTTGATGGCTGATCTGGCCCTCAAGGAAACCGGTTTCGGTGAATTACTGCCCCGTGCCGAAGTGATAATCTTTGATGAAGCCCATCAATTGCCGGAACTTGCCGCCACATTTTTCGGATTAACAATTAGCAGCAGACAGATAATCAATTTGGTTAATGATACACGCACTGCGTTCCTTGCAGATGCGAAAGATATTAAAGATGTTGATCAATTGATGGATACCTTGAGAAAGGGAATACAGAATTTTCGTTTGTCTCTGGGCGAGACAGATCGGCGTGAATCCTGGGGAGAACTTCTAAAAAGTACAGCAATAAAAACAGCGAGCAGACAATTGCATCAATCCTTAGGTAACATGGAAAGATTGTTGGACAAGGTCTCCATGCGCTCCAAGTCCCTAGAAAATTCCTGGCTACGCACTTCAAGCCTTCTGGGACAGTTCAAAGATTACAGTGAAAGAGTTCTCGATGACCAGGTTCAATGGCTAGAGACAAGAGGCAACAGTTTCTTTCTGCACCAAACACCACTTGATGTTTCGTCAATGTTCAAGGAAAGAATTAATCAGCATGATGCTACCTGTATTTACACATCTGCCACTCTGGCGGTCAAAAAAGATTTTAGTCATTTTTCCAGGCAACTGGGTTTGACCGAATGTAATACAGTTGCCTTGCCCAGCCCATTTAATTACCAGCAACAGGCCTTGCTGTATTTGCCGGCAAATTTGCCTGAACCGGGAATGCCTGAATATACCCGGTCCGTGATCAATACAGCGTTGCCAGTAATAAAAGCCAGTCAGGGCCATACATTCCTTTTATTTACCAGTCATCGTGCCTTACGTGAGGCTGGTGATATATTGCAAGCAAGGATGGAATATTCCTTGTTGATACAGGGGCAGGCACCCAGGACTGAACTACTGGAGGAATTTCGTAATACACGGCACGCTGTTTTACTCGGCACCAGCAGTTTTTGGGAAGGTGTAGATGTAAAGGGTGATTCACTCTCAAGTGTAATTATTGACAAGCTACCATTTATGCCGCCTGATGATCCTGTATTCAGAGCAAGGGCTGAAAAAATGCAGGCAAGCGGTTCTAATCCGTTTATGGAATATCAGTTACCTCAGGCTATTATCAACTTGAAGCAGGGCATAGGGCGATTGATTAGGGATTCGTCTGATTATGGAGTATTGACTATATGTGACCCGCGGCTATTGACCAAGTCCTATGGTAAACAGGTGCTTGCAAGCCTTCCGGTTATGGAAATTACGCGTGATATTTCAAGGGTTGAAGATTTTTATTCGCGCCACTAGATCTTTACTGCAAGTGTTATCCCGTCAGCCACGGGCAGCATACTCAGAAAAATACGCTTATCTTCATGCAGCTTTGCATTGAAGTCACGAATTGCCAGTGTGTCCCTGTCTGTTTCCACGGGGGAAGCCGGTTTCCCCGACCAGAGCACATTATCGACCATTATCAATCCGCCTGTTCTTATTAACTCCAATGCCAGTTTGTAATAGTCAGGATATTCCGGTTTATCGGCATCAATAAATACAAAATCAAATGTACCTCGATGACCTTTATCAATGAGCCGGGACATGGTATCCAAAGCGGGCGCCAGTTCCAGGGAAATTTTGTGACTGACGCCGGCCATTGACCAGAATTTTGTTGCTATAGCAGTATCTTTCTTGTTGATATCGCAAGCTATGATTTTACCATCATCAGGAATGCCCCTTGCCATCGCAAGGGTGCCGTAACCAGTAAATACACCTATTTCCATTACTTTTCTAGCGTTAATAAGTTTCAGTAACAGGGTCATGAACTGTCCCTGTTCCGGAGCGATTTGCATCATAGACTGAGGATGTCCGGCCGTTTCTTCGCGCAAGGCTTTTTGTACCAGTGTTTCTCTTAGCGAGACTGATAACAAATAGTTATAGATGTCTTCTGTCAGGTTTATGCTTTTAAGCGTCATGATTTAAAAGTCTGCCTCTGTTTTCAGGTAATTAAGGTATAAGCTATACTGGGTAAGAGATTATGCCTGAACTTCATGAGAAAAACACAGTTAAGCTTGTACAGTTAACCGACACACATATATTCTCAGATATAGAAGAAACTTTAGACGGTATTTATACTTCCGTATCCCTGGATGCAGTCATCGAGCATGTGAATTTTTCTGGCTTCAGGCCTGATATTGTTCTTGTGACGGGCGACCTGGTTCATGACCCTGTACCTGCTGCTTATGATAATCTTGTGAAGTCACTGAAATTATTGAATGCCCCTGTATTTTGTTTGCCAGGTAATCACGATAATCCCGAACTGATGAAAGAAGCACTCCCCCGATCGGGGATCGGTATATCTAGTCAGATCATCCTCAATCATTGGCATATTATTCTGCTTAACACTTATATTCCGGATACTCACTCAGGCAGGCTGGGACAAAAACAGATTGAATATCTTGACGGCGCATTGGCACAGAGTAAGCAACGAAATGTTCTAATCTGTTTACATCACCCTCCTATCTCAATAAACAGCCCCTGGATGGATGCCATGTCGCTGGAGAATCCTGAAGAATTTTTTACTATCGTTGATGGGCATTCTAATATCAAGGCAATACTCTGGGGACACATTCACCAGGACTTTAACTGTACAAGGGGTAATATATTGTTAATGGCTACGCCTTCGACGTGCGTGCAATTCAGGCCGGAAACTGAACATTACATTAAAGATGAACAGAACCCGGGGTACAGGCAAATTGTCCTGAATGAATCCGGTTTGATCGAAACAAATGTAATTAGGATTGATAAGTAACTACTCGAACAAGGAACGGATACTATCGATCAGGTTGTTACTTTCGGATGGTGTGTCAGCAGTATTGGTTTCTGTATTGGTTTCTGTATTGTTTCTTTCGTATTGGCGCTCAGGATTCTCCCGAACATATTTTTCTGCAAGTTTGTTATTCAATGCCTTTCTTGCAGGATCTATTTTATTTGAATCCGGCCAGATTTCCTCAGCCTTGTTAATATAACGCCTGGCTTCAAATGTCTTGTCCTTGTCCAGAGCGACATATGCCATGTTGATATAAGTATCTGATATCTTCCTAATCCCGTTTTCGGCCTCGGAGTTTTTCGGGTCTAGTTTGATGACCTGTTTATACAGGTCATAGGCATTTCTGCCTGGAGGCTTGGTAAGGTTCAGTTTTTTAAAATTTTCTGCAGCACTGGTCAATAACAGTTGAACCTCGTTAACTTCCCCTTCCTGTTCTGCCGCTAGGTTTTCGACTGCAAGCGATGCAACATCTGGCGCTTCCTCGCTGCTGGATGCTGGCGCGCCGGTCTCTGATGTGGCCTCTATAATTGTTTCACCGGATCCTGATGCCTCTGCATTGGCGGTTCCTGTTAGCGATGTTTCATCCATGGATTCATTCTGTAAAGCCACGGGGCGATTGGTATCCGGAGTCATGGACGTATATGCGGTTAGTACTGCTGCTGAGACAACCAGTAACAGAACTAATGATACGACCATTCGTTTGCGCCAGATGCTTGCATTGTCCCATAATACGGCAGTAATGGTGGTTTCATCACCATCATAAGTAATTGTTTTTTCTGTGTTTTTCTCAGTATCGCTTCTCCAGCTGGCTCGGCTGATATCAATAAAGTCAACTTCTGAATCATCAACTGAAAAGCTTTTGACGTTACTAGTCGATGATGTTGGTTCGGTATCCAGTTCAAAATCACCGACATCAAATTCTTCGACCCAGGACCTAATGTCCTGTGGTCTTTCCTGGGCCCTGAATGCCAGGGCATGATCCAGAGCAGATAAAAAACTGTTTGAATATTTATCTGCAACGATGTCAACAAGAGGAATATAACAGTCCTTATGATCGTTGGTAATTGCTTCACTGCGATCGATGGCATTCAAAGGTGCAACACCAACAACAAGTTTATAAACCGTGGCAGCAAGGCCATAAATATCTGTCCAGGGTCCTTGTTTATCACTTTTACTGGCATACTGCTCTATAGGTGCATAGCCAGGGGAGACAAAGTTTGTGAGTGTTTGGGGATTGGTCGATTCTGTTTTTCTTGCAGACCCGAAATCCAGAAGCACCGGGGACCTGTCCTCTCTCAAAAAAATATTTCCCGGTTTGATGTCTCTGTGAACAAAACCTTTGGTGTGAATTTTCTGGAGTCCGCTCAATAGCGGTAACATAATTGACATTAATTCTTCTTCAGTAAAATTTTTTTTACGCCGATGAATTTGTTTTAGACTTTCACCTTTTTCATAGTTCATGACCATATAGGCGGTGTTGTTTGCCTCGAAGACGTTAAATACCTTGATAAGATTGGGATGCTCAAACTGGGTTAGTGTGCGGGCTTCAAACAGGAATCGCTCCAGCCCAAACCTGAAATCATCAACGTGTTCATCAGATAGCGGGGAGACTTCCTGATTGGACTTGCGAAGACAGAATTGTCCCGGCAGATATTCTTTCAGGGCGACATGACGATCGAGATTTATGTCATGAGCAAGATAGGTTATGCCGAAAGCACCATGCCCGAGCACCTTTTCAATACGGTACCACAACAGATCGTAGCCGATGGGCAGGGCGTTTTGGTGGTTATTTTTACTCATGAGATCAATTATATATCCATCGCAGCTTATAATTATAATAAATTACACCGGGTTATCCTGTTACTTTGTTCCTGATATAGATCGGTGCAACATCTGCTGCATCACAGATTCTACCTTGTTTGTAGTATACGCTGGCGATTTTTGCAGTGTTTTTTGCATGGGGATACTGATTTCCGTCAAAACCTGTCAGATTTTGACCAAAAACGGCACTAAGCGGCTCATGGTATCTGGCCCAGCCGCTGCCCGCGCCAAAATATGAACCTGCCTCAGTCAGACGGATATTTTCCGCTCGGTCAACAATCTCGGCACCCGTCAATTCAACAATCCCTGTATCCCTGTATACAGCGAAGTAGATTTCATTCATACGGGCATCAATGGCAGTGGCAATAAACTGTGCCTTGCCCCGGTTGCCCTGGGCCAGTGTTGCCAGGGTTGACACCTGAACAACGGGCAGGTCTGATGAAAAAGCCAGACCCTGGGCAACACCGGCACCTATCCTGATCCCGGTAAAAGCACCTGGTCCACAAGTGTAGGCAATTGCATCCAGTTGGCCCAGGGTTAAACTGGCATCTGACAGTAGACTGTCAATCATGGGCAATATCAGCTCGGCGTGCTGACGTGGTGCAAGTTCATACTGTTCCTTAACAATGTCATTGACAAGCAAGGCAGCGGAACATGCTTCGGTAGTGGTATCAATTGCGATCAGTTTCAAATTCAGTCCTTTCCGGCCAAGTTTGTTCTATGTTTTCTGGTATCTGCTTTTGGGAAACAATTGTTTCTTTAAGTTATAATCTTCGCCCATGTTCAGACCATTTGAAGCCTATATTGGATTACGCTACGTAAGGGCAAAGCGGCGTAATCATTTTATTTCTTTCATCTCACTGTCCTCGATGCTGGGTGTCGCTCTTGGAGTTCTTGCCCTGATTACGGTTTTATCAGTTATGAATGGATTTGAAAAGGAGTTGACACAACGAACTCTGGGCATGGCATCGCATGCCAGTGTGGTGTTTCGAGGCAGTACCCTGGATAACTGGCGCGATCTGGCAGCTGGGATCAGCCGTAATCCCGATATCGTCGGTGTAGCACCTTATTATCAGGGTGAGGGAATGCTGGTCTATGCAGGTAATGTAAATGGCACAATTATTCGCGGAATACTGCCAGAGGAGGAACCCAGAGTATCCGTGGTCGCAGAAAAAATGATCAGTGGAAGTTTTGTGGATCTAGTAGCCGGACAGTTCAATATCATCCTGGGTACGGAACTGGCCAGAGCACTACAGGTCAGGGTAGGCGACAAGCTTACCCTTGTGGCACCGCAGGCCAATGTCACACCTGCCGGAATCATGCCACGTCTCAAACGGTTTATAGTGTCAGGTATATTTGAAGTTGGTATGCATGAGTTTGACAGTGCACTGGCCTTGATTCATCTGGACGATGCCCGTGCCCTGTTTCGCAATAATGGCAGCTCAGGACTTCGTCTGAAAACGACAGATATATTCAGGGCGCCTGTCATCAGTCGTGAGGCCATAAAGGATTTACCTGGAAATTACTGGGTTGTTGACTGGACACAACGGCATTCAAATTTTTTTCGTGCACTGAAGACAGAAAAAACAGTGATGTTTGTGATCCTGACATTAATTATTGCAGTAGCAGCGTTTAATATCATTTCAACACTGGTCATGGTTGTTACCGACAAGCAATCGGATATTGCAGTACTGAGGACCATTGGAGCCAGTCCTGCAAGTATTATGAAAATTTTTATTATTCAGGGTGTCATAATCGGGCTGGTAGGAATTACATTGGGAGTCATTGGTGGGGTCTGGCTGGCATCTAATGTAGAAACTATCGTTCCTGCAATTGAGAATTTTTTTCAGGTCAAGTTTCTTTCCCCTGATGTGTATTATATAAGCGAATTACCCTCAGACATGCACTGGCAAGATGTCATTATTATTGCTGCTGTTGCCTTCCTGTTTTGCCTCCTCGCTACAATCTATCCTGCCTGGCGTGCAGCACGTACCCAACCTGCAGAAGCATTGCGTTATGAATGAACAATTGATCCTCAGTTGCCATGGTCTGGTGAAATCTTTTTCCGATGCAGGAGTGGAAATTCGGGTATTGTCTAATCTAAACCTTGAGGTCTATTCGGGTGACAGAATTGCAATTGTCGGAGCTTCAGGTTCTGGTAAAAGCACACTTCTGCACCTGCTTGGGGGTCTGGATGTTCCCGGTAAAGGGGAAGTCAAAATACTTGATAAGTCATTCTCCAGTCTGTCAGAGACGGACAGGGGATATATACGAAATCAGAATATCGGATTTATTTATCAGTTCCATCATTTACTGCCGGAATTTACTGCTCTGGAAAATGTGGCGTTGCCAGTGTTTATCCGCAAGAACGCTTATAGTGAGGCGCTGGATGCGGCAGCCGACCTGCTTGGACGAGTTGGCCTAGGTAGTCGTTTACATCACAAGCCGGGTGAAATGTCAGGTGGTGAAAGACAACGGGCCGCTATTGCAAGGGCACTGGTGACCAGGCCCCAGTGCATACTGGCCGATGAGCCAACCGGAAATCTGGATGAGCACACAGCAGATCACGTATTCAACATCATGCTCGAGCTCAACCAGAGTCATGGCGCCAGCCTGGTTATGGTCACACACAATCTGGGTCTGGCCCGGAAAATGGACAGGATTTATGAATTACATCAGGGAGTATTACAGACCTATCAGGGAGACTAGACCATTATGAACCGGACCTTTTCCGCTGTTTTGCCAGCAACCGGCTGTTCTTTCTTTCTTCCCATTTCCTGACCATGGCCAGTCGCCACAGGAAACGGATGGTTGCATAACCAGCGGCCGCGCTCAGTGTTGCCAGGATAAAACAGCCCAGCAGCAGCGGTTCCCAGATTACGACCAGCTGCTCATGCAACCAATCCAGCGAATATTCAAATGTTATATTGCGTGGGGATCTGCCGAGCAGGATTGCTCCAAGCTCATAGGCAAAGATGAAAATGGGGGCGACCGTCAGCGGGTTGGTTACCCAGGTAAAAATCACAGCAATTGGCAAATTAACCCTGAACAGGATGGCAAGAGCGGCACTCAGAAACATATGCACGGGTAAGGGAATGAACGCGCAAAACAGGCCTGTTGCTACTCCACCGGCAGAAGAGCGGCGGGTAAGGTGCCAGATGTTCGGATCATGCAATAGTGAACCAAAGTATCTGAGGAAGCGGTGCTCCTGAATTAACTGTCTCTCGGGCAGAAAGCGTTTAAACCATGATTTCATAATGACCGTTTACGCAAGATATATCCTGAATATTAATCCATATGAGGTTATAATAACCCCGTATTAATTTTTCATGACACGGATTGAATAATTACTATGCGAACATGGATGCTCGCTTTCCTTGCAGGCAGCTTGTCATTGACTTTTATGCCTTGGTTGCCTTCTTTTTACTGTATTCCCCTGCTACTAATCCTCGCAGTCGCCTGCCTCATGACTGGTTCAAACGTCCGCCTTGCGGGTGTTTTCTTACTGGGTTTTCTCTATATCTTTTCCCGGGCAGAACTGGTCCTGTCAAAAAATCTGGATCGTTCAATCGAGGGCAAAACACTTGTGGTATCCGGCGTCGTTTCCAGCTTGCCGGAAAAACGGCGACATAGTATCAGGTTTGAATTCGATATCAATCATGTTACTGATAGCAAAGGGTATGGGCATCACTCGCCGGGCAAAGTACGGCTTAATTGGTATAACACGCCGGTCGAAGTCGCCCCGGGCCAAACCTGGCGGCTCAGTTTGCGTCTGAAACGGCCATGGGGATTTCAAAATCCCGGTGGATTTGATTATGAGAGCTGGTTATTCCAGCAACGAATCAGGGCTACGGGTTATGTAGTCAATGATGATCAAAACCGTCTGATTAATGACTCATGGCTCATTTCCATTGATAGCTACAGGCATTTGCTCAGGCAACAGATTGCTGATTCATTGAATTCAGTTAACGAAATGCCAATGCTAGTTGCCCTGGGTCTGGGTGATCGCAGCTTGATTAAGAGCAAGGATTACCAGACATTGATTAATACCGGCACAAGTCATTTGCTGGCAATTTCAGGACTTCATATCGGGCTGGTTTCAATTCTTGTATATATAGTATCTTTGCCGTTGTTCAAACGTGTCGGTCATATCCTGAACAGGATTCCTGCGCAATACCTTGCCGCGACAGCAGCTATTATCGCGGCCACCCTTTATGCTTTGCTGGCAGGCTTATCAGTGTCAACCCAGAGGGCTCTGGTCATGACAGTGGCATTCTGGCTGTGCTTGTTCGGCTCCCGGTTTCATGCCGCATCAACCGTGTTTTGTTATGCCATGCTCGCTGTTCTTCTGATCGACCCCTTCTCATTATTATCACCGGCATTCTGGCTGTCTTTCGGTGCTGTTGCGATTCTGCTGTTTGGTATGTCAGCACGGATCCGCCCAATGAGCGTATGGTGGCGGTGGGGAAGACCGCAATACCTTGTCGCAGTGGGTCTTCTTCCTGTTTTATTGTTTTCCTTTAAACAATATGCCGTGACTGGCATGTTGGCCAATCTGGTAGCGATTCCCTGGATAAGTTTTGCTGTGGTTCCTCTGGTCCTTTTTGGGCTCTGTCTGCTGCCAGTGGCGATAATACCGGCCACATGCTTGCTGAAAGTTGCAGCCTTTAACATATCCCTGCTATGGCCCACACTCGAGTTACTTGAGAGACTGGAATATTCTGTCTGGCATGGTCCATCCCCGTCATACCTTCAATTGCTGATTGCACTAGTTGGGGTGGTAATTATTCTGTTGCCGCGTGGTTTGCCCGGCCGCTGGGTAGGCTGGATATGGCTATTACCGTTGCTATCACCCGTTCATGCGCGGCCAGCAGAGGGTGTGGCTTGGTTTACGCTGCTGGATGTGGGCCAGGGCTTATCCGCCGTCATTCAGACCAGAGATCATGTGTTGATCTATGATACCGGGGGCCGGTTCAGCCCCACGTTTGATGCGGGAACGGCAGTACTCGTGCCTTTCCTCAAATCCAGGGGTCTTCACCACATAGACAAGGTAATATTAAGCCATGGTGATAACGATCATATAGGAGGGACACCGGCATTACTGGAATTTAGCGATGTTGGGGAAATATTGACCAGTGAGCCCGGGAGAATAGATATCCCTGATACTACAAGCTGCAGACGTGGTGATTCCTGGCAGTGGAATGGTATCCGGTTCAGGCTACTGCATCCTGGAAATACCATGAGTTATAAAAGCAACAATAAATCCTGTGTGCTTATGGTTATGGTCGGCCAGAAGAAGCTGCTTTTGACCGGTGATATAGAAATTGAAGCCGAATCTGAATTGCTTGAGATATATAATAATCAACTGGATGCCGGTGTAATGACAGCGCCTCACCACGGCAGCAAGACATCTTCTTCCAGTGAGTTTATACAGGCCGTTAATCCCGGACTGGTCCTGTTTTCGGTTGGCTACCACAATCGATTCAATTTCCCTAATGAGGATATAATACGACGATATAATAACCTGGGCTCTGAAATACTGAATACCGCCAGAAACGGCGCAATTCTGTTAGAATTGCGCCAGAATAAAATCACGGTCACTGAATACCGTCAGCAATCAAGGCGATTCTGGCACACGGAAATGTGACTATCGCAGTAACCATTACCGGAGGATCAAATGCTGGAACTATTCAAGGCGGGTGGCGTATTGATGTGGCCAATCCTGCTATGCTCGATCATAGCCGTTGCGATAATTGCTGAACGCTTCTGGTCATTGCGCAAGTCTCGTATCACACCAGTTGATCTCGTAAGAAAGGTCTGGCAATGGGAAAAGGATGGTACTCTGGATCATGCCCGGATCAAGTTCCTGCGCAATACTTCACCGCTGGGCAGAATACTGGCGGCCGGCCTGGTCAACCGTAAGCACCACAGGGACGTTATGAAGGAGAGTATTGAGGAAGTCGGGCGTCATGTCGCCCATGAACTGGATCGTTTTCTTAATACCCTTGGAACTATTGCCGCGATTAGTCCACTGCTGGGTTTGCTGGGTACCGTCATCGGCATGATCAAGGTATTTGCCGTAATTACATCCCATGGTGTAGGTGACCCGAGCATTCTTGCTGATGGCATCTCTACAGCACTTATTACTACGGCAGCGGGACTGTCAGTCGCAATTCCCGCGTTGATGTTTTACCGTTATTTTCGCGGAAGGGTTAATGATCTTGTTGTCACCATGGAGCAGGAAGCAATGAAAATGATTGAGGTTATGCATGGACTCAGAGAGCGAGATAACCCCGCGGAAAATAATTAATCAATGAATTTCAAGCCAGATAAAACCGAGGACCTTGGTCTTGATATAACACCATTGATCGATGTGGTATTTCTACTGCTGATTTTTTTTATGGTCTCAACCACATTCGAGAGAGAATCTGAAGTTAATATTACATTACCCGAAGCCAGTAAAGAGATAACACAGGCCAAGCCGGATGCAATCAACATTGCAATCGATGCGCAATCGCATATTTATATAAACGATAGAGAACTTGTCAATAGCCAGTTATCCACTATCAAGCAGGGTATATATGATGCGCTTGGCAACCTTGAAGAGGCACCTATCATTATCAGCGCCGATGCCCAGGCTCCACATCAAATGGTTGTTAAGGTCATGGATGCTGCCAGGCAACTAAATCTGGTGAAGATCACATTTGCTACCCGTATATTCGAGGAAGATCAATAAACTGATCCATGCGATCAACAAAATTTATTCATACTCTGTGGTACGGTGAGCATCCTGTATCCTTTTTATTAATACCGCTTGCCTGGATTTACCAAATTGCCATTATCATTCGTCGCCTGGCTTATACTTCCGGCATTATCCCGGTAAAACGTCTTGGTATTCCTGTCATAGTAGTGGGCAATATCACAGTCGGTGGCTCGGGGAAAACACCTCTGGTTATATGGCTGGCTAATTACCTAAAAAACAAGGGTTATCGCCCCGGGATTGTGAGCCGGGGTTACGGCGGCAAGGCAAGTCATTGGCCGCAACAGGTCAGACCGGACAGTGACCCACTGATGGTGGGTGATGAGCCGGTAATTATCTCAAGAAGGACCGCTTGTCCTGTGGCGGTAGGAGGGCCAAACAGGGTATCAGCGGCAGAAGGCCTGATCAGGATCAATCAATGTGACATTATCATCAGTGATGATGGTTTGCAGCATCTGGCGCTATTCCGAGATTTGGAAATAGCTCTCGTTGACTCCGAGTTACGGTTTGGGAATAAACGGTGTCTGCCAGCTGGCCCTTTACGCGAACCTGTCAGACGCCTTGAGACGGTTGATATCGTTGTAAGTAACGGCAAGGCCGGACATGGAGAGTTTTCAATGAAATATATACCGGGCAAGCTATTCAAAGTAAATGATCCAGGTAATACAATGACGCTCGACGATTACAGAAACAGGAATGTCCATGCGGTCGCCGGCATAGGTCATCCTCCGAGATTTTTCCGGTTATTACGCAATAATGGAATCAAGACGGTTGAACACGCATTTCCAGATCACTACATTTATAATAAAGATGATTTACGCTTTGATGATGATCTTCCTGTCCTGATGACTGAAAAAGACGCTGTGAAATGTAGATATATTGCCGATGATAAATGCTGGTTTCTTTCCATTGATGCGACAATGGATGAAATTTTCCAGCATCGACTTGCAAATTTACTGAAGGAAATTACCGATGGATCAAAAACTGCTTGATATACTTGTTTGCCCAGTTACCAAGGGCCCATTAATATATTTAAAAGACAAACAGGAACTTATTTCTAAATCTGCCCGCCTTGCCTACCCGATTCGTGATGGCATACCGGTTTTACTTGAAGAAGAGGCGAGAACACTGAGCATGGAAGAACTGGATAGCCTCTCACAATGAAAGAAAATTTCGTGGCCATTATTCCGGCCAGGCACGGCTCTACACGCCTGCCCGGCAAGGTATTGCTGGAAATCGCAGGTAAGCCTCTAATACAACACGCCTATGAATCAGCTTGCAAAAGCAATGCTCAGCGGATTCTGATTGCCACAGACAGTGAAGAAGTGAGGTCCATAGCTCTGGGTTTCAATGCGGAGTGCCTGCTGACCTCAAAAGAACATGCATCAGGTACAGACCGTCTGGCTGAAGTCATAGACACTATTGGCCTCGCTCATGACACAATTGTTGTTAATGTACAGGTCGATGAAATTGGCATGCCGCCAGAATTAATAGACCAGGTAGCCGGATTGTTAGCAAACAGGCCGGATGCCCAGATGGCAACCCTGTACGAAAAAATCCTCGAAAATTCGGAGATTAATGACCCAAATGTAGTGAAAGTTGTTGTCAATAAGAATAACGAGGCGCTTTATTTCAGCCGCTCACCCATTCCCTGGAACAAGGGGGATTCTCAGACTGAATGTCGTCGCCATATTGGAATCTACGCATACCGGGCCGGGTTTGTTAACAAATACCCGGAACTGCCAAAGTGTGAATTGGAAATTCAGGAGTCACTCGAGCAACTGCGTGCCCTTTATTATGGGGCGACGATCATGGTTGATGAGGCCTCTGCACGCGCCGGTATTGGTATCGATACGCCCCAGGACCTGAAACGTGCTAGGGAGATCTACAAGAACAATCTGTCTGTCTGACGAAAGGTTAGTGTTAACCTTTATGAATAATTACCGGGCCCGGTAAGTTATACGTCCTTTGGTCAAATCATAGGGTGTCATTTCGACAGTGACTTTGTCACCTGTAAGAATGCGTATGTAGTGCTTACGCATTTTCCCTGAGATATGCGCCGTAATAATGTGGCCATTTTCGAGTTCTACCCGGAACATGGTATTGGGCAAGGTTTCTATGACTGTTCCTTCCATTTCAATATGTTCTTCTTTTGCCATAAAGATTAATGCATCCAGTTAAAAGGGCGAATTGTGCACCAAAATCATGAAACTGGCAAAGACCGAACTCATTCTTTTGTACCGGGCGCAC
This sequence comes from Gammaproteobacteria bacterium, assembly GCA_011772965.1. GTDB lineage: Bacteria > Pseudomonadota > Gammaproteobacteria > Eutrophobiales > Eutrophobiaceae > SZUA-592. The sequence goes on from WVYN01000024.1 coordinate 70,408, forward strand.
GAGAAGTCCAGCCCTGTCGATAATAATATTCAATACCCTGGAAACGGTTCTTGTAATTCATTTTACTGCATTTTTCGATCCAGTATCCCAGGTACAGCCATTTCAGGCCGAGTTCCCCTGCGATATTAACTGAATGTAAAATTGCAAATTTTCCAGGACTCCTTGCCGAATATTCCGGGTCAAAAAATGTGTAAACTGCAGACAAGGCATCATTCAGGTAGTCAACAACAGCAACAGCTATCAGTTTGTCGTTCAGGGTGTATCTGTGAAATCGAGTGTTGCTCCAGGATGAGTTCAGAAAAGACAGATAGTCCTCGGGCGATGGATTACACATTGCACTACCTGAATGCCTGTTTCCAAGGTAGCGGCAGTATAGTTCATATTCATCATCCCGGAATGCGACCGCTTCTATCGATATATCTAGGCTGCTGTTTTTTTTCAGAATTCTTCTCTGATTCCGGTCTGGCTTGAATTCCACGACACATATTCGCACAGGAATACAGGCCTGACAGTGGGTACAGTAAGGCATATAAAGCTGTTCGCCGCTACGACGAAAACCTTTACTGCTCAGGTAACTGTAAAGATAATTATTTTTCCTAGCCTGGGGATTCACAAATAACGTGGATGCATGTTTGTCAGGCAGATAGCTGCATTCATGCTCAGGTGTGATATATAGCTCAGGTAGTTTGAATTCCTCAGTCACAATTTAATTTACCTTGCCACTGGTGGAGATGTGATAAATCACAAAATTCATGAAGGATATCTATGAATTGTTTTCTTTCCATGGCATAGGCGCCCAGGCTTTCGAGATGTCTGGTATATACTTGACAATCAATTAAATGGAAATCCAGTTTTTCAAGGAACTGGCATAAATTTACCAGCGCTACTTTGGATGCATCATTCATTTTACTGAACATTGATTCACCAAAAAATATCCGGCCCATGGCGATACCATACAGCCCACCTACCAGTCTTTGTCCATGCCAGCATTCAATCGAGTGGGCATAGCCATATTTGTTTAAATTGATAAACGCCTTTTTTAATTCCGGAGTAATCCAGGTACCAATAGCATCTTTTCTTGGTGCAGAACAGGCATTAATAACGTTTTCAAACGCACAGTTGATTGTTACAGTGAAAATGTTTTTCCGAAGTGTCTTGCGCAGGCTGCGAGAGATTTTTATTCCAGAAGGTTCAAGTACCCATCGGGGATTAGGTGACCACCAAAGAATGGGCTGACCTTCGTTATACCATGGAAAAATTCCTTTCTGATAGGCAATAATGAGACGGTCTACAGTTAATGTACCCCCTATAGCAAGAAGGCCGTCCGGATCACACAATGCCTTACTGACTTCGGGAAAATCTGCAGAAATCACATTGTCCTTTACCCAGTAAAGTTGTTCGCTGTTTTTATAGGCAATGGCCATCAGGAGTCACCGGTGTATCTGTATGCCGTATGTTTTGCCAAATCATTTATGTAGCTGTCAATATATCTGGTTTCCTGCTTCAGAAAATTATCAATTGCTTTCGAGAAATTATTGTTAGTCAACCAGTGTGCTGACCACGTTTCTACCGGGCTGAAACCGCGCCAGATCTTGTGTTCACCTTGGGCGCCTGCATCCAGCCTGTAAAGTCCATGTTCAATACAATACTCTATGGTCTGATAATAACATAGCTCAAAATGCAGAAATTTGTAGTCATCAGAACAACCCCAATGTCGCCCGAAAAGCGTATTTCCACCTTCAAACGCGAGTGCACCAGCCACATAATTGTTGTCATGCCTGGCCATGATTAAAAGCACAGATTCAGGCATAGATTGACTGAGTGAATCCAGAAATTTTCTGGTAAAACGAGGCTCGCCCCATTTTTTGTAGAATGTTGATGTGTAGAAGTTGTGAAATGTTTTCCAGTGATATTCGGTTATTTCGTTTCCCCTCAATATTTGAATATTGAATTCCGGGGTAGCAAGTGCTTTGCGTTCTTTTCTGATTTGTTTCCGTCTTTTTGCAGATAGCCTGCCCAGAAAATCTTCAAAATCAGAATAACCCTGGTTTAACCAGTGATACTGGCAGCCTTTTCGCAGCATCATTTCCATGTTTGTCATGTTTTTGCACTCGGATGGATCTGGGAAAAGTATATGCAGCCCTGATGCCTGTGTTTCTCTGGCCAGTTCCTTTGCGGCATCAATCAGGACCTTGCTGAATTCCTGTTTTGATAAGTCTGGCGAAATCAGGCATCGATCACCTGTAACCGGTGTGAAGGGGATAGCCGAAACCAGCTTGGGGTAATACTTGCCACCAGCATTTTCATAGGCTTGGGCCCATTGCCAGTCAAATACAAATTCACCAATTGAATTTGTCTTGTAATAAAGGGGCAGGGCAGCCAGCAGTTTTTTCCCGGATTCTACGATGATATGACAAGGGTACCAGCCATGACCTGTGAGGCAGTCATATTGCTCAAGCCCGGAAAGAAATTCATATTTCAGAAAAGGATTTGTATCGCCTGCAAGCTGGTTCCATTCGCTGGAATGGATATCAGTAAGCGATCTGACTCTGCGTACTGAATATTTCAATCTTTTGCGTGATTAGTTTGAGTAACCTTTGTCTGTTTGCACTGACAGATTAAAGCCCAGGGCTTCAAGCAAAGCCTGTTTTGAACGATTGAGGGAAAAGGATGTCTCTGCATATCCATAAGGAAATTTCTTGAAGCGATAAACTATTTCTCTGCCATTCATGAAATTGTACAGTGGATTTGAAATAACCTGATTGTTATTAATATAACCAAGAATAAACTCGGTCCAGCTGCTTTCAACCAGACAATTCTCTCCGTTGATTGATACATTTTGCATGCCGCGATTGACTACATCAAAGGTAGGACAATATTGACTGTCAATCCTGGTTAGGGTTTTTTCCGTGCTGAATCGGGAGCGAATGACGCCATTTTCATCCCGGTATACTTCAAGTTTGTAGCCATCGTCATTCCTTGTGACTGCGGCCTTGATCTGTTCACCGGATTCATATGCCTCATGGATTTCCACGGTCCATTGGGCCCACACAGGTACTGGTATAATCAGGTAAGTCAAGATGCAACCGAGCCTGATGCGGGTTAATTTCATCTGAAATATATTCTTTGTCAATATAAGTCTCTGTATAATTCAACAGACAATCCTAGTCTAAATCAAGTTGTTCACTAAAGACAATGTGTTAATCATGAATCGCAGGCATTTTCTTGAATTACTGGCCATTGCTGGAGTAACCAGTATTGGCCCCGGTTTTGCTTTACCACATGTATTTGCAACAGGGTTATCACGTTCAGGACTAGTCTATGATGATCTTTTTCTGAAACATATTCTTTATGAGGATCACCCGGAATCACCAGACCGACTGGTTTATTTAATGCAAGCATTTAATGAAGCCGGTCTTAAAGATAAACTTGAGCAAATACCATCATATACCGCTACTGGAAAACAAATTAATCTTGTCCATACATTCGAACATATTAATAAGATCAGGGAATCCTATCCGACTTCTTTTCCGGTAGCCGTCGGTGTTGTCGGTGGTGTGCTCGCCGCGACAGATGCAGTTTGTCGTGGTGAAATGCGTAATGCATTTTGTGCAACCCGGCCTCCCGGACATCATGCACTCAACACGGGCAGAGAAGAAGGTTTCTGTTTTTTCAATTCTGTGGCCATAGCTGCACGATATGCAAAGAAAGAATATAAACTGAGAAAAATCCTGATTGTTGATTGGGATTATCATCATGGTAACGGTACCGAGGCTGTTTTCTATGATGATCCTGAGGTATTGTTTTTTTCAACCCATGATCTCTATGCCTATCCTGGCACAGGAAGTCCGGAAAAAACCGGCGAAGGTGCCGGCGAAGGTTTCAATATCAATGTACACTTGCGTTGCGGCTCCGGTGATGCAGAAATAATTACCGCTTTCAGGGAAAAACTGCTTCCCAGGGCGCATGAATTCAAACCCCAGCTTGTAATAGTCTCAGCCGGGTTTGACAGTCGCAAGAATGATCTGCTCGGTTGCTTCAGGATAACGGATCAGGGCTTTGTCAGATTGACCCGCCTGGTAATGGATATAGCCGGACAATATGCGGGGGGGAAACTGATTTCTGTGCTTGAAGGTGGTTACAACCTCAGGGGAAATGCCAGTGCAGCGTCACATCACGTACAGACGCTGTTGGAGTATACGGATAATGCCTGAACGTGAATCTGACAGTTTATTTTTTTGACTTATCTCCACTGGTATAGACCGGAAAGTGGGTAACATTACCCTGATTACTACCTTTGGATATCTTGCTGGCACCTTGCTTGTCAACTTCATCAATGCGAATGATGGAATGCATTGGAATGTAGGTCCGTGATACATGGTTGAATTCTGCCTTCAGACTTTCCTCCGATGGATCGACGACTATCGAGGATTTTTCACCAAACAATAGTTCCTCTATTTCTATAAAGCCGAACATGGCTCCCTGATGCACGCTCTTGGCATAGACTTCAAATATCTTGTCCTGGTTGTGAAAAATGATCTTGTAAATGGGTTTTTTACGCATGGTCTTCAAAAATGTTTAAAAAGTTAGTTAATCATCATTCTATCATAATGACGATAGATCAAAATGCAGTGGTGCACCCGGGCCAAGCGGAATATCAAGCACCATCCAGGCGGTCAGAAGGAGCGTCCATACCAGGGCAAAACACAAGGCATAGGGCAGCATCATGGCAATTAATGTGCCCATGCCGGAACCCCTGGCGTATTTCTGGACCTGGGCCAGGATAATTACCATATAGGGATTGAGTGGCGTGATGATATTCGTGACCGAATCACCAATCCGGTAAGCGGCCTGGGTCAACTCAGGACTGAATCCGATCTGCATCAACATCGGCACAAATACCGGTGCCAGGAAAGCATATTTGGCAGAAGCCGAACCTATGAATAGATTTGCGGTCATGGCAACCAGGATAAAGCCGCTCAATAATACTGGGGAGATGATATTCAGAGATGCCAGGTACTGGCCGCCACTGATGGCCAGCATTTCTCCCAGGCCACTGTATTTAAATGCCTCGATAAACTGGGCGGCAAAAAATGCCAGGACGATATAAGGCCCGAGGCCAGCAAAGGTTTGTCCCATTATCTTTGCAGCATCGCGGTCGTTTTTGATTGTCCCGCTACTGATTCCGAAAACAACGCCTGGAATAAAAAACATCAGAAAAAGGATCGGAACAGTCACTTCTATCCAGCGGTCGAAGCGTTTGCCTTCACCAAATAAAGGGCCACCGGGCACAAGGATGGCTGCAATGATGAGCCCGAATACAATTAATATGGCCAGCAGCGCATGCAAAAGGCCTCTTTTTTCCCGTTCCCTGTCAATAGGTGCCTGTCCTTCTGCAGGCTCAGTGATTACATATGAATCTGCTGCAGGTTCAACCCATTTTGCCGTCACGAACCAGCCGGCAAATATAAGAATGACCGTGGAAGCGATCATGAACCACCAGTTTGAAGTGACGGCCACCTGGTAATCCGGGCGTATGATGGTTGCTGCAGCCTGGGTAAAACCAGCAAGCAGTGGATCAACGGCGGTAATTAAAAGGTTGGCGCTGAAACCTGCCGAAACACCTGCAAATACAGTGGCAATACCAGTCAAGGGTGAACGTCCTGCAGCCAGGTACATGGCCGCAGCGATTGGTGGCAAGACTACGTATCCGGCATCAAGCCCCAGTGACGACATGATCCCCAGAAACAAGGTGACTGGTGTCAGTAATTGCCTCGGAGTTATTAACATCAGGTAACGGAGCAGGGCGGGTAGTAGACCAGTTCGTTCTGCCATACCTATACCCAGCATGCCGACCAGTACAATGGCCAGCGGAGGAAAGCGAATGAAATTTTCCACCATGTGACTCAGCAACCACCATAGTCCGCTACTGGACAACAGGCTCCTGGCCTCGAGCTTGTCGGTATATGGATTGTTAACAGTCCACTCAAAGCTGGCTGCAACCTGGGAAATCAGAATCACGATTAATAATCCAATTGCAAACAGGCTTACAGGATGGGGCAGGCGATTCCCTGCACGTTCTATTTTATCGAGTAATGTCATCGGGACAGTGTTGTTTCTTGTCGCATATGGCGGGTAATAAAGTTTTTTATGCCCTGTAGATACATTGTTTCACTTTCAATAAAACCATAATTATGATCACCTTGAATCATGAGAAATGATTTTGGCTCATTGGCGGCATTGAACAGGATTTGTCCCTGATGATATGGAATGATTTCATCATCGGAACTGTGGATTAAAAGCAAAGGTGAATTTATACCGGCAATTCGTTCGATGGTTGGATACTTGATGCGCATTAACCAGCGCGTCGGCAGGTAGGGATAAAATTGCCTAGCCATATCGTTTACGGAGGTAAAGGTTGACTCAAGGATGACAGCCCCTGGTGTCGTTTTATTTGCCAGCCAGGCAGCGACGGCGCCCCCAAGCGATCTGCCAAAGATGATGATCTCATCGGCTGCAATATTCCTGTCGTTAATCAGGAATTGCCAGGCTGCCTCGGCATCTCGATAGGTTCCGGTTTCTGAGGGGCTGCCCTCGCTTCTGCCATATCCCCGATAATCAATTACAAACACGGATATACCTATACTTCGGAACATTTCAACCGTATCCAGGCGCTGGGAAATATTGCCGGCATTACCATGAAAAAATAATAATGTCGCGTCAGGATTCTCGGCCGGCACATACCAGCCATGCAAATTTAAATCGTCATTAGTCTTGAAACTGATGTCTTCGTAGGGAAGATTCAGATCAGCAGGTGTGGCGTACAGGGATTTCGTCGGCAGAAACACAAAGCTGTTTTGAAATACAAACACCAGCACAGACAGTAAGATCCAGACCGAGATCAGGACAAACAGTGTGGAGTGCAGCATTCTTTTTAACAAGGGGGGCAAGGATAATCTCTTGCCTTTCATTTTGTTCAATCGATCTCCAGAACTATCTTTCCGCTCGTTGAGCCTGTTTCGATCATCTCATGGGCACGAGTTACATTATCCAACGGCAGTGTCTGACTGACAACGACTACCAGTTTCTTGTCCTGCATCATTTTGGCACATTGTTGCAGTATCCATGACTGGTGTTGCTGTGCATCAAGCAATCCGGCAACTTGTGGTAACAGCATCACTTCAAAACCGAGTCGCAGGTTTCGTTGCCTGGCAAGTGTCCAGTCAGTGTCTTGCTCTGGTTTCAGGAGAGTTACCAGATTGCCGTAGGGTTTTAGTGCGGCGAAGCTCTCTGATATCACACTGCCGCCGACATTGTCCATGACGATATCAACGCCCTGACCATCCGTCCACTCCAGGCTTGCATCCACAAAATTCGTTTCCCGGTAATTGATGATGTAATCTGCGCCAAGCTTTTTAACGAATGCTGCTTTTTCATCGTTGCTCACGGTCGTGCAAACCTGCGACCCGGCCCGCTTTGCGATTTGAATGGCAACATGTCCCACACCACCGGCGCCGCCATGGATGAGAACACGGTCTCCCTGTTTCATGCCGGCGCGATCATACAGGGCTTCCCAGGCCGTCAGTGAAACCAGTGGTGCCGCGGCAGCGTGTATAAAATCGATTGCGTCAGGTTTAGGAATAGCGAATCGCTCATCAAGCACAATATATTCCGCATAATTTCCCGGGACACCATCCAGACCACCGTAAAAAAAGAAGACCTCATTACCCGGTTGCAGTGTTTTGACCTGATCACCAACTTTTTCGACAACCCCGGCACCATCACATCCGAGTATGGCCGGGAAGTGGGTCATGGGATACATTCCACGCCTGAGCTTGGTGTCAATCGGATTGATCCCGGCCGCCTTAAGCCGGACGCGGACGTCCGTCGGTGTTGTTAGATCTGGCGTTGGCGTGTTCTGATAGTGCAGGACGGACGGTTCGCCCGTTTCTTGAATCAGGACTGCTTGCACGGGCGGTTTTCCAGATTATCCAGGTAAGCCTCGGCATCGAGGGCTGCCATACAGCCACTGCCGGCCGAGGTAATGGCCTGACGATAGACATGGTCAGCCACATCTCCGGCAGCAAAGACACCGTCAACACTAGCTGCCGTGGCCTCGCCGTCAAGTCCACTTTTAACGATAATGTAACCGTTTTTCATGTCCAGTTGGCCGTTGAATATACCGGTATTCGGTTCATGGCCGATGGCTATGAATACGCCCTTCAGCGGCAATTCCTCGGTCGTGTCATTTTTCGTACTCTTGATTCGAATGCCAGTCACGCCACTCTCATCACCCAGTACTTCGTCGAGGACATTGTCCCACTTGATCACAACATTGCCATTGTCGGCTTTTTCTTGCAGACGCTTGGTCAGGATCTTCTCAGCCCGCAATGCGTCGCGGCGGTGGACAAGCGTAACTTGGCGGGCGATGTTTGACAGGTACAGGGCCTCTTCCACGGCGGTGTTGCCACCACCAATCACAGCCACATCAGCACCGCGGTAGAAAAAGCCGTCACAGGTAGCACAGGCAGACACGCCCCGGCCCTTGTAGGCCTCTTCAGACGGCAGGCCCAGGTATTTGGCCGAGGCCCCGGTGGCGATAATCAGGGCATCACAGGTATAAACGCCGTTATCAGCCTCCAGGCGAAACGGCCGCTGTTTCAGGTCCGCGCTATGGATGTGATCGTTAATCACCTCCGTATCAAAACGCTCGACGTGCTTCAGCATCCGGTTCATCAAGTCTGGCCCCTGCAAGCCCTCGACATCTCCGGGCCAGTTATCGACGTCCGTAGTGGTCATTAACTGGCCGCCCGGTTCCAGGCCGCTGATCATCACCGGTGAGAGGTTGGCGCGGGCCGCATACAGGGCTGCCGTGTAACCGGCCGGTCCCGAGCCCAGGATAAGTAATCGGCAATGTCTGCTGTCTGTCATCAATCACTCCGGTCACAAAAAAATCACGGCGAATAAAGCCGCGCTATGTTACGTTAAAGGCTCCACTCAGGCAAAAACGCACTTGACGATCAGGACTGATTAGTGTCAGATTTCCTGTTATAATTATCCCTTTGTAAACATACGGCTATATCCCTTTTCAGCTAAAGAGGTTGAACTTTTGAATGGCACAGGCATCGCGTAAACGTCAGCTCGCAGACGAGCTGGGCAACCAGCTGTCACGTAATATCCGGGAGGTCAGCCTGATTGCCCTGGCGGCCCTGTCGATCTATCTCTTCATCGCCTTGCTGAGTTATCACCCGGATGATCCGGGCTGGTCCCACGCCATCTCTGTAGACATGATCCGCAACAGCGCCGGCAAGGTGGGCGCCTGGATCGCCGATGTCCTCCTGTATCTCTTTGGTTTTATGGGTTACCTGTTTCCCATACTCCTGGGTTTCAGTGGCTGGCGCGTCTACCAGGCCCTGCAGGCCAATGCGCCCCTGGACTATGTCCGTTATGCCCTTCGCAGCGCCGGGCTGATTCTGGCCTATGTTGGCGGTTGTGGTCTGGCGCGCCTGTATTTTCTGCCGAACAGTGGCCTGCCTTATGAAGTCCGCGGCGCAGGTGGCATTCTGGGAGACGTGATCGGTTCCGGAATGGTGCCGGTGATGGGGATGACCGGCAGCACACTGTTGCTGCTGGCTATGTTCCTGATCGGCATCACGCTATTTACCGGGCTGTCCTGGTTATGGCTAATGGATGTCTCTGGACACTGGACCCTGCGGTTCCTGAACTGGGCCAATGAGCTGCGCCTGAGGCTCAGGGACGAACTCAAGGGCCGTGTCGCCAAGCGGGAGCGGGAGATATTGGTGCAGATTGACCAGAACAAGGGCCGGCAACGTGAGCCGGTGCGGGTTGAACCAAAGATTTCCCTGTTTGCAACCAGCGACCGGGCCGAGAAGGAACGCCAGGTGAACCTGTTTGAATACCCTTCCGATTCCACTTTGCCTTCATTGAACCTGTTAAATGCACCACCCGCGCGTATTGGTCAGTTGTCTCATGATGCACTGCAGGCCATGTCGCGCCAGGTGGAGTTGAAACTGGCAGATTTTGGCATTGACGCACAAGTGGTCGAAGTCCATCCGGGCCCCGTGATCACCCGTTTCGAACTTGAGCCTGCCCCAGGCGTGAAAGGCGGCCAGATCATCAATCTCGCCAAGGATCTGGCGCGTTCTTTGTCGGTAACCAGCGTGCGGGTAGTTGATGTCATTCCCGGCAAGTCGGTCATTGGTCTGGAAATACCCAACGAGAACCGTGAACTCGTGGTCCTCAGTGAGATCCTGAATTCCCGGGAATACGAGGAAATGAAGTCACACCTGACTCTGGGCCTGGGCAAGGACATCAGTGGTAAACCCGTAGTCACAGATCTGGGCAGGATGCCGCACCTGCTGGTTGCCGGGACCACCGGCGCCGGTAAATCGGTTGCCCTGAATGCCATGATCCTGGGCCTGCTGTATAAGTCCACGGCCAAGGATATCCGCCTGATCATGATTGACCCCAAGATGCTGGAACTCTCTGTCTATGAAGGCATACCGCATCTTCTGGCACCGGTGGTGACTGACATGAAGGAGGCTGCCAATGCCCTCCGCTGGTGCGTGGCGGAAATGGAGCGGCGTTACCGGCTGATGGCTGCCCTGGGGGTACGCAATATTACCGGGTTTAACCGTAAGATCACTGAAGCCAGGGAAAAGAAACAACCCATCCCGGATCCCCTGTACCAGCCGCTGGATGAAAACGACGAGATCCCGATACTGGATGAGTTGCCATTCATTGTGGTTATTGTCGACGAACTGGCAGACATGATGATGACTGTTGGCAAGAAAGTGGAGGAATTAATCGCGCGGCTGGCACAAAAGGCACGGGCGTCAGGCATTCACCTTATCCTGGCCACACAACGGCCTTCGGTCGATGTCATCACCGGCCTCATCAAGGCCAATATTCCCTGCCGAATCGCCTTCCAGGTCTCTTCAAAGGTGGATTCACGCACAATCCTAGACCAGATGGGGGCAGAAACCCTGCTGGGCAATGGTGATATGCTGTTTTTACCACCGGGGACGGCCACACCAGTGCGCATTCATGGTGCCTTTGTCGCCGATCAGGAAGTCCACAAAGTGGCCAATGAACTGAAAAAAGGCGCCGAACCTGATTACCATGACGAGATCATTCGCGGGCCCCTGGAAGGCGGTACTGAACCCATCCCCGGCCTGGAGACAGTGAGTGATGATCTTGATCCCCTGTATGATGAAGCCGTGCGGATTGTGACAGAAACTCGCAAGGCATCGATTTCCTATATTCAACGGCGTCTGAAAATCGGCTACAACCGGGCGGCAAGAATGGTTGAGGAGATGGAGCAAAGCGGCATCGTTGGCCCCCTGGAATCTAACGGCAGCCGGGATGTCATCGCCCCGCCACCGCCGGAATGAATGCCACAAATCATGGTCTATTAATGCATGATTAAATTACTGCAACTATTTTTGGTTTCCTTGCCGCTGGTGTTCTCACAGGCTACGGCAGCCGGGAATTCACCGGGGCCATTGGAAAACTTCCTTGACGGATTTGAAAACTTTCATGCTGATTTCAAGCAAACCCTGTCCAATGAACGGGGTGAAGTCCTGGAAATATCCAGTGGCGTGATGTACATGCAAAGCCCGGGCAAGTTTCGCTGGATTTACAAGGCGCCTTACAGTCAGATACTGGTCACGGATGGGGACGACCTGTGGCTGTATGATGTTGAACTCGAACAGGTGACAGTCCGTAATATTTCAGAGACCATGGATAACACCCCCGCGGCCATCATCAGTGGCCAAAGCCGGGTTGATGAATACTATCGTAAGGTCAACCTGGGGAACATTGAGGGTTTTGACTGGATTGAACTGCAGCCGAAGGCAGCAGATAACCAGTACAGCAAGGTCCGTCTTGGTTTCGACGGCGACAGGCTGGGAATGATGATCCTGTTCGATAATCTCGGCCAGATTACCCGGATTGATTTTATCAATACCAGGAAAAATACTCGGTTGGATGCTGGCTTGTTCCGCTTCAATGCCCCGCAAGGTGTTGATGTGATTGATGAGCGTCAGGCAACACAGTAATACCATCTAAAAAACCCAATCCCAGATGAATGCAGTCCCGGATTTCCACCCGCTCGCAGACAGGATGCGGCCGCACAGTCTGGCGGATTTTGTGGGGCAGGAACACATACTCGGGAAAGACAAGCCGCTGCGCCAGGCCATTGAACAGGGCAGGTTGCATTCGATGGTCTTCTGGGGTCCTCCCGGCACCGGCAAGACCACCCTGGCAAGGATCATTGCCAATACCTGTGACGCCCAGTTCCTGACAATCTCGGCTGTACTCAGCGGTGTCAAAGACATTCGCGCTGCAATCGACAAGGCACAACAATACCGGGAGCTATACGATAGGGACACCGTTCTGTTTATCGACGAAGCTCATCGTTTCAATAAATCCCAGCAGGATGCCTTTTTGCCCTTTGTGGAAAACGGGACGGTTACCTTTATCGGGGCGACGACAGAAAACCCGTCGTTTGAACTCAATAATGCCCTGCTATCACGGGTCAGGGTCTACGTACTCAAAACCATCGAAGCTGATGCGATGGAAGCGATCATCCAAAGGGCCCTTGAAGACAAAGAGTCTGGTCTTGGCAACCAGCCACTGAGTATTTCGGATACGGCACGCAGAAAACTGGCCGAGATTGCTGATGGTGATGCCCGCCGGGCACTGAATCTGCTGGAAATAGCCTCGGACCTGTCAGAATCTGCCCAGATTGATGAGGAACTGCTCAATGAAGTCCTGAGCGGTGCTGCCTTCAGGCGTTTTGACAAGGGTGGTGAGGCCTTTTATGACCAGATCTCGGCATTGCATAAATCCGTTCGGGGATCGTCACCGGATGCAGCCCTGTACTGGTTTGCTCGCATGCTGGACGGCGGCTGTGATCCGCTCTATATCGCCCGACGCCTGGTACGCATGGCCTCTGAAGATATCGGAAATGCTGACCCGAGGGGCTTGCGGCTGGCCCTGGATGCCTGGGAGACCCAGGAACGTCTGGGAACTCCGGAAGGCGAGCTGGCCATCGCCCAGGCCATCGTCTACCTGGCCTGCGCTGCCAAGAGCAATGCAGTTTACAAGGCCTACCAGACCGCCATGGCATCGGCACGACAGCACGGTTCGAAAGAGGTTCCTCTGCACCTCAGAAATGCCCCGACCCGGTTAATGAAAGACCTGGATTACGGCAAGGATTATCGTTACGCACATAATGAGCCGGAAGCCTATGCTGCAGGTGAATCTTATTTCCCGGAGGGCATGGCGGAAGAGCACTATTATCATCCTGTAGAGCGGGGCCTTGAAATCAAAATAGCCGAGAAACTCGCGCATCTACGAGAGTTGGACAAACAGGCAAAAAAAAGAAAATAACAGCTGCTTGTTATAAAATGGTCATCAGAAAAACAATTACCTGCTTATCATGCAACTATTATTCATCGCTGGCGGAGGCGCCATGGGGGCCCTGTTTCGTTTCTGGCTGGCAAACGGCATCCATGTGCTGCTCGGACGGGGATTTCCTTACGGTACATTAACCGTCAATGTGATCGGTTCTTTGCTGATGGGTATATTTTATGTGTTTTTAACAGAACGCATGAACATTGCACCTGAATGGCGGGCAGGTCTCTTGATCGGTTTGCTGGGCGCCTTTACCACGTTTTCAACTTTTTCAATTGAAACCTTGCACTTGCTGGAGAGCGGTGAGCAAATCAAGGCACTTTTGAACATAGTATTAAGCGTGAGTTTGTGTATAACAGTCTGCTGGCTGGGAATGGTAATCGCGAGGCAGGCATGAAAGAGTTGGAAGTTACTATGGTTCGGATTTACCTGCATGAGGCCAAGGCACATCAGCAGGAGATTCTGGAATTTTTACATGATGACAGCAAGGTGAGGGGCGTCACTGTATTTCGTGGCATTACCGGCTTTGGTGTTTCAGGTAAATATCATTCTTCCACATTGACTGATATGTCTCTGGACCTGCCAGTTATCATTGAATTTTATGATGAGCCGGAAAAAATTAAAATTATCATTGAACAATTAAACCTGAAAATATCTCCTGGCCATATTGTTTATTGGCCAGCCAGAATCGCACTATAGTTCAATAGCAGGAAGGAAAATCATCTTATGTTGGATCCCCATTTGTTGCGTAATCACCTCGCAGAAGCTGCCAAATCACTGGAGAGACGGGGTTATCAACTTGATACGTCAACTATCGAAGCACTGGAAAGCGATCGCAAGGCATTGCAGGTTGCTACCCAGGAGTTACAACAAGAACGTAACCAACGCTCGAAAGAGATTGGCAAGATCAAGGCGCAGGGTGGTGATGTCCGGCCCTTGCTGGACGAAGTAGGTAACCTGGGCGATAGATTGAAAGAACATGAAACCCGGCTTAACGAAGTACAGGAACAATTGAATGATTTCTTGATGGGTATTCCCAATCTGCCACATGAATCTGTGCCGGAAGGAACCGGAGAGGATGATAATAAGGAAATCAGGAACTGGGGCAAACAGCCCACTTTTGAGTTTAAGCCAGAAGACCATGTGGACCTGGGAGAGAAACTTGGCCTGATAGATTTTGAGGCTGCCACGCGTATCAGTGCCTCACGCTTCGTGGTATTGAGTGGTGCGGTTGCCCGGCTTCACCGCGCCTTGATCCAGTTTATGCTGGATATACACATCAAGGATCACGGCTATGAGGAGGTCAATGTTCCTTATCTTGTAAATGCAGACAGCATGCGCGGGACCGGTCAGCTGCCCAAGTTTGAAGAAGACCTGTTTGCAATCCCTCAACAGGGTTTTTATTTAATACCGACGGCAGAAGTGCCTGTGACCAACCTGGCCCGTGATCAGATCCTGGATGCTGAAACCTTGCCAAAAAAATACGTTTGCCATACACCCTGTTTCCGCAGTGAAGCTGGATCCTATGGCAAGGACACGCGCGGAATGATCCGCCAGCACCAGTTTGAAAAAGTGGAGCTGGTCCAGTTGGTCAAGCCAAATGTTTCATACGCGGTACTTGAAGAGTTGACCGGGCATGCGGAAAAGATCCTGCAACTGCTTGAATTACCCTACCGAGTGGTTGCCCTTTGTGGTGGCGATCTGGGCTTTTCCGCTGCCAAGACCTATGATCTGGAAGTCTGGATGCCTGGACAGCAGAGATATCGAGAGATTTCGTCCTGCAGCAATTTTGAAGACTTCCAGGCCCGCCGTATGAAAGCCCGCTGGCGTAACCCTGAAACCGGCAAGCCGGAATTGTTACACACGCTGAATGGCTCTGGCCTTGCCGTGGGCCGCACTTTGATCGCTATTATGGAAAATTTCCAGCAAGCAGACGGTAAAATCGAGGTGCCATTGGTACTTAGAGAATATACGGGCGGGTTAAGCACAATTGGATGAGATTTTTAGCTGGCCGCTAATTACAATCTATACTTAGGGTATGAATGCCCTGGATGAATATGCCATTCAATGCCCTTACTGTGGTGAACCCCTCTCCTTGCTGATTGACCGCTCGGATGAGTCCCGCTCCTATGTGGAGGACTGCCAGGTCTGTTGCCAACCCATACTTCTGGAGGTCGCCATTTCAAGGGAAGGTGAAATGTCAGTGATGGCCCACCAGGAAAACGAATAGTCAATACTGATCAGGTAATTTTATCGAGGCGGGGGACCGTTTCCGCAGGCTTGAGACTGGCGGGTGATATGTCATGGTTATCCAGCATCTGTTTGATTACAGATTCATAAGTCCCTGCCTCATCGGTTTGAACCGGCAACAACAAGTCATGCAATTCCGGTTTTCTTTCCAGTAGTTTTTCTGCAAGTGAAGCAGTCACGATCAGCCGGCTCAAGTCGCGTATTAATAACTTTTTAGTGATAAACGGGTAGTGAAAAACCATGCCGCTGTCACCAATAGCGAGAACTGCCGCGTTTTTTTTTGATAGGGCCTCATTGAACAAACTTGCCGGGAAAACAAGAATACCGCCCTCTGTATTGCCATGTTTTAAACCGCTGACGGTCAATGCATCACTCAGTTCATGAGTGACGAAATAAAGATTCATGATGCGCTCTACACGGCTTTCCTCCCTGGAACCATGAAAGTGATGAAAATTACCCCCCATAATAGATTTGAAAATTCCGGTCTCTATCCCCCTGAAAAGATATCCTTCCTCAGTGAAACGCCTGGCGGTGAATGAATATCCCGCGTTTAACAAATCGTTGATTGGCGGGACCCATGGGGAAGAATGAACAAATTCTTTCTCTTTGGTTGCTGGTGCATAGAGATAAGAATCTTTCAGCAGGCTGAAATCCGGTGCATTCATAATACGTTAAAAACAATTGCCAGTCTTGAAACCGGCAAACGTTAGGGTATATCAGTCAGGCAGTAATTTTAAAACTGATTCGAGGCTTTCCTTGGCATCACCAAACAGCATCCGGGTATTTTCCTTGTAGAAAAGGGGATTATCCACTCCAGCGTAACCAGTGGCCATGCTACGTTTAAGCACGATGGTTATTTTGCCTTTCCAACATTCCAGTACTGGCATACCGGCAATGGGACTATCCGGAACTTCCTGAGCCGATGGATTCACAATATCGTTTGCACCAATCACCACGGAGACATCCACATCCGGAAAATCTTCATTAATCTCATCCATCTCGAAGACGATATCATAAGGGACCCTGGCCTCGGCCAGCAGTACATTCATATGGCCCGGCATTCTACCGGCAACGGGATGAATGCCAAAACGAACATTGACGCCCTTTTCCCGTAAGTGCTTGGTGATTTCATTAACGATGTGCTGAGCCTGGGCAACGGCCATTCCATAACCGGGAATTATCATGACTTCCTTGGCAGCAGATAACAAGTTGGCTGCTCCTTCTGCATCAATTGATATCACCTCACCAGCTTCCTCGGTTCCTGCAGCAGCGCTACCACCGCTGGTTCCAAAGCCACCGGCAATGACAGCAACAAATCTTCGGTTCATGGCCCGACACATGATGTAACTGAGGATTGCACCACTGCTGCCGACCAGCGCGCCGACAACGATCAAAAGGTCGTTATTTAACATGAAGCCGGTCGCTGCCGCGGCCCAACCGGAATAACTGTTCAACATGGATATCACCACGGGCATGTCGGCACCACCAATGGCCATCACCATGTGAATGCCAAAGAGCAGGGCAAGTACGGTCATTATCAACAATGGCGTCAAACCACTGCCAGCTGCTGATTGTTCAACAAATGAGACACCCAGCCAGATACAGGCAATGAGTATGCCCAGATTTAACCAGTGTCGCGCTGGCAAGAGCAGGGGCTTCCCAGAGATCTTGGCACTCAGTTTACCAAAGGCTATGACAGAACCGGTGAAAGTCACAGCACCGATGAGTATTCCCAAATAGGTTTCAATATCATGTATGGTTTTGTCGACACCGGTGTAAGCTATACTGTGGTCCATAAAGTTGGCAAAGCCAACCAGTACGGCGGCCATACCAACCAGGCTGTGCAGGATAGCAACCAGTTCCGGCATCTGAGTCATCTCAACCTTGCGGGCAAGCAGCAGACCAACAGTGCCACCGATAATCACACCACCAAGCAGGAGACCATAATTTGCCGTGACCAGCCCAGAGATGGTGACGAGCAGGGCAATTAACATACCAATGATGCCGTAGAGATTGCCCCTGCGTGATGTTTCCTGGTTACTCAGACCACCCAGGGCCAGGATGAAGAGGATAGTGGCCGCAATATATGAAACGGTAATGACTCCTGATGGCATGACTATTCTCCCTATTTCCTGAACATCTGCAGCATGCGCTGTGTAACAGCGAAGCCACCAAAAATATTGACACTGGTGATCAGGATCGCAATCGCGGCAAGAATCATGATCGTTTTATTCTCGGAAGAAATCTGAAGAAGTGCACCAATGATAATGATACTGCTAATGGCATTGGTTACGCTCATGAGCGGAGTATGCAATGACGGGGTGACATTCCAGATCACCATGTAACCAACGAAACAGGCGAGCACAAACACGGTGAAATGTTGCATGAATTCGGGCGGTGCGACCAGGCCCAGGCCAAATAAGGCAAGGCCCCCGGCAATAAAAGGTATCAGGTAAGACAACACTCCCGGTTTCTTGATTTCTTTCACTTCCACTGCCGGTTTTTTCTCGGGAGCCTTTTTCGGGGCTGCAGAGAGCTTCGGTGCCGGTGGTGGCCAGGTGATCTCTCCGTTCTTGATCACTGTCGTACCACGGATCACTTCGTCTTCCATATCGACATTGATCTCACCGTTCTTGTCCGGACACATATCCGCTAACAAATGACGGATATTGGTGGCATATAACTGGCTGGACTGCGTTGGTAAGCGGCTGGGGAGATCGGTATAGCCGATGATAGTCACGCCATGGTGGGTCATCACCTGGTCGGGCTCGGTCAACTTACAGTTACCGCCTTGCTCCGCTGCCAGGTCAACAATGACACTCCCATCTTTCATGGACTTAACCATATCTTCTGTGATCAGTTCCGGTGCTGGTTTGCCGGGAATCAGTGCCGTAGTGATGATGATGTCCACTTCTTTTGCCTGGGCGGCAAATAATTCCATTTCTGCCTTGATAAATTCATCACTCATAACTTTGGCGTAGCCACCTTCACCGGAACCTTCCTCCTCGTAGTCCAGTTCCAGAAACTCGGCGTCCATACTCTCTACCTGTTCTTTCACTTCCGGACGAGTATCAAAGGCCCGAACAATCGCACCCAGGCTGTTTGCAGTACCGATGACAGCAAGACCGGCCACCCCGGCGCCGATGACCATGACCTTGGCCGGCGGGATCTTACCGGCAGCTGTTATCTGGCCTGTAAAAAAGCGTCCGAAGTGATTGGCTGCTTCCACTACTGCCCGGTAGCCGGCGATATTGGCCATGGAACTCAGGGCATCAAGTTTTTGTGCGCGGGATATGCGGGGAACGCTGTCCATGGCAAGAACAGTTACTTTTTTGGCAGCCAGTTGCTCCATGAGTGACTGGTTCTGTGCCGGCCAGATAAAACTGATCAGGGTCTGGCTTGCCTTCATTTGGTCTATCTCGCTTTGCTCAGGCGCACGTACCTTCAAAATAATATCGGCAGATAACCAAATGTCAGCCGTATCCCTGATAATTTCAGCCCCCGCTGATTCATAGGCATCATCAGAAAAACTGGCGGAGAGCCCGGCCCCGGATTCGACGGCAACCGTAAAACCGAGTTTGATGAGTTGTGCAGTTACGTCCGGAGTGGTCGCAACACGTTTTTCACCCGTATAAACTTCCTTGGGTACACATATTTTCATGTTTAATTCCCCTGAATCTGAACAACAGGTATGTCCCGGCAAATATAGGTTTTGATATTGATTTATGCCCGGGAAAGCACTGTTATATCACACTCGAATCGCTTCATAAATATCGCCCCATAAACCTAAGGTGTCTTAAAAAAAGAAACCCCGGTAAAAACCGGGGTTTCCTGGTTAGTTTGCTCGATTAATCTCTATCGTTACCGCTCACCGGCAAATGCACCCAGTAGATGCAACAGGCTGGCAAAGAGGTTATAGATAGAAACGTACAGTGTAATCGTTGCCATAATGTAGTTGGTTTCACCACCATGGATGATTTCACTGGTCTCATATAGGATCAGACCAGACATCAACAGGATGAAAATGGCCGATATGGCCAGTGACATTATGGGCAGGTTAAAGATTAATGCGGCAATCCCGCCCAGAAATGCCGTGAGAATACCAACGAAGAGATAGCCACCCAGGAAGCTGAAATCCTTCCTTGTGGTCAGGGCATAGCCTGACAGGCCCAGGAATATGGCCCCGGTACCGCCCATGGCCAGCATCACCAACTCAGCGCCGTTAGAAAAAGTCGTCAGGTAGGCATTGATCATGGGTCCAAGTGTTAGTCCCATGAAGCCGGTCAGTGCAAATACAGATAACAGGCCCCAGGCGCTGTTTCGCAGTGCCGTTGTCAGAAACAACAGGCCAAAATATCCGCCAATCGTAATGATGGGACCAAAGTATGGCATGTTGGTCGCTATGGCGATGCCTGCGGTCAGAGCACTGAACAACAGGGTCATCGATAGCAGGATATAGGTATTGCGTATGACCTTGTTAGTAGCCAGTACCGATTCGGTTGATCGGGCAACAGCGTAAGGTTGCTGATTCATATAAGCTCATCCTCCCAGATGTATAAAAAAATGGTTAATCGATATATAGGCATCAGACTGATTTTTTCAAGCGAGGTTCGGTTTAATCAGTCTGCCTTTCGTTGCGCGGCATTATATCAAAAATGCCTCATCAAGATGAGTGTGCCGGCTCATAGGGCAAGTAAACTAATAAAAGAAAAGGACACCACAGCCTGGTCATTGAATAAAGCCAATTCACTGGATCGAGGTTGCGATGCAACAATATTGTAACTAATATAACCCTCTGTGCCAAATATATTGACTAAATAATAGTTATTAATCAGTATATTATAATATTTTATTAATTTTAATTCTATGTTTCGAAACCTGCAGGCAATCATTGCCCTGTTACTTGGCATTTTCTTTTTCTACGGCGCCAATGGCCTCCTGACCACGGTCCTCGCACTCAAGTCTCAACTCGCAGGCTTTGAGCGCGGTTTAATTGGCTTACTGGCATCCGGATACTACCTGGGATTTATTCTGGCCTGCATGAGCGGCAAGAACCTGATTGCCGTTTCCGGACATATCAGGGCCTTCGCCGCTTTCGCCAGCCTGGCGACCATCAGCGTGCTGTTACACCCCCTGATCGTAGAACCGATTACCTGGATATTGCTCAGGGTACTAAGCGGTTACTGCCATGCCATCCTGATCATTGTCACAGAGACCTGGTTAAGCTCCGTGACACCGGCAGCAGCTCGGGGTTCCGTTTTCTCTGTCTATCGTATCGTTGAACTGACGTCCATAACATTGGCACAACTCAGTCTGTGGTTTGTCAGCATTGAAACCAGCACTTTATTTTTGTTGATTGCCATCAGTTTCTCCCTGGCCATCTTTCCCATTACCCAGTTTCGATCCAAGAGCCCCGGTGCAATTAAAACCCCGCAACTTAAGATCAGGAAACTAGTCGAAGTTTCACCAGTGGCCATGGCGGGTACGTTTTCCCTGGGCCTGGCCCTGGGCGCCTTCTGGGGCCTGTCACCGGTTTTTTTGCAGAATAATAATTACGAGCCATACGTGATCGGCTGGTTCATTAGCATGGCGATCATTGGCGGCGCGTGTCTGCAATGGCCTCTGGGTCGATTATCAGACAAGATAGATCGACGAAAAGTTATCATCCTGGCAAGTATTACCACGTCCATCATTGCCATCCTGTTTTCACTGTTCGCCAGTGCGCATTTTGCAATCATGCTGGCACTGGTTTTCCTGTTTGGCGGCTTTAGCATTCCGATTTATGCGATTTGCATCTCGCATGCCTTTGATTACAGTGATCCCGGTGAATTTGTCGAGGTATCGGGTGGTTTATTGCTATTTTATGGCATCGGGGCCGTGATCGGACCTGCCTTGATTTCGTTATTGATGGGATACTTCGGCGACCGTTTCCTGTTCCTGACGATAGCCTTGATTATGCTGACACTGGCCATCTATGGTGCCCACTGGTTGAGGTTAGGGAAAAAACTGTCACTGGATATGAAAAACCGGTTTGTCGGTGTCGCTGCGGCCGATGATATCTTTGAACTGGACCCGAGAAAACAGAAACGGGGGGAAGAGTAGGGCGGCCAGAGCGGATGATTACGGTTGTTATCAGGTTAACATTCGTTAAAATACGCGCTCGTTGTTAATTGTAATTCCGGAGAGGTGGCAGAGCGGTTGAATGCACCGGTCTTGAAAACCGGCAAGGGTTTATAGCCCTTCGTGGGTTCGAATCCCACCCTCTCCGCCAAAATAATAAAAACCCTTTATGGGTTTTTTTATTTTTGGGCAGGGTGGATTTGATTTGAACCCATCGGTTCGACAAATCGTCAGGACAGACGATTTGGAGCGCGCAGCGACCCGAGCGAAGCGAGAGCAAGGTACATGGATGTACCGCAGCCAGTCCCACCCTCTCCGCCAGATTTATTCAAATGTTCAACAAGAGCAGCAATAAAATCCCATAGCGCAGTCCCTTGCCCATACCCACGAGGATAATGAATGGCATGAAGCGAACCCTCATAACCCCGGCGATGAATGTCAGCGCATCACCACCAATCGGGGCCCAGGCCAGCAACAAAGACCAGACGCCAACACGTTGAAACCAGCTCTGGGCCTTTGACAGGTTATGCTGTTTGACCGGGAACCACTTCCGATCCTGAAAATGCAAGAGATAACGGCCAATGAGCCAGTTGATTACAGAACCCAGGGTATTACCGGCAGTTGCCCAGCACCAGAGTGCTAACGGGTCATATCCGCCGACTACCAATCCTGTAAAAAAGACCTCGGAATACGCAGGAAGGAAAGAGGCAGCAAGAAACGAAATGAAAAACAGTCCTAGGTAGGCTTCCATTACAAAATAATAACAGTGGTATGTTTACTTTATAGTAAACGTGAAGGCGCCATCCCAGTCTTCACCGGGGGGATTATCTGTAAAGAACTGTATTCGTTCCAGGTAGAGTGAATAGATATTGCGTTGCTTGAACTGTAATGCCAGGGTCCTGAACAATTCCTTTGCCTTGTCCCATTCCCGTTTGCGGTAGGCATCTATGGCGCGTTGATGTAAATCCAGTTCATTAAAGGTTTTATTTTGAATTGTATCCCTGTGGCCCAGCGGTTCGTATATCGCAACCGGATCATGCTTGCCCTTGACCCGCACCAGGTCGATCTCCCGAAAGGCATGATCCGGCACCATGTTACGGGTTGATTCACTGACCAGAGCATCAACACCATATTGTTTTGTGAGACCTTCCAGTCTGGAACCGAGATTGACACTATCGCCGATAACGGTATAGGCCATGCGAAACTCGGATCCCATATTACCGACACTCATGGTACCGGTATTAATACCAACGCCAATTTTCAATGCCGGCCAGCCTCTTTGGGAAAATTCTTCATGCAATTCATACATGCGTTTGATCATATCCAGGCTGGCCTCAACTGCGTGTTGTGCATGTTCCGGATCACTCAGTGGTGCGCCCCAGAATGCCATAATGGCATCGCCCATGTATTTATCAATCGTTCCACGATGCCTATGGATTACTGTGGTAAATGCCGTCAGAAACTCATTCATCATATCTGAAAGTTCTTTCGGGTTTAGTCCTTCGGACAGGGTGGTAAATCCACGGACATCGGAAAAGAGAACAGTCATCTCCCGTTCATTCGCTTCGCGGGTAAAGGAATCCGGGTTGTCACTCATTTCATCTACCAGCTCGGGCGGGACATATTGTCCAAACAACCCTGTAATCTGGGCCTTCCTGCTCCGTTCAATAAAGAAACCAAAACTCATGTTAAACAGAAACAAGATGAGTAATAAAATCAGTACCGGTGCAATCGGAATGACATGGTCAAGTATGAACCAGGCAGCAAGGTTGGATGCAAGCAGTATAAGAAAGAGCAGGGCGGAGGTGATCAAGGTCCAAAACGGTGTCAACACCGGCATAAGCAGGATAAACAAAAGTCCAACAATGAGCATGGTTAATGCCTCGATAGCATTGGACAATTCCGGCATTTTCATGATGCGCTGGTCCAGCATACCGGCTATGAGATTGACATGTATTTCCACCCCGGGAAAACTGCTTTGCAGTGGTGTTGAACGTAAATCAAATAGGCCAGGCGCCGAAGTACCAACCATTACGATGGTATTCTCAAGGACCGATTTTCCAGGCTTCCTGTCCAGAATGTCAGTTGCCGGGATATATGGGAAACTGCCTTGCTTTCCCCGGTAGGGCACGATTGCCATGCCTCCCTCCGTTACCGGTATTCGATAGTTACCTACCTTGAGCCATTCCAGCTTTTCATCACTAAACTGTGGTTCAATCCTGTCTGCATTCACGAGAGTGCGAACCATCGCGAGTGAAAGAGATTCGTAATAGTCACCTTTGAAGTTATAAAGCAGGGGTACGCGACGAATAATGCCGTCATCGTCTATGTGTGGATTGAAATGGCCTGCGGCCAGTGCCTGTTCCTGGAAGATTGCAAGGTTTGCCCCGTAACCACCTGCCTCAGGTGCAGGGATGGTTTTATTGCCCAATGATTCATTGGTAAAGGTGGGTTGGGGCAAAGTGCCACTGATCTGCCGATCCAGTTCGCTGCTTTTATTAAAATAATACCCCAGTACCACAGGCCGTTTACTGATGCTTATGGCCAGGCGCCGATCGTAATCCAGCGTTTTGCTCAGTTCTGTGAGTACAGACTGGAATTCTTGATTTAGCCTTAGTTGATCAGCGCCTAAATCTTCCAGTATTTTCAGGCCGGAACTCGTATCAGGTTCAGCGAATACAATATCAAAACCAACCTGTTGCACCTGGTAATACTCAAACAGGTTATCAATTAACTGTTCGAGCTTGTTCCTGCTCCAGGGCCAGCGACCTTTAATTTCCAGGCTTTTTTCATCGATATCAACAATAACAAACCGGGGATCGGGTTTATCGATTGTGCTGAGTTGCATGCGCAGATCAAATGCATGATTTTCCATTTGCTGAAGGACACGCAAGTCCAGACCTGCCGCATGGGCAATGAATATGATGAGTACGAATAGACTCAAGAGGATCAAGGGCAACTGCTGTTGCAGTTTGGCCAGATGCGGCATGCAAATCCCCCGGGCCTGCTGCCATATACCGCTTGTCATTCAGTAAAATTTATATCATCTGGGCATACGTGGTCGGGGGATGTTAACACGTTGAATGGACTGCATGGAACGCATGATATTGTCTATTGTTTGTAGACGCATACGCCGTGGAGGAGATGGTGGACTGTATTGATCAGGTATTTCGGTACCATAGCCGGGTTTATCAATCACCACGCTGCCATACTCATTTGCAACCAGGATGCTGGTATCACGATCTTCTCCTTCAGGTTCCATGAGAATAATGGTGGCAGAAGTTGAATCTACTTCTCCTACCACGTGCGTACCACGAATACCAATAGTGGCGACAGATGTCTGTACTTCCATGGAATCCGGTCTTGCACTGGCGATCAGTCCGCTGATGAACCGGAAAGTACCTTTGAGGATCTTGGCAGAAAAGCTGTTTTCTCTTTCGGGTTTCTTATAGATAAAATCCTGTATCAGCAGCTGGGCTTCTTCGCCCATGTAGAATTTGGTGTCGTCCTGAAACCTGATCTGTATGTTTGAATCCGCCTCGGTAATCAAAAGGTCATTCACATAAAACGGGGAACCTTCTTCAAGCTGCCTGCGGTTACCCTCAGTGTCCTGTGCCCAGACTGTACCACTGATGGTCTCAACCTTGCCGGCCAGCTCTGCTGACACAGTGCTTGGGCTAAACATCGACAACAGCAGCAATAACACCATACCAGAAAAACCGGCGAAACGTGGTTCCAGGTTAATCATGCCCAATCCCTGATATTACAGTTCAAGTCTTAACAAAAACGTTAAACTGCTGAAATCGATCTCCTCACGTTCCTTGTTGACATTAAATTGCAGATTACTGCTAAACCCGTTTTTCAGGAAGTACCTCAGCCCTGCAGATAACTGATATTCATCATTTATATTTTGCAAAGGATCTGATGCAGAGTATGTCTTTTGCTGGCTGACATCTTTCAGGTAATCAAACGCCACGTATGGTTCCAACGATGAGCGGAACAAATAACTCAGGTCAACCCCGGTTCGAAGCTTCTGAAAATTACTGGTTTGATCATAATAGCTCGTGGAGGAGTTACCATTTGTGGCAGGCTCTGTGCCATTGTTCTGGGTAGCAAGGTAGCCAATGCGAGCACCCATGGAGAAGCGGTTTAGCGTCAAAGAACTGTTCAGGCTACCAGACACAAACAGTCGCTGACTATCGAATGAATTAATATCATGACCAAAAATGCTGGTGGAAATGAATTCTTGCGAGAACTGATTGTTGTATATGTCAGGGTTGGTACGTCCTGCCGCGACGTCCAGGGCCAGGTTATCATTAATCAAATAATTGAGATAACCTGCAATAAGATTGTGGCGTGTGGTATATGGATCATCATAAGCCAGTGGATCAGCGTAATATTGGCCGGTAGTCACGCCGCCGGAGAAGTTCTCCGTGCCAAGCACATCCACTCCCGTCAGGCTGTTTCCCGGGAACGGACCATAGGAAAAAGAACCGGATCCATCACCTGTTGTCGCCCAATCCAGATTGGTCCAGAATCCCTGGGAGTGGCGGGGACTCCAATTATCATCGGCCTGGGCAGGCAAAGCCAGAATGAGTCCAATCAGGAAAAGGGTGAAGATTTTATTCATCAGTTACCCCGCTGTAAAAATGTTGATGGACAACCGTAGGACCTGGCCAGAAGGCGCAATTTCAAGTTGAAATTATATCTGATATTTCTCTTCATAACAGCGTTACTGGCGTCTTCCTGTGACTTAATTCCTGCCCGATCTGAATCGGCGGATGCCATTGCATCATCGGCGAGATTTACCGGCACCAGTTACCATGCCACTCCATTTGACATCCAGACTTACAGTAAAGGCATGGGCACACAAAAGGAATTGTTGACGGTGTTTGTCGAAGGTGATGGGCGGGCATGGCGGCGTAAAAACCGCTTGTCCGCTGACCCGACCCCCCGGAACCCAGTAGGACTTAAATTGGCAACCAGAGACAGTAACCCGAAAGTACTATACCTGGGCAGGCCGTGTCAGTACCTTGACAAAAAAGCATTGCAAGACTGTGACAGTAAATACTGGTCATCCCATCGCTACGCTCCTGAGGTGGTGGGAGCCATGAACAATGTCATTGACCAGTTTCTGGCGAGATACCCGGCACACGGGATTATTCTGGTGGGTTATTCCGGCGGAGGCACACTCGCCACCTTAATGGCGGCGAAACGCAAGGATGTCGAGCTGCTGGTAACGCTTGCAGCCAATCTCGACCATGAGGCCTGGACCAGCTACCATGAGGTCACGCCCTTGTCTGGTTCTTTGAATGCGAGAGATGTGATTACCCAGATTGCCATGATTCCACAGATCCATTTCCTCGGTGATCAAGACACGGTTGTGCCTCCAGATACCCTTAACCATGTCCGCCGGGAATTTTCCAAAATCAACCTCGATCCGTTTCGGATTATCGAAGGCTTTGATCATACCTGTTGTTGGGTGGATGCCTGGCCGGAGATATTGTGCCAGGATTCTCTCTCATCACCGGCTTATTGTCAGTATCAGTAAAGAGGATTATCAGATATTGACTTCACTGGGTCTGCCCGGGTCTCTCTGGCAAAATAAGGAGGATGACCACGTTTAATCCCGACTGCCGTCTTTGCCCCCGGCTGGCTGCTCACCTGAAAGATATCCGTAAACAATACCAGGACTATCATGCGAGACCAGTGGCCCCGTTTGGTGCCAGTAAACCAGAATTATTAATAGTGGGACTGGCGCCGGGACTGCATGGTGCCAACGCCAGCGGTCGGCCATTTACGGGTGATTTTGCCGGAATCATTCTTTACGAAACCTTGCATAAATTCGGGTTCAGCAACAAACCGCAATCACTGCACCTGAATGACGGCCTGTGCCTGAAACATTGCCGGATTACCAATGCGGTAAAATGCCTGCCTCCTGGAAATAAGCCCCTGGGAGGCGAGATCACCACCTGCAATACGTATCTGGCCACTGAACTGGATGCCATGGCCAGCGGAACAGCGATACTGGCCCTGGGCCGGATTGCCCATGGAGCGGTAATCAAAGGCCTGGCGCTGAAACAAAAAGACCACACATTTGCTCATGGTAAGGTACATGCACTCTCCCGGGAAAGAACCCTGATCGATTCCTACCATTGCAGTCGCTATAACACCCAGACACGTAGGCTGACCCCGGATATGTTTCATGATATTTTCTATAAAATACATGAAATATTAGATATAACTAAATGATTTTATGATAAATAAAGATAATTTTGATCCGAAATCCTTTGCGCGCACCCTGACTTCCAGGCCCGGTGTTTACCGCATGCTGGACAAGGACCACAAGGTCATCTATGTCGGTAAGGCACGCAACCTGAAGAAGCGGGTAACGAGTTATTTCACCCGTAGCAGCCAACATTCCCCCAAGACCCGGGTGATGGTGAACGCCATTGCCTCTATCGAGGTCACGGTCACACACACAGAAAACGAAGCATTGATCCTGGAGAATAACCTGATCAAGGAACTAAGACCGCGGTACAACATCTGGTTCCGGGATGACAAGAGCTATCCTTATCTTTACCTGTCCTCAGATCAGGAATTCCCCCGCTTGAGTTACTATCGTGGCGCGCGGCGGGGCAAGGGCCGCTATTTTGGCCCATATCCATCAGCAGGTGCCGCCCGCAAGACCGTTCATCTCATTCAGAAATTGTTCCGGTTACGCTCCTGCACCGACAGTTTCTTTGCTAATCGATCAAGGCCCTGCCTGCAATACCAGATCAAGCGTTGTACTGCTCCCTGTGTTGATTTCATCAGCGCCGATGAATATCAGAAGGATGTCCGCCATGCCATGATGTTTCTTGAGGGTAAGAATGAAGAAGTCATCGATGCCCTGTTAGAGCCGATGCAGGAGGCAGCAGAGCAACTCGATTATGAGCGCGCCGCTCAATACCGTGATCAGATCAGTAATCTTCGCAAGGTTCAGGAACACCAGTACATCACGGCAGAAAGGGGGGATATCGATATCATCGCCTGCCAACTCAACTCCGGAACTGCCTGCGTTCAGATGCTGTTTATCCGCGGGGGTCTGAACCTTGGAAGCAAAAGTTTTTTCCCGAGGACCACAATCGGGACAACAGAGGCAGAACTGCTGGAAGCCTTTATCCCGCAGTTTTACCTTGATCAGTCTGTGCAGCGGATGATTCCGGATGAAATCCTCCTCAGTCATATCCCGGAAGACAAGGAATTGCTGGAATCTGTGTTGAGTGAAAAAAGCGGAAGAAAAATCAGCCTCAAACATCGTTTACGTGGCGAACGGGCCAGGTGGTTAGAAATGGCCAGTGAAAACGCAGCCATCATACTGAAGCAACATCTGGATGGTAAACTCAGTCAGCAAACACGCCTTGAAGAGCTACAGGAATTACTGAAACTGGATGAACCCATAGAACGCATCGAGTGTTTTGATATCAGTCATACCCAGGGTGAAGCCACAGTTGCATCATGTGTCGTCTTTGGCCCACAGGGTCCTGTCTCATCGGACTACAGGCGTTTTAATATCGAAAGCATTACCGCTGGCGATGATTATGCGGCCATGGAACAGGTCCTTACCCGGCGATATACACGCGTAAAAAAAGAAGAGGGCAGGTTACCGGATCTCATTTTGATTGACGGTGGTAAGGGACAAATCAGTTCAGCAAAAAAAGTCATGGAAGAGCTACAGACCGGGGATATAACCCTGATTGGCGTGGCCAAGGGGCCCAGTCGCAAACCGGGCCTAGAGACCCTGATAATCGCGCGTGATAACAAGACCATCAGGCTGGAGCAAAGCTCGCCGGTTTTACATTTGATCCAGAACATACGTGATGAAGCACACAGGTTTGCCATCACCGGACACCGACAGCGCCGCAATAAAAAACGAAACCAATCATCACTGGAAACAATTGAAGGTGTTGGTCAAAAGCGCCGGCAAAATCTGATTAGGCACTTTGGTGGTTTACAGGGTATTCTCCGGGCGGGAGTTGAGGATCTGGCCAAGGTACCTGGCATCAATAAAAACCTGGCCCGCAAGATCTACGATAGATTTCATTAAATTTTGATCGCCTAGTCTATGAATATACCTAACAGCCTGACTTTGATCAGGATATTTTTGATCCCTGTATTTGTTGTGGCATTTTACCTGCCATTCAGCTGGAATAATCTGCTGGCTACCGCCATATTTTCCCTGGCTGCATTGACGGATCTGCTGGATGGTTACCTCGCCAGGAAGCTTGGCCAGATCTCCAAACTGGGTGCATTTCTCGATCCGGTTGCCGACAAACTGATGGTGGCCGTTGTCCTGGTCCTGGTGGTACAGCAACACCCGACCATCTGGCTGGC
>WVYN01000024.1:100777-101893 GCA_011772965.1 Gammaproteobacteria bacterium
CAGGGTGCGGGAATAGCTCAGTTGGTAGAGCACAACCTTGCCAAGGTTGGGGTCGCGAGTTCGAGTCTCGTTTCCCGCTCCAGTTTCTTACGACTTACTCCCTTACTATTTCTTTGCTGACCCATTGTTAATTTCGTTTTCCGTAATTAAATCTTGCAAACGCCCCGCAATTTCTTATAGTGAAAACAGGGAAAGGGAGAGGGTCATGACCATTCATACGCGGCAGGGTCATAGCATTTTCAAACACGTTGTTTTAGCTACCGTCACTTTCATTGCCGGTTTCTATTACAGTTCTGCTTATGCACTGACCGATGGTACTTATACTGGAAGCGTATCTGGACAGTATTTCACTACTAGCTGTAACCCTCCTGGCGTAGATTCAGGTTCGAATATACCGTTCAGCGGTGCAACAGCAACACTGTCTGTAACCAATAATGGTGCTAATGTAACACTCTCAATCAGCCAGTCTGGAGTGGTTAGTGCTACTAGTATTGGTAGTGAATCTGCAGGCAGCTTGAGCCTCGACTTTACGACAGGTTCAGGAAATCTCAATATACTGGCACAATCATCGGGTAACAGTGTTTCCGGTTTTACCGGCAGCACCAGTGTTGTTCAATCTGGAACAGACATCAGTGTTGGTGCTGCCAATCTATCTGGCGAGACTGTTAATTGCACCGATCCCAGTTTTTCCCCCGTGAATTTTGACTGGTTTGCTTTTACCGTCTCGCTGGCCAGTAACATTGTCGATCCAACCATTACCCCGAGCTCCGTATTAACCACACCCGATCTGCTGAATACCCAAATCACGAATACTGTTGCTACCCTGGGAGAACGCATAGACGATGTCCTGAGAGGCTTCTATTCTGTTTTTAACCTGAGCTCATCCGGTGCCCTATATTCTATCGATTCCGGTTTGAATGCGGGTGATAAAACATTCCAGGTTGGTGCCTGGGCAAGCTATTCCTACACAGATTTTGAGAATGAATTCACCCTGACGGCGTTTGAAGGTGAACGTCATGGGGCGCTGGTCGGGGTAGATATCATCCCCTGGGAAAATAGCGTGTGGGGGGTCGCTGTTGGTTATGAGATAAATGATATCGACACAGGCTTTAACCG
>WVYN01000024.1:101970-102188 GCA_011772965.1 Gammaproteobacteria bacterium
GACCCTGTGACTAATAACAGGATATCCAGTTCGCCCGATGCCGACCGCTGGTTTGGTGCATTCAATCTTAATGGTCTCTGGATTATCAATAACTGGGTCCTGGGCGCAAATGCCGGTGCTTTATATGCTCGTAATACCGAAGACAGTTTCATTGAGAGTGACGGTACCCTGATCTCGAGTCGTGTTACCCGGCTATCCCAGGTCAATGCGGGTGGTAA
>WVYN01000068.1 GCA_011772965.1 Gammaproteobacteria bacterium
GTACCTTCGTGCTCCTCCGTTACTCTTTGGGAGGAGACCGCCCCAGTCAAACTACCCACCATACACTGTCCCCGACCCGGATAACGGGCCTGGGTTAGAACCTCAAACATACCAGGGTGGTATTTCAAGGATGGCTCCACGAGAACTGACGTCCTCGCTTCAAAGCCTCCCACCTATCCTACACAAGCATATTCAAAGTTCAGTGCAAAGCTGTAGTAAAGGTTCACGGGGTCTTTCCGTCTTGCCGCGGGTACACTGCATCTTCACAGCGATTTCAATTTCACTGAGTCTCTGGTGGAGACAGTGTGGCCATCGTTACGCCATTCGTGCAGGTCGGAACTTACCCGACAAGGAATTTCGCTACCTTAGGACCGTTCATCCTTCGTTACCCCCGGTCGTGAGACCGGTTGGATTCAAACGGTAGCAAGATTTTTGATTTGAATCCTGCATATCGCTATGCAGATCGGACTATATCTTCACTTTCCAATCAGACGGCATCGGTTTAGCGATTGGATCGTGCTTGGCGTGTAGTCTCTGAGGATTCTTCCGACTTCATCAGACCCAGAATTTCGGCATCGGAGTACTTTCGTCTTCCGACTCCGCCATCATTCATTGTCTTGCGGATTTCGAGAATTCTTTTTATTCCATTTTTGTCGAGATGTTTTCTATCTGACATCAGATCTGCGATTTGCTTGAACTTCACAAAGTCGCGTTTCTTCTTTGCAGACAGAAACCCAAACCGATCAAAAAACGGAATGACATTCTCTCGAACCGCCGTGAAGTTATTGACTTCGTAGTACCAAACGCCATCGTCTCTCACCCGCAACGTGCCGCATTTCAAATGTCGTTTGAATAAGGTCAGAATGACCTTGTCTTTCTGTGACACGTTGAAACACAACGATATCTTCCATGGCATGGAATAGTCGTTACGTTTTCGAAATGAGAGGTTGAAGCTTCCTTCGCCATCGGCAAAACCCGCGAGGTAATAGCCGATGCGGTCAGGAATCTCCTGAACGTTCAGTGAAGTCATACCAGAAGCCTTTCCTGCTGATTGTCCGCACCGCGTGGATTGTCACTGCTCGGCAATTCCGAGCGAGTACCAGCGGATACACCGGAGTTTCCAGCATATAGCCAAGTTTTTTTGCGTAACTACAACAATCTATAGTTACGGCCGCCGTTTACCGGGGCTTCGATCAAGAGCTTCGCCCCCGAAGGAGCTAACCCCATCAATTAACCTTCCGGCACCGGGCAGGCGTCACACCCTATACGTCCTCTTACGAGTTTGCAGAGTGCTATGTTTTTAGTAAACAGTCGCAGCCACCTGGTCACTGCAACCTCCAGCAGCTCAGGGAGCAAGTCCCATCACCACCAAAGGCACACCTTCTCCCGAAGTTACGGTGCTATTTTGCCTAGTTCCTTCACCAGAGTTCTCTCAAGCGCCTTGGGATTCTCACCCTGTCCACCTGTGTTGGTTTCGGGTACGGTCTCTTGCTGCCTGAAGCTTAGAGGCTTTTCCTGGAAGCATGGCATCAGCGGCTTCCGCTCAATAAAGAGCATGGTCATCGCATCTCAGGATTGCAGCTTCGGATTTGCCTAAAGCTACTCCCTACATGCTTGAACCGGGACATCCAACACCCGGACCACCTAGCCTTCTTCGTCCCCTCATCGCAGCAGCAACAGGTACAGGAATGTTGACCTGTTTCCCATCGACTACGCCTTTCGGCCTCGCCTTAGGGGCCGACTCACCCTGCGCCGATTAGCGTTGCGCAGGAAACCTTGGACTTTCGGCGAGCGGGTTTTTCACCCGCTTTATCGTTACTCATGTCAGCATTCGCACTTCCGATACCTCCAGCATGCCTTACGACACACCTTCGCAGGCTTACGGAACGCTCCCCTACCGTTCGACCCTTGCGAACAAGGACCGAACCCGCAGCTTCGGTACACAGCTTGAGCCCCGTTAAATCTTCCGCGCAGGCCGACTCGACCAGTGAGCTATTACGCTTTCTTTAAAGGGTGGCTGCTTCTAAGCCAACCTCCTGGCTGTCTGTGCCTTCCCACATCGTTTCCCACTTAGCTGTGATTTTGGGACCTTAGCTGGCGGTCTGGGTTGTTTCCCTTTCCACGACGGACGTTAGCACCCGCCGTGTGTCTCCCGTGATTGCACTTCTCGGTATTCGGAGTTTGCAATGGTTTGGTACCGCGAGGTGCAGCCCTAGCCATAACAGTGCTCTACCCCCGGGAGTGAGACACGAGGCGCTACCTAAATAGCTTTCGGGGAGAACCAGCTATCTCCGGACTTGTTTAGCCTTTCACTCCTACCCACAGCTCATCCACTGATTTTTCAACATCAGTTGGTTCGGTCCTCCAGTCGGTATTACCCGACCTTCAACCTGGCCATGGGTAGATCGTCCGGTTTCGGGTCTACTCCCAGCGACTGATCGCCCTATTAAGACTCGGTTTCCCTACGGCTCCCCTACACGGTTAACCTTGCCACTGAGAAGTAAGTCGCTGACCCATTATACAAAAGGTACGCCGTCACCCGGCGACTAAATCGCCCTGCGGAAGCAGGCACGGCCCCGCGACGCGCAAACACAGCTTACTGCCTCTGTCGCACGCGCCGCATGACCACGATTTAGTCGCCGGGCTCCGACTGCTTGTACGCAAACGGTTTCAGGTTCTATTTCACTCCCCTAACAGGGGTTCTTTTCGCCTTTCCCTCACGGTACTGGTTCACTATCGGTCGGTAAGGAGTATTTAGCCTTGGAGGATGGTCCCCCCATCTTCAGACAGGATTCCACGTGTCCCGCCCTACTTGTCGCACACCTAGTTCCACCAGCGATCTTTCGCCTACGGGGCTATCACCCGCTATGGCCGGACTTTCCAGACCGTTCGACTAGATCACTGGCTAAAGAGTGCTGGCTGGTCCCCGTTCGCTCGCCGCTACTGAGGGAATCTCGGTTGATTTCTGTTCCTCTGGCTACTTAGATGTTTCAGTTCGCCAGGTTTGCCTCGTACACCTATGGATTCAGTGCACGATGACCCCGAGGGGTCGGGTTTCCCCATTCGGACATCCCCGGATCAAAGCCTGTTTGCCGGCTCCCCGAGGCTTATCGCAGGCTACCACGTCCTTCATCGCCTCTTACCGCCAAGGCATCCACCGTATGCGCTTACTCGCTTGACCATATAACCCCAAAAGGTCTGTCGACCCTTCGAGGGCACATGTCGAACCCAAAAAAACTGCTAGCAACATACCCGACACGAGAAAAGCAGAGCTCTCTCGTGTCTTGCGCCTTTTGACTACCCAAATTGTAAAAGAACGTAGAGAAATCGGGTCCGAACCGAATTTCGCCGCCGCGTCTCGCGAGAACCTCTCGCCTCCCGCGGCGCATTCGACTCGGACCGCATCTCTCTGGTGGAGCTGATCGGGATCGAACCGACGACCTCAGGCTTGCAAAGCCCGCGCTCTCCCAGCTGAGCTACAGCCCCCTTAAAACCGGGGTCGGAGTCGCTCTCCCGTGGCCGACGTCAGCCGGGCCGCGCCGGGTCTGAAAACGGAACTTCGACCCCACTCTCGTCTGGTGGGTCTGGGTGGATTTGAACCACCGACCTCACCCTTATCAGGGGTGCGCTCTAACCAACTGAGCTACAGACCCAGCTCGAAACCCATGCTTCGAAACCGGGGCCCGGACCGAGCGGGCCCGAACACCGATCTCTGGGTCAAGCAGTTTGTGTGGGCGCTCCCGAATGCCGGTCGCCCTTTGGTCTTTAAAGGAGGTGATCCAGCCGCAGGTTCCCCTACGGCTACCTTGTTACGACTTCACCCCAGTCATGAACCATACCGTGGTAAGCGTCCTCCCGAAGGTTAGACTACCCACTTCTGGTACAGCCCACTCCCATGGTGTGACGGGCGGTGTGTACAAGGCCCGGGAACGTATTCACCGCGGCGTTCTGATCCGCGATTACTAGCGATTCCGACTTCATGGAGTCGAGTTGCAGACTCCAATCCGGACT